>JBELZL010000009.1:0-95184 GCA_040274025.1 Arthrobacter sp. | reverse complement strand
ACCAGGGCCTCGGCACCCTCGAAGCCGGCGCCTACACGCTCTCCGAAGGCAACGCGAAGCTCGCTGACGGCACGGGACGCCTGCTCTCCGGCTCCGATTCCCTGAATGAAGGCATGGCCAGGCTCGACGACGGTGCCAAGACGCTCAAGGACGGCACCACCACACTGCGGACCGGTGCTGCCGATCTGGCCGAGGGCAACGGCAAGCTCGCCGACGGTACCGCAACACTGGCCGACGGCAACGGGGAGATCTCCACCGGCGCAGACACCATGATGGAGCGCACCTCCGCCATGACACCGGGCGAGCTGCTTCGCTCCCCCGCCATCCTGGCGGTCCTGATCCCGGTGGCTCTGCTGCTTATCCCGCTGGCCCTGCTCCTGGCAGGCCGGAGCCGCCGCTCGCAGCACTAGGAGCGGCAAGCCGCTAAGCGCACCACCGACGACGGGAAGGCCGGACACCAACCCTCTAGGGGAAGGTGCCCGGCCTTTCCTATGCCTGCCAGGCTGTCTTGGTACGCCGCGCAGCCCGGAACTAGAGTTCAAGCATGCAGGAAAACCAGTCCCATCAGCACGCCGCCCCGGAAGACTCCGTCTTTCCGCCGCCGCACGAATTCTGGGACGGGTTCTACCGTGAACGCACCCAGGTCTGGAGCGGGAACCCCAACGCGCTTCTGGTGCGGGAAGTCGAAGGCCTGAACCCGGGAACCGCACTGGAGCTCGGCTGCGGCGAGGGCGCCGACGCCGTATGGCTAGCCAAGCAGGGCTGGGACGTCACAGGCCTGGACATATCCGCCGTCGCGCTGGAGCGGGCTGCGGCACACGCCAGGGACGCAGGCGTGGCAGCTAAGCTCACTCTGATCGAGGCCGACCTGGCCGCGTGGTCCGCTACCGACCCCGGCACGGATCCCGGCTACGACCTGGTCTGTGCCCAATACCTCCACTCCCCCACCGATCTTCCGCGCAACCAGATCCTGATGCGCGCCGCCGCCGCGGTGGCCCCGCGCGGCCGCCTCCTCGTCGTCGGGCACCAGGGTTTTCCGCCCTGGGGCCGGCACCCTGCTCCTGACCCCGCGCTGCCCACCGCGCCCGAGCTGGCCGCGGAACTCGGCCTTGCCGCCCGGGGCTGGATCATCGAGACCGCGGAGGCGACTGCCCGGACCGTCCACGGTCCTGAGGGGCAGGAAGCCGTCATCCATGACAACGTGCTGCTGGCCCGCCGGGGCGCCTAGTCCTAGCCGTCAAGCGGCATGTCGGCGGCCCTAAACGGACGCGGCAGCAGGGACAGCGCCACAACTCCGGACTTCGTCACATGTGATCCGGTGACCATAAAGGACGACGGCGCCGCTGCATCCTCAAACAACCGCTTCCCCGCACCCACCACTACTGGGAAGATCAGCAGCCGGTATTCGTCGACCAGCCCGGCGTCGTGCAGTGCCCGTGCCAGGCGGTAGCTGCCGTGGACCTGCAGCTCCCCGTGGCCCCGCTTCTTGACCTCGGCGACCGCGCGCAGCGGATCCCCGCTGATGACCGTGGTGTTGTGCCATGTTGGATCCGTGAGGGTGCTGGACACCAGATACTTTGGCAGGTGGTTGAGGGAATCAGCCACCACGTCGGACGGATCAGTCACCAGCTCCCAGTACGGCTGCATCATTTCGTACGTGGTCCGGCCCAGCAGGAGGGCATCGGCCTGCCGGAACCAGCCGGAAACCAGCCCGTCCATCTCATCGTCTGCCAGGGGCACCAGCCAGCCGCCCCGGTCGAACCCGTTGGATGGGTCTTCATCCGCCCCACCCGGGCCCTGCATGACACCGTCGATGCTCAGGAAAGTGTTTACGGTCAGCCGCACGGCGGGCACCTCCGAATCCATCACGCTGATCGCCGCTTGGCGGTTATCCTCAGGCTCGGTCAGTGCGCTGACGCAGTCAAGGGTAGGTCAGGCTGCCCAGGCGTGCGGGGCGGGACGGCGTGTTCCCGGCAGGGCAACGTTAGCCCGCCAGTCGGCGATCCACTCCGGCAGCACCAGGTCTTCCGGCGGACGGCGGCCAACTGCCTCGAAGATTTCCTCGTTGGTAACGGGACCCTTCTTGGAGAGCATCCGGGTGGCGATGAACGCGCTGGCGTAGATCTCGCCGTCCACCACCATGCGCTGCTCAAAGTAGATGGCGCGGTCGTCAAAGCCGATGATCCTGGTTTCGATGCTGTAGCGCTGCCACGGCTCCAGCGACTTGCGGAAGCTGATGGTCTCGTTGCTGATGACCGGTCCCCAGCCCCTGCGGCGCATAAGTTTCCAGAAGCCGCTGCGGATCATCAGGTCGAACCGCCCCAGGTCCATGAGGGACAGGTACATGCCGTTGTTGACATGGTTCGCGAAGTCCAGGTCAGTGGGCAGGACCCGCATGGGGAGCGAGGCGGTCTCGAAGAGGTCCAGTTTGGGCCGGCGCCGCCGGGCGGTCAGGAGCAGCAGGAGCGTTCGGAAGATCAGGTGCATGCCGCCATATTACTCATCAGTAACATCGTGGGGGTGAACTGTGACCTGCGTTTCGGTTCCGGCTCGTTCCGATACGCGGCGCTACTCGTTACATGCCGGTGCCGGTGGTGGTAGGACTCTGGGCATGAGTGAGCATTTTAATGTGGGCGACAGGGTGCGGTGGAACTCCCGCAATGGCGCCGTCACGGGGGAAATCACCGAAGTCCACACCTCGGATTTCGAGTTCATGGGACGCCGGCGGCTGTGTTCGGAAGATGAGCCGCAGTACAAGGTGCGCAGTGATGCCACTTCCCTGCATGCGGTCCACCGGGCCGATGCGCTGCACAAACTGAGCTGAGCGCGGCGAGAGGCGGCGGCTCTCCCGCAGGGGAGCCGCCGCCTCTCGTTATGGGCTGCGCAGGCTAGGAGCGCGCTCCCGCGCGGGCCCGGAGTTTGGCGAGAACATGGTCCTCTGCATCCGGACCGGCCTTAACGCCGCCGGGCACCCGGAAGAACAAGATCAGGCCAATAACCCACCACGCCCCGAACAGCAGCCAGGGTTCAGCCCCCAGTGCTGCGGGCATGCCGGGCATGTAGAGGCTGAACAGCGCGGTGCCCAGGACGGCAGCGGCAACGCCAATCACGATGCCGCCCCTGCCTTTGCCTCCCACGCGCAGCGGCCGGTCCATGCTCGGCTCGCGGCGGCGCAGAATCAGGAAGGACACAGCTACCAGAGTGTAGGCGAGCACGATGCTGGGTGCTCCGGAGTCCACCAGCCAGCCGAGCATCTCAGCACCGCCGAACGGAGCCAGCACGCTAAGCCCGCCGATGAACAGCAGTGCGTTGTGCGGGGTGTGGTACTTCGGGTGCAGCCGCCCGAACCATGCCGGCAGCATGCCGGAACGGGCCAGCGAATACATCAGGCGGGATGCGCCGAGCAGCAGTGAGTTCCAGGACGTGAGGATGCCGGCAATGCCGCCGGCGATCAGGATCTTCGCCATGAAGTCCGAACCGAACATCGCACCGACGGCATCCGCCGTCGCAATGTCCGTGCCGGCCAGCTCCGATGCTGGCATGGCAGAGGACGTGGTGAGGATGACCATGACGTACCAGATGGTCGCCAGGATGACCGAGACAACCACGAGCCGGCCGATCTGCCGTGCGGGGATGTTCACTTCCTCCGCAGACTGCGGGATTACGTCAAAGCCGATGAACAGGAACGGCACCACCACGAGCACGGCGAAGAACCCGTTCATGCCGCCGGTGAACCAGGGCTCCATGTTGGCGGCGCTGCCGCCGGAGAAGGAGCCAAAGATCATGACGACGCCGATGGCCAGGAGGAACAGGACCACAAAGGTCTGCACGATTCCGGCTTCCTTCACCCCCCGGATATTGATCCAGGTGATAACGACGGCGGCGACCGCGCCTACCAGCGCCCACGTCAGGTGCACTTCAAACCCGGCAACGGTCCAGAGCGGGATCTGGCTGAGGTTCGGGAAAATGTACTGCACGGTCCGGGGCAGCGCGACGGCTTCGAACGCCACGATGGTGACATAGCCGCCGATGATCGCCCAGGAGCCGATGAAGGACGTGCGCGGGCCCATGGCCCGCAGGATGTAGTTGTGCTCGCCGCCTGCCTTGGGCATCGCAGCGCACAGTTCCGCATAGGTCAGGCCGACGATGGCCATAATGGCTCCGCCGGTGAGCATGGCCAGGATGGCTCCGCCGGTGCCGGCACTGGAGAGCCAGTCTCCTGTCAATACGACCCAGCCGAAGCCAATCATGGCGCCGAAGCCGAGGGCCAGGACGTCGATGCGGCCAAGGACCTTTTTGAGTGAGGGTTCGGTTCCGGTGTTCGCAGCCATGCCGCCACCCCCCTTTCTGTAGAGCTGTGCCGTTAGGCACCGAAGTAAATTGCTCACTCACGCTACTGGGATGGTCTGGCCACACCTAATGTTTCGCCCCGGTTAGGCTGCTGCCCGGGCGAGAAGTTATACAACAGCCCCGGCCGGTTAGTCGACCGTACTGATGTCCAGCCGAACCTCATCCGGAACCCGGACGCCGGCTAGCGGGAACTAGGTCAGCCGGTTGAAGGCCAGTTCGGCCAGGGCAGCAGCCTGGTCAGCAAGGACTGAATCGTCAAAGAGCACCCGCGGGGAATGGTTCCACGCAGCAGTTTCCGGATCCACCTCAGGCGGCGTCGCCCCCAGGAAAAGGAACGCACCGGGGATCTTCTGCAGCACCAGGGAGAAGTCCTCGGAACCCATCAGCGGGTCACGCGACTGGATGACGCGCTCCTCTCCGAACATTTCCCTCAGCTCCCGTATCGCCTCAAAGGTCCGTGACGGATCGTTCTCAGTCATGGGATAGAGGATCTCGAAGGTGACTTCCGCAGTGCAGCCGTGGGCCGCGGCGATGCCGTCCGCGAGCGCCTTGGTTTCAACGATCAGCCGGTCCACGGATTCCGCGGAGAGCGTGCGCACGCTGGCGCCGAGGCGGGCAGTGTCGGGGATGACGTTGATGGCGCGGCCGGCTTCAAGCTGGGTGACGGTGAGGACAACCGGGTCGAAGACGGAGAACTTCCGGGTGGCCATCACCTGCAGCGCAGCGGCGATTTCAACCAGGGCCGGCACTGGGTCCAGGGCGTTGTGCGGCTGGGAGCCATGCCCGCCGGAACCGTGAACGGTGATCCGCAGCTCGTTGGCTCCGGCCATGAGCGTGCCTGGCCGGGTCCGGAACACGCCCAGGGGACCGGGACGCACATGAATGCCGTACGCGGCGACAGGCTTTTCCCCGGCCGCCTCCAGGACGCCTTCCTCGATCATCAGCCCGGCGCCGCCGTCGCCCTCTTCACCGGGCTGGAACATAAAGATGACGTTCCCGGAAATATCCCGCTGCTGCGCAGCGAGCAGCCGGGCCGCACCGACGAGGCCGGCGACGTGGAGGTCATGGCCGCAGGCATGCATGGCACCGTTGGTCGAGGCGTACTCCAGGTCGGTGAGCTCCTGAACCGGCAGCGCATCCATGTCTCCGCGCAGCAGCACCGACGGGCCGTCTTCACCGCCGCGCAGCACAGCGGTCACGGAGCTGAGCGACTTGCCGGTGGTGATCTCCAGTCCCAGCCCGTCCAGGGCATCCAGGATCTTCTGCTGGGTCCGCGGCAGGTGCAGGCCCACCTCGGGCTCGCGGTGGATATCCCGGCGCAGGGACACCAAATCCGGCAGCAGGTCCTGGCCCTCAGCAGCAAACATCCTCGTCCTTACGGTTTGTCCAGCACAGCGGTGAAAGGACTTTAGTCCTTTGTCGAAGTAAACCACTCCGGGCATCCAAAGGCACTTGTCAGCAGGCACGGAGCCGGTTGTGCGCCGGCATTCATAACCTTCCGGTTCCGCCGTACGGCGGATCCGGAAGGGCCCTCCCGGATTTAGACTGTTGGCCATGATCGAAACCCAGCCGTCCGGGACGAACACAGCCGGCCCAGCTGTGCAGGAGAAGAAATCGGCGGCGTCCGGAGAGTTGCTTCGCAGCCTGGCAGGACGGATCCGCAGGTTCCGGCTCAGCCTTCCCTGGAACTCGGAAGACGACTGGGAACGCCCCGCACCCGGGCCGGAGGGGTACCGCCGCGACGTCATCGGCGTGCTCATCGCGCTCCTGCTCAGCGCGGTGATGCTGGAATTCATGCGCGGGTTCGCATTTGGCGACGGGGACATCGGGAATCCGTGGATCCATCAACTGGTGCAGGCGTCCATTTTTGTTTTCCTGGTCTTCCGGCGCCGCTTCCCGATTACCGTGATGCTGCTCGGCTCGGCAACTTTCGTCATTGTGGGCGTCACCATGCCGCCGATCAGCCAGACCCTGGGCTTCCAGGCAGCCTATTTCGCTTCCCTCTACAGTGCGGTGGCGTGGGCGCGGAACCGGCGGGCACTGTGGCTCGCAGTCACCGTGGTGGTCACCGCCATGTTCCTGTGGATCGTCCTGGGCTTCACTCTCTCCAGCAGCTACGACGAAATCCTGAAGGCGTTCAACATCGAGTCCAATGACCCCGTTGCGCTGTTCCCCCCGCTGACTTCCTATGTGCTGTATTCCTTTATGCTCAACGCCGCCTACTTCGGCGGGGCGATCATGTTCGGCTGGAACTCCTGGCGCAGCGCCCACCAGCGCGAGCAACTGGCCGAACAGGCGCTCCAGCTTGAGGCCCAGGCGGCGGATTTGGCCCGTAAAGCAGTCATCGAGGAACGCCTGCGCATCGCCCGGGAACTGCACGACGTCGTCGCGCACCATATCTCGGTGATCGGTATCCAAGCCGGTGCAGCCCGCCGGGTCCTGGAAAAGAAGCCCGACGCCGCGGCCGGTGCGCTGCAGACCATCGAGTCTTCCAGCCGGGATGCCGTCGCGGAGATGCGTTCCCTGCTTGGCGTCCTGCGCTCTTCCGATGCGGAAACGGACGGACCGGCGCAGCGCCAGCCGGAGCCCGGACTGGATGAGATTCCCCAGCTTGTGGAGGACTACCGCAACAACGGCCTGGACGTGAAGTTCCACCGGACAGAGCACGAACCCGGCGTGCTGGAAAACCTCTCCGCGCCGCTCGCGCTCTCCGTCTACCGGACCATCCAGGAGTCCCTGGCGAACATCCGGCGCCATTCCACGGCTGGAAGCGCCGTCGTCGCCCTGCGAAGCGGCAGCACACCGGCAGCTCCGGAGGCACCTTCCCTGCGCTGGGTTGAAGTGGAAACGGTCGACGACGGCCGTCCCCGGCCGGGCACCGGCGGCACCGGCTACGGGCTGCGCGGAATCCGCGAACGTGCCGCCCTGCACGGCGGAATCACGGACATTGGCCCCCGCGACGGCGGCGGCTGGCGTGTACGGGTCCGTTTTACGCTGCGCTAACACGCTTTACCCGCCGGCCCCGGGAAGCCGCTATCGTAATCCGGGGGCGGCGTCGGGCCGGCCGGGTAACTCTGAGGACTTAATGGAACCGATCCGTGTTCTGCTTGCTGACGACCAGGCGCTGGTACGCGCCGGCTTCGCCATGATGCTCTCGGTTGAAGATGAGATCGAAGTAGTGGGCGAGGTAGCCAACGGGCAGGAAGCCGTGGACTTCGCGGCGGCCAATGACGTGGACATCATCCTGATGGATGTCCAGATGCCCGTGCTGGACGGCATCCGGGCCACCGAGCAGATCGTGGCGGCGGACCGCGCCAAGGTCATCATCCTCACCACTTTTGAACGCGACGATTACCTCTTTGACGCCATCCAGGCCGGAGCCAGCGGGTTCCTGCTCAAGAACGCCGATCCCGATGACCTGGTTGGCGCAGTCCACTCGGTTGCCTGCGGGCACGCACTGCTTGCTCCGGAGGTGACTGTGCGGGTGATCGAACGTTTTGCCCGCCAGCTGGAGGCCGAGCGCAGCGCGGCCGGCGCTCCCGCAGGTCCCGCCCCGGTGGTACCGCAGCCGGACCCGGCCCAGCAGAAGCTCCTCGCCTCCCTGACCGCGCGCGAGCGGGAGGTGCTGGAGCTGGTGGCAGCGGGGCTGAGCAACGCTGAAATCGCTTCCCGCATGTTCGTTGCGGAAGCGACCGTCAAAACGCACGTTTCCAACCTGCTGGGCAAGGTCCAGGTGCGGGACCGGGCACAGGCCGTGGTTTTCGCCTACGAATCCGGACTCATTCTTCCGGGTGAGGCCGGCCGCGAGGGGTAACCCGCAGCTTCCCCCGAACGGCCGATCCGCCGTCGTGCTCCAATCCATAGGCTTAAGGCAGTTAATCTTCCACAGCTGTCCGGCTTGCCGGGAAAAGGAGCAGTCCCCCATGCTGCAGGTCCGCAATCTCACCCGAAGGTTCGGTGACAAGACCGCCGTTGATTCGGTGACTTTTGACATCCCTTCGGGCCAAATGACCGGGTTCGTCGGCGCCAACGGTGCCGGCAAGACCACCACCATGCGCATGATCATGGGCGTACTCAGCACTACGGCGGGAGAGATCCTGCTCGACGGCGAACCGCTGACCGCTGAGGCACGCTCCAGCTTCGGCTACATGCCGGAGGAGCGCGGCCTGTACCCCAAGCAGCCGATCCTGGACCAGCTGGTCTATCTGGGCCAGCTTCACCGGATGAGCGGCCCCGCCGCGCGGAAGGGCGCGATCGAGCTGCTGGAACGCTTTGGCCTGGGCGGACGCACCAAGGACAAGCTGGAGTCGCTCTCCCTGGGCAACCAGCAGCGGGTGCAGATCGCGGCGTCGCTTCTGCACAAGCCGTCCGTGCTGATCCTGGATGAACCGTTCTCCGGCCTGGACCCGGTGGCCGTGGATTCAATGGTGGAACTGCTGCGCGAACGCACTTCCGCCGGAGTTCCGGTGCTCTTCTCCAGCCACCAGCTGGACCTGGTGGACCGGCTTTGCGACAACATGGTTGTGCTGCAGCAGGGCAAGGTCATTGCCTCCGGCACCGGGGATGACCTGCGGGCACAGGCCGTGAACCGGCACCGGCTCACCATTTCCCCGGACGCGGGCTGGGTACGCGACGAACCCGGGGTGCGGGTCCTCGACGTCGCCGGCCCCACTGCCATCCTCCAGTTCGACGACGACGACGCGCGCCAGCGCCTGCTGGCCACCGCCCTAACCCGGGGTTCCGTTGAGGAATTCGCCCCGATCCGTCCGTCCCTGAGCGAAATCTACCGTGAGGTCACCGCAGCATGAGCACCGTTTCCCGGCCCACCCCGGCGTGGGCGATCGTCACCCTCCGCGAGGTCATGGTCAAGGCCCGCGACCGCAGCTACCTGATCTCCACGCTGGTCACGCTGGTACTGATAGTCGGCGTCGTGGTCTTCAACGCCTACATGAGCACCAAGGCGGAGGAGTACACAGTGGCCGTCAGCGATTCCGCGGCGACCGCCGTCGTTGATGCCGCTCATGAGGCAGGCCAGGCCGACGGCGGCAATACCAGCTTCGAGGCGGTGGAAGCTTCCAGCGCGGAGGCTGCCGAGGAACTGGTCAGCAGCGAAGAAGCCGACGCCGCGCTGATCCGCGGCGCGGACGGCAAGTGGACCCTGACCGGCAACGAGGAACTGTCCACGGGCCTGCAGCAGGGCATTGCCGAGGCTCTTCGCGCCTATGCCCTGGAAATCAATGCGGCTGAAGCCGGCACCACGTCCGAAGCACTGTTGGAAGGCAGCGAGTTCGAGACCGCGCTGCTGAACGGCGACGCGGAAAACCAGTTCGTTGCCCAGTTCACCGGGTTCGTCTTCGGTTTCCTGTTCTACATGGCGGCGATCATCTTCGGCATGGCGATCGCGACTTCAGTGCTGGAAGAAAAGCAGAACCGCGTGGTGGAAATCCTGGCCACCGCCATTCCGATCCGCCAGCTGCTCTACGGCAAGGTTGCCGGCAACACGATCCTGGCCATGATCCAGCTGGCCCTCTACGCCGGTGCTGCCCTGCTGGCCCTGACCTTCACCGGAACGGCGGACTCGGTGAGCACCATCATTCCGGCATCGGGCTGGTTCCTGGTCTTCTTCCTGGTGGGCTTCCTGATCCTGGCGTCCCTGTGGGCCATGCTCGGTTCGATGGCTTCCCGCTCCGAGGACCTGAACAACAGCTCCGGTCCGGTGCTGACCGTCATCATCGCGGCGCTCTTCGCGGGGCTGTTCGCCAAAGGACAGCTGCTGGTTGTGGCGTCCTTCGTCCCGGTGATCTCCACGGTGGCCATGCCGGTGCGCATGCTCAGCGGCGAGATTCCGCTGTGGGAGACGTTCGTATCCCTGGCCATCGCCCTGGCTGCCGCCTACGCGCTGCTGCGCTTCGGCGAGAAGATCTACCGCCGCGCAGTGATGCAGGGCGGCGGAGCGCTGACCCTGCGCAAGGCGATGAAGCTGGAGCAGTAGCCGCGGGCCCCACCCTGCGGCGGGGAGTTAGCTCCGCCGCAGGGTTTCGGCTGCGGTTTCAAGCAGCAGGGGGACGCCCTCTTCGAGGGTGGGACCGAAGGTATCCCCCGGGCGTTCGCCCTTGAGATACCGCGTGTAGATCGCTTCACAGAAAATGGCCGACTTCCACAGCGCCAGCGCCTGGTACCAGGGCAGGGCGCTCACATCAAGACCGGTTCGGTCCGCATACCCGGAAACCAGCTGGTCCCGGCTCCAGTACCCGGGCTGCCTGGTCACGGACGTCAGGTCCATCACCGTGGACTCAGCTCCGGGTTCCGCGTAGGTCGCGGCGAGGTAGCCCAGGTCCGCCAGCGGATCGCCCAGGGTAGCCATCTCCCAGTCCAGGATCCCCGTGACGGCCGCCGGCTGCTGCCGCCCGAACATCAGGTTCCCCAGCCGATAGTCGCCGTGCACCACCGAAGCCCGCTGCGACGCCGGTACGCTGGCTCCCAGTTCCTGCGCGACCTGCGCCACCAGGGGCACATCCCGCAGGGTGTTCGCTTCCCACAGCCCGGCGAAACGCATGACCTGCCGCTCCAGGTATCCCTCCGCCCGGCCCAGGCCGGAGAGCTCCGGGCGGGTCACGTCCACGCTGTGCAGCCGGGCCAGGGTCTCGACGACGGCGCGGCTGATGTCTCCGCGCTGCTCCGGCGTGTCCAGATGCTCCGGAGCGGAAGCCGTAATGACGTGCCCGTCCAGGTAGGACATGACGTAGAACGGCACACCCAGCAGGGTCTCGTCGCTGCAGACCGCCAGGATCCGCGGCACCGGAATCCCCTCATCACCCAGCAGCTGCTGGACCCGGGCTTCCCGGACCATGTCATGCGTGGACCGGGGAAGCGGCGGACGCGGGCCGCGGCGCAGCACAAACGATTCCCCGCCGCGGGTGATCCGGTAGGTGATGTTGGACTGCCCGTCACCGATGCGTTCCCAGGCAAGCTCACCGCTGCCAAGTCCGTGCTCGTCCAGGAAGCCGGTCACGGCGTCGAGCACCAGCAGCGGCGGCCGCTCTAACGCGGCAGCCTCCGACGCCGTTGCCACCACTTCAGTCCCGTCAGCACGGGTGTGCAGGCCGCTCACTGGTCCTGCTCCCCGCGGACGACGGCGTCCCCCTGGTAGGGCGCACCGGCCTCCACTTCCTTACGCCGCCGGGCCGAGGCCCGCCGGGCAATGGCCCATTTATGCGTTTCATTCGACCCGTCGTAGATCCGGAACGGCCGGACTTCATTGAGGTACTGGGCCAGCGGCAGCCCGTCGGAGACGCCGTCCCCGCCGCACAGCTGCACACAACGGTCAATGACCCGGTACACCGCCTCGGAGCAGTGCACCTTGGCTACAGAGGACATGGCCGAACCGGCCTTCGGATCAACAGCCAGCATCTCGGCGGTGCGCGTGATGATGGCAGCGGACGTTTCAATGTCGATGACGCTCTGCGCAATCAGTTCCTGCGCCAGTCCCAGATCGCTCAGGCGGGAGCCGAAGATCTCCCGGCGGCCGGTACGGTCCAGCGCAATGTCCAGCGAGCGCCGGGCAAGGCCCAGCCAGCGCATGCAGTGGGTGAGCCGGGCAGGGCCAAGCCGGACCTGGGCGTATTTGAAGCCCAGTCCCACCTCGCCCAGCACCGCGGACTCCGGCACCGCACAGTCCTGGAAGTACATGTGCGGGTGTCCGCCCCCGATGGTCCGGTCGATGGTGTGGATCAGTTCCCCGACGCGCACGCCGGGGTTGTCCATGTCCACCAGGAACATGGTGGCGCCTGCCGGGGTATCGCCGCCGGCCTCGGTCCGGGCCATGACGATGCAGAAACCGGCGCCGATCGCACCGGAGGTGAACCGCTTGTGGCCGTTGATAAGCCAGCCGTCCTCGCCCTTGCGGGCTGTGGTCTGCAGCGCGTCGGGGTCAGATCCGGCGCCCGGATGCGGTTCCGTCATTCCGAAGCAGGAGCGTACGTCCCCGGCGGCCAGCGGCACCAGGTACTGCTGCTTCTGCTCCGGCGTGCCGATGAGTTCGAGCATGTGCATGTTGCCTTCATCCGGGGCCATGCAGTTCAGGGCCGTTGGGCCAATCGGCGAGTAGCCGGCTTCCTCGAAGATTTCCGGCCAGTCCTGAAGCGGCAGTCCCTGGCCGCCGTACTCCACCGGCACGTGCGGGGCGAAGACACCGGCGTCCTTGGCGGCCTGCTGAAGCCTAGCCCGCTCGGACTCTGCCAGGGCATCCCCCGGAACAGGTTCGGCAGGAACAACCACGTCCCGGATGAACGCGCGGGTGCGCCGGCGCAGGTCCTGAACGGTTTCACGGCTGGGGACAGTCTGTGCGGGGGCGCTCATCAGGCGGTACCCCCAGCAGCCAGCAGGCCGCCGTCGAGCGTCAGAACCTGCGCGGTCACCCAGGAGGCGTCCGGGGAGACCAGGTAGGTGACGGCGGAAGCAACGTCCTCGGGTGTTCCGAGCCGCCCGAGCGGATAGGCAGCGGTGACGGCCTCTTCCTTGCCTTCATACAGGGCCCGGGAGAAGCGGGTCTTCACCACGGCCGGAGAAACGGCGTTAACACGGATCTCCGGGCCCAGTTCGACGGCGAGGGACCGGGTCAGGTGGGACACAGCGGCCTTGCTGATGCCGTAGAGCCCAATGCCCGGTGACGGGGTGTCTCCCGAGACTGAGGACAGGTTGACCACCGATCCGCCGCGTTCGCGGAACCCCAGGCCGGGGTGGGCCACGGTGTCCTGCACCCAGGCGAGGGTACCGAGGACGTTGACCTCGAAGATCTTCCGTGCGGCGTCCAGATCCATTTCCACGAGTGGACCATAAACCGGATTGATTCCGGCGTTGTTGACCAGGATGTCCAGTCCGCCGAATTCCTTTGCGACCGTGTCCAGGACATCGGCGCGGTGGACCGGATCATCGGAGGCTCCGGCTACGGCGATGACACTGCCGTCAGGGAATTGCGCTGCGGCTTCCTTCAGCGCGTCGCTGCGCCGGGCCGTGATGCAGACACGTGCGCCGTGGGCTACGAGGTCGCGGGCAATGGCGAGCCCGATCCCGCGGCTCGCGCCGGTGACGATTGCTGTTTTTCCTTGGAGTTTTTCTTGGAGCCCACGGTCAGTTGCCACGGATCATCCTTCCTGTGGGATCTCACGCAGTTCCCGGCGGCGGATCTTGCCGGTCTGCGTTTTGGGCAGGTCATCGATCACGTACACAGACCGCGGGTATTTGTAGGCGGCCAGGCGTTCCTTCGTGAAGGCAATCAGTTCTTCTTCGGTCGCGGTGCGGCCGGGTTTCAGCGAAACGTACGCGACGACGGTTTCGCCGCGGTACGCATCGGGCATTCCGACGACGGCTGCTTCGTAGACGGCCGGATGTTCGTAGAGCACGTCCTCCACTTCCCGTGGCCAGACCTTGTAGCCGGAGACGTTGATCTGGTCTTTCATCCGGTCCACGATGTACACCCAGCCGGACTCGTCCATGGTGGCGACGTCGCCGGTGCGCAGCCGGCCGCCGGGCATGGTGCGGGCGGTGGCGTCGGGGTTGTTCCAGTAACCGGGGACGATCTGCGGTCCGGAGAGCTCGAGTTCGCCCTGTTCGCCGGCAGGCAGCGGATTTCCGGCAGCGTCAATGATGCGGGCGGTGACGTTGGGCAGCGGCAGTCCGATGGAGAGGCTGCCGCTCGCAGGGTCCACGGGGGCCTGTACACCCGGCGGGACTCCGATGACTGCCGACGTTGTCTCCGTCATGCCGAAGATGTTATGGATGTACGCGCCGAAGCGCTCCTGGAACGCGTGCACGGTCGACGGCGGGATCGGTGCCCCGCCGGAGTAGAGGGTCTTGGCGGAGGCGAAGTGCGCTGCCGCAGCGTCCGGGACCTGGTAGATGGCGTTGAAGACCGTGATGGACCCGGTGGTGCAGGTGATCTTGTGCTCGGCAAAGGCATCAACCACCACGGCCGGATCGGTGCGGTTCACCATCACCAGCGTGGTGCCGGCGAGCAGCGGTGTTGCGGCGTCGATCACGGCGCCGGTGATGTGGAACAGCGGTGCAACGGCCAGGACGGAGTCCCCCGGCTGCAACCCCATCCACGCTGAGCACGTGGCCGCGACGTTGAGGATGTTTCCGTGGGTGTTCATCGCACCTTTCGGCGCGCCGGTGGTGCCGGACGTGTAAGCCAGCATTGCGACGTCGTCCTGGCCCAGGGCGGGCGAGTCCGGGGTGCACCCGGCGAATTCTGCAATCCAGGCTGCCATGTCTCCGTCCGGGGAGGGCTGCGCAGGTTCGGCGGAGCCGAAGATCCGGGGATCCGTGCGGTTCTGGTATTCGAGCCCGGAGGTGGTGAGGATCCATTCGACGGTGCTGCCGGCAGCCGCCGCAGCGGTCGCCGGATAGAGCGAGTCATCGGCAATGATGCCGCGGGCACCGGAGTCTTCAATCAGGTGCCGCAGCTCGCGTTCCTTGTACATCGGGTTCATCAGGACGGCGATGGCGCCCAGCTTCCACAGCGCCAGGAACGCGATCACGTACTGCGGGATGTTCTGCAGCTGGATCCCGATGCGGTCGCCGTGGCCAATCCCCTTGTCCTGAAGGGCCGCGGCGAAGGCATCGGAGAGCCCGTCGAGTTGCGCGGCGGTGAGCTGCCCGTCGAAGTAGGCAATGGCCTTGCCCTCCGGGTTTGCCCGGACCCGGTCTTTCCAGGCGTCCACCAGCGAGGCGGCCGGGACCTCAAGTCTCGTTGCCAGTCCGGGGGGATAGGCCGCGGCCCAAGCCGGTGAAAGTGTCATATCCTCCACTGCCTGCCTGCTTCCCTGTAATGGTTCCGCAACAACCTTGCGAGCGATCGCTCGGTAGAAGTAGTGTGAAGAACGTCACAAGGCAGTGTCAACCCCCTTTGGACACCTAAGGTTTTCGAACGCGAAGAGACCCGATGACAAAAGCTGCACCGCACGAACCGGCCGCCGGCTCCGCTCCCCCGCGTCTGGCCGCCCCGGACTGGCGCGACTACGGCGTGGACGATCTGCCGCCGATGCTGGCAAGCGCAATGGAGTGCTTTATGGAGCACGGCTATCACGGAACCACCATCCGGCAGCTGGCTGCCCGGACCGGGCTGTCGGTTCCGGGGCTGTACCACTACTACCCGTCGAAGCAGGCGCTGCTGGTGGCCATCGCCTCCCATGCAATGAACGACCTGTGGATCCGCAGCGAGCAGGCAGTTGCGGAAGCGGGCAGTGACGTCTCACGGCAGTTCGACCTGCTGGTTGAGTGCCTGGTGCTTTTCCACGCCCGGCGGCGCGGCCAGGCCTTTATAGCCTTCAGCGAGATCCGCAGCCTGGAACCGGAAGCACGTGCGGCGCACATCGACGCCCGCGACCGGCAGCAGCATCTGATGGACAGAATCCTGGAAGAAGGAACGGCGGCAGGCATTTTCACCGCACCGCACCCGCGCGAGGCGGGCACCGCCGTCGTGACCATGTGCACCGGCGTGGCGCAGTGGTTCCGGCTGGACGGGGAACTGTCGCCCGAAGAACTCGCTGAGCGCTACCGGGTCATCGCGCGGATGGCTGTGGGTGCCCGGCCCGCCTAGGGTGCCGTCGGCGGCTCACCGTCCGGGTACAGCTCGTCCAGCAGCGCCAGGCCGCGCCGGGCCCAGGCAATCTCGGACTCCGCTCTGGAAGTAAGTCCCTCATAGGTGAACCGCTTGAACGCGGCCACCCGGCTGTGGTCACCGGCGGGGACCGTGGCGAGGCGGCGGTTGAGCATGTCCGAGGTACCTCCGTCGATCTCCTGGATCTTCTGCTGCCACTGGATCAGGCGGGCGCCGTAGTGTTCGGCGTGGGCCTGGAGCTGGCTGCGGGCAGAGTCCGGATCGGCCCATTCCAGGTACGCCGCCTTCAAATGCATGGGATCACGCTCGCGCGGATAGTCCAGCTGCGTGTTGATCCAGTTCCGGAAGGCCTCCCGGCCGGCACCGGTCACGTGGTACTGCCGCTTGCGCCCCTTGGTGCCCCAGGCGACCTCCTCGCCCTCAAGCAGCCCGTCCCGCTCCATGCGGCGCAGCTCCGGGTAGATCTGCGAGTCGGGAGCGTGCCACACGTAGCCAACAGATGATTCAAACTGCTTGTACAGGTCATAGCCGGTCATGGGCTCCACGTTCAGCAGCGCCAGCAGAGCGTACCGAAGGCTCATCGCGGCCTCTTCTCCGAAAAAGAAATCTCTTGCCTAACCACTATAGACATAGATACTGTGGCGCATGTCACTAACTATCTATGCTGATAGTTAGTTGAGCTGCCGCATCAATGCTGATGCTCCTGGAAGGAACTCAATGACCGCCGTCACGACCGCCGCTGGAACCACCACACAGACCCACAGTTCCACCACGTCCAAGGTGCTGGGCTACCCGCTGAACGCCTGGTACGTCGCCGCCTGGGACCACGAAGTAACCCGCAAGCCGATGTCCCGCCGGATTGCGGACCGGCCGCTGGCACTCTACCGGACCGAGGACGGCAAGGCCGTGGCCCTGGCCGATGCGTGCTGGCACCGGCTGGCACCGCTGTCCATGGGCAAAACCACCGGTCGGGACGGCATCCAGTGCCCGTACCACGGGATTGTCTACAACTCCGCTGGCCGCTGCATCTCCATGCCTGCACAGGAGACGATCAACCCCAGCGCTACCGTGCCTTCCTTCCCGGTAGTTGAACGCCACCGCTACGTCTGGGTGTGGCTGGGCGATCCCACCCTCGCTGATCCGGACACTGTGCCGGACATGCACCAGCTCTCCTCCCCGGAATGGGCCGGCGACGGCGAGACCATCTTTGCACCCTGCAACTACCAGCTGGTGCTGGATAACCTGATGGACCTTACCCATGAGGAGTTCGTCCATTCTTCCTCGATCGGCCAGGACGAGCTGAGCGAATCCGAGTTTGTAGTCACGCACGACGACGACACCGTCACCGTGACCCGCTGGATGCTGAACATCGACCCGCCGCCCTTCTGGCTGAAGAACATGCGGGACAAGTTCCCCGGCTTCGAAGGCAAGGTGGACCGGTGGCAGATCATCACCTACCGCGCGCCGTCGACCATCAACATTGACGTGGGCGTGGCCAAGGCCGGCACCGGCGCACCCCAGGGGGACCGCAGCCAGGGCGTGAACGGGTTCGTCATGAACACCATCACTCCGGAGACCGCCAAAACCTGCCATTACTTCTGGGCCTTTATGCGCAACTACCGCCTCGACAGCCAGCTCATCACCACCCAGCTGCGCAACGGCGTCCACGGAGTGTTTGGCGAGGATGAGGAAATGCTCGCCGCGCAGCAGGCCGCGATCGATGCGAACCCCGACTACGAGTTCTACAACCTGAACATCGACGCCGGCGGCATGTGGGTGCGCCGGCTGATCGAGCGCCGGCTCGCAGCCGAAGGACGGCTTCCGGACGGCAGCCGGCAGAGCGCGGCGCTGGGCTAGCTCATGGCTGCAACGAACGTCGAGGTTTGGCAGCGCGCCGTCGTCCGGGAAACCCGGGACGTCGCCGAAGGCATCCGCCGTATTGTCCTTGAACCCGCGCAGCCGGTTCCGGCAGCCCCGGGAACGCATGTGGACGTGATGGTGTCCATCAACGGAGAGCGCCACCGGCGCTCGTACTCGATTGTGGAAGCACCCGACGGCGGTGTGCAGTTGGCCATCAGCGTCTTCCGCACCGCAGCCTCCCGCGGCGGGTCGGTCTTTATGCACACCCTGGTACCGGGCGACGAGCTGGAGATCACCCAGCCGCTGCAGAACTTTCCGCTGCGGGTTGGCGCACCGCGCTATGTCCTGCTGGCCGGCGGCGTGGGCATCACCGCGATCCTGAACATGGCCCGCGTGCTCAAAAACGTGAAGGCAGACTACCGGCTGGTCTACGCCGGCCGGAGCAGGAGCGCCATGGCCTACCTGGCCGACCTGCAGGAAGAACACGGAGCAGCACTGGAAGTCCACGTGGACGCAGAGGGCAGCGGGCTGTCCGTTACGGAGCTGGTCGCAGGAATCGAAGACGGGACGGAACTGTACATGTGCGGTCCGATCCGCCTGATGGATGCGGTCCGGCGCTCCTGGCGGGCGAAGGAACTGGATCCCGCCAGCCTGCGTTACGAAACGTTCGGAAACTCCGGCTGGCATCGGCCCCAGGAGTTCATCGTGCGGGTTCCGCGCCTGGGACTGGAAACCGTGGTGACACCCGGGAAATCAATGCTGGAGGCCCTCGAGGATGCCGGCGCGGACATGATGTTCGACTGCCGCAAGGGCGAATGCGGTCTCTGCGAAGTGCGGATCCTGGACCTTCAGGGCACCGTTGACCATCGGGATGTTTTCTACAGCGAACGCCAGCAGCGCGCCCGGGAAAAAATGTGCTGCTGTGTTTCGCGCGCCGTCACAGATCCCCCCGCCGCACCCGGAGTTTCCGGGCTCCGGCCAGGTCCCGCCGTCGTCACTATTGAGGTCTCCTAAACAGTTCTGTGATACGTCTTACGGAGGCGCGGCACCCACCTGGGCCGAGCAGGCACGAAGCCGCGCATTCGTATAGATTGAAGTGAGCATTCCGCATAACGGAATGGTCGGTGAGTCACCGAATTACTTTGAGGGGACCCCGCCCTCAACCGAGAGGCTGCATATGAGCGTCAGTGAAGACAGAACGGACATCCTCAGCGGGCTGACCAGCCAGCTGCCGGACCGTGACCCGGAAGAGACCGCGGAATGGATTGAATCCCTTGACGAGCTGATCCGCTCGCAGGGCACCGAGCGTGCGCAGTTCATCATGCGTTCGCTGCTTCAGCGGGCAGGCTCCCGCTCCGTTGGTGTTCCCATGGTGACCACCACCGACTACGTCAACACCATTCCGGTGGACCAGGAGCCTGAGTTCCCCGGCGATGAGGAAATCGAACGCCGCTACCGCGCCTGGCTGCGCTGGAACGCCGCGATCATGGTGCACCGCGCACAGCGCCCGGGCATCGGCGTCGGCGGCCATATCTCCACGTATGCCGGTGCCGCCACCCTGTACGAAGTGGGCATGAACCACTTCTTCCGCGGCAAGGACCACCCCGGCGGCGGCGACCAGGTCTTCTTCCAGGGCCACGCCTCCCCCGGCGTCTACGCCCGCGCCTTCCTTGAGGGCCGCCTGAGCGAAGAGGACCTCGACGGTTTCCGGCAGGAGAAGTCCCGCGAGGGACACGCCCTGTCCTCCTACCCGCACCCGCGGAACATGCCTGACTTCTGGGAATTCCCCACCGTGTCCATGGGCATTGGCCCCATGAATGCGATCTACCAGGCGCAGTCCAACCGCTACCTGCACAACCGCGGACTCAAGGACACCTCCGACCAGCACGTCTGGGCGTTCCTTGGCGACGGCGAAATGGACGAGCCTGAATCGCGCGGCCTGCTCCAGCTTGCCGCCAACGACAAGCTGGACAACCTGACCTTCGTGGTCAACTGCAACCTGCAGCGCCTGGACGGACCCGTCCGCGGCAACGGCAAGATCATGCAGGAACTGGAAGCCTTCTTCCGCGGTGCCGGCTGGAACGTCATCAAGGTTGTCTGGGGCCGCGAGTGGGACTCGCTGCTTGAAAAGGACAACGACGGCTCGCTCGTGGACATCATGAACTCCACGCTCGACGGCGACTACCAGACCTACAAGGCCGAGTCCGGCGGATTCGTCCGTGAGCACTTCTTCGGCAAGACCCCGCAGACCAAGGACATGGTTGCGGACCTGAGCGACCAGGAAATCTGGAACCTCAAGCGCGGCGGCCACGACTACCGCAAGGTTTACGCCGCCTACAAGGCTGCCACCGAGTTCAAGGGCAAGCCGACCGTCATCCTGGCGCACACGGTCAAGGGCTACGGCCTGGGCACGCACTTCGAAGCCCGCAACGCCACGCACCAGATGAAGAAGCTGACCCTGGAGGACCTGAAGGCCTTCCGCGACCACCTGCGCATCCCCATCACGGATGAGCAGCTGGAAGCCGATCCGTACCAGCCGCCGTACTACCACCCGGGAGCTGACTCGCCGGAGATCAAGTACCTGCTGGAACGGCGCCGTGAACTGGGCGGCAACGTGCCCGAACGCCGGGAAAAGCATGCTCCGGTGAAGCTTCCGGAGGCCTCTGCCTACGAGGTCGCCAACCGCGGCTCCGGCAAGCAGCTGGCGGCCACCACCATGGCCTTTGTGCGGCTGCTCAAGGACCTCATGCGGGACAAGGAGTTCGGCAAGCGCATTGTGCCGATCATCCCCGATGAGGCCCGCACCTTCGGCATGGACTCGTTCTTCCCGACGGCCAAGATCTACAACCCCAAGGGCCAGAATTACCTCTCCGTGGACCGGGACCTCGTCCTGGCCTACAAGGAGTCCCCGCAGGGCCAGATTGTGCACGTGGGCATCAACGAAGCCGGTTCCATCGCAGCGTTCACCGCTGCCGGTTCCGCCTACGCCACCCACGGCGAGCCGCTGATCCCGGTCTACGTGTTCTACTCGATGTTCGGCTTCCAGCGCACCGCTGACTACATCTGGGCAGCAGCTGACCAGATGGCCCGCGGCTTCCTGATCTCCGCTACCGCCGGCCGCACCACCCTGACCGGTGAAGGCCTGCAGCACGCCGACGGCCACTCCCCGATCCTGGCCTCCACCAACCCCGCGGTGAAGACCTATGATCCGGCCTACGGCTACGAGATCGGGCACATCATGCGCCGCGGCCTCGAAGAGATGTACGGAGAGGATTCCGAAGACCGGAACCTGATCTACAACATCATGGTTTACAACGAGCCGATCCTTCAGCCCAAGGCACCGGAAGACCTGGACGTCGAAGGTGTCATCAAGGGCATCTACAAGGTCTCCTCTTCCGACACCGAAGGGCCCAAGGCTCAGCTGCTCGCTTCCGGCGTCGCAGTACCGTGGGCCCTGGAAGCACAGAAGCTGCTCGCCAGCGACTGGGGAGTTTCCGCAGACGTCTGGTCGGTAACGTCCTGGAACGAACTGCGCCGCGACGGCCTGGCTGCCGAGGAAGAAGCCTTCCTCAACCCCGGCTCCGAACCGCGCGTACCGTTCGTGACCCAGCAGCTGGCCGGCGCCGAAGGACCGATTGTGGCCTCCACGGACTACATGAAGGCCGTTCCGGACCAGATCCGCCAGTTCCTGCCGAACGACTTCGCGTCCCTGGGCGCTGACGACTTCGGCTTCGCTGACACCCGTGCAGCGGCCCGGCGCTACTTCAAGATCGACAGCCACTCCATGGTGGTCAAGACCCTGCAGCTGCTTGCCGGCCGCGGCGAAGTCGATGCCGAGGCTCCGCGCCTGGCAATGGAGAAGTACGATCTGCTCAACGTAAACGCAGGTACCAGCGGCAACGCAGGCGGCGACGCCTAGGCTGTCCCGCCCAAACGCATAAGGGGCCGGAAACCATTCGTGGTTTTCGGCCCCTTATGCGTTTTGTGCCTTCTTCAAAGGCTCACCCGTGCCGGGACAGGTCCTCAGCGATCTCCCGTGCCGCGTCCTGCAGCAGCGGAACAGCACGGCGGCCGAAGGTTTCATCCACCCGGGAGACCGGGCCGGAGACGGAAACCGCCGTCGGGCTGGGTGCGCCGGGAACGGCGACGGCGAAGCACCGTACCCCCAGTTCCTGCTCCTGCTCATCGATGGAGAAGCCGCGTTCGCGGATCACGCGCAGGTCCGCCAGCAGTTCCTCGATGCCTGTGATGCTGGCCTTGGTCACCGCCGGAAGACCTGCCCGGGCGGCGATTTGCCGCACCTTCTCATCGGGGAGCTGAGCCAGGATTGCCTTTCCGACGCCGGTGGCGTGGGTGTGCGCGCGCCGCCCGACTTCGGTGAACGTCCGCATGGAGTGCCGGGACGGCGCCTGGGCGATGTACAGCACCTGGTCAGAGTCCAGGACCGCCATGTTGGCCGTTTCCCCGAGCTCATCAACCAGGTTCTTCAGCACCGGCATGGCGAGGGCGCCAAGCTGGGCGGTGGCGCCTTCCCCCAGCCGGATCAGGCGGGGTCCCAGCGAGTAGCGGCGGTTGGGCAGCTGCCGGGCATACCCTAGACCCACAAGGGTGCGCAGCAGCCGGTGGATCGTGGGCAGGGGAAGGTCCGCGGTGGCTGCGAGCTCGCTCAGGGTCGCCGAGCCGCCGGCATCAGCAATACGTTCCAGGAGCTCAAACACCCGCTCCACGGACTGGACTCCGGGGGTTCGCTCAGCCATCACGGCAGGTCCTTCCGGTACGGTTCACCGAGGCGAACAGATCAGTACTGAATCCATTGTCATTCCGTATCGCAAACAATATTATCCGTGATACGGAAGGCGAAGGTTCAGGGAGGAGATTCCTATGGCCGTTCCCGGCCCAGGCAACTCAATCGCCCTGCGGGTGAAATCGCCGTCGGACGTCGGGGCGGCCAGCGCCCTGGCGGCAGCCCTCGGGGCCGCCGGAGCCACCCTCACCGGCCTGGATGTGGTCGAATCCGCGCAGCGCTTCCTGCTGATCGACATCACCTGCAACACCGCTGACGCCGGGCACGCCTCCCGTGTGGAACAGGCGTTGGAAGAGCTCGACGGCGTTAGCGTCCAAAGCGTCACGGACCGCACCCTCGCCATGCACCTCGGCGGAAAGATCGGCGTCGTGCCGACCGTCGGCCTGGATAACCGTGACGATCTCTCCCGTGCCTATACTCCGGGCGTGGCACGTGTGTGCCTGGCCATTGCCGGGGACCCGGCGCAGGCACGGCGGCTGACAACCAAGGGCCACACCGTGGCCGTAGTGACGGACGGTTCAGCGGTACTGGGCCTGGGCAACCTCGGCCCTGCTGCGGCGCTGCCGGTTATGGAGGGCAAGGCTGCCCTGTTCAAGCACTTCGGCGGCGTGGATGCCTGGCCGGTCTGCCTGGACACCCAGGACACTGAGGAGATCATCCGGGTGGTCAAAGCGATCGCCCCCTCCTACGGGGGCATCAATCTGGAGGACATTGCAGCTCCCCGCTGCTTTGAGATCGAACGGCGGCTGCGTGCCGAGCTGCAGATTCCCGTTTTCCACGATGACCAGCACGGCACCGCAGTCATCACCCTGGCTGCACTGCAGAACGCCCTGCGTGTGGTGGGCAAGGCGCTGGATTCCGTGCGGATCGTCATCGCCGGTGCAGGCGCTGCAGGTTCGGCCATCGCCCGGCTGCTGCTCTCGGCCGGAGCAGTTCGGATCATCGTCTACGGAAAAGAAGGTGCTGTCAGCGCCGGTGAAGAGCAGCGCGATCCTACCCGGGCCTGGCTTGCCGCCCACACCAACCCGGAGGAGTTCACGGGCGCTCTTCCCGCGGCTCTGGACGGGGCAGATGTCTTCATAGGTGTCAGCGCTCCCGGGATCCTGACCGAGGCGGACATCGAAGCGATGGCACCGGACGCCGTCGTATTTGCCCTCGCCAACCCGGAGCCGGAAGTGGATCCCGCGGCCGCCGCCCGGCACGCTGCCGTTGTGGCCACCGGGCGCAGCGACTTCCCGAACCAAATCAACAATGTCCTGGTCTTTCCGGGCTTTTTCCGCGGCCTGCTGGATTCCGGTGCCGCTGACTACTCCGACGCCATGCTGCTAGCAGCGGCGCAGGCCATCGCGGACCGGGTTGCGCCGGCAGAGCTGTCCGCCGCCTACATAGTTCCGAGTGTTTTCGACCCGGGAGTCGCCCCGGCGGTTGCCGCAGCCGTAGCAGGCGCTGCGCCGGCAGCGTCAGCGGAAGGGACGGCAGGATGACTCCCGAAACCCGGTTTCCGTCGGGAACCCGTCTCTCCTTCGAAAACGTCCTGCCGGTTGGTGCCGCCCACAACGTGCTCAGCACAAGGCTTCAGCGCCGGGAACGAAGCAGGCGGCGGCGTCATCGCCTCCGATCTGCCGTGTGTCCAGAATCGAGGAGTCGAATCCCATGCCGGTTGCGGTGCCAAGAATGTCACGGAGCACACCCCGGCCGTCCTGGTAACGGATCCGGACCGTCCGTTTCCCATCAGGGGTGGGAAGGAACCGGGTCAGCGGCGCCAGCACACCAACAGCATGAAGTGCAGCAGGGTCGCAGCAACGGCCAGCGGAACCATTCCTGCCCCGCAGGCCATGCCGATGGCTGCCGACATCCATACCGTCGCGGCAGTGGTCAGTCCCCGCACGACGTCGCGGTTCACAAAGATCACACCGGCGCCGAGAAAGCCGATTCCGGAAACGACTTGGGCTGCGATGCGCGAGGGATCCAGCATGACGTCCCCGCCCAGCACAGTAGAGAACCCGAAAGCGGATACCAGCGTGAAAATTGCGGATCCGGTGCCAACCAGGGCATGCGTCCGCAGTCCCGCGCTTTTCTGTCGAATCTGGCGTTCCAGTCCGATCAGGCAGGACAGCCCAAAGGCGCATGAGGCAAGAATCAGTTCTGTAAGGAACGTTTCTGAGAAGAATTCCACGCGGCTTCCTTTCCCTTCAGGACGTGGGCTGGGCCCAGGAGGCCAAAAGCCCGGGAAGTTCACGGACCGACGGCAGCACTGCACTGGCCCCCGAGGCGTCCACCCCGTGTCCGCTGACGCCGCTCAACACCAATACTGTCCGAACGCCGGCGGCCTGTCCCATTTGAATGTCGGTTTCCAAACGGTCACCTACTATCAGTGCTTCCTCCGCGCCAACGCCCAGGCGTTCCAACGCGGCTTCCGCCATGATCCGTGAGGGTTTCCCAAAGACGACGTCGACCCTGCGCCCCGATGTCGCCTCCAGCGCAGCGGTGATCCCCCCGCAGTCGGGAATGAGGCCCCCGCCCGACACTGGACAGGTGGTGTCCGGATTTGTGGCGGCGAACAAAGCGCCACGCCTAAGTGCCTGAAAGGCTGTGTTCCACTTGGCATAGCTGAAGGTTCGGTCGAACGCCGCGAGTACCACGTCGGCTCGCTCCGCATCGGTGACGCTGCCGACCGGTTCTACAACAACCGGACAACTGCCGTTCTGAACAACAACGGGGACAGCATTGCCGTCTTTTCCCCCGAAGGCAGGTTCGTAGATCTCTACGCGTACTAAGGCCCCTTTACAGCGCGGGGCGTCCGGCATATGGTCCCTTTGCCGGACGCTCCGTCAGGCTCCCGGTCCCTGAGCCACAGGGGCCCTACCCCGCAGCGGAAGCCGGCGCAGCTCGACGTCGACCGATCCATCATCGATCTCGACAACCATGTACGTGCAGTACGGCTGGCGGCGACGGTCTGTCGGTGATCCCGGGTTCAGCAACCGCAGTCCGTTGGGAGCGATGGTGTCCCAGGGGATGTGGCTGTGTCCGAAGATCAGCAGGTCCGTGTCTGGGAATGCTTCCTGCATGCGCGTCTCTCTGCCCTTGGCCGTGCCTGTTTCATGCACGACGGCGATCCGTACGCCTTCGACGACGGTTCGGGCGACTTCCGGCAACCGGGAACGGAGCTCTGGTCCGTCGTTGTTACCCCAGCATCCCAGTAGTTCCCGCGATCTTTCCTGCAGTTCATTCAGAAGGTCCTTGGTGACCCAGTCTCCGGCGTGTACCACCAGGTCTGCGGTTTCCACTTCGTCCCAAACCTGCTGCGGCAGCGCCTTGGCCCGCTTCGGCAGATGCGTGTCCGCGATCAGCAGCACTCTGGTTGTCATGCCTGTTCCCTTCCCTGAGTTGTCGCCTTCGCGCAGCACCCCGCGGCAGGACAGCTTCCGGCACTAAAGGACCTAGGTTATCGAAGTGCTGGGCGCCGCTGTCTGGGTGAGGTCCGTGGATCCTTTGTTGCTTGCAGTGGTGCGGCCGTCTGCATGCGCCGGGAGTCCCACTGACCGATCGTGATTCAACCCGCTGGGTCCGTCAGCTAGAACGACGGCGGATCTAGAACGGTGGCGGATCGGCTTCGGGCTGCTTTGGCAGCGTGCTGGAAGAGTTTGGTCTTAGATGATCCAGCACTGGCTCTGTGGTGTACGAGCGTCCCGTCGGTGACTCCCATTCGATGGTTCCGGGTTCGGGTTGGCGTGCTTTCCAGTGGCCGAGGGTTTTGAACCGGTGGTGTTTGGGGCAGAGGTGTTCCAGATTCGTATGGTCTGTGGGTCCGCCGTGGGAGAAGGGTGTGGTGTGGTCGATCTCGGCATGGGTGACGCTGACTGAGCAGCCGGGGAATCGGCAGGTTCCGTCCCGGGCTTGGAGCCAGCGTTTGAGTCCTGCGGGGATACGCCGTGTTCGACCCACATTGAGGATTTCACCGGTTACGGGGTCTTGGAGCAGGGGTGTCCAGTGCAGGGCCTCGAGGATCATGGCTCGTGCTGTGTCTGCGCTGATTGGTCCGTAGCCGTTGAGTTCAGCGGGGTTCTCGTTGAGTCCGGCCAGGGTGTCAGCGTTGATCAGGACCATGACTTCGGTGCGGACTTTGGACCGGTTCTGGTTCCGGTGCCGTTCGGCCCGGCGCGGCCGTTTCGTTTCCGGGTTGATACGAGGGACGGAGGCCAGCGGTCCTGTGGGATCGGGGACGGGACCGGTCTCGGTCTCGGTCTCGGTCTCGGTCTCGGTCTCGGTCTCGGTCTCGGTCTCGGTAGGAGTGTCTAGGGGCTTCACCTGCGCTGTGCTTACGGCGGCACCCATACCAGTGCAAGTGCCGGTGCCGGTGCCGGGGTAAGTGGCAGTGCCGGTGCCGGTGCCGGGGTAAGTGGCACCGCCGCAGCCGCAGCCATCGCTGGCGGGAATGCCAGTGCCAGACTCGTCCTGTCTGCTCGCTGAAGTACCGCGATCAGAATCAGGGTCCATGGTTGTGTGCGCTGGTTCGCCTTCGAGGAGAAGTTCGGTGAGAGTGTCGGCGCGGAGTTGGTCCATGGTTCGGGGGTCTCCGGCTCGTTTGCCGGCCTTGGCGGCACTGGTGAGAGCGGCGAACATGGCTTGGCCCTTCTCTGCTGCGATGATCGCGCTGAGGCAGGACATCCCGTCGGGCAGGGGCTGGAACATCACCCGGCGTTTGTCCTTCGCCTCACGGTGACGGACCGGAATCAGATCCGGAAAGCGCGACTCCCGGAGCCGCCGGGCCCGGCGACCGAATCCGGCAGCAGTCCGGCCTTCAGCCTCGCTGAGCAAATCGCGTTCGACGGCGCCACGCACAGTCAGCGCACCAGCAGCGCTCGTCATGTCCTCGGCCCCAGCTTCGCGTTCATCGGGGTCTCCACCCGGGGTGCCAGGACTGGGCTGAGTGCCCGGACCGCCGTCGTGCCCAAAGTCCAAGTCCAGTTGGCCCGCATTCCCAGCGGCTGAATCCGTACCTGCCGCCGGCTCGGCAGCACCTGCCCCGTCGGCTTTCGGGACTTCAATGATGTCCGTGGGCAGGTTATGGGTTTCCTCAAGGATGACCCGGGCATGCTGGATAGCGATCCTCCCTTCGGTCAGCCGGTCCAGGGTGTCCGGGGCGTCGTTACAGAGCCGGGAAGATTCACTGATCAGCTGCATAGCAGTCATGTGCGGGATGTTCAGGACAGCGGATGCCTCGGCTGCCGCAAGGCTCATGGCCAGTGCTGGTTCTTCGCGTCCGGATGCATCGGCGATGTCCCGGGCGAAGAGGACCTCCAAACGGGCGGCAACACGTGCCTGCTGAGCCTGCGCCCAGGAGACCAGCATCCCCAGACGCTGGAGTGCGGACACGGTTTCGTCATAGCCCAGGGACTCGGCTCCACGCAACGACAACCGGCCAGCAAATCCCTCTGGGAGGGCTTCCACCGGGGTGTCATCGGCCGATGCCGGATCGGCACAGAACACTGCACCGGAGGGAACAACAAACCTGGGATGCGCGCCAGACGAGCCGGCGGGCCCCGCTCCGCGTGAAAACCCGGGTTGCGGGCCAGAGGGGTTCCCAAGTTGCGGGCCAGAGGGCTTCCCAAGTTGCGGGCCAGAGGGGTTCCCAAGTTGCGGGCCAGAGGGGTTCCCAAGTTGCGGGCCAGAGGGGTTCTCATAATGAAGGCTAGACGGGTTACCGGGATGAGACCCAGGCAAGGCGCCGGAATCCCGGCAGGCAAAGGATTCGCCATCCCGTTCGACACCCGGCTCCATGTTCGGTTCAGCACCCGGCGCATCGCTCCGTTCCCGGTCAGTTGACCGGGAGAACGCGGTGTCCGAGGAGCGGTTCATACCCCCAACTCTTTCAGCTGCCACTGACATTCCGAGGCCAAAGACAGCCCTTTTCAGGACCACCAATTACGGGACATCCACCCGGATTTCACCGTCCGAAACGAACGGTTTACCGGTACGGAGCTTGTTTAAGGGACAGACCAGCTTGCTGATGGCGGCCGAGGTTCCGGCTCGGACTGGCCATCAGACCAAGTCGGCCCGGGATTCCCCCTATCCGGGCCGCCCGGACCGGTTTCCAGGGCGGTCAAAAGCGGTCAAAAAATGGCACAACGGCCACCCGCTGGATGCTGCATAGAACTCAGTTCTTGTCGGTGCACAAACGCTCCCGGCTGGTGTAAACGCGCGCTCCCCCCACCGGCTCCGCCAGTGCGCCCCCAGCGCCTCCCGCCAACGCCTTACAGCACTGTCCTAGCTGTTGGCCCAGTCCAGGGAAACAGCGACCTGCTCTTGGGTGCCGTCCGTGTAGCGCACCTGCAGCAGGACACCCTCCTCTGGATAGTCCCGCAGCTCGTTCCCGGGAAACCACAACACAAAATAGCCATTGGCAACGCTGGCCTGAACTTCGTCCTCAGTGCGGCTGGAATAGGAAACACCGCTGACGTCGGATCCCGCTGCACCGACAACCATGGACAGTTCACCCGCTGGAGTTGCCCCCATTCCCATTGCCGTAGGCAACAGCTCACGCGGCGCAGGTTCGACATCTCCGGGGCGTTGACCGGAATAGCCAAAGGAACCGCCAAAAAGTGACCCGTCCGTGACGCACATAGCCGAGAAGCTTCCCGGGCCGGAAAGCACCACAGTGGTCCACTCACCCCGGCGTTCAGCAATAGCCACTTTGGCCTCTGAGGACTCTTCCGCAGTGTTCCGGTCCGAAGAACGGCAGTCATTTCCGGCCCTTTCACTGGCCTCCGGATTCAACGGCGATGGAGTCTGCGTCCAGCTCGCGAAGGCCGGATCCCCTCCTAAGGCGACCGGCACCGCCATGATCCCCACGGCCACCGCGGCTGCGGCACCGACAAGAATCAGCTGGCGGTTGCGCCGCATCAGGTTGGGTTGCCGCCGGCTCTGTTCACGCCGCGGATCCGTCCCGGCTGCATCGCCAGACAGAATCCGCTCCAGGTCCTGCCGGCTGCGCTCGGTGCAGGCACGGGGCGGCCTGGCTGCGTCCAGAGACTTCAGCAGCACATCCATTTCTCGGTCTCGCATCATCACGGTTTCCTTCCAACGGCAGGCTGCCGTACAGCCGCAGGCTTCTGCACAGAGACGGAGGGCTGTGCAACGGCAGTCCGCGGCACAACAGTGGATACAGGGAGATGGTCCAGCAGCAGCCTCAGCGCCCTGCGGGCACGGGTGAGCCGAATCCGGTAGGCAACAGGAGAAATCCCAAGCACGGCGGCCGCCTGCGGGCCGGAAAGATCCTCAAACACCGCCAGCCCCAGGGCTTCCTGATGAATTTCGGAGAGCTGCCGCCAGGCGCGGGCAAGGTCCACCCGCCGCTCGGCCAGGTCAATGTCGGCCGAGGAAACGGGAACGGAAGCAGCAAGACGCACTCCAAGGGCATTCCGCCGCTGGTCTCCGCGCCTGCTGTTCAGCATGATGTTGCGGCAGATGCCAAAAATCCAGGCACGGCTGTCACCAGTGTCAGTTGGCACGTCTTCAAACCGGCGCCAGACCACCAGGAACGTCTCCGCCACCAGGTCTTCGGCATGGTCTGCACCCGCGCGGCGCTGCACGAACCGGAGCAGGTCCGGATACATGGCGGCGTAGAGCGTCCGAAAGCGCCCCTCGCGGTCCGGCTTTCCTGAGAACTGGGTCATGCCCTATACCTGTCCGCCATCTGCCCGAGTGTTTCACATGGGCTTATGCCGCCGGCCCAAACTTCTGCTGGGCGGTTTCAACGGACAGCGAAAGCGCTAACCCCCGCCAGACACAGTTCTACCCGGCGTACTGGCGCTTCAGGTCGGCCTTGCGGATCTTGCCGCTGGCAGTGCGCGGGAAGTCGGCCACGATCTCCACCGTCTTGGGAATCTTGTAGCGGGCAAGCCGCCCGTCCAGATGCGCCGCGACCTCAGCCGGTTCAAGGGTGTAACCCTCACGCAGAGTAATCAGCGCCTTGGGCACTTCGCCCCACTTCTCATCCGCCACACCGATCACGGCCACGCCGCTGACCGCGTCGAGCTCGTTGATGATCTGCTCCACCTCGGCCGGGTAGATGTTCTCCCCGCCGGAAATGATCATGTCCTTGAGCCGGTCGGAGATGAAGAGGAAGCCGTCGTCGTCGTAATAGCCCATGTCCCCCGAGCGGAACCAGTCCCCGCCGGCGAAGGCAGACTCCGTGGCGTCGGGACGGTTCCAGTAGGACCGGATCACATTGGGCCCGCTGATCTGGACCTCGCCCACTTCGCCGGGTTCCGCGACAGTGCCGTCGGGGCGCGCCACACGGACAGAGGTGAAGAAGTGCGGAATGCCGGCAGAACCGGCCTTTTCCCTGGAGTACGACGGCGGCAGGGCCGTGGCGCCCGGAGCGGTCTCGGTCATGCCGTAACCGCCGGAAAAACTCAGGCCGCGTTCCTCGTAGGCGTCGATCACGCGCAGCGGCACGGCGGAACCGCCGCAGGTGAGCTTGCGGAGCGAGCTGATGTCCCGCTTGGCCCAGTCCGGATGCTCGCAGAGCAGCTGGTAGGTGGTGGGCACGCCGCTGATGTAGGTGGCGCGGTACTTTTCGATCAGTTCCAAGGTGCGGCCGGGTTCGAACCGGGTCTCCAGAATGACTGTTGCACCCTTGAGCAGGTTCGGGAGCACTCCCATGTCCAGGGACGCAACATGGAACAGCGGGGAGATCATCAGCGCGATGTCATTCTCCGCCACGTCGTAGTCCACCAGCACGTTGAAGCAGTTCCAGGCCAGGTTTGCATGAGTCAGAAGCGCACCCTTGGGCTGGCCTGTGGTGCCGGAGGTGTAGAGGATGATCGCCCCGTCCTCAAGGGTCACGGGAGCATCAGCGAATCCTGCCGGTTCGGCAAACGCTGATTCATAGGGCAGCACCGGCAGGCCCGAGTCAAAGGGGACGGCACCGGAACCGTCGTCTACAAGCAGGCGGAGCCCGACGGCGGTGTCCGCCGAGCCGCGGACCGCCAGCTCATCGAGTGCCAGGGTATTGACCAGCACCGTGCTTCCGGAGTCCTGGAGGGCGAACTGGATTTCAGGCGGGGCCAGCCGGGTGTTCAGCGGCACAAACACCGCGCCAAGCGATCCGGCGGCAAAGAAGGTCTCAAGGAAGGAGGGGTGGTTGTCCCCCAGGAACGCTACGCGCGTTCCGTGTTCGACGCCGGCACCCCGCAGGGCAGCGGCGAGCTGGTTGATCCTCTCATCCAGCTGTGCGTACGTTGCTGCCTGGTCGCGGAAGACAAGTGCGGTCCGGGCACCGGACTTGATGCGCTGCCGGTGGATCCATGAGCCGAGGCCCTGGTTCTGCATTTTCCAAACGTCCTTCGTCTGTGCCGGATGTGCAGGACATGCCGGATGTGCCGGATGTGCCGTTTGTGCCGACTGGAGCCGGCTAAAGCTGGCTGGAGCCGGTGGTAGTGCCGGGCCCCGACTGAGGAGGTACAGGCGGGACCCGGCACGGCTCATTATTCGACCGTCATGGCCTGAAGGTCGGGGGCCTTCTCCACGAACTTGTACTTGACCATCAGCTCGCCCATGTCGGTGAGCTCCTCAGTCCGCAGCTCGGCGTCGTACTGCTCCATCTTCAGGTTGGCAGCAACTTCAGCCGGCATGTTCATAAAGGAGGGCAGAACTGCCTTGACGTCATCAATGTTGGCTTCGGCCTGGGGAAGCAGGTCTTCCATGGCGTCCTTGAACTTCTGCACGGTTTCCGGGTTTGCGGAGGCGTAGTTTCCGGACGTGAACGTCACCATGGTGGGCATGCCGGGAACCGCTTCCTGGTTGGAATAACCCACCAGGACGTTGTCCGGATTGGACAGTGCCTTGCTCAGGAAGGGTTCCGGAATCCAAATGGCGTCCGTGTTGCCCAGGTCCAGCTGCGCTTCCATGTCCGGGAACGGCATCTCAGAGAACTTGATCTGCGTTGGGTCGGCCCCCGCGAGGGATGCTGCCTCCATGATCGTCAGGTCGCCCTGGGTGTTCACGGCGTTGACGCTGGCGGTCTTGCCTTCCAGATCGGCGAAGCTGGTAATCCCCGAATCTGCGCGGGCCACTACCCCGTTGATGTCCTCGCCTTCGGCGTAGGAGTTGGAGTACCCCGTGACAATCTTCATGTCCAGGCCCTTGTCCTTGGCCACCATGACGGTCAGCGGGTTGCCTACGGCGAAATTCATGTCCCCGGTGGAGACGGCCGGCAGCATGGCCGCACCGCCTTGTCCGGTTTGGAGCTCCACGTCGAGTCCGTGCTCTTCGAAGATGCCCTCATCAACGCCGTACTGCATGGCCGCGGAAGGTGCGATGCCAATAACGCCGACTACGATCTGCTCGAGTTCGCCGCCCGCAGCTGCGGACCCCGAGGCGGACGGGGAAGAGCTGGATTCGTTGCCTGACAGGCTGCCTCCGCCGCAGCCGGCCAGGGCCAGGGTTGCGGCGGCGCCAAGGGCGAAGGCCCTCGCGGCCCGCCGGGTAATGAAGTGCCTCATGACTTTCCTCTTCCTTGAGGGGAGAAATGGATACTGCTGGAGGGTGGTGCCGGTACTGCGTTTGGTGCTGCCCGGGCCTCGGACGGGGCCGGGAGTGCTGGGTGGATCAGGAATAGAAGCGGGCCAGGAACTCAGCGACGACGGCGGGGCGCTCCTCCCCGTCGATTTCGATGGTGTTGGACGTCTTGATCTGCACGCCTCCCTTGACCTCGGTGACCTCGGAGATCACCGAGTGCAGCCGGACCTTGGATCCCACTTTCACGGGGTTGGTGAACCGGACGCGGTCCAGCCCGTAGTTGACCTTGGTCTTCACGCCTTCAACATCGAAGAGCGAGCTCCAGAGCGGAATGATCAGGGACAGGGTCAGGAACCCGTGCGCGATGGGTGCACCGAAAGGGCCGTCCTTGGCCTTCTCGGGATCGGTGTGGATCCACTGGTGGTCATCCGTGGCGTCGGCAAAGGTGTTGACCTGGTCCTGGGTAATCTCGATGTAGTCGGTGTAGCCAAGGTCCCGCCCCACCAGGGAGGGCAGTTCTTCGAAGGTGACAACGGTGGCACTCATGTGGTTTTCCTAGCGGTTAGTTGGTGGCGGTCTGGGGCTGCAGCTCTTCGGGCAGCGGCGGGAACTTCTCCCCCACGCCCTGCTGGTTTCCGGCAAAGGGGAAGGCTTCGGCGAGTTCCTCATAGGTCCAGCCGCCGTCCCGGTATTCGGTGGCAACTGCTTCGGGGTGGGACCAGAGCTGCAGCCGGTCGCCGCCCACGCCAATCGCCTGGCCGGTGATGCCGGCCGCGTCATCCGAAGCCAGAAAGGCGATCAGTCCGGCGACGTCGTCCGCGGTACCGAAGCCCAGTGTCTTGCGGAAGAAGTCCGGCATGGCCTCGCCCCTCTCGTCTGCTTCCACTGCTGCAGCGAAGTACGGCACGGTCTTTGTCATGGCCGTAGCTGCCACGGGAATGACGGCGTTCGCAGTGACTCCGGCCTTCTTCATCTCCATCGCCCAGGTCCGAACCATGCCTACGATCCCGGCCTTTGCGGCAGCGTAGTTTGTCTGGCCGAAGTTTCCGCGCTGGCCGGTGGGGGAACCGATGGTAATAATCCGTCCCGCCACGTTGTTTTCCTTGAAGTACGCGTAGGTTTCGCGGACGCAGGTGAAGGTACCGCGCAGATGCACGTTGATCACCAGGTCAAAATCCTCGTCCGTCATCTTCAGCAGCGACTTGTCCCGCAGCACGCCGGCGTTGGTGACCAGGATGTCCAGGCCGCCGAAGTTATCCACTGCAGCGGACACCAGGGCTTTTGCTGTTTCCGTGGAGCCAACTGGAGCAACCACGGCGACGGCACGACCGCCGTCGGACGTAATGGAGGCCGCTGCCTCCTCCGCAACCGCGGCGTCGACGTCGTTGACCACCACCGCCGCGCCCTGCCGGGCCAGTTCACGTGCATAGGCCAAACCAAGGCCCCGCCCACTGCCCGTAACGATCGCAACTTTGCCCGAAAGGGACATTCGAACTCCTCATGTATGTGTCCTGTCTCACACCATGACAACTGAGATAATTGAGAAAGTCAACAGTTGAAATCCGGCGTACCCTTGATCCATGACTGAGACGGCCGATTCAAACGTGCGCACCGCAGCCCCGCCTGACGAGGCCGGCATCGAGCGACTGTATTCGTCGGAGCTGGCTAATGAGACGGAGTTCCTGGCAGCACGCACCCGGTCGGTGGGTTCACGCCGGGCCAATGAGGTACTTGCGTCCCTGGACCTGAAGGTCCGGTCCTATTCGGTCCTTTCGCTGGCCTGCAGCGGCCTGAACCCATCCCAGCGCGAGCTGGCGGAGTTCCTGTTCCTGGACCCAAGCCAGATCGTGGCGCTGGTGGACCAGCTGGAGAAGCGGGGCGCGGTAAAGCGCAAAGCAGACCCGCGTGACCGCCGGTCCAACATCATTACCCCCACGGCCGCAGGCAAGAAGCTGTACGCGGAGGCAGCAGCAGAGGTCCAGGCCGCCGGGGAAAGCGCGCTGAGCGCCCTGTCCCCGGACGAACGGAACCAGCTGCGTGACCTCCTGCGCCGGGTGGCGTTCGCTGACCAGCAGGATTAGCTAGCCTGCGCCCAGTGCACCGTTCATTGCCCGCGTCAGGGAGATGAACCGGGGGCTGGCGGCTAGGTCCTCGACGAGCACGGGCTTTCCGTCCGGGCCGCCCAGCGGAATGCACCAGTTCGGGTATTCGCGTGAGGTGCCGGGCTGGTTCTGTGTCCGCCGCTCACCGACTGCGTCCACCAGCCCGACGCCGACCAGGGCAGAGGGGCTAAGCGCGATCAGCCGGTGCAGCGCTTCGACAGTCTCCTGTTCGGAGGCATTTTCGCCCAGCAGTCCGTGCCGGCGGGCAAGGTCGAGGATGCCCCGGGTTGCTGCACTGTCCAGCTCCCGTTCTTCCTCAACCGGCCGGTTCAGCAGCCCGAGTGAATCCCGCAGCGTGACGTGCTCGCCGGCAAGGTAGCCTGCCGCCGGAGGAAGGTCGTGCGTGCCGATGGTTGCCAGTGCGCCCGGACGGTATTCCGCAGGTTCCCGGGGTCCGTCACCGGTCTGCTCGAACCACAGAATCGAGGTTCCCAGCACGCCTCGCTCGGCCAGATAGCCCTGCACCCAGGGTTCGAAGACGCCCAGGTCTTCACCAATTACGACGGCGCCGGCCCGCTGCGCCTCCAGGACCAGGATGCCGACCAGTGCCTCATGGTCGTAGTACACATAGGCGCCTTCACCGGGGTCCTGTCCCCGCGGAATCCACCAGAGGCGGAACAGGCCCAGGATGTGGTCCACCCGGACGCCGCCGGCGTGCCGGAGGATGGTGCGCAGCATGTCCCGGTACGCTCCGTAGCCGCTTTCGGCCAGGCGGTCCGGATCCCAGGGCGGCTGGCTCCAGTCCTGCCCGCGCTGGTTGAACATGTCCGGCGGCGCACCGACTGAGACTTCCGGCGCCAGTACGTCCTGCAGCGTCCAGGCATCTGCACCCCCGGGGTGGACACCTACGGCGAGGTCGTGCACGATTCCGATCTTCATGCCGGCACTGACCGCTGCCCGCTGGGCGGATTCAAGCTGTTCGTCGCAGATCCACTGCAGCCACTTGTAGAACGCGGTTTCCTCCGCGAGTTCGGCGGACTTGGCCTCCGCCATGGCGCTGTGCAGCCCCTCCTGCCATTCGGGGGCATCGGGCGGATACTGGGCTGCGAGGGCGCACCAGAGGGCGAAGCTGTCCAGGCCCGGGCCGGCCTCTTGGACAAAGGCTTCAAACTGCTGGATCCGCGCGGGGCTTCGGGGTACCTCGTAGACGTGGCGGAGGGCCTCCAGCTTCGCCGCGTAGGAAGAGCTGCGGTCCAGCAGGCGTGCATCCCGGTCAACGGCCTGCTGCCCGGCAGCCAGCGCTTCGACGGCGGCGCGTTCCGGTGCCGAGAGGTAAGCATATTCGTCGATGGCTTCCACCCGGATGTAGAGCGGGTTGAAGAAACGGCGGGTGGCCGGGAGGTAGGGCGAGTCCTCTACCGGAGGCACCGGTTCGGCGGCGTGCAGCGGGTTGATGAGCATAAAGGCTGCCCCGGCGACTCCGGATACGGCAGAGAGGTCGGCCAGGTCGGTCAGGTCACCGATCCCCCAGGACCGTTCGGAACGCACCGAATACAGCTGGGCCATCATGCCCCACGCCCGTCCACCGGTCTGGGGAGCGGGCAGGCGGTCCGGGGTAACGGCCAGCACGGCTTCGGCTTCCCGCCCGGCGCAGGACACATGCAGGACATGCCAGCCCAGCGGAAGATCTGCCGGGACCGCCAGCTGCCTGGCTTCCAGCTCTGTACCGTCAACAATCGCCGTTTCCACCGGCTCTCCGGGAGCGGGCAGTCCGGGAAGCTGCACGGAACTGCCATCCTCCAGTGTGATCCAGGCCTGGGCCTGCGCGCCCCGGGGCAGGTGGACGGCTACCGGAACGGGCTGCTGCTGACGGACTACGACGGCGGGCGGCAGCGTGCGCCGCCAAGGCGCCAGAGCCGCTTCCGCCAGGGATGCTTCCGCCTCCTCCCGGGTCCCCGCTGGTGCTCCGCGGGCCGCCAGGACACTGCGCAGGGACGCATCCGAGACCTGTTGGACACCGCCGTCCCAGCCGGTAAAGGTTGTCGCAACGTTCTTCGCCTGTGCCAGCTGCTCCAGCAGCTCCCTTGCCGGTGCGGCGCCGTCGTCGTGTTCCGTCATGGAGTCTCCACAGTCATGCGTGCCAATCTAGGCGCAAAGCCACGCCAAAGACAGCGGCGGAAGGCCCAAAGCACCGTTGCGCTGGACGTCAGGGACGTTTTTCAACCAGACGCCAGACGTCCTGGTAGTCCACATGCTCCGCATACGGAGCAGCCAGCGCGGCAAGCGCCAGCGTGGTCCACTCCAGTTCATCCGCATAGCTTCGGCTGTCTGTCTCTGCGTCCTGCAGCATGCGGGAGAGGGCGTTGCGGCGGGCACCGCCGATGATGTCAATCAGCATCAGCTTGGCCTCGCATTCGCGCAGGAGCCGCTCCTCGTACCAGCGGTCAGAAAGGGATATCTCGGAGCCGCCCAGCAGTTTGCGTGACTCTGCGGCATCTTCGTGAAAGCGCGTCAGCAGGAAATCCACGATGTCCATGCCCAGACTTTACGCGCCGGGGAGTCCCCGCGTCAGGAGTCCGTGAGCGTTCCGGGAATATTTTCGGGCACTTGCCTGCTTGACATAACTAGGCCCCCTTCCGAATATCAAGGAGTTCAGTTTGCCCTCAGCATGCGCGCCCCCGTCCCGTCCCGTTGCCCCTGCCCGCCGCGTCCGGAACATCAGTTCAATTCGGCGCGGAGACTACGTGGAGGCCCGCAGCGGAGACCAGGTCTACTACCGCGGCGAGGTGCGCGAGACGGCGCCCGGACTCGCAACCCTCTGGCTCAACGATGAGGAGTCCGGCATTCACACGGCCGTGAGCACCGAGGACTTCGCGATCTGGCGGACCAGGCGCTAACCGGACCACGGCCGGTACGGCAGGACGGCCGCTACTCCATCAGTGCTCCGCCGCTGATATTGATGGTGGCGCCGGTGATGCTTGCGGCCATGTCCGAGGCCGCGAACACTGCGGCGTTGCCAACGTCCTGAAGGGTTGCCGCCCGGTTAAGCAGCGTCGCCGATGCAATGGCCCCGGCTATTTCTGCCCGCCCCTCCATCTCCCGGGGAAGCGATTCCGGCACACCGCCGGAGCGCAGCGTCACCACCCGGATACCGTACGGGCCAAGCTCAATGGCCAGCTGCCGCCGCATCGCTTCAATGGCTTCCAGCGCGGTCACCAGACCGCCCAGATATTGCCCCCGGTCCTCAGTTCCTGAGCCGCCGAAGGCCAGGATCACTCCGGACTTCTGCTCCATCATGTGCCGTGCCGCAGCCTGCGCCGTAATGAAGGTTGTCTGGACGGCCGTCGACACCGGCCGCAGATAGTCTTCCAGGTACATGGCAGCCATGGGGGTGCCCTGCACGTCTGAGTGCTGAATGACGTTCAGGGAGATGTCCAGGCTGCCCGCTGACTCCGCGACGTCGTCGGCGTGCGCATTGACTGCCTCCTGGTTCAAGGCATCCAGGACCGCGGTTTCAACCAGTCCGCCCGCCGCCCGGATGTCCGCTGCGACCGCCTGCAGCGGTTCCGGATGGCGGCCGGCAAGGAAGACGCGGGCGCCCTCACGGGCAAAGGCACGCGCTGCCGCTCCCCCAATCGAACCGCCGCCGCCGTAGATAACCGCGTTCCTGCCGTTGAGCAGCATGCCGGTGTCCTTGTCTGAAGAGATGGGGCCTGAAGTGCGCCCATTCTGACACCGGTTCCATCAGAGGGCCAGAGTCCAGGCCACGTCCTGGGGATCGACGGCGTCAAGCCGTGCCGGGTTCCACCGCGGCTCGTTGCGGTCCAGCAGGCGGGCCCGTACGCCCTCACGGAAGTCCGGACGCCCGATCATCCTCTCAGCCATGACCAGGTCCCGCTGCAGGACAGTGGTCAGGTCCGGTTCGGCGGCGGCAGCCCGGAGCGCTGTGAGGGCTACGGAGAGGGAGAACGGCGCCATCGAGCGGATGGCCTGTGCTGCCTCCCGTGCGGCCGCGGAGGGGTGCCGGTCAAGTTTCGCCAGGATGGCAGCAACGTCGCCGCCCGTGTAGCACTCATCGATCCAGTCCTGCTCTGCGGCCAGCGGCGCGGCCGGAGGCTGGAGAGCAAACTTCGCTGCTACTTCCGCGGCGTCGCTGCCCGCGGATTCAAGGGCAGCGAGCAGGCCCGGAAGCGACTCCGAGGGCACGTAAAGGTCAGCAAAACCGCACAGCACGGCGTCGGCACCGGTCATAGTTCCAGCTGTCAGGGCCAGATGCGTGCCCAGTTCGCCCGGTGCCCCGGAGAGCAGCAGGGAGCCGGCGCAGTCGGGGCTGAAGCCGATGCGCACTTCCGGCATGGCGGCTTTGGTCCGCTCCGTTGCGATTCGGATGCCGGCATGCCCCGAAACGCCGACACCCCCACCCATCACAACGCCGTCCATCACCGCGACATACGGCTTGGGAAAGGCAGCTACCCGCGCATTCAGGGCGTACTCGGCGGTCCAGAAGTCCATGGCCTCGGCGTCCGTGCCCGAAGCGATGGCCCGAATGTCGCCGCCCGCGCACAGTCCCCGCTCACCGGCACCGTAAAGCACCACTGCCTGGACGGCGCCGTCCGCCTCCCAGTCCTGCAGGACCCGGTCCATAGCCTGGACCATATCCAGCGTCATGGCATTCAGTGCCTGCGGACGGTTCAGCCGGATAGTCCCGAGGGTGCCCGATGTCCAGGCCTGGAGCTCTTCCGTGGCATGCGGAGAGGTGCGGACCGGTGCGGGGGCGGAGGAAGAATTCATGCCCGCTAGCATCCCAAGTTTTTCCGCCGGCCCCAACTTCGGGCCGCTCCGGAACACGAATACGCCGGCTGCAGGCGATGCGGACCGCGGCCGGCGTATTCGTGTTTCGTCTTTAAACGGTTCCCTGTTTACCAGCGGACCTTGCGTTCGCGCCGGCCCTGCCGGCCGTTGGCATGGCTGGGCTTGTTTCCCTTGCCCAGACTTTGCCAGCCAGGCAGATTGGCTTCCTGCTGCCGGGCCGCGGCGAGGCGCTGCAGCCCTTCCTCGCTGAGGCGGCGGGCGGCTGCGGGGGCAATGTTGACCTGCAGCTCAGCTTTCGTTGCGGCAGGGGGCTGATTGATCAGGCCATCAGTGTCGAGGGGACCCGACGGGGCGTTACTGGTGGGTTCGGTCATGGTTTTGCTCCAGTTCATCTCTGGCTTGGCCAGGCCAGGGCCCTTCCGGGCGCACCGGGGCTGAACGCCACCGGCGGGTTTCGAGCTGCAGACGGAAGGACGCGCAAGGCAGAAGGCCTCGACAAGCGGTTTATGTGGGTCTCCGTAGAGCGGTTCGCGCCAGAATAATTCGACTGATGAATTCGGCCGGGAATACCGGCCGGGCGCAGTTCGCTACTCGAAAATGAGCATGTCCATGGGCAGGACCCTAACAAGCGCGGTCCGTCTTGAGAAGAGCAAACTCAAACGAACTAGCGGAAACCGCCGTCGCTGCTCAGGACCTGCCCCACCATCCACCGCCCTTCGTCGCTGACAAGCCAGGCGATCAGCCGCGCCGGATCGTCCGGTTCACCAAAGCGGCCTGCGGGGAAGCGGGCGAGGACATCGGCCAGGACTTCCGGCGGCCGGTCGGCTGTTTCCAGATTCAGGTAGCCCGTATTGACCGGACCCGGGTTCACAGTGTTGAGGAGGATTCCCCGGCGTGCCAGGTCTGCGGCCACGGACGGCGTGATGCCCGCCAGTGCCGCCTTGGACGTGGCGTAGGCAATCTCCGAATCCATGACCCCGCCGTTGATCTGCCCCGAGGTCATCCAGATGACCCTCCCTCCGGGCCTGCCGTCGTGCCGGGCGGCGAACGCCCGTGTGGCCAGCAGCGTTGAACGTGCATTGACCTGCCAATGGGTGTCGAGTGTCTCCGGGGTCATCTCCGCCAGCGGTCCGTCACCGCCGCTGCGGGCGTGGTTGCAGACCAGGATGTCCAAGTGCCCCAGTTCAGCGGAGGCGTCCCCGATTAGCTCTTCGGCCGCTCCCGGTTCCGCGAGATCAATGCTGCGGTGGGCCAGGACGGCGCCATCGGTGAGTTGTTCCCGGAGTCCGTCGGCAACGGCGCTGATCGAATCCCCGCCCCACGGCTGTTCCAGGTCATGCGGCCGGTAATGGGCGGTGAACAGGCTTGCCCCCATCCGGGCAAGCCGCGACGCCACGGCATAGCCTATGCCCTGGCGGCGGCTCACCCCGGTGACGACGGCGGTGCGTCCTGCCAGCGGCAGCGGATTATCCATGCTCAGGGCCTTCCGGGTTCGATGTCGGCAATCGGGCTTGGGGTTCCGAAGCGGTGGGCGGTGATGCTGATGGCCTGCTCATGCAGGAACGGCAGCAGCTCCACCCTGCCGGATTCGGTAACCGGCTGGGAGTACACGGCGCAGTCCGGACGGCCGCCCAGTGCTGCCAGCGCGCTGCGGTCCCCGCCCAGCAAACGGATCCGGGACGGCGGTGTCTCCATCGCTGGCAGCCGGGACAGCCATTCAGCGTCATTCTCAACGCTGACAGCGCAGGAGAACGCTGCTAAAGCCGCGGTGATACCGGGTGAAAATGCCTCCGGAACGGACACGGTGGCCGGGGCCCCCGCCTGCAGGGCGGCAGAGAGGACGCGCAGTACGGACGGCAGGGGTTCCGCCTCCGCCAGCCGGACATGGACGGGAACCGGAAGGTAGCGGAACAGGTTCCGTTCCGCGCTGAGTCCGGACACGTCTTTGGTCCGGCCGTATTCCTGTGCCCAGGCGGCAGCATCCGAGGATGCGGCGCGGTCCAGGAACTGCAGGTCTGCCCCGGACAGGACGGAGGTGTTCCGTACCTCTTCCAGCAGGGCGCCGGCCTTTTCTCCCGGGGAGGCAGCTGCGTTTGAACGGGCAGCTGTCCAGTTCCCCAGCCCCAGCAGGTAGTTGGGCCCGCCGGCCTTTGTTCCGGCACCCACAGAGGACTTCTTCCAGCCCCCGAAAGGCTGGCGGCGGACGATGGCTCCCGTAATGCCCCGGTTCACGTAGAGGTTGCCGGCTTCTACGGCGCCGGTCCAGTAACGGATCTCCTCGGGGTCCAGCGAGTGCAGTCCCGCAGTAAGCCCATAGTCCACCTGGTTCTGCAGCCGGACTGCGTCCTGGAGCGTTTCGGCGCGCATTACGCCCAGCACGGGTCCGAAGTACTCGGTGAGGTGGAACTCGGAGCCGGGCTGCACCCCCGCCCGGATGCCCGGGGACCATATTCTGCCCTCGGCGTCGAGCTTTTGCGGCTGAAGCACCCAGGTTTCCCCCGGGCCAAGCTCGGTGAGCCCGCTCAAAAGCTTGCCGGATGCAGGTTCAATGAGCGGCCCCATCTGCGTCCGCGGATCTTCCGGTTTTCCCACCACCAGGGACTGCACAGCGTCCAGCAACTGGTGGTGGAAGCGGCGGGATTCGGCCACCGAGCCCACCAGGATGACCAGCGAGGCAGCCGAACACTTCTGGCCGGCGTGCCCAAACGCCGACGCCGCAACGTCCCGGGCGGCCAGATCAAAGTCCGCGCTGGGCGTGATGACTATCGCGTTCTTGCCGGAAGTTTCAGCCAGCAGTTCCAGCTCCGGCCGGAAGGAACGGAACAGCTCAGCCGTCTCATATGCCCCCGTGAGAATGACCCGGTCCACCCGGGGGTGGGAGATAAGTTCCCGGCCGAGTTCGGACTCGCCCAGCTGTACAAACCGCAGGACGTCCCGTGGCACACCTGCTTCCCAGAGGGCTTCGGCCAGCACGGCGCCGCACCGTGACGCCGGCCCCGCAGGCTTGAGCACCACCGCGGAACCGGCCGCGAGGGCGGCGAGGGTGGAACCCGCGGGAATCGCAACGGGGAAGTTCCACGGCGGTGTGACCACCGTGAGCCGGGACGGGTGGAACTGTGCGCCGTCAATGCTGTCCAGCTCGCGCGCACGCTCAGCGTAGTAGCGGGCGAAGTCGATGGCCTCGGAGACCTCGGGATCGCCCTGGTCCAGGGTCTTGCCGGCTTCGGCGGCCATAACCTCGAGCAGCTGCGCACGGCGGGCCTCCAGAATGTCCCCGGCCCGGTGCAGGATGGCCGCCCGGCCGGCACCACCGAGAGCTGCCCAGCTTTGCGCGGCTGCTGCGGCACCGGAAATGACCTCTTCGAGCTGTTCCTCGGTTTCAATCCTGGACTCAGACAGCAGCTCCAGGCCCAGGTCCGATCCGGGTACCCGGACCAGGATGTCCCGCCCCCAGCGCCGATTGGCGGGCAGGGAGGGATCGGTGTCCGGTGTGTTGGCGAATTCCTCCGCCGCCGGTTCCGGCGGCCGGGTGCGGTCCTGCCGGCGCCGGGGTTCAGGGACCGAGCTGTCCGCGGCTGCCAGGGACGCCAGGAACCGCTGCTTCTCGCGCTCGAACAGCGGTTCCTGCTGCGCCAGGTCAAAGACGGCGGACATGAAATTCTCGCTGCTGGCGCCTTCTTCCAGCCGCCGCACCAGGTAGGCGATGGCGACGTCGAACTCCTGCGGGTGCACCACCGGAGTGTAGAGGAGCAGCGAACCCACTTCTTTCCGGACCACCTCGGCCTGTGCAGCAGCCATGCCCAGCAGCATTTCCACGTCAATGCCGTCCCGGACCCCGCGGGTCCCCGCGAGCAGCCAGGCCCAGGCGATGTCGAAGAGGTTGTGGCCGGCGACGCCGACGCGGACGTTGCGGATCCGTTCCGGCTGCAGCGAGTAGTCCAGGACGCGCTTGTAGTTCGCGTCCGTTTCGAGCTTTGATCCCCAGGTGGCCGGGGGCCAGCCGTGGAGTGAGGCCTCCACCTGTTCCATGGGAAGGTTGGCACCCTTGACCAGGCGGACTTTGATGGGTGCGCCTCCTGCGGCGCGGCGGGCAGCGGCGAAGTCCTGGAGCCGCTGCATCGCTCCCAGGGCGTCCGGCAGGTAGGCCTGGAGCACCAGTCCGGCTTCGAGATTATGGAACTCGGGACGGGAGAGCAGTTCCATGAACACCGCCATGGTCAGTTCAAGGTCCTTGTATTCCTCCATGTCCAGGTTGATGAACTTGGATCGCGGGGATTCAGCAGCGAGCCGGTAGAGCGGCGCGAGAGTTTCGGCGACGTCCGCGACGGCTTCGTCAAAGGCCCAGGGCGCGTGGGGTGCCACGGTGGAAGAGACTTTGATGCTGACGTAGTCCACGTCGCTGCGTTCCAGCAGGCGGCGGGTTCCATCCAGCCGCCGACCGGCTTCCCGGCGGCCCAGCACTGCCTCGCCGAGCAGGTTCACGTTCAGCCGGACACCATCGCGGCGCAGCCGGCGGATCGACCGGCCCAGCCGGTCCTCGGAGGCATCAATGATCAGGTGCCCGACCATGCTCCGCAGCGCCCGCCTCGCAGCAGGAACCACTACACCGGGAGCAGCCTGGCCAAGCACTCCGCCCGCACGGACGGCAGCCTTCAAATACCAGGGCAGGAAACCGGGAACCTGGGGTGCGAGCTGGGCGAGGTTCCGCGCTGCGACCTGCAGGTCTTCGGGCCGGATCACTCCGTCTACGAAGCCGACGGTGAAGGCGAGTCCGCCGGGATCTTTTAGGATTCCGGCCAGCTGGGCAGCGGAGGCATCCACTTCGAGGGTGGACGCCTCCGCGAGCCAGGTTCGAACCAGCTGGATTGATTCCTCCGCGAGGTTGGCGGAGCCGGAATCGGAGCTGTACGGGGCATCATTGCCGGGGTGTGGCGATGTGGTGTGGGTCATTCTCCCAGTATTGGAGTCTTTGTTCCTGACGGGAAGGCCTCCCCCTCTTCACCTGCGGATATGCTCGGCTGGCCCCTTCGCCGGCTATGCCTGGTACGGAGCCTGCGGGTACGCGCCGTACTGCTGGGCACCGGCATCGAACCGGGCACCTTCAGGCTTGCTCGGCATCAGGGAGAAGACCAGGATGGCGATGCCGCCAAGGAACGGCACGAGGCCCAGCAGGATGAGCCAGCCGCTGAAACCGCCGTCGTGCAGGCGGCGGACCATCAGCGCCAGACCGGGTACGAGGATGGCCAGGGACCAGATCATCAGCAGGGCGTACGGGATCATAAATCCGGGGCTGGACAAAGCTCCTGTCTGCGGATCGACACTGGTGCCCGCCGCGATCCCGGTCCAGGTGCTCAGGACACTGACGACCACAAAGTTCACCAGCATCCACCACCAGTATTCGCTGCGGCTGGCACGTCCGGAGAAGGTGGCGTACTTCTTGAAGAACCGCTTGACGGCGTCGCCGATGCCGGCACCGTAGAGCGGCTGGGACAGGTCCGTCGTGCCGGGCTGGGCCGGAGCATACGGGTTGTGTGCAGAGTGCTGTGACATATCGGTTCCCCCTGTGGACAGTACAATTTCAGACTTTATGAAGGCCGCTTACTATTTAGGCGATCGAAGGGATCGTAGCCCACGATCCTGCCGCCGTCGAGCTTGTTTCCGCAGGTCAGAAGCATGTTCATGCGGACGCATGGGTTTGGCTGCCTAATCCGGGTCCGGGCGGTTCACCTCCCGGCAGGGGCATCGAACAGGGGCGCTCCCCCGGTGAGTTCCTTCAGCGGTGTCGGACCGGCGATTTCACCCGTGAAGGTACCGTTTTGGAAACCGAACAGCACCCATTCGCCGTCGCGCTTCTGCACCAGCTGCGCCGCGTAGATGCCCTCCACATAGAATTCGGCAGTATCCTCGAGCTTCCAGGGCCCGAGCAGTGACCCGCCGGGAGCGATCCACGTTCCCGTGGGAACACGGGGCGCGTCGACACCCGGGGCAAATTCGGGCAGGCAGGAGAAGATCAGGACCGGCTGTCCATCCACTATCCGGGACTGGATGACTTCCATCTCGCCGAAACCGGCGGGCGCAGACAGCGGCGGACGCACCTCCCAGTCCTCGAGATCCGCACTGACGGCGTGGCCCACCACCGCACGGCCGGCCGGATCACCTTCGCCGGAGCGGGCCGTCACCAGCATGTGCCACAGCGCAGTGTCTTCATCCCAGAAAACAAACGGATCCCGCCACGCCTCATCCGGCCACGTGCCCTCCCCCAGCTTCTCGTACCAGCGCGGGTCCGCTTCGAGCGGCGGGCGGTCCCAGCGGGTCCAGGTAACCAGGTCATCCGAAACCGCTTTGCCGATGCGCTGCTGCAGCCCGTTTTCGGCCCGGCTGACGCCGGTGTAGAAAAGGTGCCAGCGGCCGTCCTTTCCCTGCACGGTGCACCCGGTCCAGGTGGCCAGATCGTCCCAGGCGGGCGCGTCCGCTGCTACCAGTGCGTCCGGCAGCAGGGACCAGTCCTCCATGTCGTTCGACACGGCATGGCCGATCGACGCCCGGTAGTGCCGGCGGCGCGGATCCTGCAGCGCACGGGAGGCGCGCAGGAAGAAGAGGTGATACTTCTCGCCGTCGTCGGCCAGCCAGCTGTCCCAGGCCCAGTGGTCATTGAGTCGAAAAACCATTGTTTTATCCCTTCACTGCAGAGGAGGCAACGCCTTCAATGAACCAGCGCTGAAAGAGCAGGAAGACAACAAGCACCGGCAGCACCAGCAGTACGCCGAAGGCCATGACCTGTCCCCAGGCCGGCGGCAGCTGGCCGGCGAAGACGCTGATCTGCAGCGGCAGTGGGCGCAGGTTGGGTTCGGACACCATGAGCACCGGCCAGAGGAACGCTCCCCACTGCGCCAGGAAGGTCAGGATGGCCACTGACGCGTAAACGGGCTTGCTCATCGGAGCGATGATCAGCGAAAAGATCCGCCACGGTCCGGCACCGTCCAGGCGGGCCGCCTCGTCAATGCTGCGCGGGATGCCGGAGAAGAATGAATAGAACAGGAAAATCGAGAGGGCGTTGCCGATGAACGGGACGATCTGGATCCACAGGGTGTTCCGTGCGTCGTTGTACAGGTAGAACATGGGGACGGCAACTGCTTCGAACGGAACGATCAGCAGCATCAGGATGCCCAGCAGGGCAATCCCCCTGCCCTTCCACTCCAGCCGGGAGAGTGCGAATGCAGTCATCGAGTTGACCACCAGACCGAGGCCGACGACGGCGACGGTCACCGTGAAGGAGACCAGGAAGAACCGCCAGAGGTGCCCGGTGCTGTCCGAGGACAGGCTGGCCGTGACGCCCGAGTAGTTGTGCAGTCCCCACTTCGTGACGTCGAAGACCTTGAAACCTGCAAGGGTGTCCGACGCCGGGGCGAAGGACGCGGCGACCATGTAGGCGACCGGCGCCAGGAACACCAGGCTGGTGATGACCAGTGCGAAGTAGTGCACGGTGATGCCGGCGCGGTGCCGCGGGCTGCTTCGGCGCAGCCGGGGTGGGGCGGGAGTCCCTGCCGGAGCAGCACTGTTCCGTGGTCCGCTGTTTTGGATAGTGGTTGCCATGCCTAGGCCTCCCGTTCGCGCGTGAGCCGGCGCTGGATCAGGGAAAGGATCAGCACCAGGATGAAGAAGACCACGGAGATGGCGCTGGCCCGGCCAATGTTGTTCTGGTCGAAAGCTGAGGTGACGGCCTGATACATGACGGTGCGTGTGGCGTCCTCGTTGAGGCCGCCGCCGGATTTGGCCAAAACGTAAATCTGGTCGAAGACACGCAGCGAGAGGATGGTCGTGTAGAGCGCCACAAAGACGAGTGTGGTACGGATGCCTGGAAGGGTTACGTGCAGCAGCCGCTGCCAGCCGTTGGCACGGTCCAGCTCAGCTGCCTCGTACAGCTCGCCGGGAACCTGCTGCAGCGCGGCCAGGAGGATGACCATCTGGAAGCCGCAGCCCTGCCAGATGGAAAGCACAATCACGGATCCCAGAGCCGTCAGTTCCGAGCCAAGCCAGTCCTGGGCACCAAAGTTACCGCCGGAAAAGAAGTCGAGGGTGGCGTTGAGCAGGCCCTGGTCGCCGCGGGCCAGAATCAGCCGCCAGATGATGGCCACCAAGGCCATCGGAAAGATCACCGGCAGGAAGTACACCGCGCGGAAGACTGCCATGCCCGGCAGGGCCCGCTTGACCAGCATCGCCAGCGCGAGCGCCAGGGCGGTCTGCACCGGAACCACGATCACGGCGAAGATCAGGTTGTGCCCCAGGGAACTGAGGAACTGGGCGGAAACGTCCGGGTCCGTCAGGATGCGGGCGTACTGGGTGAATCCCATAAAACTGGGGTCCCGGGGATCACCCAGCCGGACGTTGTACAGCGAGAAACCAATGGCGGCCACAAACGGCACCGCCACAAACAGGATGAGCAGCAGCATGGCCGGCGCAGCCATGGCTGGCCCGGCGCCGCCTCGGCGACTGGCAGGGCGCGCCGGCTCAGGCGGCTTGCTGCGCTTGGGCGGCAGCAGTGACGTGGTGGTCATGGCGTGTTCCTCCATCCCGGTGCCGGCGGGGCCGGTGCACACCGCACCCGGCCCCGCCGCGGCTGGGATTATTCGTCTTCGTAGCCGTTGTTGTCAGTGAAGTCGGAATCGATGGCGCGTGCGGCCTTGTCCAGTTCTTCCTTCACGTCCGCGCCGCCCCAGATAGCCAGCAGCGCGCTGCCAACGGAGCTGGTGACGGTCGGGTAGCCCGGGGTTACGGGACGGGCGACGGCGATGCACTCAGCGGTGACATCCTCCGCACCGCAGGCGGCGGCAAGGTTATCCGCGAACAGGGCCAGCGGCTTGCCTTCTCCGTAGAGTTCGCTGGTTTCCAGGGCGGAGGTACTGCCGGGGATCGCCGCGTTGGCTTCAGTCATGGCGGTGATGGATTCATCCGACATCAGGAAGTCCAGGAAAGCACCGGCAGCTTCCTCGTTGCCTTCGGCGGCAGGTGTGGCGCCCCACTGCCAGGAACCGTGGCCGGCCTTGGTGCCGTTGCCGAAGTCAGGCAGGGGCATCAGGACCAGGTCCTCACCCAGTGCCTCGCTGAAACCGGGGTACATCCAGTTACCGGTCCAGGTCAGGGCAACCTGCCCCTCCTGGAACGCGGTGCCGCTGGTGTTCGGATCGGTGTATTCCTTCCAGGAAGACCATTCCGTCAGTGCTTCGACATTTTCCCCGGAGTTGAGGACACCGTCCGCCTTGCCGTCCTTCATCAGGGTTCCGCCGGCAGACCAGAGATTCGGGCTGGTGGTGAACAGGCCCCACTCGGCGGCGAAGGAGTTCGCTTCGCCCAGATCGATGGCGTTGCCGGAGGGGCTAGCCTCGGCAAGCTTGGCCAGGTTGGCCCGGAATTCCTCGACGGTCCAAGCTTCCTCAGCGGTCGCCGGGGCTTCGAGGCCGGCTGCCTCGAGCAGGGAGGCGTTGCCCCAGAGCCCAAGTCCGACGTCGAACATGCCAACGGCATAGGTTTCACCGTTGTAGGTGCCGCTTTCCTTCACGCCGCCGATCCGGTTGTCCAGAACCTCTTCGGCGACGATCCCCTCAAGCGGGACCAGTTTCCGGTCATAGACGAAGGACGCCATGGTCGGGGCATCCATTTCCATGATGTCCGGCAGGTCCTCTGCCTTAGTGGCCTGAATGGTGCTGGTGTAGTCAGCTTCCGGCACCAGAGTCAGTTCAACAGTGATGTCCTCATTGGCATCGTTGAACTTATCCACGAGGTCCTGCAGCGCCTCGGCCTCGGATGCCTGGCCGGAGTGGGCCCAGACTTCGAGTTTGCCGTCGGCTTCATTGCCGGCGTCGCCGCTGCCGCCGCATGCCGTCAGTGCCAGCGCCAGCGCTACGCCGGCGGCCCCCATTGACCCGGCGCGCAGCCGGATCTTCCTTGTTGAACGCATTTCCGCCCTTCCCGTAGGTTCCCCATGCCATAAGCAAGTGGGCTGTCAATGTCGTTCAGTTTGGCCTAGACCAATTTCAGAGTCAATCGCTATGCTGAAGCCGTGACGTCACAATCCCATCCCGCGCCGAAGTACTACGTGCTCAAGGAGCAGCTGCGTGCGCTCGCGGCGGAGGGAGAACCGGGCACGCTTCTCCCCACCGAGCGGGCGCTGGCCGCCGGATACGGAACGTCCCGCACCACCGTGCGGCAGGCGATTGCTGAGCTGGTTGCCGAGGGAGTGCTGGACAGGATCCAGGGTCACGGCACGTTTGTGGCGCACAACCGGCCCACCTACGTGCGCCAGCTAACGTCCTTCTCCGAGGACGCTGCAGCCCAGGGGCTGCGCAGTTCGAGCCGCCTGATCGGCATTTCCACGGTCCCCGCAGAGGGAGAGGCTGCCCAGCGGCTCCAGGTGGAACCGGGAACTGCACTGACGCGGGTGGAACGAATCCGGCTTATCAACGAAGAACCGCTGGCCCACGAGGCTGCCCTGCTGCCGGGTGAACTGCCGGAACTTGCGGGCGCACTGGACCGCACCGGCTCACTGTATTCCGCACTGCAGGAGAGCTATGGCGTGCGGATTACCGACGCGGAGGACACCGTGCAGACCCAGCTGGCCGGACCGGACGAGGTGCGCCTGCTCGGCCTTGAGATGGGCTTCCCGCTGCTGGTCATCCACCGGCTGGGCCTTGCAGGCGAGCAGCCGGCGGAATGGACCTGTTCAGTGTTCCGGGGAGACCGGTTCCGGTTCCAGGCACGGCGCCACCGGGACTGATTCACCGAGGCTCTCCGGCGGAGAAGTGAACCGGAAACAGCGGGACCCCGCCGGCCCGAGGGCGGCGGGGTCCCGACCCTCAGCAGTTTTCAGCTGCTGAGGGTTCCGCGGGCAGTTAGCGCGAGCTTCCGGAGCCGGAGCCGGAATCGTCATGGCCGGAGCCGTGATGCCCTGAATCGTGGTGGCCGGATCCCTGTTCCGAACCCGTGCCACCCTCAGACCCGGCGGACATGGTGCGTCCGGAGGCGTCTTCCACTTCGGTCTCGATCTTCTCTTTTCGAACGTCTCCGGAGACGGTTTCCGACTCGGTGACGGTTTCGGTGTCCAGCCGCACGCGTTCCACGGGCTCGGTGTGCTTCTGCACGACGGGCTCCTCGGCGTGCAGGGTGACTTCGTATTCGTCTTCCCGCATCTCGGGTCCGCTCATGGCGGCGTCGCGGTTAGCGTCCGTGATCGGCTCCCGCTCGACCACCACTTCCTCACGGCTGACGGGCACCTGGGTGGTGACGGTGTCAGTCACGGTGTACTTCCGCAGCCGGGCCCGGCCCGTTTCGCGGCGTTGGGTACCGACGTCGAGCTGCTCCTCCGACCGCGTCATGGCTTCGTCAATACCGGACCGGGAGCCGGAGCTGTCCGAAAGGCCGGTGGTACCCGATTGTCCGGTGCCGGAGCCCATGCCGGAGCCGGAGCCGGAGCCCGAGCCCGATCCGGACCCCGAACCCAGCCCCGATCCGGACTGAGTGTCATCCACCAGGCCGGAACGTCCGCTGCCGGAATCCGAAATGATCTCTGTGTCAGATTCGATGATGGTGTCCGTGCCGGCGTCAGCATTCAGCGAATCGGCGTCGGAGCTTCCGTCGTCGTACGTGAAGCCGTAGTACCGGTAGAGCGTAACTTCCTCCTCGGCACTGATGGAGCCGTCGCTTTCAATCTGAGGAGCGTTCTTTACCTCGTCCTTGGAGTAGGGCACCAGCACATCGATGCCTTCCACCGTGGCCTCGCTCAGCGGGACAAACGTCTCGCTGGTCCCGAAAAGACCGGTGTTCACCGTGACCCAGGCCGGCTCGTTGGTCTGGTCATCCAGATAGAACGTTCCCACTGATCCGATTTTGTCGCCGTTGGGACCTAGCACGTTCCCCGAAGCGGCCATGAGTCCTTCGACTTGCTCGTTGCTGATCATCGTGTTTTCTCCTTCGGCAGCGAATCTGTGCCGGGGGTCCGGCACAGCGATCACGATTCTCGAGCCGGGATCCGAACCAGCAGCTTCCGCCCGCAGCTGCTCGTTCACCGCGCCGGACGGGTAACCGCCCTGGGCGGCACCGTTTCAACGGCACCGGTCCCGGCTCCTATGGCCATTTCTCCGGCCGGGCCTGAATTGCCAAGCCTACTTATTATTCCACTGCCTGTGTGCAGGCACGTCAATAGGAAACCGGGTACGCCCGGGCAGGGCGGCAAAGGAGCGCCAAACACGGCTCCGGCGTGGGAAAACGATGCCGGAACGGGTGGGAAAGAGGGGGCTAGAGCGAATCCTGCAGGGACTCGCGGACCTGCTTGCGCAGCACCTTGCCCAGCATGGATTTGGGCAGTTCATCGATAGCCACGACCCTACGGGGAACCTTGTACGGAGTCAGCCGCTCCCGGCAGAAAGCCCGCAGCGCCTGCTCATCGAGTTCGGTATCAGGCTGCAGAACGACGGCGGCTACTACCTGCTCGCCTCCGGCACCGCGCGGCAGCCCCACCACAGCGGCGTCGGCGACGCCCTGGTTGCTGCGCAGCACTTCCTCCACCTCGGACGGGGAGACATTAAAACCGCCGGTGATGATCAGTTCCTTCCGCCGGTCCACCACCTTCACGAACCCGTCCTCGTCCACAGTGACGATGTCCCCGGTGCGAAGCCAGCCGTCTTCGGTCAGAATCTCCGCGGTTTCCTCCGGGTTGTTCCAGTAACCGGAGAATACCTGCGGTCCGCTGATCAGCAGCTCACCGGGCTCACCCTGGGGAACGTCACGGCTCAGGTCCTCGGGGTCCACTACCCGCATGCGCGTGCTGGGGAACGGCACTCCGATGGTTCCGTTGCGGCGGGTCTGGGCAAAGGGATTCCCCAGGGCCACCGGGGAGGATTCGGTCAGTCCGTATCCTTCAACCAGCAGGCCGCCGGAAACCTCTTCCCAGATGTCCACGGTCTTCGCGGACAGGGTCATGGCGCCGGAAATCGCATAGCGGATGGTTGAGATGTCGATTCCGCGCTTCTTGGATTCGATCGCCACCTTCTCGTAGATCGGCGGCACGGCGCAGAAGACGGTGGGCTTGGACTTCTTTGCAGCGTCCAGAACCAGATCGACGTCGAACTTCGGGAAGAGCACCAGGCGTGAGCCCGTGAGCATGGCGAACGTCAGGTAAAGGGTCAGGCCGAAGGCGTGGAACATCGGCAGCACGCCATAGATGACTTCCTCCCCTTCCTTGGCGCCGTGCATCCAAGCCTGGCCCTGCAGCGCGTTCGAGCGGAGGTTGTAATGCGTGAGCATCACACCCTTGGGGATTCCGGTGGTGCCGGAGGTGTACTGCAGGGCAGCGAGGTCCTTCACGGACGGCTTGGGGTGCTGCGGATCAATCGGGTCGTTGGCGAGCAGCTTTTCCCAGGGGATCGTGTTCTCGGTCTTGGTGGTCAGCCCGGCCCGGGTGCGGCGGATTGAGGGGATCGGCAGCCGAAGGCCAATGCGCTTCAGCCGTGGCATGGCCTTGGTGATGTCCACAGAGATGACTGAGGGCACGGCGAGGTCGTCCGGGAAGTCCTGGACCTTCTCCACCGCCTTGTCCCAGACAATGGCGACCTGTGCTCCGTGGTTTTCGAACTGGTGACGCAGCTCGCGCTCGGTGTAGAGCGGGTTGTGGCCCACCACCACGCCGCCCAGGCGCAGCACCGCGTAGAACGCGATGAGGTACTGCGGGCAGTTGGGCAGGATGATGGCCACCCGGTGGCCCTTCTTCACTCCCAGCCTGCGCAGCCCTTCCGCGGCCCGGCTGATCTGGTCGCCGAGCTGCGTATAGGTGGTTTCAGCACCGAAGAACTCCAGCGCGACCTTGGGCCCGAACCGCCCCACGGCGTCTTCCACCATGGAGGTCAGGGATTCGGTGGGCAGTTCGATTTCTGCCGGTACGCCGGGCTGGTAGTGCTTTACCCACAGCGGTTCCTGGGCAGCGGTCATGGGAGGAGCTCCTTAGTTTCGGTACTTTCCGACTATATTCCAGTCACCGCATAGGTAGGAAAGCACCGGGAACTCCCCCGGTTTACCGTGCCGCCAGCCCGCCCAGGTACCGGGCCAGCTGCCGCGGGGCGGAGACCGGGGCAGCGGCGTCGACCACTGCGTTGTAGTTGGTGTTGGTGTTCACGTCGTAGGTCAGTACGCGGCCGTCTGCCGCTTCGATGAATTCAATCCCGCACACTTCCAGGTTCATCCGCCGGGCGAACTCCTCGTACTGGCTGATGACGGGGTGCTCGAACCCCTCCCGCAGGCTGAACAGCTGGGTATCCGGATCCGGTGCGATGGATGCCCCCGGCGGCATGATGGGCGTGCCGGTGGCCGGGTCGATGGCGCACGCATCCGCGGGGCAAAGCTGGAAGCCGCCCCGGGCGGTGTCCGCGCGGATGGCATAAACAAACTTCCCGCCTACCAGTTCCACCCTGCTGATAGAGGGTTCCGCGGCCTGGATGAATTCCTGCACCAGGGTGATGCCGTCCTGGGGTTCCTCGAACTCGTCCGAAGCGACGTAGTCCGCCAGTTCACCGTGGGATTCGAACCTGCGCACTCCCAGGCCCTTGCCGCCCTGGTTGTGCTTGAGGATAAACGGCACCGGGAACTCTTTGGCAGCGGCCAGGATCTGGCTGCGGCCAATCGCAGCGACGGTGCGGGGAGTCTCAATGCCTGCTGCACGCAGCGCGGTGAGCTGGTCCACCTTGCTCATCTCAAGTTCCAGCACCCGGCGGCCGTTGACCGTCCGGCGGCCGTGGGCCTCCAACCAGGCCAGGACTGCCCGGGCATAGTCCTTGGAGAGGCCGTGGCCGCGGGTGTGGGAAGAGGCGCTGATCCGGGACCAGAAGATCCCTTCCGGAGGCACTGCGTCCAGGTCCAGCACACCGTCCGTCAGCAGCCATTCATGCACCTGGACGCCCTCGGCCTCGAAGGCTTTGGCGAAGGGCGGGAACCACTCGGGATTCTCGTGCAGGGCGTATACGGGCAGTGCCATGGGAAGACCTTTCAACAGCAATGGAGCGTGAGGGAAGCCTACTGGATAAAGATGCCGTTGCCCGGGCCGAGCGGCAGGTCGAAGACATAAAAGACAGTCAGCACGGCCACCCAGGCGACCCAGAACACCACGGTGAACGGCAGCATCCGGGAGATCACCGTGCCCAGCCCGGCGGCAGGTTCATACCGCCGCAGCATGGTGAGCAGCACAATCATGTACGGGTTGAGCGGGGTGAGCACCTGGGTGGCGGAGTCCCCTGCCCGGAACGCCGCCTGCACAAAGGCCGGCTCGTACCCCAGCAGCGCGAACATGGGGACAAACACCGCGGCCATCAGCGTCCACATGGCGGAACCGGAAATGATGAACAGGTTCAGCAGTGAGGCGAGCACTATGAACGCCAGGATCGCCGGATAGCCGGTGAGCCCAATGGATTCCAGCCCGGAGGCGCCCGCGACGGCGATCCAGTTCCCGATCCCGGACCAGTTGAACAGGGCAATGAACTGCCCCAGCACAAAAGCCAGGACCAGGAACCCGCTCATCTCCTTGATGGACTGGCCCATCACCCGGGGAATGTCCTTGGCATGGGGCATGGTTCCGGTGATCCGCCCGTACACCAGTCCGGGGATCACGAACATCACAAACACAATGAAGACGATCGAAGACAGCAGAGGGGAGGAGGGAAGGAACCCGCCGTCCTCGTTGCGCCACGGCGAGTTCGGCACCAGTGCAGCCGCGGCGATGATCCCGGCAACCAGTGTGCCGATCATCAGGGACCAGCGCAGGCCGCGCCGCTCCACCGCCGTCAGGTTCGGATCCAGGACCTCTGCTGCAGCGCCGCTGCCTGCCTCGTCGGGGTCTTCTGACTGGCTGCGCGGCACTGACTGCTTTACCAGCCGTGGTTCCAGGACCTTGTCGATCAGGAAGCCTGCGGCAAGGATCAGCACCACTGACGATGCCACGTTGAAGAAGTAGTTGGAGACCGGGTTGACCGGCGACCCGGGGTTGGGCAGCGAGCCGGTCACCGCCGTCGTAATCCCGGCGAACAGTGCGTCGAGGGAGGTGACGAGCATGGAGGTGGAGTAGCCCGCGCCCGCCGCGGCGAAGCCGCCCAGCAGCCCGGCCACCGGGTGCCTGCCTGCGGCTTTGAAGACCAGTGCGGCCAGCGGCGGGATCACCACGAACGCCGCGTCCGCCATGATGGACCCGGCAACGCCCACCAGCCCGACGGCGTAGGGCAGCGCCCAGCGCGGGGCGGCGCCGAAGGCGCGGCGGATCATGGCGGCAAGCAGTCCGGATTTCTCCGCCACGCCCACCGCCAGCAGAATCGGCAGGACGGTGGCCAGCGGCGGGAAGCCGAGGTAGTTCTGCCCCAGCGTGGTGGTCAGCCAGCTCATTCCTTCTGCGGTGAACAACCCACGGATACGGGTGGCTTCATCGCTGCCGGGGACCGTGACGCTTACGTTGCCCCAGGCCATGGCCGTGGAGGCTACGGCCACTATTCCAAAGAGCAGCAGGAAGAGGATAAACGGGTCCGGCAGCTTATTGCCCACCCGTTCCACGCCGGCCAGCAGCCGGTCAATCACAGAGGAACGGGCAGCAGCGGGTGCGGCGGTCATGGAGCGTCCTTCAGGTAGTACGGATCCTCAGGCGGGTTCTGCCCTCACCTCGGCCGGGTGCGGCGTGGTGCGCTCAGTCGAAGTAGCCGGCCACGTCCACGGGTCCGCCGGCATCGGCGAATTCCTGCGCCGCGGCATGCTGCAGCTCCGGGTCGCAGAAATAGTCCAGGGCGGTCAGTGCCAGGCCGGCAGCCCCGTCCGCCGCCCCCTCGGCGGCCGCTGGTGATCCGGCGGCCGCTGCGAACTCCCGGGTGTGCAGGGCAACGTCCGGAGCGGAGATGGCAATCAGCGGGTGGATGCCGGGCACCCGGTAGCTGACGTTGCCGAAGTCCGTGGACGCCGCGAGCGTTTCTGAAACGACTCCGGCCGGCAGCGGATCGCGTCCGCGGCGGCGCTGGGCGGAGAGCCAGCGGCCGGTCAGTGCACGGCTGGAGCGCACAGGGAGGGACGGTGGTTCCTCGTCCCATTCAATGTCCACGCCGGTCCCGGTCATGAGTGCCGCCCCGCGGACGATGTCCTCGATGCGGCCGCTGAGCTCCCGCAGCGTTTCGGGGTATTTGGAGCGGGCGTAAAACTTCATTTCCGCGAACTCCGGAATGATGCTCGGCCGTTCCCCGCCCTCGGTGATGATGGCATGGATCCGGTCCGACGGCGGCATCTGCTGGCGCAGCAGGCCCACCCCCTGGTAGGCGAGGGTGGCGGCGTCGAGCGCGTTGCGGCCCATAAATGGCTGGGCGGAAGCGTGGGCGGCCACCCCGGAGAATTTCACCGTAAGCACGCGCCGGCCCAGCCAGACCTGGTCCACCACGTCTGCTCCCAGCGGATGCACCATCATCGCAGCGTCTACACAGTCCAGGGCGCCGTGCTGGATCATGACTTCCTTGCCCGAATAGCCTTCCTCCGCGGGAGTGCCGAGGAAAACCACTGTCCCGGGAAATGCCTCCGGATCATCGCGGAGGGTTTCGGCCAGGGCCAGGAACGCACCAGCACCGGCGGCGGCAATGACGTTGTGCCCGCAGGCGTGGCCGATTCCGGGAAGGGCATCGTATTCACCCATGATGGCCACCACCGGAGAACCTGAGCCTGCCTCCGCCCGCACCGCGGTCTCCAGTCCGTGGACCCCTACCGCGGCGTCGATCCCGTGCCGTTGAAGGAGGTCCGCCACCCGGCGGGCGCTGCGGTGTTCCTGATAGGCGGTTTCAGGGTCCTGGTGCAGCTGCGCTGCCAGGTCCGCCAGTTCCGGGGCCAGCACGTCCACGCGCGCCAGGACAGCCTCGGCGAGCGCTCCCGGCGCTCCGGCAAAAGGGGACTCCTCATGCCGGATGTGCCCCCGGCGGAACTGGGTCTCCTTGTCCAGGTAGTCCAGGTAGTCGGTGCTTGGCTGCGTTGGATCAGTCATGGTGGCCACCCTACGACTGATCCGCGGCGGACGGCCATCGCCGGTGGTTTGTCCAGGGGCAGGGGTTTCCGGGCGGCACCTCACCCGGTTAGGATTACGCCCCGCGCCGGGTTATTGCCCTGGGCCCGTACTAGCGGCCGCGTCCGCCGATCCGTGCAACCAGACCTTGCGGCCCCCTGCTCCCGACCGCGGCAAGCACCTTGTACCGTTTCGACGGCACCGAGACACCCTTGCCCGCAAAAGCGTCGGCGAGGCCCTCGCGCACCACACGGTCCGCGTCCAGCCACATCCACTTGGGGTAGAGCGTCTTGTCCATCTGCATCCGCTGGTGGAACTCCGTGTGCACGAACCCCGGGCACACGGCGGTCATGGAGATGCCGCGGCCGGCGTAGTGCAGGTTGGCCCAGCGGCTGAAGTTGATCACCCAGGCCTTGGCTGCGCTGTAGGTTCCGCGGGGAATGAACCCGGCCACGGAGGCAACGTTGATGATCCGTCCGCCGCCGCGTTCCAGCATCGAGTTGATTGCTGCATGGCTGAGCAGCAGCGGTGCCTGGACCAGCACAGCCAGGTGGTCGAGCTCCGTTTGGGCCGGGTTGGCGTGGAAATCATTCCTCAGACCGTAACCGGCGTTATTGACCAGGACGGCGACGTCGGGCTGCCCCACCCGCGCGGCAACCTTTTCCACGCCGTCCTTCGTCGAGAGATCTGCAGGCAGCACTGATGCTTCTACGTGGTAGCGGGAAGAGAGTTCTTCGGCCTTGGCCTTGAGGCGCTCTTCGTCCCGTGCGGTCAAGACTATGTTGTAGCCGCGCTCTGCCAGGGAACGGGCAAACTCTGCGCCCAGCCCGGCGGTGGCTCCGGTGATTACTGCCGTTTCAGTCATTGGGACAGCCTGCTATGCCTGCGGGGTGTTTGGCAACGCACGCTTTTCGGCGGGGCATTGTCTCCCGCGCCGGGACGCTCCTACCGTGGGAGGACGGGTCCCGATCCATGTCAGGAGTGCCATGGCCGTCCAGGCCGCCCATCCGTTTCCCTATGCCGACCGGGCCGACGCCGGCCGGGTGCTGGCGGGCGCGCTGGAGGGGTACCGCGGCCGCCCCGGTCTGCTGGTGCTGGGCCTTCCCCGCGGGGGTGTTCCGGTGGCGGCGGAGATCGCCAGTGCACTCCATGGCGCCCTGGACGTGGTGCTGGTACGCAAGGTGGGCCATCCACGTCAGCCGGAGCTCGCCGCGGGGGCGGTGGCTGAAGCCGGCGGTGCCGCCGCCGAAACGTGGAACGAATCGATCGTGGACGCCTGGCTCTCCGCTGCAGGCCCGCGCGGGCAGGCAGACCTGGATGCAGTCCTGGCCGCCGAACGGCAGGAGCTGCAGCGCCGGGCCGGAAGATTCCGCGGCGGCCGCGGTGTGCAGGACATTCACGGGCGAACGGTCATTGTGGTCGACGACGGCGTCGCCACCGGTGCCACGATGCGCGCCGCCCTGGCCGCGGTCCGCTGCCTGGAACCCGGCTGGCTGGTGGCAGCCGCTCCGATGTCATGCGCAAGTGCGGACGCACTCACTGCGGCAGCTGACGACGCCGTTCTTCCGTGGCCGGACAGCGGACTGCCTGCTGTTGGGTCCGCCTACCGCCGCTTCGGCCAAACCAGCGAGGACGAGGTGCGTTCCCTGCTGGGCCTTCCCTGAAAGTTCCGCCGCTCCCAGCCACCCAACCGGGCCTCCGTGCTGGTCTGGGGCAGGTGCCAGGAGGATAATCCGAAGAGCTTGGGGGACCGGATTTCCGACAGCTCGGGAGGCTCCACATGTCCATGACCAACGGTGCTTTTTACGGCTGGGGAGGACTCGGCCTGGATACCAGCGAACTCTCCTCCCGCACCATCTCTGCGGTGCGGACAGGCTTTGGTGTCGTCGGGGCGGTGTCCCTGATCCTTGGCCTGCTGGTTCTCTTCTGGCCGGGGGCCACATTGTCTGTCATCGCATTCTTCTTTGGCCTGTATTTCCTGATCTCCGGCGCCCTGCGGGTGGTCAGCGGAATCGCCGCTCCCTTGACGCCGGGCCTTCGGGTGCTGAGCATCATTGTGGGGCTGCTGCTGTTCATTGTGGGCATCGTCGCGATCCGCAACCCGCTCTCCTCGCTGGCCGTCCTCGGCATGCTGGTGGGCATCGCCTGGATTATTGAAGGCATCATGGCGCTCGCGGAGACCGAATCCGGCGGCTCCCGCTGGTACGCGATCACGTTCGGCATCCTGAGCATCGTGGCCGGAATCGTGGTGCTGTTCCTGCCGGTTGAGTCCCTGGCCGCCCTGGTCATCTTCGGCGGCATCTTCCTGGTGGTGCTCGGTGTGGTGCAACTGGTCCGGGCCATCACCTTCGGGCGGGGCAGCGTCCGCACGGCCTGAGCCGGCAGCCGCTCCCGGCCTTGACAAGGGCATTCAGGGAGCGCCCAGCGCCCTCCCAGCAGCTGTTAACACAGCGCTAACCTGCGGGCGCTGCCGGCTGTAACACAGCAGCTCCTACGCTAGGGACAGCGGTGCGGCCCTGCCCGCATCCCCAGTCTCGGTCTCCTTAACGTACAGATCCCGCATCGGCCGCCACGGGCCGGTGCGCACTCGGATTGGAGCCGCTCCATGGATTCAGGAAATACCGCCTGGCTGCTGGCCAGCTCGGCACTGGTCTGTCTGATGATTCCCGGCATCGCCTTTTTCTACGGCGGCATGGTTGGATCACGCCGGATCCTCAACATGATGATGATGTGTTTTGGCAGTGCCAGCCTGGTTGCCGTCCTGTGGGTGCTGTTTGGCTATTCCGCAGCATTCGGCAACTCGGTTACCCCGCTGGGTGTCCTCGGCAACCCGCTGGAGTTCTTTGGCCTGGACAGCCTGCTGACCGAAGATCCGGAAGCCGCACTGCCGGTTGCCCTCTTCGCCGCCTTCCAGCTGATGTTTGCCTGCGTGACGACGGCACTGGTTGCCGGAGCGGCTGCGGGCAGGATGAAGTTCGGGGCGTGGATGGTCTTCGCGGGGCTGTGGGCCGCTTTGGTCTATTTCCCGGTGGCGCACTGGGTCTTTGCGTTCAGCAGTGAGGACGGCAGCGTCACCGGCGGCTGGATTGCCAACAGCCTGGGCGCGATCGATTTTGCCGGCGGAACCGCGGTCCACATGAACGCCGGTGTCGCGGCCCTGGCCCTGGCCCTGGTCCTGGGCCGCAGCCGCGGTTGGCCGCACGTCATCACCCAGCCGCACAACCGGCCGCTGGTCATCCTGGGAGCGAGCCTGCTCTGGGTGGGGTGGTACGGCTTCAACGCCGGGTCCGCGCTGAGCGCCGGGCACACCGCCGCCGTCGTATTCCTGAACACCGCCGTTGCCGCCGCCGCAGGGCTGCTCGGCTGGGCACTGATGGAACGGCTGCGGCTGGGACGGTCCTCGACCCTGGGGGCAGCTTCCGGCCTTATCTCCGGGCTGGTGGCCATCACCCCGGCCTGCGGCGCCGTCAGTCCGCTGGGAGCCGTGGCGATCGGCGCGATCGCAGGGCTGGTGTGTTCACTGGCGATCGAGTTGAAGTTCCGGCTCGGCTATGACGATTCGCTCGACGTGGTTGGTGTTCACTTGGTGGGCGGCGTGATCGGCACCCTGCTGATCGGGTTCTTCGCGACCGCAGCGGCACCGAACGGTGTCAGCGGCCTGTTCTACGGCGGCGGCTGGTCCCTGCTGGGGGTCCAGGCGGTGGCGACGGTTGCTGTCCTGGCCTACTCGTTCGTGCTCACCTGGGCGATCGCGAAGGTCCTGGACCTGGTGATGGGCCTGCGCGTTCCGGAGGAGCACGAGGTCGGGGGCATCGACATGGCTGCGCACTCGGAGTCTGCCTACCTGAACGAAGATGAACCTGCGGAGCTGGGTGCTCCCGTCCGGCCCTAGGCTCGGCTTCACTGTCCCCCATCCCCCATCGCGATGACAGAAACTGCCCGTTAGAGCGTTCCAGCGGGCAGTTTCCGTCATCTTCTTTAGGGTGGGTTAGGTCGAGGAGAGACCTTCCTCCTGGCGCAGATAAGTCTCCACCAGCTCGCGGGCATGCTCGGTGTCCGGCCCTTCCTTCTCCAGCGCATCCATCATGTCCTGCCCCTTGGTGCGCCCGGCCGGGAACGGCGGCAGCAACGGAATGTCCGGATCTGAGAGCACTTCGATCAGCACGGGCCGGTCGGCATCCAGGGCCGCGTCCCAGGCGGGGCCGATCTGCGCCGGGTCCTCCACCCGGATGCCCTGCAGCCCCAGCAGCTCGGCGTAGCGGGCGTAGGAGAAGTCCGGCAGGGCCTGGCTCTGCTCAAAGCGGGGATCGCCTTCCATTTCGCGCTGCTCCCACGTCACTTCGGCCAGCTCGCGGTTGTTCAGCACCATCAGCACAAACCGGGGATCGGCCCAGCGCGGCCACAGCCTGCTGACGGTTATGAGCTCGGACAGCCCCGCCATCTGCATGGCTCCGTCACCGGACAGCGCCACCACCGGCCGGTCCGGGGTAGCCAGTTTTGCCGCGAGTCCGTAGGGAATCGAGCAGCCCATGCTCGCCAGCGTGCTCGAAAGGTGCGCCGGCACGCCGGCGGGCAGGCGCAGCTGCCGGGCGTACCAGTAAACGCTGCTTCCGACGTCGACTGCCACCTGGGCGTTCTCCGGCAGCCGGCTGCTGAGCTCCCGCACCGCCAGTTCCGGGTTCACCGGGTTCGCCGGGGTCGCTGCACGTTCAGCAGCCAGCCGCTGCCAATCCTGCACGGCGGTTTCGACGGCGGCGCGCCAGTCCGACCCGTTGCGTTCAGTGACCAGCGGGAGCAGGCCTTCCAGGGCGGCGGCCGCGTCGCCGGTCACTGCCACCTCCACCGGGTACCGGTTGCCGATGGCGGCCGCATCGACGTCGATCTGCACGGCCCGGGCGGCTCCGGGCGGCGGATAGAACTCAGTCCACGGATCGTTGGAGCCGACGATCACCAGGGTGTCGCACTCCCCCAGCACATATCCGCTGGCACTGGTGCCCAGATGGCCCATCACTCCGGCCGCCAGCGGATGGGACTCGTCCACGTACGGTTTGCCCATCAGCGACGTGGTGATCCCCGCTCCGGTCTTCTCAGCGAGTGCCCGAACCTGCGGCCAGGCTCCCCGGGCACCCTGCCCAACCAGGAAAGCCACCCGGGCGCCGTCGTTGATCACCGCCGCTGCGGCCTCGAGGTCTGCGTGCGCCGGTACCAGGTTCGGCGGGCTCCAGACCGGTGCGCTCGTGACGATTCCGTGTTCCTGGTCCAGTTCCGGCGCGGGAGCCTGCTGGACATCGTGCGGAATGATGACGACGGCGGGAGCGCGGTCCGCGAGCGCGGCCTTGAAAGCGCGGTCCAGCACCAGCGGAAGCTGTTCGGGACTGTTGACCTGCTGGCGGAAGGAGGAGGCGACGTCGCGGGTGAGGTTAAGCAGATCAATCTCCTGCATGTAGGCCGAGCCCAGGACACTGCGGGACTGCTGCCCGATGATCGCAACTACGGGTACGCTGTCCATCTTCGCGTCGTACAAGCCATTGAGCAGGTGGACGGCGCCGGGCCCCTGGGTGGAGAGCATCACGCCGGGCTGGCCGGTGTACTTCGCGTGCCCCACGGCCATAAAGGCGGCGTTTTCCTCATGCCTGGCCTGCACGAACTCAGGGGCCCCGGCCCGCCGGAGAGCGCCCAGGACGGTATTGATGCCGTCGCCGCTGTAGCCAAAGATCCGGTCCACGCCCCAGGCCTGTAGCCGTTCGACGATCACATCTGCAACTAGTCGTTCTGCCATGGAAACCTCCGTTAGTCAGCATGCTTACGGGTTTGGCTGCCACTATTCCATGCACTGCCCGCCGGGGCCAAGCAGGCGCCTGCCCGGCCGGCTCCGTCATGTGACGTGGCGCACATCGTTTCTGGCGTACTCTTGGGGCCACTTCCTTCCAGTTCCAACCAGCATCCGCCATTCCCAAAACCTAGGAGCAGTTATGTCCCTCCTCACCGCCTCCGACTGGCACGGCAAGATCAATACCGGCTCCTGGACTGCAGGCTCCGGCGGCACCATCAACGTCACCGAACCGGCGACCGGCGCGAGCCTCGGCTCCGTCGGCGCTGCGAGCCGCGGGGACGTCCTTGCGGCCGCTGCGCGTGCCGCGGCAGCCCAGCAGGAATGGGCCCGGACCAAACCCGAGGAACGGGCTGCGGTGCTGCGCCGCGCGGGCATGCTCTTCGAAGAACATGCCGAGGAAATCCAGGGCTGGATTATCCGGGAAACCGGCGGCATCGGTGCCAAGGCCGGGCTGGAGACCCACGTTGCCGCCAACGAATGCTTCGACGCGGCCGCCCTTCCGGCGCATCCGTCGGGAGATGTGCTCACCAGCAACGAGGACCGCTGGTCTTTCGCCCGCCGCCGGCCGGCCGGCGTCGTCTCGGTCATTTCTCCGTTCAATTTCCCGCTGATCCTCTCGATCCGTTCCGTGGCCCCAGCCCTGGCGCTGGGCAACGCCGTCCTCCTCAAGCCCGACCCCCGCACCACCGTCTCCGGCGGCGTCTCGATCATGCGGGTCTTTGAGGAGGCGGGACTTCCCGCAGGCGTGCTCCAGCTGCTTCCCGGCGGGACTGACGTAGGGCAGGCCCTGGTGGAGGCTCCGGAAGTCCGGATTATTTCCTTCACCGGCTCGACGGCGGCAGGCCGGAAGGTGGGCGAGGCCGCCGGCAGGCTGCTGAAGCGCGCCCACCTTGAACTCGGCGGCAACAATGCGCTGATCGTGCTGCCGGGAGCGGACCTGGATCTCGCGGCGTCGGCCGGTGCCTTCGGATCCTTCCTCCACCAGGGACAGATCTGCATGACCACAGGGCGGCATCTGGTCCATGAGACGCTGCTTGAGGACTACACCTCACGGCTGGCGGACAAGGCGAAGAACCTTCCGGTGGGTGACCCGGCCAGCGGGCAGGTTGCCCTCGGACCGATTATCGACGAGCGGCAGCGGGACAACATTGACCGTCTGGTCCGGGAAGCGAAGGACGCCGGTGCGCAGATCGCGGCGGGCGGCACCTATGAGGGGCTGTTCTACTCCCCCACGGTCCTGACCGGCGTGACACCGGACAACCCGGCCTGGACCCAGGAGATCTTCGGCCCGGTGGCACCGGTGCTTTCCTTCACTTCCGTGGAGGAGGCCATCGCCCTGACCAATGCCTCGGAGTACGCGCTCTCCGTGGGAATCCTCGGCGACGTTGGACTGGCCATGGAAGTTGCCGACCGGGTGGTGTCAGGCAAGGTGCACATCAACGAACAGACGGTCTCTGACGAGGCGAACTCCCCGTTCGGCGGGATGGGCGCATCGGGCACCGGTTCACGGTTCGGCGGTGCCGCGGCCAACATCGATGCGTTCACGGAGATCCAGTGGCTGACCGTGCGGCCGCAGATCGCACCGTACCCCTTCTAGGTGGTCCGGCCCCGGGGTCCGGGGGCATCTGCCCTATGGATCCCGGGTTCGCCGGCCTGTCAGGGTATGGCGTTTCTAGCGCGGCCGGACGGGGTGGCCGCTGATGATTGAGACGCGGTTGAAGGCGTTCATGGCCACCGCGGCCCAGCTGAGCACCGAAAACTGTTCCGGGCTCAGCTGTCCGCGGTACTTCGCAAAGAGCTCCTCCCGGTCCTCCCCGGCGGGCAGCTGGGTCAGCGCTTCAGCCAGGCCCAGTGCTGCCCGTTCCCTATCGTCGAACAGGCCCGTATCACGCCAGGCGGGCAGCACCGCAAGGCGCTGTTCGCTTTCACCGGCTTCGCGCGCCTGCCGGGTATGCAGATCGAGGCAGAAGGCGCAGCCGTTGAGCTGGGAGACCCGCAGGTTGACCAGCTCCATCACGATCCTGCCCAGCCCTGCCTCTTCGGCGGCAGAGCGGATCGCCGCTGCTGTGGCTGCGAGCGCCTGATAGACGGGGCGGTTCTGCTTGTCAATGAAGACCTTGTCACTCAACGTGCTGACTCCTCGCTATGCCCTGGCCCTGGCAGGCATCGGAAACCTGGGTGTGCGTAAACGCGCGGCTCCCGGGCTGGTCCCGGTAGCCGGCGAACCCGGCAACTGTGCCGCCGTCGTCGATCGCTTCATAGCGCTGTTTGGCGGGGTTGTGCTGGATCTTCATGGGCGTTGCCTTTCTCTTTCAGCTGCGCGGGCGCAGCCGGGCGTTGGGCAGGACGGGTGCCGGAAGCGGCGGGAGCGGATCATTGGGGACAGCTGCAAAGCGGGGTGAGGGCGCGGTTCCAGGGTGGGTTTCCGCACCGATGTGCTGCTGCCAGTCGCGGCGGTACTGGAGAACTTCCTCGTGGCTGCGGCCAATGAAGTTCCACCACATGACGATCGTTTCACCCAGCGGTTCGCCGCCAATCAGCACAGCACGCACGGGGGAATCCGCCGGTGCGCTGACGCTGAGGGTGCCGCTGCCGGGCAGGAGGTAGGCCAGTTCCCCGGGCGCGACTTCGGCACCCTGGAAGTGCGGCGTGCCGGTGTCAGCGAGAAGCCCGTACTCGAACCGGGGATCGGCGTCGAGCTCCAGCACGGTCCCCGGCTCCAGGAACAGTTCCGCGCCTACGATCGGTGAATGCGTGCGTACCGGGGAGGATGATCCGCTCAGCTCCCCTAGAAACACCCGGGCTTCCCAGCCGGGACCGCCGACGGGCTCCGGAGCGTAGTGCTCGAAGCGCGGCTCGGTATGGCGCGCGGCCTCCGGCAGGGCGAGCCAGAGCTGGACGCCGTGCAGGACGCTGGTCTGCGGCGTGGAGACCTCAGAATGGGCGATGCCGCGGCCGGCGGTCATGAGGTTGAGCTCGCCGGGGCGGACCACCGCGTGCGCTCCGGTGCTGTCCCGGTGCTCGATTTCGCCGGTGAAGAGCCAGCTGACGGTCTGCAGGCCGGTATGTGGGTGGGGAGGCACCACCATCCCGCCGGTGCGGGCGACGGCGTCGGGCCCGTAGTGGTCCACAAAACACCAGGCGCCGATCAGGCTGCGGCTGCGCTGGGGCAGGGTGCGGCGGACGGGCATCGCCCGCGGCCCGCCCAGCGGAACGTCCCGGGGCGCGTGGATTTCGACGTCGGCGGCAGGCGTACTGGCGCACTCGACTTCCAGCGGAGCAGTCTCAACGTTGCTCATACTTCTCCCCAATCCTTTCCGTGTGTCAGCTATTCCCCGATGGTACATGCATATGCATCTAAATGGCAGGCGTGCGCTCCGCGAACACACAGAAACTGCCCGTTTGAGCGCCCAATCGGCAGTTGCTGCTATCTCGGCGGTGGGGGTCGCGGGAGAGGGCTCTGGACCTAACCCCGGGACACCCGGCCGCGTTAGGCTCGAGCCATGGCAAAAGTCATCTATTACGTTGCATCGTCACTGGATGGCTTCATCGCCACCGAAGAGGACAGCCTCGAGTGGCTGCTGGACTTTGGGTTCGCGTCCTTCCAGGACCACTACGATCAGTTCCTGGCCGGAGTAGGCGCCATCATTATGGGCGCCCGCACCTACGATTGGATCCGCCGGGAACAGCCGGACACCTGGGACTACGGCGAACTGCCCTGCCTGGTGCTGACTCGCCGGGACCTTCAGGCACCTCCGCACTCGGGCGTCCGCTTCACCTCCGGCGGCCCCGGGGCGGTCCTGGAGCAGGCGCGGGCAGTTGCCGGGGAGCGGAACGTGTGGGTGGTCGGCGGCGGAGATGTGGCTGCCCAGTTTGCGGATGCAGGCCTGCTGGATGAGCTCTGGATCACGTACATGCCCGTCGCCCTGGGCACTGGGCGGCGGCTGCTGCCGGTGGCGAACCCTACTGGCCGGATGCACCTGGTCGGCACTACATCCTTCAACGGCGGTGCAGCTGAACTGCGTTTCGCCCGCGGCTGAGGACACGCTCTCCGGACAGACTGCCGGTTCGGCCATCAGCAGCAAGGGGCCGCGGGTCGTGTGCAGCGGGATTCTCCATGCCCGGCAGCGGGGACGTTAAGTTCATGCCAGCACCACCTCTCACGTAGCACACGACCAAAGGCCGCCGTCCCCTGACGTCTGACGTTTCCGCCCGCAACATTGTCCGGTTCCTCGGCACGCTGCTGATGGGGAGGACACTAATTTTGCCCGGCTTTAGTGCATGTGAAAACATCAAGGTGGAGCCCTTTCCCGCGGTTCCAGGGCCTGCGGCCGGGCTGCAGGACAACACACCTCGGCCCGCCCCGGACCGGAAGAAGAACTGGTAGCAGCATGGACGGCATTTCTACTGCCCGGAAAGTGTTCCGGAGACTCGGATCCTTCTCCTTTGTGGGCACGGTCGCCTTCCTGGTGGACATCGGGCTGTTCAACCTCCTCGTCGCCACCGTGCTCGATGACAATCCCATCTCAGCGAAGATCGTCTCTGTCATCGTTGCGACCACCATTTCGTGGCTGGGCAGCAGGTATCTCACTTTCCGCCGCACCCGTGGCCGCAGCGTGCGGTCAGAGACCATCCTCTTCGCACTCACAAACCTGGTGGGACTCGGGATAGCCACCGGGTGCCTGTTCGTCTCCCACTACGTCCTCGGCTTCACCAGCCAGTTCGCCGACAACATTTCCGGCAACGTCATCGGCGTCCTGCTGGGCAACGTTTTCCGATACTTCGCCTACCGGTACATTGTCTTCACCGAGCCGAAGGGGAGCACAGGCAGTCCGGAGCGCGAAGACGCTGAACTGTCCCGCTAGCGCCGAAGGCGCCGGGCGCGGTTTGCATGCCTAGAGGTGGCGCAGGTAGCGCTCCGGCGAGGCGAGGAAGGACCGCCAATTCTCCACCAGATCAAGCTCTTCCCAGGCACGGCGCCGCATACCCCAGGGCCCTAGCTCCAGGATCTCCGCCCCGGGAAGCGCCGCAAGGAGAGGAGAGTGGGTGGACAGAATGACCTGTGACCTGCCGTCAGCCAGCAAACCTTTGAGCACGGAGAGAAGACTGAGGCACCCGGAGAAGGACAGCGCGGACTCCGGCTCATCCAGCACCCACAGCCCGCGGCCCCGGAACCGGTCGGCGGCCAGCTGCAGGAAAGACTCCCCGTGGGACATCTCGTGGAAGGAGATATCGGGCAGGCCCGCCCTCGGATTCTCTTCGAGATAGGTATAGAAACCGTGCATGGTTTCGGCCCGCAGGAAGTATCCGCGCCGGGTGGCACCGGCGTTCCGGACCATCCTCAGGTGATCGGCCAGGATGGATTCCGTGGAGCGCGTCGTGTGCCGCGCACCCGTTGAGCCGCCCTCGGCGGACAGCCCGTAGGCCAGGGCAACCGCCTCGATGAGCGTTGATTTCCCCGACCCGTTTTCGCCCACAAGAATGGTCGCCGGGCCCAGGTCCAGGCCCCGGTTCAGCAGGTGCGCCACGGCCGGCAGCACTGCCGGCCAGGAACCGCGCTCCAGCTTACGGGCTGGGTCTTCCTCAAGCCGGCGGACCGGATACCTGTGCAGGGCCATGCGCCCATTCTTGCAGCCGCGTCAACGGCACCAGGCACCGGAAAGGCCGTGAAAAAGACTGTGCCCCGGCCTTTCGAGACGGAGCACAGCCCAGTGGAGATGGGGGGAATCGAACCCCCGTCCGACGCCGACGTGCCTGGACTTCTCCGGGCGCAGCCTGCAGTGGATTTTCTTGGCCCCAGCCATCTGAGCAGGCAAGTGGCTGATCCGGGCCCAGCCGTTCAAAAAGTCCCGGACACCTGAACGGCAGCGGTGTCCGGCAGTGGCTTCCTAAACGACGCCAGGATCCGGAACGGAAGCGTTTCCGGTCTGACGGACTCACTCTGGCCTAGGCGGCGAGGGCGAAGTCAGTGCGCATAGGTTTGGCACTTATTGGTTTACAGGGGGCGTTAGCGAGATAACCCTGCATCCTCGGCCCGCTTCTCCAAACGCGGCAAACATCGTCGATACCGATCATCCCCATATTCAGTTACACGTCTATTAACCCACCGCGTCCGCAGAACATTCCAGCCCCTGCGCCAAGATTGTTCCTATGCAGATCCTGGACCGCACATTCTCCGAACTCACTGCCGAAGCGCACCTTCTGGCGGCGGGGCCGCGCCGCATCCTCGGGGTCACCGGCCCGCCCGGTGCAGGCAAGTCAACGCTCGCCGCCGCACTGGCGGCTGAGTTGGGACCGGAACTGGCCGTCGTAGTTTCGATGGACGGTTTCCACCTCGCCAACCGGGTGCTGGATTCGCTGGGCATACGGGACCGCAAGGGCGCACCCGAAACGTTCGACGACGGCGGGTACGCGGCGCTGCTGCGCCGCCTCCGGCAGCAGGAGCAGCCTGTGGTCTACGCCCCGGAGTTCCGCCGGGAGCTGGAAGAACCCGTCGGTTCCGCGGTGCCCGTCCGGAGGGAAGTGCCGCTGGTCATTACGGAAGGCAATTACCTGCTGCTGGAATCCGGAGCGTGGCCGCAGGCGCGCGAACAGCTCGACGCCGTGTGGTTCCTGGCGCTCGGGGACGCCGAACGAATCCGCCGGCTTCAGAAACGGCACGCAGCTTTCGGCAAGAACCCGGACGATGCCCGGAGATGGGCCCTGGGAAGCGACCAGGCCAACGCCGAGCTGGTGGCAGCACACGCAGGCCTTGCCGACGCCGTCGTACGCCTGCGCACCTAGCCGGCGAACGGATTACCGCATATTTCCCCGGCCGAAGGGCAGCTTTTGGATTTATCCCGCCGGAGGAGTTTTGTTGAGCCCATGTCCGTGAACTTCCTCCGCCGGGTAGCGCAGCTGCTGGCCGGCCTCTTCTTCTACGGTTTTTCCATCGGCATGATGATCCGTGCCGGGCTGGGAGTCTCTCCGTGGGATGTCCTGGGCCAGGGCACCAGCCTGCAGACCGGGATCCCGTTCGGGTTCGTCACCAACCTGATCGGACTGGGGGTGCTGCTGCTGTGGATCCCCCTGCGGCAGAAGCCCGGGGCCGGCACCGTGCTTAACGTGCTGCTGGTGGGGCCAAGCGCCGAAGTCGCACTGACCGTACTGGCCACGCCGGGGAACATTGCAGATCAGATTGTGCTGTTCACCGCCGGGCTGGTCCTGCTGGCCGTGGCCACCGGACTGTACATTGGCGCACGGATGGGACCCGGACCCCGGGACGGATTGATGACCGGGCTCCACGCACGCTTCGGCTGGCCGATCTGGGCCGTGCGCACGGGCATCGAAGTGACGGTGCTGGCCGTGGGCTGGGCGCTGGGCGGCGCCGTCGGCCTGGGCACCGTGGCTTTCGCGCTGCTGATCGGCCCGATGGTCAACCGCACCGTGCCGTTCTTCCACATTCCGGCACGGACTGCCGCCATCTGACGCGATTCCAGCTAACCGAGAGGCCAGTTACGGCTCGTTTCGGGCGTGAAACAAGCCGTAAATGGCCTTTCGGCGGGTGCGCAGGGAGGAAGCGGTCCCCGTTAGGCCGGGATGACGACGGCGAGCGGCAGGTTGCCGCACGGATGCACCGCGGCCAGCCGCCCGGCATACTCCGGTCCGCGCAGCTCCATCCGCGACGGATCCGCGGCGTGCCGCCAGTCCCCCACCAGCAGCCGCCCGGCGGCCAGCTGGGGATCTGCGGAGACCACCACCCGGCCCACCCGGTTCACCAGCGACGCCTCAGGATGCACACGGCGCAGGTCCGGAAGAAGTACCTCCTCCAGCGATTCAACGAACACGTCAGCCCCGACCACGCCCACCACCCCGCTGCCCACGCGGACCGGGGACGTCAGCGTCACGGTGTACTCATCGGTGCAGATAAAATCCACGTACGGCCCGGTCACGTGGCTGGTGCCTGTCTCCAGGGGAACGGTGAACCACTCACGCCTGGAGTACGCCTCTCCCATGCTTTCCACTGAGGAGAGCACCTGGACTTCCTTGCTCCGGCCCTGCCACCAGGCCATGTGCCAGGGCGCATCGGCCAGGGCTTCGTGGGCCGCCACAAAACCCCCGCCGGCCAGCGGATAGTCAGTACGGCCAAGCAGCGCGGTGGTCAGCGGTTCGACGGCGGCATCCACATCCCGGCGTGAAGGACGGGCCCCGGGATCGCTGAAGAGTTTCTCCAGCCGGGGTTTCCATTCCTGCAGGATCTCCAGCAGCTCCTGGAAGAACCGGCCAAGGTCCGCCGGCGGCACTGCCGGCGCTGATTTGAATTCGTCACTGCGGGAAATGCTCATGCTTTCCTCCTGGCGGGTACGGGTGATTGCTCCGCCGTAGTGAGGGCGGCGGAGGAGTGAAGACGGGTGTGTTCATCGATCAGCCAGGCCACGGAGGCCTGGACGTACTGGCGGACCAGTGAGCGTGCTGCCGACGCGTCGGCATCAGCCACGGCTCCGCAGATCCGGCGGCAGAGCTGAACCATGGCGGAGTTGAAGGCGGGATCCGCGTGCGCAAGCCCCAGCAGGGAGCCGTAGTCGGTGTGCAGCCGAACGTATTCGCGCGTCAGCCGTGCTGACTGGCTGAGGGCCGCGAGCTCGAGCAGGAAATCGCCGACGGCGCGGTTGCTGGCGCCCGCGGGGGCGTCCAGCAGGTGGGCCAGCGCCTCCACGTCTTCGCGGTCGGCGGCGTCCGCTGCCAGCTCCGCTGCGGTGGCCGCGATCGCAGCATAGTGGATTGCCAGGTCGCGCAGTTCCACCCGGCTCATGGCGGTGAGCCGGCGGCGCACCAGCACCGACCTGTCCCCGGACGGCAACGTAATAAACGTGCCCCCTTCGCGTCCCCGCCGGGTTTCAACGAGTCCGCGGGAGCGCAGGCCGGCCAGTGCTTCACGTGCCGTCACCGTGGCCACGCCCATCGATGCGGCCAGTTCCACCTCCGTGGGCAACCGGTCCCCGTCCGCGAGCGCCCCGGCTGAAATCCCCTGAACTATGCGTTCTTCGACCCTGCTGGCCTTGCCTGCGTCGCCGAGCGGCGCGAAGACAGCGGTAAGGAGACGTTTCTGCGGAGCGGTGTTCTGGGGCATGTTCACGATCTTTCCAGCTTGACGGGCCGGACTGCGCCAGCGTGCCGGGCCGCGCATCCGTAACAAGAAATTTACTTGAAGTGACCTGAATTACATATAACATCTGGTTTCATAGCTTTACTACCTGACGCGCTTCGGCGCTTCCAGCTGAAGTGAAAGGATCCACCGTGCGAGCCAGCACAGCACCGCTCTCCCCCGCCGCCGAGGAACAGGCGCCCTCCGGCAGCGCCATCAGCCTCTCCTCCGTGACCAAAAGCTTCGGCGACTTCACCGCGGTCAAGGACCTGGACTTGGACATCCGCTCCGGCGAATTCTTCTCCCTGCTGGGTCCGTCCGGATCCGGCAAGACCACGGTGCTGCGGATGGTCGCAGGCTTCGAGCCTGTCACCAGCGGCACCATCAAGCTGCACGGCACCGACGTCACCGGCAAGGCTCCGTTCGAACGCAACGTCAACACGGTCTTCCAGGACTACGCCCTCTTCCCCCACCTGACGGTGGCGCAGAACGTGGGCTACGGGCTCAAACTGCGCAAGACCCCCAAGGCTGAACGCGAGCGCCGGGTTGCCGAGGCCCTGGAGATGGTCCGGCTGCCGCAGGTGGCCGGCCGGCTGCCGTCCCAGCTGTCCGGCGGACAGCGCCAGCGCATCGCCCTGGCCCGGGCCCTGATCCTGCGCCCCCAGGTGCTGCTGCTGGACGAACCGCTCGGCGCCCTGGACAAGCAGCTGCGCGAACAGATGCAGATCGAGCTGAAGCAGATCCAGCGCGAAGTCGGCATCACCTTCATCTTCGTCACCCACGACCAGGAAGAGGCACTCACGCTCTCAGACCGGATCGCCGTCTTCAGTGACGGCGGAATTGAACAGGTGGGAACCCCGGAGGACCTCTACGAGCGGCCCGCAACCCGCTTCGTGGCCACCTTCCTGGGCAGCACCAACCTGGTTGAGGGCGGCCTCGCCCGCCAGCTAACGGGCGCGGACGGCCTGGTCAGCATCCGGCCCGAACGCATCCACCTTGCCGCGCCCGGAACCCCGGCACCCGAAGGATTCTCGGCCGTGCCGGCCACCATCGAGGAAATCGTCTACACCGGCCCGACGACGCGCTATGTCGCCGCCACTGCAACCGGGGACCGCCTGATTGTCCAGGAGCAGAACGACTCCCGCGCCACCGCCGCTTCCCGGGGCGACGCCGTCGAACTCCAGTGGCCTTCACGATTCAACTTCCGGGTTTCCTGACACTTTTCCACTCCCGGCCGGACTTCACTGCCCGAACTTCACCGCCCGGCCGGCTACCGGCCCTGTTCCACCCGCTCCGCACCCACTATGAAAGGTTCTCCCATGAAGATCACCAAGGCACTGCCGCTGGCAGCGCTCGCCTCGCTCTCGCTGGTCCTGGCCGGCTGCGGCGGGGACGCCTCCACGTCCGACGCCGGCTCCACCGGCATCCAGGTCCCTGACCTGCCCATGGCAAGCGAAGTCGGTGAAAGCGAAGGCCAGGTCAACATCATTGCCTGGGCCGGCTTCGTGGAAGACGGCTCCACCAACCCCGACGCCGACTGGGTCTCCGCTTTCGAGGAAGAGACCAAGTGCGAGGTGAACCGCAAGGTCGGTGCCACCTCGGATGAAATGGTCCAGCTGATGCGCAGCGGCGAATATGACCTGGTGTCCGCGTCCGGCGATGCGTCCCTGCGCCTGATCGCCGGCGGCGACGTGGCTCCGATCAACACCGACCTGATCCCCAACTTCGGCAACATCGTGGACGGCCTCAAGGGCCAGGTCTATGACACGCTGAACGGCAAGAGCTACGGCGTTCCGATCGGCCGCGGCGCCAACGTCCTGATGTACAACACGGACCACGTCACCGAAACTCCGGACTCCTGGGCTCCGCTGTGGGAAGAAGACACCGAGTACGCCGGCAAGACCATGGCCTACGATTCCCCGATCTACATTGCCGACGCTGCCGTCTACCTGATGGCCACCCAGCCCGAGCTCGGCATTACCAACCCCTACGCCCTGGATGCGGACCAGCTCGCCGCAGCAGTCGAACTGCTCAAGACCCAGAACGGCCTGGTGGGTGAGTACTGGAACGACGCCCTGAAGGCAGTCAGCTCCATCTCCTCCGGCACCGCCCACATGGGCACCGGCTGGCAGGTCATTGTGAACCTTGCCCAGGGCGACGGCGGCAAGGTCGAGTCCGTGCTGCCCAAGGAAGGTGCCACCGGCTGGTCCGACACCTGGATGATCGCCGCTGAGGCAAAGAACCCGAACTGCGCCTACAAGTGGATGGACTACGCGTCCTCTGCCGAGGTCAACGCCCAGATTTCGCAGAACTTCGGCATGGCTCCGGCCAACGCCCTGGCCTGCGAAGGCTCCGAAGCCAATGCAGCCCACTGCGAGACCTTCCACGCCACTGACGAGGACTACTACAAGCAGGTCTGGATGTGGACCACCCCGGTTGAGCAGTGCGTGGACGGCCGTACGGACGTGACCTGCACCAACTACCAGGAATGGACCAAGGCCTGGACTGAGATCAAGGGCTAGTTCCACCCGGTACCGCCCCAGAACTGCCGGTGGGCGGCGGATCAGCCCGCCGCCCACCGGTTTCCAAACCCGGCCGCACTCAGCGGCCAGTCATTGAACAGGCCCGGCCCAAGAGGAGAATCGGCGGAACCCCGCCGGAAAGCGCCATGGCAGTAATCCAAGAAACCCCGCCCCCGTCCGCAGCGGCAGTGCAGCCCCGGAACAGCTGGGGCGACCGCATTTCCCGCATGCTCTATGCCCGGCCGAAAGCCCGCCTGACCGGCCTGCTCCTGCTGCCCCTGGGCTGGCTCGGCGTGCTCTACATCGGGTCCCTCATCCTGTTGTTCATCACCGCGTTCTGGCGAACGGACAGCTTCACCTCGAAGGTCATTCCCGCGTTCACGCTGGAGAACTTCATCGAGATCATCACGGTCCCCGCCTACCAGCAGACCGCGCTTCGGACCATCGGCATCGCGCTGGCAGTCACCGTGCTGTGCGCTGCACTGGCGCTGCCGCTGGGACTCTACATGGCTAAGGTCGCCTCCCCCAGGATGCGTGCCGCCCTGGCGATCGGCATCACGCTGCCGCTCTGGGCCGGCTACCTGGTGAAGGTTTTCTCCTGGCGCATCACCTTCTCTTCCGGCGGCCCGCTGGACTGGCTGCTGGCACCGCTGGGCATGACCGGGCCGGGCTACGGCACCGCAGCGCTGATCGTGACGCTGGCCTACCTCTGGTTCCCCTACATGGCCGTTCCTGTCTACAACGCGTTCCGGCAGATCCCGGACAGCCTGTTCGATGCCTCCTCGGATCTGGGCGCGAAGGCCTGGTCCACGGTGTGGACCGTGGCCGTGCCGCTGCTCAAGCCGGCCTTCGTGGCAGGTTCCATCTTCACCTTCTCGCTGAGCCTGGGCGATTACATCGCCGCCCAGTTCGTCGGCGGCAAGACCCAGGTGATCGGCACCGTCATCGCCTCGAACATCAACCTCAACCCGCCGCTTGCCGCAGCCTTCGGCACTGTGCCGATCATCGTCGTCGTGCTTTACCTGTTCCTGGCCCGCAAGTCCGGCGCCCTGAAGCAACTGTAGGAGAGACCCATGAGGCTATCGGCTTCCGCCAAAATCACCCTCCGGGTCTTCGCCGGCCTGGTCATGGCGGCGATCTACCTGCCGCTGCTGCTGGTGATCGCCAACTCGTTCAACGCCACCACCTCCGGTGCGTTCCCGATCCAGGAATTCACCACCCGCTGGTGGGTCGCCGCCTGGCACAACGAAGGCGTGCGCGAGGCACTGTGGACCTCGCTGAAGGTCGCGTCCGTGGCCACGGTGATCGCCCTCATTCTGGGCACCATGGTGGCGTTCGCGCTGTCCCGCTACGACTTCTTCGGCAAGAACACCATCAACTTGCTGGTGGTCCTGCCCATCGCCCTGCCCGGCATCGTCACCGGCGTCGCCCTGAACAACACCTTCAAGACCGTGCTGGAGCCCCTGGGCATCGGGCTGGGACTGTTCTCCGTGATTGTTGGCCACGCGACGTTCTGCATCGTGATGGTCTTCAACAACGTCCAGGCCCGGCTGGGCCGGATGAACCGCGGACTCGAGGAAGCAGCCATGGACATGGGTGCCAACGTGGTCAAGACGTTCTTCGGCGTCACGTTCCCGGGCTTCCGCTCGGCGTTTGTTGCCGGCGGACTGCTCGCCTTTGCGCTGAGCTTCGATGAAGTGGTGGTCACCACCTTCACCGCCCCGCCGGGCACAGAGACCCTGCCTATCTGGATCTTCAACAACATGGCACGGCCCAACCAGGCACCGGTGGTCAACGTGATTGCCGCGGTGCTGATTGTGGTGTCGATGATCCCGGTCTACCTTTCCCAGCGGCTCACCGGGGATGACAAGAAGTAGGCGCTAGCGGGTGGCGGCGCACTCCGGAAGCAGCTCCGCCATCCGCTCGTCACTCAGCCGGGACAGGGCCGTGAGCAGGGTCGTGATCCGCTCGCGCTCCGCCTTCGTGAACCGGCTGGAGTCCAGGATGTCGCTGACCCACAGCCCGTCCATGGCCAGGCGGATGACGACGCCGATGATTCCGGCCGGGTCCCGCGGGCCCAGGTTCGCTGCATCCAGCCGGCGGTTCAGGTACAGCAGCGACTCTGCGAGGTTCGGCCGGCTGATGGCTGTTTCCAGCAGTGCGGCCTGGTCCATGGAGCTGTTGGCCCGGACGTCGGAGAAGGCCTTGATGTAGGCCCGTTCCTGGGCTCCCACCGGATCCGGGTCCGCATCGGCCAGGTCTCCCAGCCGGTGCACCAGCTGCACGATCATGTCCTCGACGTCCTGCTCAATCTCGGTAATGGACGCTCCAGCGGCGAACATTGCGCTCTCTTTTCTTTTTCCTGCTGCCTGGACATCCCGGCGAGGATCCGCCGGGATGAACCGGCTAGTCTAGCCCGTTTCCGCGGGGTTCTCAGCTTTGGCGCTGGTTCGGCGGTAGGGTGTGCGCATGCCAGTCGAGGTCCGGCCCGCCACGGTCGATGAACTGCAGGTGTGGTCCCTGTGGTGTATCCGGGTCCGTCCCGGCCACCGGGGCAAGGGGATCTCGCATGCGCTGGTGTCCGGCGCCGTCGGGTTCGCGCGCGACCACGGTGCACCCGCCGTCGAGGCCTACCCCGTGGACAACCGGGGCGCGAAGGTGGATCTGACCATGGCGTACGTCGGCACCCGAAAATTGTTCGAGGCCGCAGGATTCGTTCAGGCCGCGGACACCTCGTCTGTCCTCAACGGTTTTCCCCGGGCCCTAATGCGGCTGGCGCTTTAGGTCCCTGCTGCCGGGTAGGCCCCGGCTGCCGCTGACGGCAAAAGGTCCCGCTGGGACCTGCGGGGCTTTGCCTGAAAGGCCGGCAGGAAGTCCATGGGGGGGGAACGGGTCCTTCCTGCCGGCCGGATCATGGTTCGCCGCCTCTCATCGCGGCGGCGGTGGGGTCAGTCCGCGGAGACGATCCGCTTGTCCTGCACCCGCAGCCGCTCGCCGAGGAAACCGCCGACGGCGGTGATCAGTGCAATGATGGCCAGGATGAGCGCGCCGCCCCAGGACTGGTTGCCGGAGAACCCGAGCATCGCAGTGGCCAGCAGCGGCATGAAACCGCTGGTGGCACCGGCTATGTTGTAGCCCAGGGCAACGCCGGAGTAGCGCAGCTTCGGCGGGAACAGTTCGGTCAGCAGAGCACCGTTGACGGCGTAGGCCACGGCAATCAGCACAATGCCGAGGGTGATGGCCAGCATGATCAGCAGCGTGGACTTGGTGTCCACCATGGCGAAGATCGGGAATGCTGCGGCAGCGGTGAGGATGCCGCCCCACATCGTGACCTTGCCCGGGCCGATCTTCTCGGACAACCGGCCCATCGCAATGGTGACGAAAATCTGGGCAACGGCCGCGATCAGGGTGGCGTTGACCATGACCTGCCGGTCCACGCCGAGGGTGTTGGAGCCGTAGCTGACAATGAAGGTGGTGATCATGTAGAAGCCGCCCACTCCCAGCAGTGCAGCCATCACGGCGACGGCCAGGCGCCCGCCGGCGTTGCGGAAGACGTCCAGGGCCGGAACCTTGGAGGTTTCCTCCTGTGCCAGAAGGTCCTTGAAGATGGGGGATTCCTCAACCTTGATGCGGATCCACAGCGCAATGAGCAGCAGCGGGAAGGCCATCAGGAACGGGATGCGCCAGCCCCAGGCGTCGAAGGTCTCCGACGGGAAGAGCAGCACCAGGGAGAAGGCCGCGGAGGAGAGCAGGGTACCGACCGGAGAGCCGACCTGGACCAGGGCCGCGAACCGGCCGCGCTTCTCGACCGGCGCGTGCTCGATGGCCATGGTGACTGCACCGCCCCATTCGCCGCCGACGGCCAAACCCTGGACCAGGCGCAGGACCGCAAGGAGGATCGGGGCCGCGAGCCCGATGGAGCCAAAGTCCGGCAGCAGGCCGATCAGGCCGGTTGCAATACCGATCATGACGATGGTCGCCAGGAGGGCTGGCCGGCGCCCGAAACGGTCACCGATATAGCCGAAGAGGATGGCACCAATGGGCCGCGCAGCGAAGCCGACGCCGAAGGTCGCGAAGGATGCGAGCAGCGCCGCAGTGGGATCCATGGTGGTGAAATAGAGCCGGTTGAAAACCAATGCCGCGGCGGTGCCGAACAGGTAGTAGTCATACCATTCCAGGGCGGTGCCGACGAACGAGGCCCGGGCGATAGTGCCGGCGTCTTTCCCGGAAATCGTCACGGGGGCGCCGCGTTCTCCCGTCTTGCTTGGTGTTTGTGTCACGAGTGGTGCCTTTCAGGGTGGCCGGTGCCGCAGTGGGGTGGCATCGTCGGCCGGTGTGGGAGGTATCTTCTGAAGCGTAGTCAGGCGGCAATTGACCAAACAATGACAAATTTCACCCACCTTTCACCCAAAAATTGGGCGTTTAGACAGTGCGGGGATATTCCGGGAGGGTGCTTAGGGCAATCAGGGCCCAGGAGGCCTCCCCCGGGACGGCCAGGTCCAGTCCAATGACCTGCTGCAGTGAATGCAGCCGATTGACCACGGTGTTGCGGTGGCAGTAAAGCTCTTCCGACGTTTCCTTGATGGACCCCGTGCGGGCATAGCTTTCGGCCACCTGGAGCAGCCGGGCCCGTTCGTGGTCCGTGCATTTGCGCAGCGCCTCCTGCACGCCGGAGCAGAATCCGGGCAGTGTCTGCTCCAGCAGCTCGGCTGCGATCCGCTGCCAGGCTTCCCGGACGGTCTGCAGGCCGGGGCCGCCGCTGCGCGCCAGCACCAGGGCTGATGATGCGGCGGCCGGAACTGCGGCCAGTCCCGCAATGTCCGGGATGTAGCCGGCTGCGAACCCGGGCGGCTCCTGCTGCCAGGAGCCGGCGCGCTGCTGCCGGAAGATGTACAGGACTCCGGCCCGTTCATAGGAATGCAGCCGGCGGTCGTTCAGGAACGCACGCTGTGCCTCGGCTACGACATCTCCGATTACCGCCAGCAGTTCGAAGGTATCCGCAGCCCGGACTCCAAGCCCTGCTGCTATATCTTCAACATCCTGCTGCGTCTTTGGTTCGCCGCTGAACAGCCGGGAGAGCAGGCGCTGGCGGTACAGCTGCTTGTCCCGTGCCAGCAGTGCTTCGGCTTCCACGAAGGACTGCTGGATGCTTGAAACATACCCCTCCACCACGTCCATGACCCGGTCCATGTTGGACACCAGGACGTTGACGCCGTCCCCGTGCGCCACGCGCTCCAGGCCTTTCCAGAGGACCCGAAAATCGTTGCGCACGGCTTCCAGGAATGAATTCAGGGGCACCCCTTGGGCAGCGCGCCGGGTCGCCACTTCGCGGGGCAGGTTCTGCAGGTCATGGGGGAGCTCCAGCCCCGCCATCTGGTACAGGAACATGTCCATGGTGTCCACGGCCGTTTGGTAGACGTCCTCCACAGGCACCTTCGCGTCGTCATACGAGACGGCTTCGAACCGGGAGAGGAAATCCGAAACCAGCGAATCACGCTGGGTCCACAGCCTCCGAATCAGGTCTTCCCACTGGTGTCCGGCGGAAGCTTCGAGCGGAAAGGTCCGGGCGGAAGGCACCAGGTTGGGGACGGGAATTTCGGTCATCCTGCCACTTTATGGATATGCATAATTTAGCCGCCAATTATGGCGGCTTATGTCCATTGAGCGAGACATTTAGCCATAGTTGAATGGGAACAACACCCAGCAGGCTGTGCATTTCGTGCTCGCCCGGGGACGGAACGACAGCTAGGAACCCATGCTTGCAGACCTGTTGATTACCAATGCCCATGTGCTCACCCAGGATCCCGCACATCCGCGGGCCAGCACCCTGGTAATTCACGGCGGCAGGATCCTGGCGGTGGACCCTGAGCTGGATATCCCGGTCCGTGCAGTTCTGGACGCCGGCGGCCTCACTGTTGTGCCCGGCTTCAACGATGTCCATGCCCACAGTGTGTGGTTTGGTCTTGGCCTGATGGAAACTGCCCTGGGCTCAGCCCGCTCCGCTGAGGACGTTTATCTGGCCGTCGCCGCTGCCGGTGCGGGGCTGGGTCCGGAGGAATGGATCGTTGCCTCCGGTTTCAGTCCCCTGCTGATCTCCGGTGCGCAGCCGGAGCGGGACCTCCTGGATGAAGCCTCCGGGGGACGCCCGGTATGGATCAAGCACTCCTCCGGGCATGCCTGTACGGTCAACGGCGCCGCGTTGGAACTGATCGAACGATCAGCGGACCTTGCCGCTGACGTAAGTGGCGGCGTCGTCGTCCGCGGATCAGATGGACGGCCCACCGGCGTGCTGGAAGAGAACGCCATGCGGCTTGTCCAGGATCTGATGCTGCCCTACCCGCTGGCGACCATAGAGCGGGCCCTGCACCTGGCCACCGAGCATTACCTCACAGAGGGGATCACCAGCGTCACGGACGCCGGAATTGCCGGCGGCTGGATCGGACACTCGCCGCGGGAGTTCGCCGCCTACCAGTCGGCCCATCGAAAAGGGCTCCTGAAAACCAGGATGCAGCCCATGCTGGTCCTGGATGCCCTTAGGCCCCTGGCCGGGCACGCCGAGGACCCGGCGGGTCTGGGACTGGATACCGGCATCCACTCCGGCCTGGGCAACGAATGGCTGCGCCTGGGTCCGGTGAAGATCTTCAGCGACGGGTCGCTGCTGGGCAGCACTGCCTACATGTCCGAGGACTACGCCGGCTGTACCCACAACCACGGCTACCTGCAGATGGATGCAGATCAGCTGCGTTCCTCTGCGCTGGCCGCTTACCGGGCGGGCTGGCCCATTGCCATGCATGCAATAGGTGATGCGGCCGTGGAACACGCCATCAACATCATCACGGAGGCGCAGCAGGTTTACGGGCGGAACTGTTTCCCCAACCGCATCGAGCACGGCGGTGTGGTGCAGCCGGAACAGCTGGACCGCATTGCCGCGGCCGGCATTGTGCTGGTCCCGCAGCCGCACTTCATCACCGAGTTCGGTGACGGAATGGCGGAGCTCCTCGGCCCGGAACGTACGGAACTGTCCTATCCGGCCGCCAGCCTCCTGGCCCGCGGGGCTGTGCTCCCCGGCAGCTCAGACCGGCCGGTCTCCAACGGACGGCCGCTGGATGTGATGCAGTCCTTCGTGGAGCGGAAGACCCCCTCCGGAACTGTTTACTCGCCGGCAGAGAGGATCACGGCCGAGCAGGCGCTCGCCGCCTACACCACCGGTTCTGCCGCAGCCACCGGCACGGAATCGGAGAAGGGAAGCCTGTCCCCCGGGCTGCTCGCCGACCTCGTCTTCCTGGATCAGGACCCCACCGCCGTAGCAGCTTCCAGCATCGGCGCCACGGTGGTGCTGGGCACCATGGTGGGCGGGGAACTGCGCTACCGGCACCCTGATTTCAATCCCTCTTCCAGCACAAAGGAAACCCCGTGAGCACCACCAACCCCGCATTCCTGGCCGACTTCGCTGCCATGTCCAGCCACGGCGCCACAGCCGGCGGCGGCGTCGACCGCCAGGCCGCAACGCCCGAAGACCACGCCGCCCGCGCCTGGTTCAGCGGCTGGCTCGCAGACCACGGCCTCGCCGAGGCGGTGGATGCCGCCGGCAACCAGTTCGGTCTGGCCGAACTGGTTCCCGGTGCGCCTTGGGTCCTGCTCGGATCACACCTCGATTCCCAGCCGCTGGCCGGGCGGTACGACGGCGCATACGGCGTCCTTGCAGCCGCACATGCAGTGGTCCGGGCCTGCGCCGAAGCAGGATCCGGGGTACTGAAGCCCGTCTTTAATCTGGCCGTGGTGAACTGGTTCAACGAAGAGGGAAGCCGCTTCACCCCCAGCATGATGGGCAGCGGAGTCTTCACCGGCAAGCTGCCGCTCGGAGCTGCTCTGGCCACCCGCGACCTAGCCGGCAGCACTGTTGCCGAGGCACTCGGCGACCTCCCGGCGTCGGGCGCTGCGCCGACGCTGGACAGCATCGCCCGGTATGCCGAAATCCATATTGAGCAGGGCCGGCTCCTTGAAGAGACCGGAACCCAGGTGGGGATTGTTGACAGGACCTGGGCTGCGGCGAAGTACCAGGTAGTTGTGGACGGAGAGCAGTCACACACGGGGTCCACCCGCATGCCGGACCGCCGCGACGCGCTTTTTGGCGCGGCCCTGGTGATCGCGGCGGCCCGCGAGCTCACGGAGGAATTCGAGCTTGGATCGCTGCACAGCTCCGTGTCCCAGCTGCAGGTGCTGCCCAACTCGCCGGTGACAATCGCACGTCAGGTGGTCATGAACCTGGACCTGCGTTCACCGGATGAAGCCGTGCTGGCCCGTGCCATGGAGCTGCTGGACAAGCGCATTGCCGAGTCCGAAGCCCGCTCCCGCACGGAGATCTCACTCTCGCTGACCCACCGGTGGGGCCTGAACCCGTATCAGCCTGCCGGGGTTCGGCTGGGCCGTGCGGCCGCCGAAGCACTGGGCTTCAGCCACATGGACATCATGACCGTAGCCGGGCACGACTCCACGAACATGAAGGACCATGTACCCACCGTGATGCTGTTCGTGCCCAGCGTGGACGGGATCTCGCACAACGAGGCTGAGTTCACCCGGGATGAGGACGCTGTCCGCGGCGTTGAACTGCTCACCGAGGTGGCCCGCCGGCTGGTGCGGGGAGACGCGCTGGAGTAAAACCGAACCTGGTCGATTTATCGCACTGACCCCGCGGCGTAGACTCGCAGGCACGCCTGCGAGAGGAAGCCAGCCATGAGCGATCCGCACCAGCCCGCCTGGTGGACCAGCGCCGTCGTCTACCAGATCTATCCGCGCAGCTTCGCAGATGGAACGGGGGACGGGATCGGTGACCTCAAAGGCATCCTCGCGCATCTGGACTATCTGCAGGACCTCGGCGTCGACGTCGTCTGGCTCTCCCCTGTGCACGAATCACCGCAGCGGGACAACGGTTATGACATCTCCAACTATCGACGGATCGACCGGCTGTTCGGCACGGAAGAGGACTTCGACGAGCTGCTGGGACAGCTGCATGTGCGGGGCATGAAGCTGGTGATGGACCTGGTAGTGAACCATACCTCCAGCGAACATCCGGTGTTCCAGAAAGCCCGCAAATCACGGGACAACCCGTACCGGGACTACTTCTGGTGGCGGGACGCGCGGCCTGGCTTTAAACCCGGGGAGCCCGGGGCGGAACCGAACAACTGGGGCTCGCATTTCGGCGGGCCGGCCTGGACATTCGAACCGGAGACCGGGCAGTACTACCTGCACCTCTTCACACCGCACCAGCCGGACCTGAACTGGGAAAACCCGGCTGTTCGGCACGAGGTTTACGAGACGATGCGCTGGTGGCTGGACCGGGGCGTGGACGGCTTCCGGATGGACGTCATCAACTTCATCTCCAAGGACCTTGCCCTGCCGGACGGGCTGGTCGGCCCAGGCAGCGTCTGGGGTGACGGCTCTCCGCATTTCACCAACGGACCGCGGATCCACGAGTTCCTCCAGGAGATGCGCCGCGAGGTCTTTTCAGGGCGCGACGGCGACTTCCTCACCGTCGGTGAAACACCTGGGGCCACGGTGGACCAGGCGCTGCTCTATACCGACCCGTACCGGGGAGAACTGGACATGGTATTCCAGTTTGAGCATGTAAGCCTGGACCAGGTCGGCGGACGGAAGTGGGATTACCGGCCGCTCAGCCTGCCGGACCTGAAGACTTCGTGGAACCGCTGGCAGCGGGGCCTTGCGGACCGGGGCTGGAACAGCCTCTACCTGAGCAATCATGACCAGCCCCGGCACCTGTCCCGCTTCGGGGATGACGGCGCGTTCCGGTACGAATCTGCCACGCTCTGGGCCACGCTGCTGCATCTGCAGCGCGGCACTCCGTATGTGTACCAGGGTGAAGAAATCGGGATGACCAATGCAGGCTTCACCTCGATTGAGAAGTACCGCGACGTTGAGTCACTGAACTTCTACACTGAGTCCACAGCGCAGGGCATGCCCGCCGAGGAGGCGCTCGAGGCACTGCGCGCCATGAGCCGGGACAATCCCCGCACCCCGATGCAGTGGACCGGCGGAGCGAACGCCGGGTTCACCGAGGGCCAGCCGTGGATCGACGTCAACCCGAACCATAAGCACATCAACACCGAAGCAGACCGTTCCGCGGAGAGATCGATCTTCCGGTACTACCAGGACCTTATCCGGCTGCGGCACTCCCAAGATGTGGTTGTTCTTGGCGACTTCCACTTGGAGGCCCCGGAAGATCCCCACCTGTTTGCCTTCCGGCGCCGCCTGGGCGGGACCGAATGGCTGATCCTCGCGAACGTCTCCGATGCGGAGCTGGAACTGCCGCTGGGACTGGCGGTTTCCGCGCCGCTGATCCTGGGCAACTATTCCGAGCCCGGCGAGGCTGGAATCCTGCGCCCATGGGAGGCCCGTGTAGTGCACGTTGCCGGGGCGGGAACGTAACTTTCGAGAAGCCTCTATTTGCAGCGCCAATTTCGTTGACCAATTCAACAATTGGTGATTCAGTGTGATCTACGCCATATCCTGATCCGCATTCACTTCGGTTCAATAGGCCACAGTTCAGGTGGCTTTCGGTCACGCAAGTGTTGCTCAAGGTCCCCGGGGTTGGGCATGGCGACCATGCACCGTTCCGGCAACCAGAGGATCAGAGTCGATCATGCACAAGAGCTTCAAGACCGTCACCGCGCTGGCCGCTGCCAGCCTCCTTCTCACCGCCTGCGGTGCCAGCCCCAATGCCCGTCCTGCTTCGACAGGGGGTTCGAGCGATGCACCGCAGTCGCTGGTTTTTGCCGTTGTGCCCACTGACAACAGCAAGGAACTCGAGGAAAGCTTCAAGCCCATCGTGGCCGCAATTGAAAAGGAAACGGGCCTCCCCACCACGATTGAGGCAGTCAGCAGCAACGCGGGCGTAATCGAAGCGCAGACAGCCAAGCGCGTTGATGTGGCAACCTACGGCGCGTTCTCTTATTACCTTGCCCAGAACGTCGCAGACATCACCCCGGTCGCAATGGACCAGCGGACCCCCGCCGCCGGCTCCGGTGCAGTCCAGTCACTGGGAGTGGTGGCCGCGGGTTCGGATATCAAAGAACTGGCGGACGTGGAAGGCAAGGATGTCTGCTTCACGGATCCCGCTTCAAGCACCGGATATCTAGCCGCGGCAGCTGGTTTGATTGCGACCGGCCTCGATCCGAAGAACGATATCAATCCGATTTTCGCGGGCTCGCATGATGTGGCTGTCACCCAGATGCTGGCCGGCGACTGTGACGTCGCGTTCGTGGCCGGAACCTTCATTACCGATCTGCTCCCGGCACGCGGGGTCATCAAGGACGGTGATGTGGACACCATCTGGACCTCCCCGGATATTCCAGGCACCCCGATGGTGATTGGAAACTGGCTGCCGGAGGAGCTTCGCACCCAGATCACCGACGCCGTGCTCAAATACAACGCTGTAACCGCAGCTGAAGCTGGCCTCTGCCCGGAAAACCAGCGTGAGTCACTCGCCCCGTGGGGCGACGAATATGCAGGCAAGATGGCCTGCCAGTGGGGCGGGACCGGAGCCTTCGCATTTGAACCGGCCACTGAGGAGGACTTTGCATCGATCCGCGAGATCTGCGAGACCACGCAGGCCGAAGTATGCCGGAACGAGTAATTCCCAGGAGCACCGAATGACCACCCCCGAACGCCTAAAAGACTCAGGACCCCATCCTTTGCCTCATCAGTCAACCGCTGGCAGCGTCAGCGCCGCCGGCACGCAGCCCAGCCTCGTCCTGCAGGATCTTGGCATCAGCTTCGGCTCGAAAGAGGTCCTCCGGGATGTGAACCTTCAGGTGCAGCCGGGACAATTTGTGGCCCTGGTCGGCCCGTCCGGTGCAGGCAAATCGACGCTGCTGCGCCTGATTAACGGCAGCCACCGTCCCACTGCCGGGACGGTTTCGGTTCTGGGTGTGAACCCGGGGACCTGCGGACGCAAGAACCTGCAAAGGCTGCGCACCCGCGTGGGATTCGTATTTCAGCAGTTCGGGCTGGTCGGACGCCTCAGCGCGATGGAAAACGTACTCATGGGGACGCTGGGGTCGCTCAGGATGCCGCGCTACGGGATCTCCACCTACCCCAGGCCACTGCGGGAAAGAGCCGTGGCGAATCTGGAGCGGGTGGGGCTGGTCGATCAGCGGTTCCAGCGCTGTGACACGCTGTCCGGCGGCCAGCAGCAGCGCGTCGCGATCGCAAGGACCCTGATGCAGGACGCCGAGATTGTCCTGGCCGACGAGCCCGTCGCGTCACTGGATCCCAGCGCGAGCATGTCGGTGCTGAACACCCTGAAGAGACTAAGTGCGGAGGACGGATTCACGGTGGTCTGCTCCCTGCACCAGGTTGACCTGGCCCTGCAGGTCTCCGACAGGGTGGTGGCGGTTCGGAACGGCTCGCTCATCCTCGACACACGGACGTCAGACACCTCGGAGGAGGCACTCCGGGCCATCTACGAAAAGGCGAAGGGCGCCCGCCCATGAGCGGAACAATGAAGGAAACTGCCGCGGACACTCGGACAGCGGGCGTCGGGACGAAACGCCGGCGTTCCAGCGGGCAGCTGCCGCCGGGCGCCACGCAAGCAGTACCCAAACGCCCTCGTGTTTCCTCGGCAACTCTGGGCATTCCGCTTGCCTACCTGGCCGTCACCATCTTCGGCATCTGGTGGATCGACATCCGCCCGGCTGCCGTCGCGGCTGGTTTCGGTGACATTGCCCGGCTGCTGGAGCGGATGGTTCCGCCGACCACGGGGCCGGTTCCCGATCTGCTGGCCCTGACCCTGGAAACTCTGTGGATCGCGGTTGCGGGTACGGGTTTGGCGACCATTGCGTCGGTGTTCCTCGCCGCAGCGGCATCCCGTCACTTCACCGGCCCCCGGGTGGTCCGGTGGCTTGCCCAGGGCATCATCATCGTGACACGGGCCGTTCCGTCGCTGATCTTCGCTATCCTTTTCGTGCGCATTTTTGGTCTTGGCCCTCTTGCCGGCGGACTCGCAATCGCCTTCCACTCGATCGGCATGATCGGAAAGATGATGGCGGACGTATTCGAGGAGCAGGCGCCCTCCCCGCGCGAAGCGATTGCCTCGGTCGGAGCGAACCGGCTGCAGAATTTTGTGTCCACCACCCTGACTCGTGCCCTCCCGGCGGTCACGTCACTGGTGATCTACCGGCTGGATATCAATGTCCGTGCCTCCGCCGTCCTCGGGCTGGTGGGCGCCGGAGGTATTGGTGTTGCCCTGCAGACGGCAATCGGCTCACTCAACTACCGCCGCGCCGCGGGCATCATCCTGGTGATCGTCTGCCTGCTCCTCATCCTGGAGCTCGTGGCTTATCTGGTCCAGCGGGCGGTCGCCGAACACGCCGATGAACATACCCAATCCCAACTCCATGTTGCCGGCGCGGCCCAAGCTGATCCTGGCTGGAACCGGTCCAGGGTGCTGCGTGCCGCTGCTGTTGTTTCGGCACTGATGCTGTTCCTCTTTTCACTGAGCCAGCTTTCCCTCAACCCGGCTCGTCTCGGCCAGGCCTGGGACAACGCGGCGGCACTCCTCTCAGGATTCGTGCCGCCGGTGTTTACGGAACAGATCCTCCTGGGGATATTCGAAAGCGTCATCATGGCCTTTACGGCGACCTTCTTCGGGGTTCTTCTGGGTCTGATCATCGCTGTACTCTCCACCCGCCATCTCATCCGTTTCGAGCCGCTCTCCCTCGCGCTGCGCGCAGTGGTGGTCTTTATGCGCGGCATCCCGGACATCGTCTACGCACTGATTTTTGTTGCCGCACTGGGACTGGGACCGTTTGCAGGTTTCCTGGCGTTGTCCATTTCGTGCACCGCCCTGGCCTCCAAATTCTTTACGGACTCCCTCCAGAACGTGGACCCCGCTCCACTCCGGGCCCTGGAGGCCACCGGAGCCGGCCGCGTCCAGGTCTTCGTCAGCGGCGTCTGGCCCCAGTTTGTACCGAGCTTCATCGGCAACAGCCTGTTCACCTCGGATCTGGCGCTTCGGGAATCAGCGGTGCTGGGCATCGTGGGAGCCGGCGGGATCGGATTCCTGCTGGACGAATCAGTGGCAACCCTCAACTACCAGCAGACAGCCGGCATCCTGATCGGCCTGATCGTTGTGGTCGTGGCGCTGGAATCCGTGGCCCGCTGGGCCCGCAGAAAGGTTATCTGAAATGGGCCAGTGCCCCTATGGCTTTGCTTCTTCCGACGAGAACCCCGGGCTCGAAAGCGCGGTGGATGGCCCCCGGCCCTCCGAGTGGTCTCCCGCGCTTGATGAGACCTTCGGGAGCGCCCACCGCGACTACGCCGAACTGCGGCGGACCAACCCCTTTCCCTGGAGCGAAGACTTCGGTGGTTTCTGGGCTGCCACAAGCTACGAGGACATAGTCCGCATTACTCAGGATGACGAGCTTTTTATCACCTCGGTCCAGAACGTTGTGCCCCACGTACCCCGCTCCTCCCGCCGCCCTCCGCTGCATTTTGATCCGCCGGAGCACACGGCCTACCGCGAGGCCATCGATCCTGTGCTGCGCCGCTCGACTGTCCGCGCGCATGAGTCAGCCTTCCGCGAGAGTGCCGGGGAACTGGTGCAGGGGCTGCTGGCCAAGAACGACGGCGCCGACGGCGTGCGCGATTTCGCCGCCCCCTTTGTAATGGACTGCTTCGCTTCCTTCCTGGGCGTCTCGTCCTCGCTGACCCGGCATATCAGGGAGATCGGCGTACGCTATTCCTTTGCCATCCAGGACATGGATGAGGGTGTCATTGGCGAATACAGCGCAGAACTCTACCGGATAGCCGAAGAGGTCTACCGGGACCGTCTGGCGGCCGGCGCCGATTCAGCCCAGGACCTCGTCTCCAGCCTGCATGAGGCCGCACTCAACCCGGAGAACCACATCACCGAGAAAACCGCGATTGCCACCATTCGGCAAATGATCGTGGCAGGGATGGGCGCTCCACAGGCGGTCCTTAGCAGCTGTCTGGTGCATCTGGCCCAGGATCAAGACCTGCAGCAGCACCTGCGTTCGAATCCCAAGGACCTTCCGGCCGCCATCGAAGAGTTCCTGCGGCTGCACGCGCCGTACCGGGTTTTCGCGCGGACAGCGAAACAGGACACCCTCGTGCACGGACGCATGGTTCGGGAGGGAGATCCGATTGCCCTGATTTTCCCTTCGGGCAACAGGGATGAAACGGTGTTTCCCGATCCGGACGAGTTCGTGCTACGCCGGCCCAACAACTCTCACCTTGCCTTCGGCAGGGGGGCCCACAAGTGCCCGGCGGCCACGCTGGGCAGGATGGAGCTGCTCATAGCCCTCGAAGTGCTGCTGGAGAACACCGACCGCTTTGATCTCGCCGGCGACGTCGTAATGATGAACTGGCTCGAATATGGTCCGCGCGCCGTCCCGCTTCGCCTGATCGGGAAGACAGCAGCAGGTGCGGCCCGTGTGCCCAAGCCGCGCACTGTCGGCCAATGACAGAATCGACCCATGCCTACGCCAACCCTGCCGCGGTTCCAGAACGGCGCACGTCCCCAGCAGTTGCTGACAGTTCTGCTGGGCGACTACTGGCATGCACGGAGCGAACCCATCCCCTCTGCCGCACTGGTGGATTTGCTCCAGGTCTTCGAAGTGACTCCCAGCGGGGCGCGCGCCGCGATTCAAAGACTGGCGCAGCGGGGCTTTTTGGTCGGCACAAAGGCCGGGCGGCAAACTGCCTACGCGGTGTCGCCGATGAGCCGGGAGCGCATCAACACGCACGTCCGTTCGCTGTTTATGAGCCACCTCCCGCAGGTTTGGGACGGGTCCTGGACCTTGGTGGGATATTCCCTCCCGGAGAACGCGAAGGGGACCCGGAGGATTCTGCGGGATCAGCTCCGGCAGCTGGGATTCGGGAATCTGTACGATGCTCTCTGGGTGCGGCCGGGCAACCATTTGGGCTCGGTGAGCAGCTTGAAGACGAGCTTGGACGGGCTCCTGGGCCCGGACCAGTTAACCGTCTTTACGGATGCCCGTTTGCCGTCGGCGGCGGGTTTGGAGGCAGTCCAGTCCGCTTTCGATTTACAGGCCCTGGCCGCGGGCTATTCGGAGTTCATCGATCGGTGGGAGCCTGCGGCCTCTGCCCTCAAGCGGGGAACGGACAGCGTTGTGAGCGCCGCTCCGGGCTCCGGGCTCCGCCCAGGGGACGCGGTCCTCCAGCTTCGAACGTCGATTATGGCTGAATGGCGCACCCTGCGGCGGCAGGATCCCTGTCTCCCCCATGAGCTGCTCGGCCCGGGCTTTCCCATGCACCGCGCAGTGGCGGTTTGCTCGGCCCTCTATGACAGCCTGGGCCCGGCAGCCGAATCTGGATTCCGCAGGATCCTGCGTGCGCATGACGAGTCATTGGCCGATATGGCCACGCACCACACCTTCGCGGCATCGGCTTCACTGCTTCAGTCCAAGGACTGACCGGCCGCCGTACCCCTCCAGTTCCACGCCATGAACCTCCGTTAGGCGCAAGGGTGCGCCGCGGGAAGGATTTTCCATGCCATACATCAGTTCATCATCAAGAAGTGCAGCCCAAGCCCGGCTGGCCGTTTTGTCCGCCGCCGTTGTCGCCGCCTGTTTGACCGTGTCCCCATTAACGGTCTCCCCGGTCAATGCTGCTCCTGTTTCAGAGAGTCCGGCGGCCGCGGCTCTCGACGAACCGTCTACGGAGCTGCGAGGGTCCCTGCCCAGTGGAGGACGGTACGTCCTCCACGAACCCACACACTGGAATGGCACGGTGCTGGTGTGGAATCCGGGGTACGGCGGTTCAGCAGAAGCCTCTGCGGCGCCTAGTTCCACGCTCCGCAGTTGGCTGCTGTCAAAGGGGATACGCACTCGCAGGGAGCACCGCGGCGGCGGGAGGGTGGGGAGTCGAGGGACTCATCGCCAACCAACCCTCGCTCCTAGATGTGGTCAGATCTGAGCTCGGCGAACCCAGCTCAGTGGTCGCATGGGGCTCATCCATGGGCGGGCTGACCGCAGTAGCGAACATGGAAGCGCACCCCCAGCTGTTCGACGCCGCCCTCCCGCTGTGCGGGTCCGTGGCCGGTGCCGTTCCCATGCTGAATGGGAGCCTGGACGGAGCTTTCGTGCTGAAGATGCTCCTGGCACCCGGCGACGAGCGCCTGCAACTGGTCAATGTCCAGGACGAACTAACCCGCCAGGCGGCCTTCCGCGAAGTGCTGGATGAGGCACAGGCAACGCCGGCCGGGCGGGCACGAATTGCCTTGGCCGCAACCATTGCCCAGCTTCCAGTCTGGACCCAGCAGAATTCTCCCGAGCCGTCACCGCGTGACTATGCTGCCCAGCAGGAACAGCTGTACGCAGCCTTCATGTTCGGAGTGATCTCTCCACGGCAGCCGCTGGAAGAGCGCGCCGGTGGAAACTTCTCCTGGAACACGGGGGTCGACTACGCCCGCTCGCTGGCTCAGTCCGGCGAGGCAAAAATGGTCCGTTCCCTCTACGCGCAGGCCGGGATTTCCCTGGCGGATGACCTCAGAACCGTCAACTCCGCAGAGAGGATTACAGGCGATCCTGCTGCCGTTGCCTACATGCAGGCCAATGCCACACCTGTTGGCGACATTGACGGACCGGTGCTTTCCCTACATGAGACGGGGGATACCGCCCCGACGGTGGCGCAGGCAGGGACATATGCCGAGCGGGTACGTCGAAATGGGGACAATGCTCTCCTCCGGCAGGCTTTCGTAGACAGGCCAGGACACTGCAACTTCGCGGATGCTGAAATCGCGGCGATGGTAACCAGCCTTCAGGAGCGGCTGGACACTGGCCGCTGGGCCAATCTGGCGCACCCTGCCGCGCTCAACCGTCTGGCTGACCGCATCTCCCGTGAAGACAAGCTGAGCCGGGGTGGTTCCTTCGCATCCTTCCAGCCGCCTGAGATGCTGCGCCCGGAACGGGCGGAGAGGAACAGGTAACTGCGGCGAACGAGCGCGGGACTTGTTGCACTGGGGGTGGTGGGGACGGCTAGGCTCACAGGAAGGAAGCCGATCTGCCTAGGAGCGTTATGAGCACCGCCCCCACCATTACCCTCCGCAACGGACTTGAGCTGCCCGCCCTCGGAATGGGCACCTGGCCGCTCGATGACTCACAGGCGGCCGACGCCGTCGCCACAGCCGTAGAGGTTGGCTACCGCCTGTTCGACACCGCTGAGAACTACGGCAACGAAGCCGGCGTAGGAGAAGGCATCCGCCGCAGCGGCATTGCCCGGAGCGAGGTGGTCATCATCACCAAGTTCAACAAGCAGTGGCATAGCCGCGACGGCGTCCGCCGCGCCTTTTCAGCGTCAGCGCAGAGGCTCGGCACCGAATACATCGACCTGCTCCTGGTGCACTGGCCCAATCCAGGCCAGGACAAGTACGTGGAAGCGGTCCTGGGCCTGGCCGATCTGCTCGCAGAGGGCATGATCCGGGGGATTGGCGTCTCCAACTTCAAGCCTGCCCATCTGCAGCGCCTCGCTGATGCCGGCGTGATCCCGGACCTGAACCAAATCCAGGTCGATCCCCGGCACGTACGCGAAGCATCCCGCCAGGCAAACAACCGGCTGGGCATCGTGACCGAGTCATGGAGTCCGCTGGGACGGGACGGCGGGCTGCTGGAGGACACCGTAGTCACCGCCCTTGCCGCGAAGTACGGCAAAACTGCCGGGCAGATCGTGCTGCGCTGGCACGTCCAGCAGGGCCTGGTTCCCATCCCGAAGGCTTCGACGCCTGCGCACCTGACGGAGAACCTGGCAGTCTTCGATTTCACCCTGGAAGAAGCGGAGATCGCGGACCTTTCGGCGCTGGACACCGGAGAAGCCGGGATTCTGGACTCGGACAGCTTCGGCCACTGATCCGGCCGCCCCGCCGCCTGGCTTTCCGCCGGCAGAAGGATAGGTTAGCGTCGGGGCATGTCCAGCAACCCCCTGATCCGCACCCTGACCGCCCGCGCACCGCGGACCAGCCGCCCGCGCCGGGCCGCCGCCGTCGTCCTGGGCCTGTTCCTGGCGTTTGCCGGAACCAGCCACCTCACCTTTGCCCGGGAGGAATTCCAGGCCCAGGTGCCCGAATGGGTTCCCCTGGACAAGGACACGGTTGTACTGCTCTCCGGCATCGCGGAGATCGGACTGGGATCCGCGCTGGCCCTGCTGCCCAGCCGAAGGGTTCCCGTGGGGCTGGCTGCGGCCGCTTTTTTCATTGCGATCTTCCCGGGAAACATCTCCCAGTACGTCACGCAGACGGACGGCTTTGGCCTGGATACCGACCAAAAGCGGTTTATCCGCTTGTTTTTCCAGCCGCTGCTGGTGATCTGGGCACTGTGGTCCACGGGTGCCTGGCAGGCACTGCGGAACCTGCGCCGGCACTGACGCTGCAGGCGTAACCCGGCCCACAGCGTGCCGTGGCCAACACCACGGCACTAAATCCCCGCATTGTGAGCCACGTTATGCAACTGCAGGTTGCCGGCCCCTAGCCTTAATGAAGGCACAGCGGCGCGGGCATTCCGGCCTGCGTGCTGGTCCCATTCCCGTTCTGGA
>JBELZL010000008.1:0-99455 GCA_040274025.1 Arthrobacter sp. | reverse complement strand
CCGGACGGCGCATTTCCATAGTAGGGGGTGCTGAAGGTGTCGCGCTAAGGGATCCCTGAGCGCGACATACCCCAGCCATGGACTTAACTCGAGCCGTAGCCTCCGTTCAGCATCCTGCCTCCCAGCGCGCGGGCCAAGGACTTTCCGCTTTCCTCCCATCGGGAAGTAGATACAACCCAGTTCTTCCCGGCAATATTCGGGATGGCGCGTTCCGTCCAGGGACCGACTTGCGGGCGCTTTCGTTGCATCAACCAAGCGAGTTCCCGTCGGACAGGGCAGGCTTCTGGTGGCGGAACTCAGTCGGTGTGATTCCCAGATGACGCTTGAAGGCGGTGCTGAAGGAGTAGGCGTTGGTGTATCCGACGGTGTGAGCGATCTGCGAGATGGTGGTGGTGTTCGGTGCTTGCAGGAGGTCCCCGGCGAGGGTGAGGCGCCATCGCGTGAGATAACCCATGGGGGGCTCACCAACGGTTGCCCGAAACCGGGCGGCGAGGGAAGCTCTGGATATATTGACGCGCCGAGCGAGGCTTTCGACGGTCCAGGGCGCTTCAGGTGCGGCATGTAAATGTTTCAGCGCGTTGATGACGACGGGATCATCACATGCCATCCACGTCGGTCCCGCTGAAGAGCCAGGGTTGTCGCACCGGCTGCGGATAGTGCTGACGACGAGGACATCCAGGAGGCGGTCAACGACGACCTGGGCGGCAGGATCATCGTGTGCGAGTTCGCGGGCAAGGAGCTCCACGAGAGTACTGGCAGCGTTTTCACGCCGGACGACGGCGAATCGGGGCAGGGAACGGGCCACGATGCCGCCGGCCTGGTCCGGGCGTTCGTACGTTCCCACGAGAAGTGACGTCTCTCCGTCCTCGGCGTTACCCCACCGCCGGATACCGTGGCTCAGTTCATCGCGAACGTCATGTCCGTCGAGGGTGGTGCATCGCTGTCCCGGGCCGATGTCGAAAGTCGGCACGCTGGCGGCTTCATCGGTCACCTCGTACGCTTCTGGCCCGCGGACAAGGACAACGTCGCCTTCCGTGAGCAGGATTCCGTCGACGCGGGCCTCCCCCTTTGTCACAGCGAGGACAGTCAATGCGGCGCTGTCGCGGACCGTGATACCCCAAGGTGCGCTCATATGCACTGAAAGGGCGAACGCCCGGGCAGCGCGAGGGCCGTCAAGGAAATGGGTCAAAGGGTCCATTCCCGGAAGACTAGACGATCACGAAGGCAAACGGGAGCTTTAGGCATTGGGCGTCTGGCACCAGGGAGGTCTACTAGGTGCATGACGATTCTTATTCTCGGGGGCGCAGGTCGCACCGGAGCACGCATTCACCAACGACTCACTTCTCGTGGAGTCCCGACGCAACTCGCTTCCCGCCAGACCGGATTCGACTGGAATCAGCCAGAGACCTGGTCTCTTGCCTTCCAAGGAATTTCCGCCGCCTACGTGTGTTACAGCCCTGATCTGGCGTTCCCTGGCGTGTCCGAAAAGATGGACCTAGTTGGCCTGCTCGCGGCCCGCTCGGGCCTTGAGCGACTTGTCCTGCTGTCGGGCCGCGGTGAGGAAGGAGCCAGGGCGAGCGAAGATGCCCTGCGGGCAGGAGGTGTACCCACGACGGTCCTGCGCTGTTCGTGGTTCCAGCAAAACTTCTCCGAGCACTTCTTCACCGGCCCTGTGCGCCGCGGCCGTCTGCAGTTACCGGCACCTGATAGGCCCGAAGCATTCGTCGACCTCGATGATGTAGCCGACGCTGCCGTCCTCGCACTCCAGCGGACGGCGCCGGAGGATGCCACCTACGAGTTGACCGGCCCGGAGCTACTAACCTTCACCGACGTCGCCGCTCTGCTCAGTCAAGCCTGTGGCCGAAACGTAGTTCTCGAAGTCGTAGACGTGCCGACCTTCGTCGCCGATCTCGCCACAGACGGCATCCCAGCGGAGGAAGCTGAGCCTCTCGGGCACCTCTTCACGGAGATTCTTGACGGCCGCAACGCTTCCCTCGGCGATGGCATCGAACACCTACTGGGCAGACCCGCGTCATCTTTTCGTTCCTACGCGCGGGCAGCGGCGAAGACCGGGGTATGGGCATGATGCAGGTCGCAGCGGTTGTCGGGGCGGGACTTGTCGGTGGCGTGTATACGGCGTTCTCGGTAATGGTAATGCCAGCGCTACGAAGAAGGAGCGACCCGGCCGCAACCGCCACTATGATCGCCATCAACCGGGCAGCCGAACGTGGCCCGTTCATCCTGATCTTCGGTTCCACCGCCATCACAGCGCTCGGGTTGGCGATCACAGCCCTGCCTCGCGGCGGTGTAGGTGATCTTGCATTCGCTGGAGCTTCTCTTGCCAGCACTGGCATCACCCTCGCGGTTAACGTTCCCCTTAACCGTCGTCTGGAAAGGGAAGGCGCCACGTTCTGGCCGACCTATCATCGTCGCTGGAGTGCGGCGAACACGATCCGTGCCATCGCGGCCATAAGCGCGGTCGGCATCGCTGGTACGCAATGGATTGGCGCACCAAGACCATGACCAACCGAGAAAAAGGCGTCCCGCAGAGGGATCCCTCAGCGCGACGCTTTGTTTGCTTGGAAAACACCCGGGTTCTCGGAAAAAGCGCATAGGGCTTCAGCGCTTCTAGGGGCGGTGCTGAGTGGGAGCCAGCGGGTCGGTAATCGGGAAGAAACCAAACTCCGTCGTCTCGGACTCTTCTGCAGGCATGTGCCCGGTCCCGAGGCCCGGGCACCGGCTGCACGGCCCCCGAGACATCAGTCCCCTTCGGCGCTCCTACGTCCTGCCATATCTCCGGCAAACGGCACCATGAAATTGATAGGCTACAATTCCATGGAACATCGACCCTGGTAGCAGGGCTGCCACCATTGGAGGTACCCATGAGCACCAGTCAGACTCCGCGCACGGATGATGGGCATGTACGAGATTCGATTGCCACAAAATGGCTCATGCGGGCGGTTGGGACCGGCTCGGTTGTCGCTCTTGGCTATGAGTTCACAGGATGGGGTGCCTCGGGTTTCTTCGACGCACTTGATGGACCGTCGGGAATCTCCCAGTGGCTCCGGTTCGTTCCAGCACTCCTGTTGATTACAGCATGGGCTCTCACCTCAAGAGAAGAAAGCCGGTATGGCATCAGGGCACACAGTGGAGCCATGGCTGTCCTCGCCGGACTTTCAGTCCTAACGATAGGATTGGCAGCGCCTTATGGCCTCTCAATGATTTATGGAGTCACCTTACTCCTACTCGCCATACGAACCAAGGACCGCAGTTCGATAATCTGCGGAATTTTTGCACTACTGGGAATCTCTTTCACTGCCACTGGTGGGTGGGCCTTCATCGGTTATCTTCTTGGATTCTCTGTGTTGATGTTCGTAGCGGCCCAATCACATTCAAAAAAATATGGTCCCCTCCATCAAGAAAAAGTCCCACATCTCCGTTAAAGCATCCGAACTCAGCGCAGCTTCCAGCCCGTTGCAGTTGAGCCTCAGCGACACATAATCTATTTCGACGGTTCCACGAGACAAGTTGGACAGTTTGAGCAAGCGTGCCGTGGCCAGGGTGGTCGCGAGCAGCTACGCATCGCCGAGGCTCTCACAGGATCGCTAGACGACGTACAGGTGCTGTCTGGCCTCACACGCCCTAGGGATCAGAAAGTTGACGCTAAAGCGTAACTCCACGGCACCATAATTTCTCCTGATAGTTGCACCCGTAGCTCGGCGCAGAACGGCACGCCTGCGGGGGCCTCTCTGGTTGTATTGGCGATACCTACGTGGCAGTAGGCGTGCCGTTGTTCTTGTCGGCCTCGTAAGACTGAAGCCCGTGCTTCACTCCGAGCCGAACAATCAGGTACAGGACAGAGCCAATGGTCGCCGGCACCACGACCCAAACGATGAAGAGAACCACGAAGAACCCGAATCCATCGACACGCATAACTTTCCCCCGATTCATAATCGCTTAGTCCCCCGAGCGTAATGCTAGGGACGGCACGCCCATGCGAAGGCGCGTGTCCCGCAAGCCGGTCCCTCACCGCAGCACCGCTCCGACACCCGGCACCCGGCACCCGGCACCCAACAATCCCAGGACTCCCGAGTCGCATATACCCCGCCCGCATTGATTCGCGGTGAGGGTAGCTCAAACGCTACAGCTTTTGACCGGTGAACATCCCGACTGGCCCAGCCGCACTGCACCACAAAAAAGCCTGGCCGGCACACCACCATCAGCCACGGCCGCCCGGCGGGCGGACAAGAAGCCGAACTAGCGATGCGCCGGCCAGGCCGGCACGGGTTCAAACCGGGTCAGTTCCCTCCGGGCTGAAGCTCAACCTCAATCGGCGCGAAGTCCGCGCCCTTGGTGTCCACGCCTTCTTCCTCCAGCTCTGCCAGCGCCTTCTCCACGTACTCGTTGGTCCACGCCGTGGCCGGCGGCTCCTCGCTGATGATCGTTGCACCGGTCTCGTTCTTGGTGCCCAGCGCGATTTCGACGGTCTGCTCCCACGCAGCCTCATCGATCAGGCCAACACCGTTAGTCGAGGGCCAAATCAGCTTGGAGGTTTCGTTGGTCATCCACAGCTGGTGGCTCGTGCCCAGCGTGGACCCGGCCCCGGTAACGATCTCCGCCGCTTCTTCGGGGTTGTCCTTCGCATACGCCCAGCCCTTAATGGCCGCCTTGATAAAGGCGACGGTAGTCTCCTGGTACTCCTCGTCATCCTCCAGCCGCTGAGTGTCGGCCCAGATGGCGTCCTGGAGCATCGCGGTGCCCTCTTCATTCCAGTCAATAACCGTTAGGTCCTCCGGCTGGTACAGCTCGCCCGTGTCAGGGTTCTCCGTCTCCAGCACCTGGGCGTATTCGTTGTACGTCATAGCCTGGGCGGCGTCGATGTCCCCGGCCAGGAAACCGTTCATGTCAAACGCCTGCTGGATCAGTTCAATGTCATCGATCTCGACGCCGGCCTGCTGCATACCGGCAAACAGCTCCCATTCGTTGCCGTAGCCCCAGGAGCCAACCTTTTTGCCGGCGAGATCCTCGGGACCGTCAATGCCCGAGTCCGCCATGGCGACCTGCAGGGTGGCACTGCGTTCAAAGATCTGCGCCACGTTGGTAATGGCAGCACCCTGCTCGATCGAGCCGAGGACCTTGGGCACCCAGGAAATGGCGTAGTCGGCGTCACCGGAGGCCAGGACATCCTGCGGCACAATATCCGCACCGCCTTCCAGGATTTCGACGTCGAGGCCCTCCTCCTCGAAGAAGCCCTGGTCCAGGGCCGCGTAGTAGCCGGCGAACTGGGCCTGCGCAAACCACTGCAGCTGCAGCTTCACCGGGGTAAGTTCATCGGCAGCGGCCGAACCGTCCCCGGATTCCCCACCGCAGCCCGCCAGCGCCAGGGCGGTGACGGCCAGCCCCGAAGCCAGGATGGTCAGCGGTTTCCTTGGTGTGTTCATCTGTTTCCCCTCATACGGACGTTTAGTGCGGACGGTGTGGTGCGGGTGGAACATCTAGGGGCGGGCACTTTAGGTGCCACCTGAGTGCCGGGAGAAGTACTTCTCCAACGCGGCGGTGACCGCGTAGAACAGCAGTCCGAGCAGGACGGCGCCAAGCACATAGGCCCAGGCCAGCGTGTAGTTGCTGCTCGACGCCGCTGAGGTCACCGATTTGCCCAGGCCCCCAACCGGACCGCCGAAGTACTCGGCAATCAGTGCCGACACGACGGCAAGCGAGGACGCAATCCGCAGGCCGGTGAACATATAAGGCACTGCACTGGGCAGGGTGACGCTGCGGGTAACCTGCCACTTCCCGGCGGCGTAGGAACGCATCAGGTCCCGGTGCACGGGCTCCACCTGCCGGAAGCCGCGCAGCGAGTTGACGTAGACGGGAATAAAGACGGCGATGCCCGCCACGATCTGCCGGGTGGCCTGCTGGTCGGCTCCGAACATCGTGTAGAGCACCGGTGCCAGCGCCACGATCGGAATGACCGAAAGCGCTACCACCAGGGGTGCCGCCAGCCGGTCCAGGGCGGGGGCGGCGGCTGACGCCACAGCGGCCGCGACACCCAGCAGGGCTCCCACTACCAGCCCGACGGCGGCGTTCACCCCGGTAACGACGGCGGCGCCCAGCACGTTCGCCAGGTTGCCAGCGAAGGTTTCGGCAATTGCCACCGGCCCCGGGACGATGAACGGCTCAATCTGCAGTACCCAAACAGCGCCCTGCCACAGCAGGAGTGCCACTGCCCCCAGCAGCAGCGGCGCTCCGATGTGCCGACCCAGTCCGGACAGACGGCCCGGATCGATTCCTGCTGCTCCCCGAGTCTCCGGCGGCACACCCGCCGCCGGTGCGGCGGGCGGGTCCTGGACGATCCCGCTCATCGGGTTTCTGCTCCCCGGACCACTGCAGGCTCGGTCCCGTGCAGGGCCTCGCGTACTGTTCGGATCGCTTCGTAAAACGAAGCCTCTTCCCGCAGCCCTGCACCGCGGGCGCTGGCTGAGCCCAGCGTGATGTCCACGATCTCCCTGATTTCACCCGGCCTTGGTGACATCACCACCACCCGGTCGGACAGGAACACAGCCTCCGGGATTGAATGCGTGACAAACACGACCGCACAGCCGGTCTCGGCGCAGATGCGGACCAGTTCGTTCTGCATCCGCTCCCGCGTCATCTCATCCAGGGCTCCGAAAGGTTCATCCATTAGCAGCAGCTTCGGTGACTCGGCCAGCGACCGTGCGATGGCCACCCGCTGCTGCATACCGCCGGAGAGCTGGTCCGGGTAGTGCTCGCCGAAGTCGGAGAGGCCCACCATTTCCAGCAGTTCATCCGAGCGCGCCCGGCGGTCTGCCGGGGCGGCGCCGTGGGTCTGCAGGGGCAGTTCAATGTTGCCGCGCACAGTCCGCCAGGGCAGCAGCCCGGCCTGTTGGAAAGCGATGCCGTAGTCCTGGTCCAGCCGTGCCTGCCGCGCGCTTTTCCCGAAGACGCTGATTGTTCCGGAACTTGGTACATCCAAATCCGCGATCAGTCTCATGAGGGTGCTTTTGCCGCAGCCGGAGGGCCCGATCAGGGAGACGAACTCGCCTTCGGCCACGCTCAGGCTGACATCCCGGAGTGCCTGCACCGGGCTGCGTCCGGCACCAAAGATGCGGCTCACCGAGGCCGCGTGAACCGCCGCAGCCCGCGCCGCTCCCCCACCCTGCGGCGTCGTACTCCTTGAATCCGTGCTGCCGTTCATGCTGCCTGCTCTCCTCTGCGGTAACGGCGCAGTACGACGCCGATCAAAGCAACGAATCCCACCGCGGCCAGGCCCAGCACCACGGCGCCGAAGATCGGCGCCCAGGGTTTGCCGGGGTCTCCCCCGGCCGCCGCCGCGAATTCGACGATCATGCGGCCGATGCCGCCGCGCAACCCGATCGACACCTCCGCCACCACGGCACCCACCACCGCGTTGGCGGCAGCGAGCCGCAGCGCCGGCAGCAGGTACGGCACGCTCGCCGGGAGCCGGAGCCGCAGGAAGGTCTGCCACCAGCCCAGGGCATAGGTGCGCATGAGGTCCTCGTGTGCCTTCTCCGGGGCGTTGAAGCCACGGAGGGCACCGATGGCCACCGGAAAGAACGCCAGATAGGCAGAAATGACAGCCACGGACATCCAGTTCTCCCACGTGAACGGGCCGAACTCCAGCTGCGACCCCCAGCGCCGCACCAGCGGAGCAATCGCGATCAGGGGCACCGTCTGGCTCAGGATGATCCACGGCAGCATCGCGGAGTTCGCGCTGCGGAACCGCTGCATCAGCATGGCAAGCCCCAGCCCCACCACGACGCCCAGCAGCCAGCCGGCCCCGGCAATGCCCAGGGTGAAGCCGGCTGCCTGCAGCACGGCCACCCACATGGGTCCAGCTCCCGATGCCGAAGATTCCGGTGCCAGAATCCGCTCCAGCATCGTCCACACATGAGGCATGGCCAGATCCGTAGTCCGGGGCAGCAGCGGCATGCCGCCGACGCTAACCCCGGACGCCGGGCCAACGGCTTTGTACGCCTCCCAGGCCAGGACGGGCAGCAGCACCCCGCCGATCCCCCACGCGATCGCGGTGGGGCGCCGCCGCCGTCGTACGTCCGTTTTCATGCCTTCGCAGCCACGTGATCCCGCAGCGCAGGAATCACCGTCTCCCCGTAGACACGGAGGGTTTCCTCCTTGTTGTCATGCTGGAGGTAACCGGCGAACTGGGTCACCCCCAGGGCCTTGAGCTTTTCGAGCTTCTCCATGTGCTCTTCGGCGGTGCCCAGGATGCAGAACCGGTCCACGATTTCATCCGGCACAAAGTCGGCGTGGGTGTTCCCCGCCCGCCCGTGCTCGTTGTAGTCGTAGCCCTGGCGTCCGGCAATGTAGTCGGTCAGCGCCTGCGGAACGGAGGAATCCGACCCGTATTTGGACACGATGTCCGCCACGTGGTTGCCCACCATGCCGCCGAACCAGCGGCACTGGTTGCGCATGTGTTCCCGGTCCGTGCCGATATACATGGGTGCTGCCACGCAGAAGGAGATGCTGTCCGGGTCCCGGCCGGCGTCGGCGGCTGCCTGCCGGACGGTGCGGATCATCCATTCGGCGATGTCCACGTCCGCCAGCTGCAGGATAAAACCGTCCCCCACCTCACCGGCCAGTTTCAGCGCCAGCGGACCATACGCGGCCACCCAGACTTCCAGTTCGGAGCCTTTGCTCCACGGGAACTGCAGGGTGGCGCCGTTGTATTCAACCGGACGGGAGTTGGCCAGCTCACGGATCACGTGGACCGCCTGGCGAAGGGTTTTCAGCGTGGTGGGTGCACCGTTGGTCACCCGCACCGCTGAATCCCCGCGGCCGATCCCGCACACCGTCCGGTTCCCGTACATCTGGTTCAGCGTGGCGTACGTGGACGCCGTCACCGTCCAGTCCCGGGTGGCTGGATTGGTGACCATGGGCCCCACCTTGATGGACCGGGTTTCGGCCAGGATCTGGCTGTAGATCACGTACGGTTCCTGCCAGAGCAGGTGCGAGTCGAAAGTCCACACGTAGTCGAACCCGTGCTCCTCGGCTTTCTTTGCCAGTGCCACCGTCCGCTGGGCGGGAGGATCACACTGCAGAACAGCTCCAAATTCCATGTTTCCCCCTAGACCAGGTACTGGCTGGTTGCGCGGCGGACGTACTGCCCGTGGCCCTTGCTGCCCAGGTACTCGTTGTTGTTGACGACCACCCGGCCGCGGGACATCACCGTGTCCACATGCCCTTCAATCTCGTAGCCCTCCCAGGCCGAGTAGTCCATGTTCATGTGGTGGGTCTTCTCCACCCCGATCGAGGTGTGGCCGTTCGGGTCGTAAATAACGACGTCGGCATCAGCTCCCGGGGCGATCACGCCCTTGGTGCCGTACATGCCGAACATCCGTGCCGGCGTCGTACTGGTGATCTCCACCCAGCGTTCGAGGCTGATCTTTCCGTCCACAACGCCCTGATACATCAGGTCCATGCGGTGTTCCACCGACCCGATGCCGTTGGGGATCTTGGAGAAATCCCCCACCCCCATGTCCTTCTGGCCCTTCATGCAGAACGGGCAGTGGTCCGTCGCCACCATCTGGATGTCATTGGTGCGCAGTGACTGCCACATGTGGTCCTGGTGGTGTTCGTGCTTGGAGCGCAGGGGCGTGGAGCAGACCCATTTGGCACCTTCAAACCCGTCGGCGCCAAGCTGGTCCTCGAGGGAAAGGTAGAGGTACTGCGGGCAGGTTTCACCGAAGACGTTCTGCCCGTTATCCCGGGCAGCGGCCAGCTGCTCCACTGCCTGCTTGGCTGACACATGGACCACGTAGAGCGGAGCTCCGGTGAGGTTGGCAAGCATGATGGCCCGGTGGGTGGCTTCCTCCTCCATCTGCCAGGCGCGTGCAACGCCGTGGTAGTACGGATCGGTTTTGCCCTGGGCCAGCAGCTCTGTGACCATGGCGTCGATTGCCGGGCCGTTTTCCGCGTGCATCATGGTCATCAGCCCGGTTTCGGCGCCGACGCGCATGGCTTTGTAGATCTGCGCGTCGTCGCTGTAGAAGACGCCCGGATAGGCCATAAAGAGCTTGTAGCTGGAGACGCCTTCGTCCGGCAGGGTTTCCATTGCCTTCAGCGAGTCATCATTGACGTCACCGATGATCTGGTGGAAGCCGTAGTCGATGGCGCACTGCCCGGCGGCCTTCTCATGCCAGGCGGCGAGGCCGTCCATCACGCGTTCGCCGTAGCGCTGGATGGCGAAGTCCACAATGGTGGTGGTTCCGCCCCAGGCTGCTGCACGGGTTCCGGTTTCAAACGTATCGGAGGCTTCGGTGCCTCCGAAGGGCATTTGCATGTGAGTGTGCGCGTCGATGCCGCCGGGAATCACGTATTTGCCGGTGGCGTCGAGCACCGTGTCCACGGATCCGGCCAGGTCATGTCCCAGCAGTGTGGAACCGGGTGCCAGGACCGCGGCGATTTTCTCTCCGTCCACCAGGACATCCGCAGCGCTGCGGCCGGTGGCGGTGACGACGGTGCCACCGGAGATGAGTGTTGTTGCCATAAAGCGTTTCCCTGCCTTCCTCTTTGCTGTCCGGGCTTACGGTGCGGTGATGGGGTCGTAGGCGTCGGGCCGGCGGTCCCGGTAGAACTGCCAGTTGTTCCGCGCGGTACGGACGAGCTCCAGGTCGAGGTCGCGGATCATCAGTTCCTCGCCGTCGCGAGCCCCTACCTCACCCACGTAGTTGCCCTGCGGGTCTGCGACGTACGAGGTGCCGTAGAAGTCCACTGCCTCCTCACCGAACTCGTTGGTTTCCTCCCCCACCCGGTTGGGGACCACCACGAAGTAGCCGTTGGCCGCCGCGGCAGTGGGCTGCTCCAGTTCCCACAGCCGGTTGGAGAGTCCGGGCTTGGACGCATTGGGGTTGAAAACCAGCTGGGCACCGTTTAGTCCCAGGACCCGCCAGCCTTCGGGGAAATGCCGGTCATAGCAGATGGTGACGCCCACTTTGCCGACTGCCGTGTCGAAAACGGGCCAGCCGAGGTTTCCCGGTCGGAAATAGAACTTCTCCCAGAACTTCTCCACGTGGGGAATGTGGTTCTTGCGGTATTTGCCCAGGTACGTTCCGTCTGCGTCGATTACTGCCGCGGTGTTGTAGTAGACGCCGGGCTGCTCTTCCTCGTAGACGGGAAGGATAATCACCATGTTGTGCTCGGCTGCGAGTTTGGAGAACCGTTCCGTCAGCGGTCCCGGAACAGCCTGGGCATATTCGTAGTACTTGCTGTCCTGGACAATTCCAAAATACGGACCGTGGAAGAGTTCCTGAAAACAGATCACCTGTGCACCCTCAGCGGCCGCCCTGCGGACAAAGTCCTCATGCTTGGCAACCATGGATTCTTCATCCCCGGTCCACGTGGTCTGGGTCAGTGCGGTTCGAACGATCGTCAAAACATCCTCCACATTCCGGCGGCCGGGCCGCTCGTTTCGCAAAAGACCGCTTGGGCTTTTGATCATCTTTTGGGCTAAACATTTCTCCTGCGTTTCGGAGGCATTAAAGCTGCGGTGCAGCTCCGTTCTCCGTGCCCGCCATCCTTGGCTACGAAGACGAGTTCTGCAAGAGTGTAGAAATCGCCGCCGGTGCGCTTTCATCCCGGCAGGCGGCAGCAGATCTCCGGCCGGTTTGGCCGCCGGTCAGCAGGCCTTGATTTGGGCCCAGCCGCACCCTATTTCCGCGGGCGGGAACTCCCGCGGAACCGCCGCTCAGATCACACCTGCGAGGTTCCTTGTCCCCTTTATCGCCTCCCCTTTCGGCTTTCCGTTCATCCTTTCTCCGCACCGGCGCAGCGGCCTGCGCTGTGCTGCTGATTTCCGGCTGCGCCGGTTCCGCTGCTTCCCCCGGTGCCACCGGCTCTTCAGGCCCGGCCGTGGACACAGCTTTCCCCTTGGCCATCGACAACTGCGGAACCGAAGTCACCCTGGACGCTCCCCCGGAGCGTGTGGTCACCATCAAGTCCACTTCCACCGAGCTGCTGCTGGCCTTGGGCCTGGGCGAAAAGATCGTCGGTACCGCGTTCGCAGACGGTCCGGTGCCCGAAGCGTGGACGGGCTCTCCGGTTCCCCCGGTCCTGGCGGAGAAAGTTCCATCACGTGAGGCCGTCCTGGCAGCGGCACCGGATCTGGTCTTTGCGGGCTGGGAGTCCAACTTCTCCGCCGATGGTGCCGGGGAACGCACCCAGCTCGAAGACCTGGGAGTGGCCACCTATGTCTCTCCCGCCGCCTGCCAGGAGGACGGTTACCGGCCGGCACCCCTGACCTTCGAGGACATCTTCGACTCCATCAAGGAAGCCGGGACGGTGTTCGGGGCGCCGGACGCAGCAGCGGACCTGGTCGCGGCGCAGCGGGGTGAACTGGAAGATCTCAGCCCCTCCGACAAGGGCTTCAGTGCCCTCTGGTACAGCTCCGGCTCAGACACTCCCTATGTAGGTGCCGGCAGCGGAGCACCGGCCCTGCTGATGGAGACCGCCGGTCTCACGAACATAGCCGCCGATATCGACGCCGGCTGGAGCCCGTACTCATGGGAAGCCGTTGCCGACGCCGACCCGGACGTCATAGTGCTTGTCGACTCTGCCTGGGGCAGCACCGAAAAGAAGAAGTCGGTCCTGGAATCCCACCCCGTCATCTCCCAGCTCTCCGCTGTGAAAGAAGCCCGCTACCTGGTGGTGCCGTTCGCGGCTTCCGAAGCCGGAGTCCGCAACGTGGAGACAGTCCGCTCGCTGACCGAACAGCTGGCCGCCCTTGACTGAGACCAAGTCCATTCTGCGGAGCGCTGCACCCGCCGGAGGGGTTGCTGTCCGCGGCCCGGCCTCCCGCCGACCATGGCTCGTGGCCGCCGTCCTGGGCGCTGCGCTGTGCGCCGCAGGTCTGTGGGCCCTGACCGTGGGGCCGGCGGGGCTGGGATTCCGTGAAGCCTGGCTGGCGCTGACAGCACCCGGCAGCGGATCACTGACACCGCTGCAGGAAGCCATTGTGCGGGACCTGCGGCTTCCCCGGGTCCTGACGGCCGCAGCCGTTGGAGCGGGACTGGCACTCAGCGGCGCGGTCATCCAGGCGCTGACCCGCAACCCGCTCGCAGACCCGTATCTGCTGGGCCTCAGTTCCGGTGCCAGCCTGGGCGCCGTGACGGTGCTGCTGCTGGGTGCCGCCGTCGTTCTTCCCGTTGCGGCGTTCGCCGGAGCCATGCTGGCGATGGCCGCCACCCTTACCCTCGCGGGAGCGCTGGGCAGCATTACACCTACGCGAACGGTGCTGGCCGGGCTGGCTGTCTCCTCGCTGGCTGCGGCAGCGGCGTCGTTTGTGGTGTTCTGGACCGCCCAGGGAGATTCCTACCGGGAGGTACTCGGCTGGCTGATGGGCTCCCTCGCCGGAGCCACCTGGTCGAGTACGGCTATCGCCCTTCCGGCCCTCGCCGTCGTCGGCATTCCGCTGCTGTTCTGCGGCCGGCTCCTGGACGCCTTTGCGTTCGGGGACACCACTGCCAGTGCGCTTGGCGTGCCCGTTCCTGCGGTGCGGTGGACGCTGCTTGGTGCCACCGCTCTGCTGACCGGGGCCATGGTGTCGGTGAGCGGATCCATCGGTTTTGTAGGCCTGGTTTTGCCCCATGCCGTCCGAATGCTGGCAGGCCCGTCGAACCGGGCGCTGCTTCCACTGTCCGCCCTGGCCGGCGCACTGTTCCTGGTGCTGGCCGATACTGCGGCCCGGACCGTGTTTGATCCGCGTGAGATTCCGGTGGGAATTGTGACCGCGCTGATCGGAGCGCCGTTCTTCATCCTGCTGCTCCTGCGACGCCGGAGCGGAGCATGAGCGCACTGCCGGGCACTCTCGCGGGTGCGGGCCTTTCTGCAGACCGGGTACGGGTGGTCCGCGGCGGCAGAGTGCTCGTGGACGGCGTGGACTGCACCCTGGAACAGGGGACGTTTACCGGTTTACTGGGTCCCAACGGCGCCGGCAAATCCACGTTGCTTCACCTGCTGGCCGGTGTACTGGGGCCCGACGGCGGAACGGTACGGTTCCGGGACCGGCCGCTTTCGCGAACCCGGGCACAAGAACGGGCGCGGAGCATCGCACTGGTGGAGCAGTCCCTGCCGGGTGACACGGCCCAGTCTGTCCGAGAGGTCGCAGCGCTTGGCCGCACTCCGCACCGCGGTCTGCTGGCCGGGGACAGCCGGCGTGACCTGGACGTGGTGGAGCGGTCCCTGGCGGCTTCCGGCGTCGTTCACCTGGCCGAGCGCGCCTATTCCACGCTGTCCGGTGGTGAGCAGCAGAAGGTGCAGCTGGCCCGGGCCCTGGCCCAGGAGCCGTCGGTGCTGCTGCTGGACGAACCCACGAATCACCTGGATGTCTCCGCCCAGCTGGAAACGCTGCAGCTGCTGGAGAACCTGGCCGCGGATGGCACCGCCGTGGCTGCGGCGCTGCATGACATCAACCATGCAGCGGCGTCGTGTTCCCATCTAATCGTGCTGAAAGATGGGCACGTGGCGGCGTCCGGGCCAGTGGAGTCCGTGCTCACACCGGAACTGATCCAGGCAGTCTACGGAGTACAGGCCGTGATGCTCGAGCATCCACTGACGGGGCGTCCGCTGGTTGCACTGGGTCGCTGAGCCCGTTCGTCCCCCAGCTTCATGCAGCGGACCATTTCAGCGCCCTACGCTACAGTTTCGATGTCCCGTTATTCGGCGGGCGTATTACTCCTGGGCCGGTTTGCCGTCACTGCTCACCGTGCCCGCATTTCTTGACAGGAAAACTACATGGGGGAAAGTGCGTTCTTCAGCGTGCGCCAGAAGGCTGCGGCTATTGCTGTTGCAGTTCTCGTTGGAGCCGGCGTAACTGCCGTTCCTGCCATCGCTACCAGCGACGCTCTGCCGGAATCGTCCACGGAGGTGCGTGGATCAGAATCCACCGGGGCAGTCACCGACAGGTTCATCATCACCTACCGCGACACGGCAGGCATCAGTTCCACGGACCGGACGGAGGCGTACGAATCAGCGGCTGAAGAGCTGGGCGCCGATGCCGCAGTTCTTTTCGAAACCGGGACCGGCGCCTCGGTCGTGACGGTGAACAAGGAACTGACCGAAGCCGAATCCCGGGCGCTTATGGCCTCCGTTGCCGAGAACCCCGCGGTGGAGAACATTGAGCCGGATATCCTGCTCACGCCCGCTTCCCTGCCCCCGGATGACGAGTATTACGACCTGCAGTGGAATCTCTTTGATCCCGTGGGCGGGGCCAACGTGCCGCCTGTCTGGGACACCACCCGCGGCGAGGGGCAGGTTGTGGCTGTCATCGACTCAGGCATCGCCAGCCACTCAGACCTGGATGGACGGATCCTGCCTGGTTACGATCTCATGAGCGACGCGGACATGGCCCGCGACGGTGACGGCCGCGATCCCAATCCCGGGGACGAAGGCGACTGGTCAAGCGGAGCGTTCTGTACGGCCCGCGACTCCAGCTGGCACGGTACCCATGTGGCGGGAACAATTGCTGCCGCGGCGAACAATGGACAGGGGATCAGCGGGGTTGCCCCGGAAGCCAGGATCGTCCCGGTCCGTGTGCTCGGTGAGTGCGGCGGCTACCTCTCGGACATCTCCGACGCCATCATCTGGGCCGCAGGCGGTGAACTGCCCGGCATTCCGGTCAACGCCAACCCAGCAGGGGTGCTGAACCTGAGCCTCGGCGGGGCCGCTGCCTGCTCCTACGCCATGCAAACGGCAGTGGACTACGCCAACAGCCGGAACTCTGTTGTGGTGGTATCCGCCGGAAATGACAGCGCACCCGTCGAGGACATGGTTCCGGCCAATTGCGAGGGTGTCATCGCCGTCGGTGCAACCGGTCCCGATGGAAGATGGGCCTATTACTCCAACTACGGACCCGGCGTGGACATCATGGCCCCCGGCGGGAACATGATGCTTGGCGACCAGGCCGGCATTCTCTCCACCCTCAACTTCGGACAGACAAGCCCCACTGTCGAGTCCTATACCTTCTACCAGGGCACCTCGATGGCTGCTCCGCACGTAGCGGGCGCGGCGGCTCTGATGCGCGCAGCTTCCCCGGGTATTACTCCCGCCCAGGTCGAAGCCCGCCTGAAAGAAACCGCACGGGAGCTTCCCAACGGCTGTGACCCGTACTGCGGGCCCAAGCTGCTCGACGTGACCGCTGCCGCCACCGAGCAGTTCACCACGGCACCGACCCCGACCATTCAGGGCCCTACCACCGTCGGATCCACCCTCACCGCCACACCCGGCACCTGGGCCCCGGCACCCGTCAACCTCAGCTACCAGTGGCTGCGCGGCGCCACTCCCATCAAGGGCGCCACCGGCACCACCTACACCCTCACCGCCGAAGACGCCGGAACCACCATCAGCGTCGAGACCACCGGCACCAAACCCGGCTACGCCACCACCACCAAACGCTCCGCCCCCACCTCCAAGGTGGCAAAGCCACAGCCGCCGTTCACGGATGTGCCTGCGAACGCACAGTTCTTCGACGAGATCTCCTGGCTGGCCTCGCAGGGCATCTCCACCGGATGGGTGGAAGCGAACGGGACCCGGACGTACAGGCCGCTGGCTCCGGTAAACCGGGACGCCATGGCTGCATTTATGTACCGTTTGGCCGGCAGCCCGGACTACACACCGCCGAAGAAGTCGCCGTTCGGGGACGTCACTCCCAGCACGCAGTTCTACAAGGAGATTGCGTGGCTGGCTTCGGAAGGCATATCCACCGGATGGGTGGAAGCCAGCGGTTCCCGGACGTACCGGCCGCTGCAGCCCGTGAACCGTGACGCCATGGCCGCGTTTATGTACCGGTTCGCGGAGTCACCCGCGTACACAGCCCCCGGCAAATCGCCGTTCACGGACGTTGCCAGGAACAACCAGTTCTACAAGGAAATCTCCTGGCTTGCCTCCACCGGCATCTCCACGGGTTGGCAGGAAGCCAACGGCAAGGCAGCGTTCCGTCCGGTAACGCCGATCAACAGGGACGCGATGGCGGCCTTTATGTACCGGTTCGATGCCCGCTTCGGGAAGTAACGGCTAAACCGGATTCAAGAGTGCAACACGCTGGCGCCCCGGATCTAGGCCCCGCTGGTGCGGGCACGACGGCGGGCTTCCGAAGCAGCAGCGGCATATCCGGCCGCGTAACCGTCTTCATAGCCGGCCGCGTGCCCGTCGTCGTACCCCGCGCCGTAGCCGGTCCGGGTTCCCGCGCGGCGGCCGTCCTCAAACGCTTCCGCGCTGCCCTGCCGGAACATGTCCTCAGCGGCGGGACGGAGCAGCGCCTTCGCGCCGCCGTCGTTCTCTCGGGTCTCCGTGACCAGCAGGTCCAGGCCGCGCACCAGCGCGACGGGATACCCCGTCGTTTTGCCTTTGACCAGGTCTGCGGCCGCGGCAATCTCATCAGCAACGGCAGTGACGGTGGCGGACATGGGCCGGCCTGAAGCATCCGGCGTGCCGCGCAAATCGAGCAGTACTTCCAGCCCGGCTGCCCCGATGGCGGCGTCGGTCTGTCCCTGCCGCCACGGGCGTCCCAGAGTGTCAGTGATGACGACGCCGATGTCCACACCGAAATCCTGCTTCAGGCCTGCGCAGAGGCTACGGGCAAAAGCATCCGGGTCCACCGGCAGCAGCAGGATGGTGCCGTCCGGGGTGTTGCTGGCGTCCACGCCAGCCGCCGCAGCGACGATACCCAGCCGGTTCTCGACAATCCGCGTGACGCCGCCCGGGTGCTCCCGGGTGGCCACCACTCGGACCGTTTCCTGTTCCACCGCCTCGTCCCGAAGCGCGGCGTCCATAATGCGGCCTTCAGCCTTGGACACGATCTTGGACGTCACCGCCAGGATGTCCCCGTCCCGCAGATCCTTCCCGCAGGCGCTGCCGATGATCTTCACCAGGTCGTCGCCGGGCTGGATTTCGCCGATACCTGCTACCGGCGTCACCGTCAGCGCGCCGGGGCCGGCCTGTTCATTGTCCGTACTGGACCGAATATCCTCCAGGGTCACCTGTGCAGCTCCGGCAGCACCGAGGCGCCGAAAACATCAATCCAGTCGCGCTGGTTCCGGCCTACGTTGTGCAGGTAGACACGGTCGAATCCGAGGTCGAGGAACTTCTGGATGTATGCCCGGTGCACGTCCGGGTCCTCGGAGATCAGCAGCCGTCCTTCGAAGTCCTCGGGGCGCACCAGGCGTGCCATCTGTTCCAGTTCGAAGGGTGAGCGGATATCCGCCTTCGGGAACTTCATGCCGCCGTTGGGCCACTCGGTCATGGCGCTGGCGAGTGCCTCTTCATACGTCGGCGCCCAGCTCATGTGCAGCTGGAGGACCTTGGGCATCGTGTCCGGATCTTTGCCGGCCTCGCGGGCACCGGCGTCGAACCGGGCAAACAGACCCTCGATCTTCTCCAGCGGCGCCCCCACGGTGATGAGGCCGTCGGCGTGCTTTCCGGCGCGCTTGGCAGTCACCGGACCGGCTGTCGCCACAAGGATCTCCGGAGCAACCTCCGGCATGGTCCACAGGCGGGTGGATTCCATCTTGTAGAACGTCCCGCTGTGCCGCACGTCCTTGCCCGCCAGCGACGCAGCGAAGAGCTTGGAGATGATCTCGATGGCCTCGAACATCCGGTTGATGCGCTCAGGGGCCTCCGGCCAGTACTGGGCCATCACGTGCTCGTTCAGCGCCTCACCGGATCCCAGGCCCAGCCAGTGCCGGCCCGGGTACATGGCAGCCAGCGTCGCGGAAGCCTGCGCCACCATGGCCGGGTGCCAGCGGAACGTCGGAGCGGTAACGCCGGGGCCTATATCGCCCTTGGTCCGCTCCCCCAGCGCCGAGAGGACGTTCCACACGAACGCCGACTGCCCCTGCGCCGGAACCCACGGCTGGAAGTGGTCTGCCGCCATCACGCCGGAGAAGCCGTGCTCCTCGGCGTAGGCGGACAGCGCCACGGCCTCAGTGGGGTGGAACTGCTCCAGCATGGCCGCATAGCCGATTCGCAACGGGGTTTTCATGCAGCCACTATAGGGCAGCGGAGATACCCAGCCGGGGAACGGCGTGTTTCAGGCGTGCTAAATTCAGCCGCGCGCGGTGACCTGCGGAAGAAGGTCCTCAGCGGGCGGGGTCCACACGGCAGGATCAGCCTGGACCTGGTCGCCGGACCGGATGTCCTTGACCTCGTGGGTGCCGTCTTCGGCGGTAAACCAGACAAACGGAATGCCGCGGCGGTCCGCGTACTTGATCTGCTTGCCGAACTTCTCTGCCTTGGCTGCCACCTCGACGGCGATGCCCCGCCCGCGCAGCGCAGCGGCGACGTCCTGCGCGGCCGACCAGGAATCGTCGTCGGCCAGGGTCACCAGGACGGCGGTCGGGACCGAGCGGCTGGCTTCGGCAAATTCCTGGCTGAGGATGCGCATGACCAGGCGGGTCACGCCGATGGAGAGCCCGACGCCGGGGAAGGACCTGCTGCCCTTGGACGCCAATGAGTCATAGCGGCCGCCGGAGCAGATGGAACCAAGCTGTTCGTGGCCCACCAGCACCGTTTCGTAGACGGTTCCGGTGTAGTAGTCCAGCCCGCGGGCGATGGACAGGTCGGCAATGACCTTGCCCGGCGCGCGGCGCGCCGCTTCGGCGATGACCTGTTCCAGTTCGTCCAGGCCGGTGTCCAGCAGGTCGTTGGAGACGCCAAGGGCACGGACCTGCTCCACGAAGGACACGTCTTCGGTGCGGATGGAGGCGAGCTGCAGCGCCAGGGAGGCCTGCTCCGGCGTGGCGCCCAGCTCTTCCTGCAGCAGTTCGGCGACCCGCTCGGCGCCGACCTTTTCAAGCTTGTCGATGCTGCGCAGCACACCGGCGGTGTCTTCCAGGCCGATACCCCGGTAGAAACCTTCGGCGAGTTTGCGGTTGTTCACCCGGATCCGGAAATCCGGGATCGGCAGTGCCCCGAGCGCTTCGGCAATGACCAGCGCCAGCTCGACGTCGTACCGGAACGGCAGGTCGCCGTCGCCCACCACGTCGATGTCCGCCTGCGTGAATTCGCGGGCCCGGCCTTCCTGCGGGCGTTCCCCGCGCCAGACCTTCTGGATCTGGTAGCGGCGGAAGGGGAAGGCCAGGTGCCCGGCGTTCTCCACTACGTAGCGGGCAAAGGGAACGGTGAGGTCAAAGTGCAGGGCAAGCTGGTTCGGATCCTGCTTGGCAGGGCCCTCCCCTTCCTCCGCCTGAAGCCGGCTCAGCGCGTAGACTTCCTTGTCGATTTCGCCCTTGCGCAGCAGCTGGCCCACAGTCTCCACCGCACGGGTTTCGATGTTTGCGAAGCCGTGGAGTTCAAAGGTGCGGCGCAGCACGTCCAGCACATGGAGTTCAACGAGGCGCTCCTGCGGTAGCCATTCAGGGAAACCGGACAGTGAGGCCTTGCGTGCCATGCGGCAGACTCCTTTGGGATCAGGCGGCCTGCTCACGGCGCTGGGCAGCGCGGGGCGGGCCAAAGACTGGGAAAGCACACAAGAGGCGTGCCTAAACTGTGTGCGGCACCCATTTTAGCTGTTCCCGGCCTTTGGACCGCCATTTGGGGGTTCCTGAGTCCGCAGTTCCCGTTCCACATTCCCGACCCCAGGAGGACGGCAGTGAGAGCCGCCAACCAAAACAACCGGATAACTCGGCAGCTGCGGACCCGGATTGAAGCCAAACAGGCCTTCAACACAGAACTCCGCCGCCGCCGGTTCCGAGACAACGCCTTCGCGGGCGCGGCAGGAATACTGGTCCTGGCCCTGGCAGCAGCGCTTCAGGTCTTCTGGTTCTCCTCCAACCCCACGGCGGACGACCTGGAACTGCTCAGGGAGAATGCCCAGGTTGAACAGAGTGCTCCGGCGAATCCGGATCCGTCCCCGGAGCAGGGCGCCACGGCACCGGGTCCTTGATCTTTGCCACCGGCTGGCGGAACTCCGTAATAACGCAGGAGACCGGCGGCCACGCGATAATGGGTAAGGTAACGTCAGGGCTTGAAGTTCTGGGAGCAATTGCCGCCGACGGCGCGGCAGACGGCACCCCGGACGGACAGCCTTAAACCCCGGTGACGATAGATTCGTTTACCCTGAAGTAATGGCTCTGCGGGATTCGCTCAGCGGCCATCCATCGAGTGAAAGACTTTTAGCGGTGACAGACAGTCAGAAATCCGACGAAACCACCGGGAACGTTCCGGAAACCCAGCGGCCTTCAGCCCCCAGCCCTGCAGCGTTTGCGGCCCGGCATCCGGTCCCCGCACCGGCGGCGCCGCGTCCCGGTGCCGCTGCGCCGGCACCCGTAGTGGCCGCTCCGGCCGCCCATACGACTCCGCTTGAAGAAGCCGCGCAGTTTGCCCGCGTCGAGGAGGACGGCCACGTCTTCCTGATCGTTGACGGCGAAGAGTCCCCCGTTGGGCAGTACCCCGATGCCACCCGCGAGGAAGCACTGGCCTATTTCGTGCGCAAGTACGACGACGCCGTCAGCCAGGTCATCCTGCTGGAACAGCGCCTTGCCGCCAAGGCACCCGCGTCGGATATGCACAAGACCCTGAAGCACCTCGCCGCCCAGGTGGCCGAGCGTAAGATGGTTGGCGACGTCAAGGCGCTGGACGCCCGCATCGCGGAGCTGCAGGCCGGGATCAAGGCCGCCGAGGCCGCTGAACGCGCCGAAGCTGAGGCCGTCCGTGCCCGCGAACTCGCTGCCCGTGAAGCAATCGTGGCCGAAGCCGAAGAGATCGCTGCCAAGGACCCCGCCACGATCCAGTGGAAGACCAGCAGCAACCGGATGAACGAGCTGTTTGAAGCGTGGAAGGCAGCGCAGAAGAACGGCCCCCGCCTGGGACGCAGCAACGAAGACGCACTCTGGAAGCGCTTCCGTTCGGCACGCACCGTCTTCGACCGGCACCGCCGCGCCTACTTCTCCCAGCTGGATAATGAGAACGCCGAAGCCAAGCGCGCCAAGGAAGCTCTCATTGCCCGCGCGGAGGCGCTCTCCGATTCAACGGACTGGGGCAACACCGCAGCCGAGTACCGCCGCCTGATGGATGAGTGGAAGGCTTCCAAGCGCGCCAGCCGCAAGGATGACGACGCCCTGTGGGCCCGGTTCCGCGCGGCCCAGGACAAGTTCTTCGCTGCCCGGCAGGCCGCCAACGAAGTCATCGACGAAGAGTTCGCTGCCAACCTGGTGGTCAAGGAAGCCCTGCTGAAGGAAGCGCAGGAAATCCTTCCCGTCACTGACCTGAACGCTGCCCGCAAGGCCCTGCAGTCCATCCGGGACCGCTGGGAAGAGGCCGGCAAGGTTCCGCGCGCTGACATGGGCCGCATGGAAGCAGGTATCCGCAAGGTTGAAGAAGCCGTAAAGGCCGCCGAGGATGAGCACTGGCAGCGCAGCAACCCGGAGACGAAGGCACGCACCAACAGTGCGCTGACGCAGCTCGAAGCCGCCATCGCCACCCTGCGCGAGGAACTCGCTGCAGCGGAGAAGGACGGCAACGCCAAGAAGATCGCCAACGCCCGTGAAGCCCTTGAGGCACGCGAGCAGTGGCTCGAGACCCTGCGCCGTTCGGCACAGGATTTCTCCTAGGCACTAAACAGCAAGGCCCGGATCCCGCTTTTCCACAGGCGGGATCCGGGCCTTTCGCATTCCCCGCCAGGCAGGAAGTCTTGGGGAATGTTCCTCCCCTGTCCGGATCCCGGCGGCATCCCCGAGGTGACGTCTACGGGCGGCGCCATTTTCCACGCCGGCGGCGTGTTCTCCCTTCCGGAACTGCAGGGTATGTGCCGCGACGGCCTCCTGAACCACGTGTACGGCTCAACGTTCCTGCGCTGGGATGTACGGGTCTCCCCGCTGGCACGCGCACTGGCGGCACAGAACAGCCTGCCGCAGCAGGCGCGTGGCCGCTACGCGTTCGGCTGGCTCAGCGCTGCCTGGATTTACGGCTGTGCGCCGGCACCCGCCACTCTGGCGCTGCTGGCGGACTTCCGCCGGCGCAGTACGGCCCTGCCGCCGTTCAGCGGCGCGGTACTGCACGAAGTAGCCCTGGGCCCGGCTGACCGGATCCTGCTGGGGGCTGTGCCGGTGACGCACGCGCTCCGGACCGCATACGACGTCGCTCTCCACTTCCAGCCGGAGGAGTCGGTTCCGGTGCTGCGGGCCATGGCCGCGGAACCCGGGCTGAACTGCCGCCCGGCGTATCTCCGCGCCATGCTGCAGAGCGGCTACCGCATTCCCGGGACGAGGCGCGCACTGAACGCCGTGGAACAGGTGGAAGCGGAACACATGGGAACGGAGGTACCGGGAGGCTAGCGTGGGCCGCCCGGTACCTCGATCCTGCGCTGGGCCCTAGACCCGGCGCTGATCCCCTGTGGTGCGGTAGACGTCGTAGACGCCGTCGATTCGCCGCACGGCACTGAGGATGTGGCTGAGGTACTTGGGATCGCCCATCTCAAAGACGAACTTGGACATCGCCACCCGGTCGCTGGAGGTGTTCACGCTGGCCGAGAGAATGTTCACGTGGTTCTCTGACAGGACCCGTGTGACGTCGGAGAGCAGGGACTTCCGGTCCAGTGCTTCTACCTGGATTTCGACGAGGAACACTGAGGACTGCGTCGGTGCCCAGTCGACGGCGACGATGCGGTCCGGCTGGTCGCGCAGTTCCTGGACGTTGCGGCAATCCGTGCGGTGCACCGAGACGCCGGATCCGCGCGTCACGAACCCAATAATGGGATCCGGCGGCACCGGAGTGCAGCAGCGCGCCAGCTTGACCCAGACGTCCCCGACGCCGCGGACGGTCACGCCCGAGTCGGAGAACTTGGGCCGTTTGGCATTCGCCGAGGAAACCGGTGTCTCGGCCAGGTCCTCCTCCGCACCCTGGTGCCCGCCCATAAGCGAGACCAGGTGCTCAATGACGTTCTGCGCCGAGGTGTGCCCGTCGCCGACGGCGGCATACAGCGCCGAGATGTCCTGGTGGTGCAGTTCCTGGGCCACGGCGATCAGCGCGTCGTGCGTCATCAGGCGCTGCAGCGGCAGGTTCTGCTTCCGCATGCCGCGGGTGAGCAGGTCCTTGCCCTTTTCGATCGCCTCTTCGCGGCGTTCCTTGGTGAACCACTGGCGGATCTTATTCCGCGCCCGGGGGCTCTTGACGAAGCCCTGCCAGTCCTGGCTGGGTCCGGCGCCCTCGGCCTTGGACGTGAAGATCTCCACCCAGTCGCCGTGCTGGAGCTCGCTGTTCAGCGGCACCAGCTTGCCGTTGACCCGGGCGCCGATGGTCCGGTGGCCCACCTCGGTATGGACGGCGTAGGCGAAGTCCACCGGGGTGGAACCGGCAGGCAGCGCCATGACCTCCCCCTTGGGAGTGAACACAAAGACTTCGCGGGCGTTGATTTCAAAACGCAGCGAATCAAGGAACTCATCCGGATCCGAGGTTTCCTGCTGCCAGTCCACCAGGGAACGCAGCCAGCCCATGTCCGAATTGTCCGGTCCGGAAGATCCGTTCTTGGCGCCGTCCTTGTACTTCCAGTGTGCGGCTACACCGTATTCGGCGCGGCGGTGCATGTCATGGGTGCGGATCTGGATTTCCACCGGCTTGCCACCGGGACCGATCACTGTGGTGTGCAGTGACTGGTACATGTTGAACTTCGGCATCGCGATGTAGTCCTTGAACCGCCCCGGCAGGGGGTTCCAGCGGGCATGCAGCGCACCCAGGGTGGCGTAGCAGTCGCGGACCGAATCCACGAGCACACGCACGCCCATCAGGTCATGGATGTCATCGAAGTCCTTGCCCCGCACGATCATCTTCTGATAGATCGAGTAGTAGTGCTTGGGCCGGCCGGTGATGGTGGCCTTGATCTTGACGCTGTGCAGGTCGTCCGCGATCTGGCTGCGTACGGTGGACAGGTACTTCTCCCGCTCCGGGGTCCGGTCCCCCACCATGCGGACAATCTCGTCGTAGACCTTCGGGTGCAGTGCCGCGAAGGACAGGTCCTCGAGTTCCCACTTGATGGTGTTCATACCCAGCCGGTGCGCCAGCGGGGCAAAGATCTCCAGCGTTTCGCGGGCCTTCCGCGCCGAGGACTCCGGGGACACAAAGCGCCAGGTCCGGGCGTTGTGCAGGCGGTCTGCAAGCTTGATCACCAGCACACGGATGTCCTTGGCCATGGCCACGACCATCTTGCGGACGGTTTCTGACTGGGCCGCATCCCCGAAAGTCACCTTGTCCAGCTTGGTGACCCCGTCCACCAGCATGGCCACTTCCGGCCCGAACTCGCTGCGGAGCTCATCCAGGGAGTAGGCGGTGTCTTCCACCGTGTCATGCAGCAGGGCGGCCGCGAGGGTGGTGCCGGTCATGCCCAGCTCCGCCAGGATGGTTGCCACTGCCACCGGATGGGTGATGTAGGGGTCGCCGCTCTTGCGCTTCTGCCCGTCGTGGCAGCGTTCGGCAACCAGGTAGGCACGCTGGATCAGGTCCAGGTCTTCGCGCGGGTTGTTGGCGCGGACGGTACGAAGCAGCGGCTCGAGCATCGGCGAGTAGGCGGTGCCGCGGCCGGTAAGGCGCGCCAGCCGGGCCCGCGTTCCGTGCCGGCGTACCGGGGCAGGTTTGGGCGCAGGCTTCGGGGCAGGGCTGATTTCCTGCCCGGGCCCAGGTTTAACCTGGACTGCCGCAGGTGCCTTGCTGCCTGTTCCCTTGTCCGGGGAGTTCACCGTTCCCGGGGCAGAGGTGCCCTCCCGGTCTTTTCCTGCGCTTTCGGCAGGCGTCGCGCTCTCGGCCAACTGCTGCCCTTTCTTTCCAGATACCTGCCCAGTCTATGCCCCCGGGCAGCTGCACTTACACCACCGGTTCCGTTCTTCCCCGGGAGGAAGTAACGGAACCGGTGGTAGCAAAGCTCTTGGGGACCTACGTGGCGGGTGCTGCCGCAGCCGGAGCCTCGTGCCCGCGCCGTTCGATGACCCGCTTGCTGTGCTTGAGGATCTCCGGCTCGCGGCGGCGCAGCCAGGCATACAGCGGTGCCGCGACGAACAGGGTGCCCAGGGTGCCCAGGATGATGCCGATGAACAGTGCCAGGGAGAGGTCCTTCAGGGTCCCGGCACCAAGCAGGTAGGCACCAATGAACAGCACCGAAGCCACGGGAAGAACGGCCACAACGGAGGTGTTGATTGAACGCACCAGCGTCTGGTTGACGGCTAGATTCACCTGTTCGGCGAAAGTGCGCTTGGTCTGTTTCTCCAGGTTCGCCGTGTTTTCCCGGATCTTGTCGAACACCACCACCGTGTCATAGAGCGAATAGCTAAGGACGGTAAGGAACCCGATGATGGCCGACGGCGTTACTTCGAACCCGCTGAGTGCGTACAGCCCCGCTGTGACGACCATAACCACCACCAGGCCGGTGATCGCGGCGAGGGACATCTTCCAGGTCCTGAAGTACAGCGCCATGAGCAGGGCCGCGAGGGCCACGAAGACGACGAGGCCGATCAGTGCCTGGCGGCTGACGTCGTTGCCCCAGGTGGGTCCGATGAACGTGGACGTTACCTGGTCCTCGTTGACCCCGTACCCCTCGGCAAGGGCAGTCTTGACCGCCAGGGTCTGGTCGTCGCTGAGTTCCTCGGTCTGGATCCGCATGGTCTCCTGGGAAATGTTGGTCACGCGCGGATCGGAGCCGGAGACTACGTCGTTCACGGCTTCTTCACCGACTGAAACCTGAGTGTCCTCGACGCCGGAGACAGTGAATTCGGAGCCGCCCCGGAAATCGATGCCGAGGTTGAACCCGCCCTTGACGACGGGGATCAGGATGGAGAGCAGGACGGCGGCGGCTGCCACCATGAACCAGAGGCGGTAGCGGCCCACAAAGTTGTAGGACCGTTTGCCGGTGTAGAGCTCATTGCCGAACCTGGCGAACGCGGGAAGCTTACCCATCAGTTGCCCTCCTTCTCCGCGTCGCGGCCGGAGCCTGCCATTGAATCCTGTTTGTCCGCTGCTTCGTCCGGTTTGCCGGATTTATCCTTGCCGCTGCGCTGGGCAGCTGCCCGGCGCTCAGCGATGGTCATACGGCGCTCAGCTTCGCGGACAGCGCCCTTGTTCTTTGCCTTGGCAGCACCGGCGGCCTTGCCTGCAGGAGCAGGCGCGGGTGCGGCGTCGCTCTCAGCATCAGCCGCTGCCGGCTCGCGCAGGCGCCCGGCACCGCGGTACACGGGGACGGCACCCAGGCGGGTTGCATCCAGCCCGGACCACTTGTGGCCCTTGCCGAAGAACTTCGTCTTGGCCAGGAGCACCATCACCGGGTGGGTGAACAGGAAGACGACGATGAGGTCCGCAATAGCGGTCAGGCCCAGGGTAAAGGCGAAGCCGCGGACGTTGCCCACTGCCACGAAGTACAGCACGACGGCGGCCAGCAGGTTCACTGCCTTGGAGGCCAGGACGGTGCGCTTGGCACGCTTCCAGCCGTTGTCGACGGCGGAGACCAGTCCCCTGCCGTCGCGCAGTTCGTCTCGTATTCGTTCGAAGTAGACGATAAACGAGTCGGCGGTGAGGCCGATGGCCACGATCAGGCCGGCAACACCTGCCAGCGAGAGCCGGTAGTTGTGCGACCAGCCGAGGATTGCGATGGCCAGATAGGTCAGGACACCGGCAACGATCAGCGAGGTGATGGTCACGAAGCCGAGCGCCCGGTACTGGAAGAGTGAGTACACGGCCACCAGGATCAGGCCGATCACGCCGGCGATCAGGCCCATGCGGAGCTGGTCGGCGCCGAGGGTGGCGGAAACCTGCTGCTCACTCTGGATGTCGAAGCTGATCGGCAGGGCACCGTACTTCAGCTGCTCGGAGAGCGCCTTGGCGGTTTCCTGCGTGAACTGTCCGGTGATCTGGGCGTTGCCGTCAGTGATCAGGACATTCATGGACGGGGCAGAGATGACCTGTCCGTCAAGCACGATGGCGAACTGGTTCTGCGGGGAACCGTCGCCAAAGCCAAGCAGCCGTTCGGAGACAGCGCGGAACTTCTCGGTGCCTTCGCCGTTGAAGTCCAGGTTCACGGCCCATTCGTTCAGGGACTGGCCCTGGCCGCCCTGTGCCATGCCGAAGCTGGCGTCTTCAAGCATTGAACCGGGAACTTCCACCGGTCCGAGGATGTACTTGCCGGCAGTTCCCGGCTCGCAGGCCACCATCGGCGTATCTGCCGGGGCAGGTTCGATCGAGGCTTCCAGCGCCGCGGGGTCCAGGCAGTTCGTGGATTCGAACTCCTTGTACAGCTCCGGCGTCACCCAGTTCATGTCCGAACCGTTTTCGGGTTCGGCTGTTGGCTGCGGCAGCGCCTCGTCCGGCGTCGGCGTCTCCGCTGCGGGCGCCTGGCCCGGCCCGCCCATGATGACGGAGCGGAACTCCATGGCCGCCGAAGCCTGAATCAGTGCCCGGGTCTCGGCAGTAGGAGTGCCCGGAAGCGAAACGACGACGTTCCGGCCGGACTGTGTGGTGATCTCAGCTTCGGAGACACCGCTGCCGTCCACACGCTGGCGGATGATCTCCACAGCCTGGTCCAGCTGCTCCTGGCTGATCTGCGAATCACCGCCCTGCACTTTGGGGGCAAGGATCATCTGGGTGCCGCCCTCGAGGTCAAGGGCGAGCTTGGGAGTCCAGCTGGCGTTGCTCCACATGGAGCCGCCGCCGAGCAAAAGGGCCAGGGCAGCAAAAAGGACGCCCAACCAAATGAGCGTCTTTTTTGCTGCCGGGCCGGAGCCGGTTCGAGGCATAAGGGTTTTCCTTCAGGGCGTGATCGCCGGAGACAGGTGGATCCGGCGGGCCTGCATCAGTGCTGTTGCCTGCAGGTCCTCGGAGAGTCTAGTTGTCTTTCTTGTTCTCACGGTCGAGGCGCTTGAGCGTTTCGTCCGGGGTCTCTTCCTGCGGTGCCTCTGCTGCGGCGTCACGCGGACGTTCCTCAGCGCGCGGCTGCACGTCGCCGGTGAGGGAAGAAGCATCATCCGGGACGACGGCGTCCTCGGTTTCGGTTTCTTCGGGCTGGGCGGTGACAACCTTGGTCAGGGCCTGCAGGTGGATCGTGGCGGTGTTCCCGGGGGAAAGTTCAAGGACAGCCTTGTTCTCTTCCTGGTCCACGGAAACGATGGTGCCGAACAGACCGAACTGGGTCATTACCTCAGTGCCGGGAACCATCTGGGTGCGCTGCTCCTGGATGGTCTTCTGGGTCTTCTTCTGCTTGCGGAACATCATAAAGATGAACAGGCCAAGCAGGATCGGCAGCAGGAGGCTGGAGAACGAAAAACCGCCCTGAGCGCCTGTATCGGTGGTCGTCTGGGCCAAGACATTCAAGAACACGAAGGGTTCCGTTTCTGTTGCGGTAGGTATTCGGTATGCCGGAATCAGCGCACCGGCGGAGCGGACGTCAGATCAGTCTACGGGTAAACGTTCCACCGGCGGCTTAAGTTTCCCGCCTGCTTTCATTTTGCAGGCATCGGCCCGTGATTGCATCCCGGGTCCCAGCGGCTCAGGAAAGTTCCGGCTCCCCGGGCGCGGGTGCTGCCTCGCCGGTAAAGAGCGACTCCGGGATGAGCTGGGCAGCGGCGTCGGGCATCCGCAGGCCCAGGTGTTCCCATGCCGCGCGTGTGGCAATGCGCCCGCGGGGCGTGCGGCCCAGAAGGCCTTCACGGACCAGGTAGGGTTCGGCGACGGTCTCCACGGTCTCCGGTTCCTCGCCGACGGCGATGGCCAGGGTGGACAGACCCACCGGTCCCCCGCCGAACTTGGTGACCAGAGCGTGCAGGACGGACCGGTCCAGCCGGTCCAGGCCGCGCTCGTCCACCTCATACATGTCCAGGGCAGCCCCGGCAGAGCGGGCATCGATTTGGTCGATGCCGTGAACCAGCGCCCAGTCACGAACCCGGCGCAGCAGGCGGTTGGCAATACGCGGTGTTCCCCGGGAGCGGCCGGCAACCTCGGAAAAACCTGCGGAGTTGACCTTCATATCCATCAGCATGGCCGAGCGGCGCAGCACCAGTTCAAGTTCCGCCGTCGAGTAGAACTCAAGGTGGCCGGTGAACCCGAACCGGTCGCGGAGCGGCCCCGGGAGCAGCCCGGCACGGGTGGTGGCTCCAACCAGGGTGAACGGCGGCAGGTCCAGCGGGATGGCCGTGGCCCCGGCTCCCTTGCCCACCACAATGTCCACGCGGAAGTCCTCCATGGCCATGTACAGCATTTCCTCAGCCGGACGGGACATCCGGTGGATCTCGTCCAGGAACAGCACCTCGCCTTCGGTCAGCGAAGAAAGAATGGCTGCCAGGTCTCCGGCGTGCTGGATCGCGGGGCCGGAGCTGATGCGCAGCGGCGCGTTCATCTCAGCGGCGATGATCATGGACAGCGTGGTCTTGCCCAGGCCGGGAGGGCCGGAGAGCAGCACATGGTCAGCGCTGCGGCCGCGCAGCCGGGAGGCCTCAAGGACCAGGGAAAGCTGTTCGCGGACGCGTTTCTGGCCTACAAAGTCATCGAGGTTCTTCGGGCGCAGGGCTGCCTCGATGGCCTTGTCATCGGGATCGGGGGCTGCCGCAGTCAGCGCTTCGGAGGCAGCCACGCTAGCCTGCCCGCTGCGGGGACCGGGCACGGGCACCGTCCTGGCCCAGGCGGCGCAGGGTCAGGCGCAGGATCTCTGCCACATTGCCGGCCGCTGCTGCTTCAGGATGCTCTGCTGCCGTGGCTTCGACCGCCGCGGCCGCGTCCTTCTCAGACCATCCCAGCCCGGTCATGGCGGAGAGGACCTGGTCGTTCCAGGCGGGTACACCGGCCGGAGCTTCCTCGGTGCCCAGCGGCACCAGTTTGTCCGCCAGTTCCAGCACAATCCGGCGGGCGCCCTTGGGGCCGATTCCGGGAACCTTGCTGAATGCCTTGTCATCTCCGGTGGACGCGGCAATCCGGACTGCTTCCGGCGTGTGGACGGCCAGCACCGCAAGAGCGATGCGCGGGCCGACGCCGCTGACGCCCAGCAGCGTTTCAAAGACTTCGCGCTCCCCCGGCTCGCCGAATCCGAACAGCGTCATGGAGTCCTCACGGACAATGAGCGCAGTGTGAAGCAGCGCTTCGGCTCCGGTCCGCAGGGACATCAAGGTCTGCGGAGTCGCCTGGACGGCCATGCCGATGCCGTTGACGTCAATGACGGCGGAGGCGGTGCCGACGTAGGTTACGACGCCGCGTAGGGAGGCGATCATGGGGAAACTCCGTGCGTTGATCCGGGAACGAAATAGAACATATCTACGAACAGCCTACTGTCCCGGCCCCGGTTTGCCGGAACTTTAGTAGCGGGCGCGTTTCGCTTTGGCTTCCGCTTCTGCCCACAGCCGCTGTGCCGGGGTGAGTCCCGAGGCGGCCGGACCGCCGCCGGACGACGCCGATCCCTGGGTGGCAGCCTGTCCCGGTCCCACCGCGCCGCGCCGCCAGGCGTGGGCGATTGCCAGCGCGAGGGCGTCAGCGGCGTCGGCCGGCCGCGGCATTTCGGTGAGCCGCAGGATCTTGGTGACCATTCGGCCCACTGCTTCCTTGTTGGCTGATCCTGAACCCGTAACGGCGGCCTTGACCTCCGTGGGGGTGTGCAGCGCAACCGGAATCCCCCGGCGGGCGGCGGCGGCAATAACGACGCCGGAGGCCTGGGCGGTGCCCATGACGGTGCTGACGTTGAGCTGGCTGAATACGCGCTCCACGGCAAGGACGTCCGGAGTATGCGTATCCAGCCAGAGCTCAATTGCTTCGGAGATGGCCAGCAGCCGCGCGTCGAGTGCGGTACCGGCCTCGGTTCCGGCAACCCCCACAGCCACCATGGTGGCGCGGCGGTTGCCCTCGACGTCGACTACGCCCAGTCCGCAGCGGGTCAGTCCCGGGTCAACACCCAGGACCCGGAGAGGCACGCGGTGCTCAGTCTTCTTCGAGCTGCGCGAAAACGTCCGCGGAGATGTCGGCGTTCGAGTAGACGTTCTGGACGTCATCCAGTTCTTCCAGCGCGTCCACCAGCTTCATGAACTTCCGGGCGGCGTCGGCTTCCAGATCCACCAGCATGGAGGAAACGAACTCGACTTCGTCAGTCTCGTACTCGATGCCGGCTTCCTCGAGGGCCGCCACTACGGCACGCAGGTCTGAGGGCTCGCAGTGGATCTCGAAGTTGTCCCCGGATTCCTTGACCTCGTCAGCACCGGCGTCGAGCACTGCCATCAGCAGGTCGTCTTCGGTGAGGTCCTTCTTGGGCAGGGAAACAACGCCCTTGCGGTTGAACATGTAGGAGACGGAGCCGGGGTCCGCAACCGAGCCGCCGTTGCGGGTGATGGCCAGGCGGACCTCGGACGCGGCACGGTTCTTGTTGTCGGTGAGGCACTCGATCAGCACGGCGGATCCCTGCGGCCCGCGGGCCTCGTACATGATTTCCGTGTAGTCGATGACTTCGCCGGTGAGACCGGCTCCGCGCTTGATGGCGCGGTCAATGTTGTCATTGGGTACAGAGGTCTTCTTGGCCTTCTGTACGGCGAGTTCCAGCGCCGGGTTGCCGGCCATGTCCGCACCGCCGGCACGCGCTGCAACTTCGATGTTCTTGATCAGCTTGGCAAAGGACTTGGCACGCTTGGCATCAATTACGGCCTTTTTGTGCTTGGTAGTTGCCCATTTCGAGTGGCCCGACATGCTTTACGCGTCTCCTCTGATCATCTGGATAAAAAGTTCGTGGATGCGGCGCTCCCCCGTTACTTCCGGATGGAACGAGGTGGCCAGCAGATTTCCCGAACGCACTGCGACAATTCTAGCGACTGAATCTTCTGCGCCATTTCCAGCACCTGATCCGCCGTCTCCGGCCGGGACCTGCGCAAGAACCTGCACGGAGGAGCCTACCTTCTCCACCCACGGTGCGCGGATGAAAACTGCGTGCACGGGTTCGGCCTGCCGGGCAGGGTCCTGGCTCGGCAGCGACTGCAGTCCCGCGAACGGCAGGCTGACCTCAAAGGACTCACGCTGGCGGCCAAACGCGTTGCGGCGCACCACTATGTCCAGCCCGCCCAGGGTCTGCTGCGGTTCGCCGGCGGCATCCAGCGCCGGGTCCGTAATCCGGTCCGCGAGCAGGATCATGCCGGCGCAGGAACCGTACACGGGGAATCCGGCGGCAATCTTCATCCGCAACGGTTCGGCGATCCCGTACAGGCGCATCAGCTTGTCAATCGTGGTGGACTCCCCGCCGGGCAGCACCAGCCCGTCCAGGGCATCGAGTTCCGAGGCCCTGCGGATCAGCGCGGTCCGTGCCCCGGCGGCTTGAAGTGCCTGCACGTGTTCACGGACTCCGCCCTGCAGCGCCAGCACTCCCACCAGCGGTGCCGCGGTGTCCCGCGGCGTGATTTCGGTCATTGCTTCATTCTAGGTTGCCCGGCTCTTCCCGGCCCGGTTCGTGACGGTGGGATATATTCGGTATCCATGAGTTCCTTCTCCATTCTGGTCGGCAAACTGGTCCGCGGCGCCTCCCGGCTGCGCGGCGGAGGCTCCGCCCTCCCCGGCCTCGTCGTGGAGAAAATCGACCCGGACTTTATCCGGCGGACACTCTCCACCCTGCCCCTCGGCGTCGCCGTCGTCTCCGGAACCAACGGCAAGACCACCACCACCAAGATGGTGGTTGAGCTGCTGGAGGGACAAGGCCTGAAAGTCTTTACCAACCGCACCGGCAGCAACTTCACCCGCGGCGTGGCTGCCGCCCTGCTCGGCGAAGTGAACCTGCGCGGCCGCCTGGATGCGGACATCGCGGTCCTGGAGCTGGACGAGGCGCACGCCGTGCACTTCGTGAAGCTGATCCAGCCGCGCTACGCCCTGCTGCTGAACGTCCTTCGCGACCAGCTGGACCGTTTTGGCGAGATCGACAAGACCACCCGGCTGCTGGAGCAGATCGCGACGGCGACCACGCAAACCGTGGTGCTGAACCGCGAGGATCCGCGGGTGGCTTCCATCGCTGAATCGCTCTCAGGCCCGAAGGTTTCGTACTTCGGCCTGGACGCGTCGCTGCGCAGCACGTTCCCCAACGATGACGAGATGCGCGGCTCGCGCTCCGAAGCGATCGCCGCCGCCCAGCCTGCCGACGTCGTTCTTACCCGGGTTGCTGAAACAGAGGCTGATTTCCTGGCAGACGGCACGCCGACCACCACCAGCCTGAAGCTGCGCGGTGTCTACAACATCTTCAACGCGGCAGCCGCGCTGACTTTCGCCCGGCAGATCCTGGGCTCCAAGGCAGACCGGACCGCCCTGTTCGAGTCGCTGTCCAACGTGGAGCCTGCTTTCGGCCGCGGCGAGTCCCTGACCGTCAACGGCGCGCCGCTTGAACTCGTGCTGGTGAAGAACCCCTCCGGATTCCGGCTGGGCCTAAAGTCCTTCGCCGCGCACGGCTACGCGACCATGATCGCGATCAATGACAACTACGCCGACGGCCGGGACATGTCCTGGCTCTGGGATGTTGACTTCGAAACCCTGTCCGGCGGTGTGGACATGGTCACCGGCGTCCGCGCCTATGACATGGCCCTGCGGCTGAAGTACGACGACGTACCGGTACGCGAAGTGGTGCCGGAGATTCCGGATGCACTGGCGAAGTTCATTGCCGGTGCCGGCACGCAGCCGATGCGCATCTTCTGCACCTATACCGCCATGCTCGCCGTGCGGCGCGAACTCTCCAAGATCACGAAGGTTGAGGTGGTCTCATGAGCCGGGACATCCACATTGTTCAGCTCTATCCGCGGGACATGAACATCTACGGTGACTGGGGCAACGTCCTGGTCCTGAAGCAGCGCCTGAAGTGGCAGGGTTACAACCCCGTGGTCACCGAGTACAACCCGGGCGATAAGTTCCCCTCCGACGCTGACCTCATTGTGGGCGGCGGCGGACAGGACAGCGGCCAGGTGGTGATCCAGCAGGATCTGCAGACTCTGGCCCCGACCTTGCGTGCCCTGGCCGACGACGGCCTGCCGATGCTCGTGATCTGCGGGCTGTACCAGCTCTTCGGCCGGTTCTTCAAGACGCACGACGGCGTTCTTATCCCCGGCATCGGTGTCCTGGACATTGAAACGCACGGCGGCCCGGACCGGCTGATCGGCAATGTGCTTTCGGTCAGCGAAGAGTTCGGCGAGATCCACGGCTACGAGAACCACAGCGGACAGACTTTCCTGGGTCCGGACGCGAAGCCCCTGGCTGTCGTCCGCAAGGGCGAGGGCAACAACACCAAGGACGACACCGAGGGCGCCCGGTACAAGAATGTTGTGGCCAGCTACCTGCACGGTTCGCTGCTTCCCAAGAACCCGGCGGTTGCGGACTTCCTGATCGAACAGGCCGTCACCCGGCGCTACGGTTCCTTCGATCCCGTTCCTGCTGCCGATGCCAACCTCGCGGAGCTTGCCCGCCTTTCCGAGTTTGCCCGCTCCCACGCTGCCAACCGTCCCCGGTAGTTTTTCTGCGCTGCGTTTTCGGCGCCGCTTCTCCGTGGCTTCCGGGCCTGTTGGCCCGGCTCCGGCCCAGCATTCCCAGCTTCCGTTACCCCTGTGGCCGATGTGACCCCACCAGCCATCACCCGTCACAAACCGTGGGAAGCGCGGGTCCCGATTCCCACCCCGGACAGACCGAGGGACCGCAGGACGGGCCGGATTAGGCAGCTTTAATACTCCGAGCGGGCTCTGCGAGCGAAGGAGTTTCGTTGCCGCCGTTCCGGCCCGTCCGCCGGGCCCGTCCGCCGGGGCCCGTCCGCCGGGGCCCGTCCGCCGGGGCCCGCCCGGCAGAGGCCAAGCAGGCCCAAGAATCAACGCGCCGAAACGTCCTCCGACACCAGCCACTCGTGTGCTCCGTCCTCGCCTGCCCCCATGGACTCCACCACGGAGATAGTCCGCTGCCGCACCTCCGCCTGCTGTGCCTCTGAAGCGCACGCCCCCTGAGGCAGGTCCGCCGCGACCGAGCACCAGCGGTAGGGATCGCGCACAATGACGGACGGCGCCCAGGCGAGGTCGCTGACCCGCCACTCTGCGCCGTCGTTCTCCTGAACGAACTGCGCCCGCACAATCAGGCCCTCATTGTTCACCGCGTACCAGGGCGAGAGCTCCGTGACCGCGTTGCCGAGACCGTAGACAATCCAGGTGCCGTTGTAGTTCTCGATCGGCAGCACCGAGTGTGTGTGGTGGCCGTAGATCAGGTCGAACTGGCCGCTGTCCGCCAGCGCGTGGGCGGTTTCGATCTGCTGTGAATTCGGCATCGAGGCATACTCTTCACCGGCGTGGACCGCGCCGATCACAATGTCCGCTCCCTGCTCCCTGGCAGCCTGTGCCCGGGCAATCATGTCCCCGGCGTCGAGCATGTCCACCTGCCACGGATAGTCGGCCGTGAGTCCGTTCAACCCGTAGGTGGCTTGGATGACACCGATGCGCGCACCCGAGGTATCCAGAATGAGCGGAATCCCGGAATCGGCCTCGGTAGCGTAGGAGCCGGTGTGTTCCAGGCCGAGCGAATCCAGCACCGTCAGGGTCCGGTTCAGCCCCTCGGTGCCGGCGTCGATGGTGTGGTTGCTGGCCGTGGTGCAGGCCTGGTAGCCGACGGCGGCAGCAGCGGTCAGGATCTGCGGCGGCACGTTGAACATCGGGTATCCCGTGTACGGCCCGTCTGCCTCGGCAACCGGGGTTTCCATGTGGCAGACGGCCAGGTCAGAGCCGGACACGTAAGGCCGCATGCCCGCCAGCAGCGGTTCGAAGTCCAGCGGCTGCTTTCCGGTCGCCGCTGCATCAGCACGGGCCTGGTCCCAGAGCTGGGGGTGGACCAGCAGGTCTCCGGAGAGCATCACCGTTGAACAGCGAAGGCCGGGACACTCCGGGCCGGCCCCCGGCGTTGTGGTCGGTTCGGGCGTGGGTTCCGCCGATGGAGAAGCTGACGTCACCGCAGCGGAGGGAGATTCCCGGGCCTCTTCGGAAGCAGCGGAGCAGGACGCCAGCGCCAGCGAGGACACCAGGGCCAGTGCTGCGAAGAGCTTTCCGCTGCGAGTTGTGAGTGGGCGGTGTCCGTTCATCATTCCCCCGGGTGCGTTTGAAGTAGGCCGCGTGCCGGCACAATCTGCGCCGGGATGAGCATACGCGGCCCGTCGGCTGGTTGCGCAGGCAAGCCTGTGAAAGTGTTTATTCCCATGAGCAATGCCCTACTTTCGCCAAGCACTCTGCCGTACGGCCTGCCGGATTTCGCAGCAATCACCACCGCCGATCTTCTCCCCGCTTTCAAGGCCGGGATGGAGGAGCAGCAGGCTGAAATCCGCGCCATCACCGCCAATCCGGAGCCGGCCGGCTTCGAGAATACAATCGCTGCACTGGAGGCCTCCGGCCAGCTGCTGGCTCGGACCGTTTCCGTGTTCTCCAACGCGGTGATGTCCCACGCGACGGAGGAAATCCAGGCCCTTGAGCAGGAAGTCAGCCCGCTGCTCTCCGCGCACCAGGACAGCATCTATCAGGATTCAGCACTCTTTGAGCGCGTGAACTCCGTGCCGGAGGAAGGCCTGGACGGGGAGCCGGCCCGCCTGCTCGCTGAGTACCGGCGCCGGTTTGTCCGGGCCGGCGCTGCGCTCGACGACGCCGGCAAGGCACGGATGCGCGAACTGAACACCCGCCTGTCAGAGCTCGGCACGGCGTTCTCCCAGCGGCTGCTCGCGGACACCAACGACTCGGCCCTGGAACTGCATGATGAAGCCGAGCTCGACGGCCTGGCACCGGACGACATTGCCGCCGCGGCCGCAGCTGCCCAGGCAGCCGGTTCCAGCGCCAAGTACCTGCTCACGCTTATCCTCCCCACTCCGCAGCCGGCCCTGGCGAAGCTGAAGAACCGGGACGTCCGGCGCCGGCTCTTTGAAGCGTCCGTTCAGCGGGGATTCCGGGACAACAAGAACTCCACGCTGGGCATCGCGGCGGAGATAGCCGCGCTGCGTGCTGAACGCGCGGCCCTGCTCGGGTACAACAACCACGCGGCCTACGCTGTGGAGGACCAGACGGCACCGACCACCGCCGCTGTGGAGGAGATGCTGGCTCGGCTGGTGCCGCCGGCAGTCCGCAATGCCGGTGCCGAAGCTGAGAAGCTCCGTGCCGCTGCCGCACGCGACGGTATCGAGGACTTCCAGCCCTGGGACTGGGCGTACTACTCCGAGCAGGTCCGGCGTGAAGAATACGCCGTGGATCTGGAAGCGCTGCGGCCCTGGTTCGAACTCGAAAGGGTCCTGCACGACGGCGTGTTCTTCGCCGCCAACCGGCTCTACGGCATTACCTTCACGGAGCGGAAGGACCTCACCGGTTACCACCCCGACGTCCGGGTCTGGGAAGTTCAGGATGAAGACGGAACCGGGCTCGGGCTGTTCCTGGGCGACTACTTCACGCGGGACACCAAGAGCGGCGGCGCCTGGATGAACGAGCTGGTCACGCAGTCCAGGCTGCTGGGCCACCAGCCGGTGGTGGTGAACAACCTGAACATCTCCAAGCCCGCAGACGGTGAACCCGCCCTGCTGACCTTTGACGAGGTTGTCACCGCCTTCCACGAATTCGGCCATGCGCTGCACGGGCTGTTTTCCGACGTCGGATTCCCCCGCTTCGCCGGCACGGCAGTTCCGCGCGACTTCGTGGAGTATCCCTCCCAGGTCAACGAAATGTGGATGCTTACCGATGAGGTCGCGGCCAACTTCGCGCGGCACTACCAGACCGGCGAACCGCTTCCGGCCGGCATGCTGGACAAGGTCCGGGCCGCGTCCCTGTGGGGTGAGGGCTTCCGGACCACCGAATACCTCGGGGCCACCCTGCTGGACTGGGCCTGGCATGTGCTTCCGCCCGGGCAGGACCCCGTTGCCGATCCGGAAGCCTTCGAACACAAGGCGCTGCTGGACGCAGGGATCGACCCCGCCCTGGTTCCTCCGCGGTACCGCACCGGCTACTTCAAGCACATCTTCCCTGGAGGCTACTCAGCCGGCTACTACTCCTACATCTGGAGCGAAGTGCTCGATGCCGACACGGTGCAGTGGTTTACCGAGAACGGCGGGCTGACCCGCGCCAACGGAGAGGCGTTCCGCAGCAAGCTGCTCTCCCGAGGCTACTCGGAGGACCCGCTGCAGTCTTTCCGCAACCTGCGCGGACGGGATGCGGACCTCACTCCCCTGCTTGAACGCCGGGGCCTGTCCTGAAAACCATGCCCACCATTGCCTCCTGCCAGCGCCTGCAGCACGCCTGGTTTTCTTCCCTCGCCTCTGCCACCGGAGGCCGTTCGTTCGGCACCCACGAGTCGCGGTGGGTCTGGCTCCCGGCTCGCCGGCAGCTGATGCTGATGTTCCCGGAGGAAATTTCACCGGCGGGGATCCGGCCCGGGCTGGCCGAGGGCTCGCGGCTTGGAGCATCTTCGGTCACGGCTTGGCTTGGCGGGTCCGTGGACCACGCGCCGCTGGAAACATTCGGATTCCGCCGCGGACCGCAGACCTGCTGGATGACTGCGCCCGTGCGCGCGCCGCAGTCCTGGTCCGCCGAGGGCGCCGCGGTTGAGATCCAGCCGCGCGAGGTCTCCGGGGCCGACGCGGAGGAACTGCGGGTTGGACATTCCCAGCCCCGGCAGGCCTGGCATATCGCGGCCCGGGACTCTGCCCGCATGACCGGCCGGGCGTACGCGTTCTACCCCTCCGGCGCCGCGGGCCTGTCCAAGGTGGCAGGCATCTTTTCCCTGGCTGTTGGTGCTTCCAGCCGCCGCAGGGGCTTCGGAACCGCTCTGCTCAGTGCCGGTGCAGCCGCTGCGGAGGCGGCCGGCGCCGAGCACCTGGTGGTCAACGCGACCGCCGCCGGGCAGGATCTTTGTGCAGCCCGCGGCTTCTCGCTGGTTGGGCGCGGGCGGACTTACTCGATGGCGCTGGGCTAGGAAACGAAAAACGCACCGGTCCCGGAATAATCCCGGGACCGGTGCGCTGCTTTGGTTAAGTCCTACCAGCCGCGCTCGGCGAGGCGGTGCGGCTGCGGAATCTCGTCCACGTTGATGCCGACCATGGCTTCGCCCAGACCGCGGGAGGCCTTGGCAATCTCATCCGGATCGTCGTGGAAGGTGGTGGCCTTGACGATCGCTGCGGCGCGCTGGGCCGGATTGCCGGACTTGAAAATGCCCGAGCCGACGAAGACGCCGTCGGCACCCAGCTGCATCATCATCGCGGCATCCGCCGGGGTGGCAATGCCTCCGGCCGTGAAGAGCACCACGGGGAGCTTGCCCGCGGAAGCGACTTCCTTCACCAGTTCGTACGGGGCCTGCAGTTCCTTGGCCGCCACGTAGAGCTCATCCTCGGGCAGTGAGGAAAGCCGGGCAATCTCGGTACGGATCTGGCGCATGTGCATGGTGGCGTTTGAAACGTCGCCGGTGCCTGCTTCGCCCTTGGAACGGATCATGGCAGCGCCCTCGTTGATCCGGCGCAGTGCTTCACCCAGGTTGGTGGCACCGCAGACAAACGGAACGGTGAACTTCCACTTGTCGATGTGGTTGGCGTAGTCAGCGGGGGTAAGCACCTCGGACTCGTCGATGTAGTCGACGCCGAGGGACTGCAGCACCTGCGCCTCAACGAAGTGCCCAATCCGGGCCTTGGCCATCACGGGGATCGAAACCGCGTCGATGATGCTGTCGATCATGTCCGGATCGCTCATCCGCGACACGCCGCCCTGCGCGCGGATATCTGCCGGAACGCGTTCCAGCGCCATGACGGCAACAGCGCCGGCGTCTTCGGCAATCCGGGCCTGTTCGGCAGTGACGACGTCCATGATGACGCCGCCCTTGAGCATTTCAGCCATGCCGCGCTTCACGCGGCTGCCACCAGTTGCGGCGGTGGGCTGGGACGGAGAATCTGTAGGCATGGCGGAGCTCTCTGGTAGTTCGGCAGGAAAGCCAATCGTAAGCCCGCATACCGTTCACCGCGGGGTTACGCTACGTATCTTTACCCAGGTCCTGGTCCAGGTCCTGGCCAACGACGCCGGCGGCGGACTGGCGCCGCACCGTACCCATGCGCTGGGCAATCGTGACGCAGCTGGCCAGGCACAGCGCTATGAGCACCACCAGCAGCACCGGCTCCGGTATCCCCAGCCCAACCAGGCCGGTGGCAGTCAGCAGGAAGACCAGGCGCTCGGCGCGCTCGGCCAGTCCCACGTTGGCATTGAAGCCAAGCGACTCGGCCTTGGCCCGGATGTAGGAGACCAGCATGCCCAGTACGAGGCAGATGAGGGCTGCGATTCCTATCGCGTCGTTGCCGCCCCCGGTGAAGAACCAGATGCTCACGCCGGCGAACAGCGCGCCGTCGGCAAACCGGTCCAGGGTCGAATCCAGGAAGGCACCCCATTTTCCTTTGCGCTCCTGCTGGCGGGCCATAATGCCGTCAATCACGTCGGAGAACACAAAGAGCACTATGAAAATCGTGCCCCAGAACAGCTGGCCCAGCGGATAAAAGACCAGGCCACCGATCATGACACCCAGGGTGCCGATAATCGTCACCGCGTCGGGTGAGACCCGGTGCCGGATCAGCCAGGAAGCAAGCGGAGTGAAAAGCGCGGTAAAGAAACCGCGGGCATATTTGTTGAGCACGTGTTAAGCCTCATCCGTTCCGCTGTCAGGGAACGGTTTGCTGGAAGAAGTTTCGGAGGCAGGCCAGGCATCGGCAACCATTTGCCGTACTTCGCCCAGGGTCTGCGTGATGGCCTTGGTGTGGGCGATGATCGGAAGGAAGTTCCCGTCACCGCTCCAGCGCGGCACGATGTGCTGGTGCAGGTGCGCAGCAATCCCGGCACCGCCGGCCACACCCTGGTTCATCCCGAGGTTGAAGCCCGCCGGTGCGGAGACTTTCCGCAGCACGCGCATGGCTGTCTGGGTCAGGGCAGCGATTTCCGCTGTCTCCTCGGTGTCGACGTCGGTGTAGTCCGGAACGTGCCGGTACGGGCAGACCAGCAGGTGGCCGGCGTTGTAGGGAAACAGGTTCAGGATCACAAAGGCGTGCCGGCCGCGGTGGACAATCAGGGCCTCCTCGTCCGAGTGGGACGGGGCTGCGCAGAACGGGCAGTTGTCCTCGGAGGAAACCTGGTCCTGCCCGCCCTTGATGTAGGCCAGCCGGTGGGGAGTCCAGAGTCGCTGGAACGCGTCCGGCACTCCGGCGAGTTCGAAATTGTCCGTCACATCGCCGTCGTGCGGATACTGTTCCTGGCTTTCCATCTGGACTCCCCCGTACCGCTACTTGTCCCGGTTCCGGACAGCTTCGACGATCCGCTTCACGGCTTCCTCCACCGGCACGCCGTTGTCCTGGCTGCCGTCACGGAAGCGGAAGGAGACTGCCCCGGCCTCGGCGTCCTCGCCGCCGGCGATCAGGACGAAGGGAATCTTTTCCTTCGAGGCGGTGCGGATCTTCTTCGGGAAGCGGTCCGTTCCGGCATCGACCTCGGCGCGGATTCCCGCGGCCTTCAGCTTGTCCACGACGTCGTACATGTAATCGTTGAACGCTTCGGCAACGGGGATGCCCACTACCTGGACCGGAGCCAGCCAGGCCGGGAACGCACCGGCGTAGTGCTCGGTGAGCACGGCCATAAAGCGTTCAACCGAACCGAACAGGGCACGGTGGATCATGACCGGGCGCTGGCGGGTGCCGTCGGCTGCCTGGTATTCGAGCTCGAAACGCTCGGGCAGGTTGAAGTCCAGCTGGATGGTGGACATCTGCCAGGTGCGGCCGATGGCGTCGCGGGCCTGCACGGAGATCTTCGGACCGTAGAAGGCTGCTCCCCCGGGATCCGGAACCAGGTCCAGGCCGGAGGCTTCAGCTACCTCGGCCAGGGTGCGGGTGGCTTCTTCCCAGACCTCATCGGAACCGACGTACTTTTCCGGGTCCTTGGTGGAGAGCTCCAGGTAGAAGTCATCCAGGCCGTAGTCCTTGAGCAGGTCCAGCACGAAGTTCAGCGTGTTGGTCAGCTCGTCCTTCATCTGCTCGCGGGTGCAGTAGATGTGGGCGTCGTCCTGGGTCATGCCGCGCACGCGCGTCAGGCCGTGGATGACGCCGGACTTCTCGTAGCGGTAGACCGAACCGAATTCGAAGAGCCGCAGCGGCAGTTCGCGGTAGGACCGTCCGCGGGAGCGGAAGATCAGGTTGTGCATGGGGCAGTTCATCGGCTTCAGGTAGTAGTCCTGGCCGGGCTTGGTGACCTCGCCGGTCTCCGGGTCGGTGACTTCGTCAACGTGCATGGGAGGGAACATGCCGTCCCGGTACCAGTCCAGGTGGCCGGAAACCTCGTACAGGTGGCCCTTGGTGATGTGCGGGGTGTAGACGAACTCGTAGCCGGCTTCGGTGTGGCGCTGGCGGGAGTAGTCCTCCATGGCCTTGCGGATGATGCCGCCCTTGGGGTGGAACACCGGCAGGCCGGAACCGAGTTCGTCCGGGAAGGAGAACAGGTCCAGTTCGGTGCCGAGCTTGCGGTGGTCGCGCCGCTCTGCCTCGGCCAGGCGCTCCTGGTAGGCCTTCAGGTCATCCTTGGTGGGCCAGGCGGTGCCGTAGATGCGCTGCAGCTGCTGGTTGGCCTGGTTGCCCAGCCAGTAGGCGGCGGCGGAGCGGGTCAGCGCGAAGGCGTTGGAGATCAGCTTGGTGTTGGGCAGGTGCGGGCCGCGGCACAGATCGCACCAGACGGTGTCCCCGGACTTGCGGTCAACGTTGTCGTAGATGGTGATTTCGCCGGCGCCGACTTCGATGTTCGCGCCTTCGCCGGCTTCCTCGGCGCCGTCCTTCTTGCCGAGCAGCTCGAGCTTGTACGGCTCGTTGGCCATCGCTTCGCGGGCTTCTTCTTCGCTGACCACGCGGCGGACGAACTTCTGGTTCGAGTTGACGATCTTCTGCATCATCTTCTCGAGGGTCTTCAGGTCCTCAGGGGTGAAGGGCTCGGCGACGTCGAAGTCGAAGTAGAAGCCGTCCTTGATGTACGGGCCAATGCCCAGCTTGGCGTCGGGGCGCAGCTGCTGGACGGCCTGGGCCATGACGTGGGCGGTGGAGTGGCGCAGGACGTTGAGGCCGTCTTCGGAATCGATGGTTACGGCTTCGATGCTCTGGCCCGGAGCCAGCGGGGTGTCGAGGTCCTTCAGGACTCCGTCGACACGCATGACCACGACTTCGCGGCGCTCAAAGAAGAGCTGAGCACCGGTGGTGCCAGTATCCACCGTGGTCTCTTCGCCGTCGACGATGAGGGTGAACTGTTCCGGCACTGACACGTTGTCTCCTTGATTCGTTTGTACTGGCGCTTGAGCACGGGTTTGCCCGTGCAGCTATGGTGCGCGCCCTTACGATGTTATCCGCTGTTCTTCAGGCCGACCAACCGGCCGCGCGGCCGGTTGGTCCTGCTGCCGGCACCCGGCCCGGGGCCCTCTCCCGGCAGCTGCACCAGTGGCAGCGAGGCGGTGTCGGTGAGGTCCCAGGCCTGGAGCGCCTGCAGGCTCATGCCCCGGGGCCCGGTGCGCCGGGTCAGCCCGCGGATCAGCATCAGTTCGGTGCCGAAGAGCAGCGGACCGGTCTTCTCCTGCGCCTCGGTGAAGAAAGTGCAGTCCACGCAGCCGGTGCCGTCGTCCAGGCTGATGAAGACCACCCGGCGCCCTCCGCGCATCGGCGGGGTCTGGGTGGCCACCCGGATACCGGCGACCAGGACCTCCGAGCCGTTGCGCAGCCCCAGCAGCGATTCGGCCTTGGTCACCCCCAGGGCGGCGAGCAGCGGTTCATAGCTGTCCACGAGATGTGCGCTGACATCGACGGCGAGCAGGTCCAGTTCGGTGCGGACCCGCTCCGGCAGGGTGGGTTCCGGCAGCTGCGGTACGAGGTTGGCCAGTTCCGTGTCGCCGAGCGGAAGCGCCAGCTGGCCCGGAATCGGATCGTATTTCCGGGTCCCGGATTTCCCGGACGTGTCAGCCAGGTGCTGCAGCAGGTCCGCCCGGGTGCCGCGGGAACCGGTCTCCCGGGAGAGCGAATCGAAAGCCCCCAGCTGGGCCAGGCGCTGGATCGACGGCCGGGAAAGCCTGGCGCGGGCACGCAGGTCCGCCAGGGAGTCGAACGGCTGCCCGGCGGCGATTCGCCGGACTTCAGCGGCGGAGAGCCCGTAAATGCCGGCGAAGCTGAGCCGGATCCCGAATCTCCCCGGGCGCGCCCTGCGCCCGGGTTCCCCGGGAATGGCAGGAACCCATTCCACCCGGTACTGCTCGCCGCTGCGGTTGATATCCAGCGGCAGGATGGGAATGCCCATCCTGCGCGCTTCGGCCACCAGCAGCCGGCGCGGGTACATGCCTGGATCGTGTTCGAAGATTCCGGCAAGGAACGCTTCGGGATGGTGGGCCTTCAGCCAGGCCGACTGGTAGGTGGGCACGGCGAAGGCAGCACCGTGGGCCTTGCAGAAACCGAAGCTGCCGAAGGCCTTCAGTGTTCCCCAGACGTTGTCGATCGTCTGCGCGTCGTAACCGCGCTTTTCTGCTGCCTGCCGGAAGAAATCCTCCACTCCCTGCTCGGCTGCTGGGTTACCCAGCAGCCGGCGCAGCTCGTCCGCCTTGGCAAGCCCGCAGCCGGTGAAGACGTCAAAGGTCCGCAGCACCTGTTCGTGGAAGACCGTCACGCCGTGGGTCTCGGCCAGCACGGGGCGCAGTGATTCGTGCGGGTACACAGCCGGCGCCCAGCCGTGGCGGTGCTCCAGGAACGGCCGCACCATGTCCGATTTCATGGGCCCGGGCCGGAACAGGGAAATGTCGATGATCAGGTCGTTGAAGTCCCGCGGTGCCATCTTGCCCACCAGTTCGCGCTGGCCGGGTGACTCGATCTGGAAACAGCCCAGGGTGTGGGTGCTGCGGATCAGTTCAAAGGTTGGTTCATCATCCAGCGGAACGGCGTCCAGATCGATCCGCCCGTCTTCGCCGATCCATTCCGGGCGGGGTTCCGCTTCCCGGACGTGCTTTCCGGCCCTGGCGACGTCGTCTCCGCCGGAATGCACCCGGACCACCTCGTTCAGCGCGAAGGCCATGGCGGACTGCATCCGTACGCCCAGCACGTCGAGCTTGAGCATGCCCATTGGATCCATGTCGTGCTTGTCGAACTGGGACATGGGCAGGCCAAGGCCGCTGGGCTGCACCGGTGTGCGGTCCAGCAGCGAGGTGTCCCCCAGAATCACTCCGCACGGGTGCATTGAGATGTGCCGGGGCAGCCGGTCCAGCCGTTCGGTCAGGTCCACCAGCAGATCCAGCTGCCGGTTCTGCTGCACGGCTTCGGCAACACCGCGCAGTTCCGGTTTCTCTGCGAGCGCCTCACGGAAGTGGCTCGCAGAGAAGCGCCACAGCGCCTTGGCCACGGCGCCGACCTCCTCTTCGGGCAGCCCCAGGGCCAGTCCGGCGTCGCGTACGGCGCCGCGTGCCCGGTAACCGTTCTGCATGCTCATCAGGGTGACCCGCTGTGCGCCGAAGCGTTCGAAGATGCGGTGGTACACGTTGTGCCGTTCGGCGCTTTCAACGTCAATGTCGATGTCCGGGAGGGTGGAGCGGTCCCGCGAGAGGAAGCGTTCAAAAATCAGGTCGTGCGCCAGCGGATTCACGTGGCTGATGCCCAGCAGGTAGTTCACCAGCGAGGAAGCCCCTGATCCGCGTGCAGCTGCGCGTACCCCCATCTCCCGGATCATGGTGGAGACTTCCGCGACGGTCAGGAAGTAGGCCGCGAAGCCGAGCCGTTCGATGATCCCCAGCTCGTGTTCGAGCCGGTTGCGCATGGCAGCTTCAGCTGAACCGCCCAGCTGCCCGAAGCGCCTGCCGATTCCCGCTTCACAGCGCCTGCGCAGTTCCAGGCCGGGTTCGGCGTCGATCCCGATAACCCCGGCTTCCGGGACCACCGGCTGCTTCCATCCCATGTCTGCGGCCGGGTCGATCCGGCAGGCATCTGCGAGCGCCTCGGTTCCGGCAAGCAGCTTTACTGCCCCCGAGCGCCCGAAGCCGGCTTCCTCGCTGATCTCCGCCGCGAGCGCTGCCATCTGCTTTCCCGGCTTCAGCCAGCCCTGGCCGTTGGGCTGCAGGTCCTGCAGCTGTGCCATGGACGTCAGGGCACGCGCGGCGTCGAGCACGTCCGCGGTGGCGGCGCCGTCTTCATCCACGTAGCGCACCGCGTTGGTCAGCACGGCAGGTATGTGCATTTCATCGGAGAGCCGGAACATCCGCACCGCGTGGGCCAGGCTCAGGTTGCTGCCCGGCGCGCTGAGGTGCGTGACTACCTCCACGGCGAGCGCAGCACGCGGCATAACTGCGAGCCAGCGCCGGAACAGAGTGCGGGCGACGGCGTAGCTGCGGCTGCGCATGGCCCGGCCTACGTCGGTGTACGGTCCCACGAGCACTGTCAGCACGGGTTCCCCGTCGCCGCCCAGTACCCGGGCGGCGAGCTGTTCCAGGGTGACGCCGGGCGGACGGCCTGCGCGCCCCCGGGAGGGCGAGGTCCCGGCGTGGGCATCGGAGATGAGCCGGCACAGCGCATGGTAACCCGCTCCCCCGTTGTGCCCATGGGCAAGGATGACCGCCCGGCCGGACACTTCTGCGTCTTTGCCTTCCCCGTCCAGCAGGGCCAGGTCCACGCCGATGATCGGATCAATGCCGGCATCCATGCAGGCGCGCAGGTGCTTGACCGTGCCGTACAGGCCGTCCCGGTCGGTGCAGGCGAGCGCATCGGCGCCGTCCGCTGCGGCTGCCTGGGCCAGTTCTTCCGGCCAGGAGGTGCCGTAGTGGGCGGAAAAGGCCGTAGCGGCGTGGAGGTGGGTAAAACTCATGGCACGGTACTAGGCGCTTTCCCGCAGGGCGTCATGAATCCGGATCAGCCGCCAGGTGTCCGAGGCAGCCTGCCGGGAAATGTCCAGCGTACGCAGCGGCGAGCGCGGGCTCAGGCGCGCCTGGACCCGCCAGATCTCCGAGTCCACCAGTCCTGGGCCGTGCCCGCGTTCTGCCCGGAGTTCTTCCTCCCACCAGCGGCGGCGTTCATACCAGCGCACGGGATTGGCGGCCACCTTGTAGGTCCTGCCCTGCCAGATAAGACGCAGCGGTATGCCCGCAGGCGAGCACACCACCTCAATTGCTTCACTGAAAAGTCCCATGGCTGCCCCTCGCTGTGCCTTGTAGCCTGTGCCTGTGCCTGTTGGTATCCGGCAGGACAAAACTTGATTCGAACATATATTCGAACTTCCAGTGTACGACTGCACTCTGACAATGAGCACAGTGCCCCCTAGGAACCGGGTGGGAGTTCGGCTCCTCCGCTGCTGCCTCCACGCGCGAGGGGAGACCAGAGGCCACTAGCGTTGCGCTTCCCCTTCCAGTTGAACGTTGGCTGTCTTGGCCAGCGGCATCTCCCGAATAAAGAGAGTCAGCACGAACGCCGCACCCAGGGCAGGGATGCCCAGCAGGAAGACCGGTGGCAGGGCGGTTCCGAAGGCGTCGGCAATGAAGTCCCGTGCCGGAGCCGGCAGCGCCCTGAGCTGGTCAGGGCTGATGGAGTTCACTCCCTGGCTGGTCACCCCGCGCACGGCCTGCGGGGCATTGGCGACCTGGTCGTTGAGCCGGGAAATAAACACCGATCCGTAAACGGCGATCCCAAGTGTTCCGCCGATCTGGCGGAAATAGTTCGCAGAGGAAACCCCTGTGCCCATGTTTTGCGGAGGAACACTGTTCTGCACGATCAGCACGAGGTTCTGCATCAGCATTCCGATTCCCAGTCCGAGCACGAACATTCCCAGCGCCGTAAACCAGTACGGACTCCCGGCTGAGATGCGTGAGAGCAGCAGCAAGCCAAGAATCATGACCAGTGATCCGGCGACCGGATAGATCTTGTACCGCCCGGTGCGGGAGATGAGCTGGCCAGTCCCGATGGAACTGAGCAGCAGGCCGGCTGTCATGGGCAGCATCATCAGCCCCGAGTCGGTGGCACTGGCTCCGTTGACCATCTGCAGGAAAGTCGGCAGGTAGGAGATGCTGCCGAACATCGCCAGCCCGACGGCGAGCCCCACCAGGGTGCACACCACAAAGTTCCGGTTTTTGAACAGCCGCAGCGGGAGGATCGGTTCGGAGGCACGCAGCTCCACCGGAATGAACACCGCGATGGCCACCAGGGCTGCCGCGCCAAGCCCAAGGATGGTCGGGGAGGTCCAGGCGTAGGTAGCGCCGCCCCAGCTGGTAACGCCAACCAGCGCAGCGCTCGCAACGGCGAGCAGGACGGCGCCGGGATAGTCCAGTTTGATCCCGGCAGCGCTGCGCTTGGGCAGGTGAAGGGAAGTAATGATTAGGGCCAGGGCAATCGCTCCGAGCGGCAGGTTGATGTAGAACACCCAGCGCCAGGACCAGAACTGGGTCAGGTATCCTCCCAGCAGGGGTCCGCTGACCGAGGCAACGCCGAAAGCTGCGCCAATCAGGCCCATGTACTTGCCGCGGTCGCGTGCCGAAACGATGTCCCCGATGATCGCTTGCGCACCGATGATCAGCCCGCCCCCGCCAACTCCCTGCAGGGCCCGGTAGGCGATCAGCTCGCCCATACTGTGGGCCTGTCCCGAAAGCGCTGATCCCAGCAGGAAGACCACAATCGCAAAGATGAAAATGTTCTTGCGTCCCAGCAGGTCACCCAGCTTGCCGTAAATGGGCAGCCCGATCGTGGACGTCAGCAGGTAGGCGGTGATGACCCAGGACAGGTGCTCCAGTCCTTGCAGGTCCCCCACGATCGTGGGAAGCGCGGTGGAGACGATTGTCTGGTCCAGCGCCGAGATCAGCACCGCCATGATCAGGCCGCTGAAAACCACGGCAAGCTGGCGGCGGCTGTGCGGCGCTGGGGCTCCTCCGCTGGATGGGAGCGGCGGTTCAGGCGGCGCCGGCGCAACGGGCGCGGAGGCTGTCCGGTAGGACGACGCCGGCGACCCGAGGTCTGTGGCTGCCCGCGCCCCCGGATGGGTGGCCTCGGCTCCGTGGGCAGTGAATCGAGCGGCCAATGACGCCTCCTCGGGAAGTCATCCACGGATGGTCCGAAACCATAACCCACTTCCCATTCGACGCCCGCCGTCCGGCCAAGTCAACGGTCCCCGGCCCCAGTACCTGATGCTGACGTACCGGAAACAGACCTGCCCTTAGCCCGCGAATTCAATACCGTCTGCCGGGCGGGGAGCCGTTAGCCAGTAGCTTGAACCGTCCGGGCTGCGACGCACGATTCCTTCATCCACCATGGCCCGCCGGAACATCGCCGGGTCCTTCGTCAACGCCGCCAGCCGCCCGGTGACCTCGGCTTCAGTCAGCCGGGCACGGCTGCCGGCTGGGTTCCCGGTGCCGCCGTCCCCAAGGACACCGTGCCGGGAAAAGACCTCCCCGGCCAGATGATGCAGCACTTCGAGGCGTTCGGACCGTTTGGCGGGCAGGTTTCCTGAGCTTCCCGGCCCCAGGTGCCGCATCGGGGACTCGTCCCGGGGCGTCCGGTCCGCAGCGAGCAGGCGGGAGAAAACCCCCGGCGCCGGAAGCAGGCCGTCTTCCCCGGCATGGACCAGCCCTGCCTTCAGCAGCGCGTTCAGCGATTTGGTTTCCTCCCGGTCCAGGTCCTGCCCGGAGAGCGGTTCGCCCTGTCCTGCCGCGGTAATGATCCGGCCGTAGAGGTCCAGACGGCGGGAATCTGCGAGCGCGGCGGCCACCGCTTTCCAGTTGGAGCTGCCGGGCGTGCCAGGATCTTTCAACTGCTGTGCCTTTCACGTGGCGCCTTGGGTGCGGGCCGAAACTGTCCGGGCCCGGATCTGTGCCGTAGCCTACTCCAACAGGAATCCGGACCCGAAGGGAGCTGCTGCATGGAGTCGTGCTATCCCGTGCGCTCCTTCGCCGCCGCGTCCGTGGCGGCAGCGGGCAGTGCGGTCGCGGAGCTCGCCTCCCGGCTTTCCGGCGTCCCGGTGCATGCCGAAGCGGACCCGGACCTTTCCCGTGCGTGGTTCGGCGGGTCCTTCCGTCCTGCCGGCTGGGACGTGCCTCCGCCGTGGGACCCCCTCTCGCGTGACTACCAGTGTGCCGACGGCTGGATCCGGTTGCACACCAATGCCCCGCACCACCGCCTCGCGGCGCTCGCCGTCCTGGGCCTTCCCGCAGACGCGGGTCCTGAGACTGTGTCCGTGGCGGTCCGGCCCTGGAAGGGCGGGGAACTCGAAGTTGCAGTGGTGGAAGCCGGGGGCTGCGCAGCGCACCTGCGGACGGCGGAACAATGGCACTCCCACCCGCAGGGACAGTCCGTCCGGGCTGAACCCCTGATTGGGTGGACCCGGCGCGCGGCGCGGCTGCCTGCCGAAATCTCCGGAACCGCTGAACGGCCGCTGGATGGCGTCCGGGTCCTGGATCTGACCCGCGTCATCGCCGGACCGGTGGCTACGCGCTTCCTGGCCGGGTTCGGCGCCAGGGTCCTGCGCATTGATCCGCCGGGCTGGGAGGAGCCCGCGCTTGAAGCGGAAATGACGGTGGGCAAAAGCTGCACCCGGCTGGACCTGCGCACGCCCGACGGCGCATCGAAGGTCCGCGAGCTGATCTCCGCCGCGGACCTGGTGGTGCACGGCTACCGTCCCGGCGCCCTCACCGGGCTGGGACTGGACGAACACCGCCTCCAGCAGCTGCGCCCCGGCGTCGTAACCGTGGCGGTCAATGCCTGGGGCTGGACCGGACCGTGGCGCGGGCGCCGCGGGTTTGATTCGCTCGTGCAGACGGCGTCGGGCATTGCCGACGCCGGCATGGCTTGGTCCGCAGCGGATGCGCCGCGCCCGCTGCCGGTCCAGGCCCTGGACCATGCCACCGGGTACCTTGCTGCGGCGGCAGCGGTGCGTGCCTGGACCCGGCGGCTGGACGGCGAGGTCTATGCTGCACGGCTGTCCCTGGCCCGGACAGCGGTGGAACTGCAGCGCGCTGCGGACGCACGCCGGCCGGTGCCCCCGCCGTGGGAATCGCCGCCGGAGCGGACATCCCCCGTGCTGCCCCGGACTGCGGAGCAGACCTGGTGGGGCCCCGGCGAGCGGCTGGCATCGCCTGTGGTTTTCAGCTCTGTTGGACCGGTTCCATCAATGGCGTGGGATCTTCCCGCTGCACCGCTGGGCTCGGCCCCGGCGGCCTGGTAACCGGCTGGTCTGTTGATGTGGGCTAACTGCGGCTGAAGGCGTCCAGCCGCGCCTGCGCTTCATCCTCGTGCCGGGTGCGCAGTTCGTATTCGATGAACGCGTCGATCATGGCGCGGTAGGTTTTTTCCACCACCGTGGAGTCCTGCTCCTGCGCCTGGGCGGCTTCCCGCACGTGGTTGATAACTTCCTCGACCCGGTCCCGGGCCCGGACCTGGGCGTCGTCGTCCTTTAGTCCCCCGGCCAGCCGGACCAGGCGTTCACGGCGCCAGATCAGCGCCACAATTTCTTCGTCAATCTCGTCAATGGCCGTGCGTACGGCCCCGAGTTGTTCGGTTGTCGGGTCTGTTTCCACTGTTTCTCCCATGGGTTCAAGTTTACCGGGAGCCCGCTGCGGCCTTTTCCGGTTCCGCCGGCCGGCCCAGTTTCGAGGGCCACCAGATACGGGGGCCAATGTCGTAGGACAGCGCCGGAACCAGCAGCGAGCGCACCACCAGGGTGTCCAGCAGCACGCCGAAGGCCACAATGAACGCCAGCTGCGCCAGGAACAGGACGGGGATCACTCCCAGTGCCGCGAAGGTCGCAGCGAGCACAATGCCGGCAGAGGTAATCACCCCGCCAGTGATCATCAGTCCCCGGATAATCCCGTCCCGGGTGCCCAGGAGGATGCTTTCCTCCCGCACGCGGGTCATCAGGAAGATGTTGTAGTCCACGCCCAGGGCCACCAGGAAGATGAACCCGTACAGCGGCACCGCGGGATCCGCCCCGGGGAAGTCCAGCACATAGTTGAACAGCAGCGCGGAAATGCCCAGCGTCGCACCGAAGGAGAGCATGACGGTAAGGATGAGCAGGAAAGGAGCCAGCACAGCCCGCAGCAGAAGTATCAGCAGGAAGAAGATCACCACCAGCACCACGGGGATGATGAGGTTGCGGTCGTGCTCCGCGGCGTCGTTGGTGTCCACCGTGGTGGCCGTGGTGCCGCCCACCAGGACGTCCTGCGTCTCCGCCAGTTTCTCCCGCAGCTCACGGACGGTGTTCTCCGCTGCCGTTGAGTCGGCGTTCTCCGTCAGGGTGGCCTGGAGCAGCACCTGCCCGTCCACGGTCTTCGGAGAAGCATTTTCGGAACCGGGGATCGGCGGGATCTGCACTCCGCCTTCCGTGACGGGCAGCGTGCCGGCGGGGGTGCCCTGTGCCGCCACGGCGACGTCGGAGATGCCGTCAGTGCCCAGTACCGTCTCCGCGACGGACTGCAGCTCCGCTTCAGGTGCGACGATCAGCACGGGGCTGCCGGATCCTGAGGGGAAATGCTCGCCCAGCGCGCTCTGGCCTTCCTTGGCTTCGGTCTGGCCCAGGACAAAATCGCTCTGCGGCACGCCGGAAGCGCGGAAATCCACCACCGCCACCGCGGCCGCGGCCAGGACGAGCGCGCAGACCAGCCAGGTGCGCCGGGAATGGTTCCGCACGGTGCGGGCCACGGCCGGCCAGAAGCCGCGTGCCTGGTGGTCGCGGTCCGGGTGCGGGGAGCCGAACGCCGGGCGGCGGGGCCAAAACGCGGCGCGGCCAAAGACGAAGAGCAGCGACGGCAGCAGCGTCATGGCTGCCAGATAGGAACAGACGATCCCCAGGGAGGCTACCGGCGCCAGCGCCTTGTTTGAGTTCAGGTCGCTGAGCAGCAGGCACAGCAGCCCGGCCACCACGGTGCCGGCGGAAGCACTCACGGGTTCCAGCGTGCCGCGCAGCGCGGCCCGGGTTGCACCCCAGCGGTCCGCGTAGTCCCGAAGCGCCTCGCGGTAACGGGAGACATAGAGCAGGGAGTAGTCCGTGGCTGCACCGATGCCCAGGATGAACAGGATGCCCTGCACCTGCCCGTTCAGCGTCACTGCGCCGGCTTTGGCCAGCCAGTACACCGCCAGGATCGCGGCGGAGAGCGCCAGGATCGAAGTCAGCAGCACCAGGATGGGCAGCAGCGGCGAGCGGTAGACAATCACCAGGATCACCAGCACCGCGACCACAGCGACAATCAGCAGTGCACCGTCAATACCGCCGAACGCCTGGGAAATATCCGCCAGCTGGCCGGCCGGTCCGGTCACGTACCCGGTGAGCCCCGCAGGAAGTCCGTCCCTGGCCACGGTGCTGAGGTTCTCCACGTTGTCAGCGGCGGCGTCGTCATCCGTCACCGGAACAAAGATCTCCGCTGCCTTCCTATCCTGGGAGTATTGGGCCGGAGACACCCCGCCGCTGACCCCCGGCGCGTCAGCGAAAGCGTTCTCCCGGTCCTGGATGAAGCGGCGGTCGGCGTCCGTCAGTCCGGCGTCGTTGACATAAAGCACGACGGCGGGAACCGCGTCGCTGTCAGTGAACTCCGGCTGCAGCTCGCTGACCTTCGTGGAGGCGGAGCTGGCCGGAAGATAGGAGGCCTGGTCATTCTGCTGGACTTCGCTGATCTTGCCGAAATACGGGCCACCCACCCCGCCAAGGCCCAGCCAGAGGATGATCAGCAGTACGGGGATCACGATCCGCAGCCAGGCCGGCGGGCCTGCACCGCGCCCGGTTTCGCGGGGCGGGCCCTCCCGGCCCGGAGGAGAAGCGGCTGCACCGGCTCCGGCGGGGGACTGCCCGGACTTTGAACGGCCGGAATTCGGGGGGATCGCTGTGCTCATTGGCCTCATCGCTTCGCGAGGGCGCGGGCTGACCCTGGCCGGTCTTCGCCCCGCCGCTGGACGTGCACTGCCTGATTCAATAAGAGGCTCCGTCATCTGCTGCGTCAACGCCATCCGTCAAAGGCCGCTGCGGTACGGCGCGAAAAAGAGAGCCGGGTCATGTTCTGGGTTTGCCGGGGGTTCGGTGGCAAGATTTCCTACATGCTGCCCCAGTTGAGCGTTGTCACCCTAGGCGTGCGCGATGTTGAAGTGTCCTATGCCTTCTATGGCCGCCTGGGCTGGCACCCCCTGCAGTATGTGCCGGGTGAAGTGGTGTTTTTCCAGGTGGGACACGGGATCCTGCTCTCCTTCTTCCGCAGCGACCATCTGGCAGCCGAGTCCGGGGCAACCGGTGCAGCGCGCCTGGCCCCGTTCACCCTGGCCCATAATGTTGATTCCCCGAAGGACGTGGACGCGATCCTGCATGAGGCCGCTGCGGCAGGAGGGTCCATTGCCGCGCCGGGAACGCAGATGAGCTGGGGCGGCTACTCGGGCTACTTCACGGACCCGGACGGTTTCCGCTGGGAGATCTGCCACAATCCCGGACTGCAGGTTGCCGCGGACGGCACCGTGAGCCTGTCAGTGCTGGATCCCGGTGACCCGGGTGCAGCACTTCCCACCAGCTCGGTTTCCTGACCGCACCTGAACGCCGCGCACCTAGAACAGCACGGCCTCAGTTTCATTGCCGGGTTCAGCTTCCGCGTCCAGCAGCCAGGGACCATCATTGCGTACGTTTCCGACCGCCTGGTTGGCCGGTTCAATCATCCAGCCGCCTGCTGCGGCGTAGACATTGCCCAATGCGCGTCCCAGCAGGCCGAGTGCGTCGGTGGCGCTTAGGGTTCCGGGAGCGATCCACCTGTCCAGGACCTCCCCGGCCAGCGGCAGGGGCATCCTGTCATGAAGTTTTCCAAGCCTTGACAGCACCGGGCTGGGATCTTCCGGGTCCGGCGACGCCAGCGTGATCACGGACGTGGAGAGCAGCCAGCGGCGGGGATCCGCGGGGTCCAGCGCCGGGTCTGCCCACCACTCATACAGTCCGGCGAAAAAGTGCAGCCTTCCGTCAGCCCGGCGGACAAAACAGGGCTTCCGGCTGCCGCCGGGACCGGCCTGCCACTCGTAGTAGCCCTCCATGGGCACCGCGCACCTCCGGGCCAGCACCGCGTCGCGGAAGGTTGGCTTCTCCAGCAGTGTTTCGCTGCGGGCATTAAACGCCCGCACTCCCACGGAGGCGTCCTTGGCCCAGCCCGGTACAAGACCCCAGCGGGCCACGTGGACCTGGCGCACCGCGGCGCCGTCGAGCACCCGTTCGAGCACCACCGGGACGTCGGAGGTTGGCGCGGCGTTCCAGGACTGGCGCAGTTCAAGGTTGGCGTCTGCCTCTGCCTCGGCCTCCGCCACCAGGTCGCCGGCCGCCCGGGCCATCACGTATCGTCCGCACATGCCTCCAGTCTGCCCTGCGCCGCGGCTGCCGGCCCAACCCGGGAACCGCGTACCGCCGGCCAGGCCGCACCGGCGGTAGTCTTCCAAGAATGAACCTCAGGCCCTGTGCATCCGCCTCATCCCGCGTCTTCTTCCGCGGCCGGCGGGCCGCCCCCTCAGAAACTGGCGGGCCGGGTACCTTCCGGGAATCAAACCGCCGGCGGCGGCGTTGAAAGCGGCAGCCGCACAGCAGCACACCAACCCCAGCAAGGAGCACCAATGTCCGTCACTGCCGAAGCGTTCACTCCCGAGGCCGGAACCATCACGATGTTTTCCACCAGCTGGTGCGGATACTGCCGCCGGCTGAAGTCCCAGCTGGATTCGGCGGGTATCGGCTACACCGAGGTGAACATTGAGAACACCGAAGGCACAGCGGAGCTGGTGGAATCCCTCAACGGCGGCAACCAGACCGTTCCCACTGTGATCTTCCCCGACGGCTCAGCTGCAACAAACCCCTCCGCCGCAGAAGTGAAGTCCCGTCTGGGCCTCTGACCTGACCTTTCACCGAGCCGATGCCGGAAGCCACGAAAGTGACTCCCGGCATCGGCGTCCCTAGGATGGAACAGTAGCCCCGGAACGCCGGGGTGCCCCTGAGACATCTCCCGAGAGGCAGCCCTCCCCCATGGTTCACAAGGTCCAAGCTGTAGTAGTCAAGGAAAAGAACGCCCCGGTCTCCCTGGAGACCATCCTGGTTCCGGATCCCGGGCCCGGAGAAGCCCTGGTGGACATCCTCACCTGCGGCGTCTGCCACACGGACCTGCACTACAAGCAGGGCGGCATCAGCGATGACTACCCGTTCCTGCTGGGCCACGAAGCCACCGGCGTGGTTTCCGCCGTGGGGCCCGACGTCACCGAAGTGGCCCCGGGGGACCGCGTGATCCTGAACTGGCGCGCGGTGTGCGGCGAGTGCCGTGCCTGCCGCAAGGGCCAGCCGCAGTACTGCTTCAACACGCACAACGCCACCCAGAAGATGACGCTGGAAGACGGCACGGAACTGTCCCCGGCGCTGGGCATCGGTGCCTTTGCCGAAAAGACGCTGGTTGCCGCCGGCCAGTGCACCAAGGTGGACGACGACGTCGATCCCGCCGCGGTGGGCCTGCTTGGCTGCGGCGTCATGGCCGGCATCGGTGCCGCCATCAACACCGGTGAAGTAAAGCGCGGCGAATCCGTGGCCGTCATCGGCTGCGGCGGCGTGGGCATTGCTGCCATTGCCGGCGCCAAGCTGGCCGGCGCCACCACCATCATCGCCGTGGATATCGATCAGGCGAAGGTTGACCTGGCGCTCGCCAACGGTGCCACGCACGGCATCAACTCCCGCGAAGAAGATCCGGTGGAAGCCATCCGCGCGCTCACCGGCGGCAACGGCGCCGACGTCGTTATTGAAGCCGTGGGACGCCCGGAAACCTACAAGCAGGCCTTCTACGCCCGCGACCTCGCCGGCCGTGTGGTCCTGGTGGGCGTGCCCACCCCGGACATGCAGATCGAACTGCCGCTGGCAGACGTTTTTGGCCGCGGCGGATCCCTGAAGTCCTCCTGGTACGGCGACTGCCTGCCCAGCCGCGACTTCCCCATGCTGGTGGAGCAGTACAAGCTCGGCCGCCTGGACCTGGACGCATTCGTCTCCGAGCGGATCGGCCTGGGCGACATCGAGGAAGCCTTCCACAAGATGCATGACGGCAAGGTCCTGCGCTCGGTGGTGGAGCTCTAGTGGCCGCGCGCATCGACAAAGTTGTCACCTCCGGCACCTTCAGCCTGGACGGCGGCACCTGGGACGTGGACAACAACGTCTGGATCATTGGGGATGACCTGCAGGTCATCATCATCGACCCGGCCCACGACGTTGACGCCATTGCCGAAGCCGTCGGCGACAGGGAAGTCATGGGCATCCTGCTCACGCACGGCCACGATGACCACATCCGTGCCGTGGCCGAGGCCCAGGACCGGTTCAGCGCCCCGGTGTTCCTGCACGAGGCAGACCGGATGCTCTGGGACGCCGTGTTCCCGGACGAAGCACCCGATGACGTCATCGAGGACGGAGACACCTTCGAAATCGCCGGGGTCACGCTCGAGGCACTGCACACCCCGGGCCACTCCCCCGGCTCGGTCTGCTTCCTGCTGGAAGACGAAGAAGGCAGCACACCCGTGCTGTTCTCCGGCGACACGCTGTTCAGCGGCGGTCCCGGAGCCACGGGCCGTTCCTACAGCGACTTCGGCACCATCATTAACTCCATCCGGGAGCGCCTGCTGAGCCTGCCGGCGCAGACCACGGTGAACACCGGACACGGCGATTCGACCACGATCGGTGCCGAGGCACCGCATCTGGACGAATGGATCGCCCGGGGCCACTAAGGTCCTGTCCCCCGCTGTAGTTCCACCCCCGAGAGGGCAGTTACGGCTCGAATGAAGCTCCAAAGCAGCCGTAAACTGCCCTCTCGGCGTTTTTTTGGGGGGGGCGTTGCGAGCTTTCCGGCCGGCAGGTCAGACGGCGGCGGCAGCCTGTACCTGCCACCCATGACGGTCCGGAGTGGCCGTCCAGTCCACCGGCTCTCCGGCCGGAACCAGGACGTCGTTGAGCCACCAGGTTTCGGCCGGAGCCCAGCCTGCCAGCATGGTTTTCATGCCTGCGGCGTCGAGCACGCTCCCGGCGGTGCGCAGGTAGCCGGCGACGCTGAGGTGAACGCCGTCGTAATCCCGGGCCACTGCCTGCCAGTCGGGGATCGCCCAGAGCCAGGTATCTGCCTCCGCGTTCCCTGAACTAACTGCCCAGCTGCGTCCGCGCGAGCGGGTCACTTCCAGCGGATAAGCGGAAACCAGGTCCTGCCAGCTGCGCGCTTCCCGGATCTCGTAAATCCGGGCGCCTTCTACGGCTCTGAGCGGATAGGTCCGCGCCGTCGCCCAGGGCAGCGGATCTTCGACCATCTGCAGCCCGGCCGGACCATTCCCTGGAATCGCCGGGGTGGTGGCGGGGACGTTCGAGAGCGCAGGGATGGACCACCAGCGGCCGGTCCAGTTGGCAACCAGGGGCGTGTTGCCTTCTTCAGCGGCAATGGATTCACGCCACCGATGCAGTCCGGCGGCGCTGCCGGTCAGGGTTGGCGGGTCCGTCCCGGGAATCGTCGTACTGGCGATCCACTGGACGTAGTACTGGGTCAGCGCCCCGGGGGCCAGCCACCACTGGGGCCGCGCGCGGACGACGGCGATGGCCACCGGAAGGAGGAGATCCCTCACTTCGGGTTCAGCCAGCATGCGCGCGGTGTCCGACGGCGGCTGCCAGTAGGAGGCGCCTTTCACGACGCGGTCCAGGCTTTGGAGTACTTGTGCAACGGTGATCTCGGGCAGGTGCGGAAGGACCCCCAGCACCTGAAGAACTCTCCTGGCTTCCTGCTTCATTCCGGACGGCAGCGGGGCGCTGCTCCCGCAGGAGAACGTCCGCTGTTCCGGGTTAAGGGAGCGGGCAAGGTCCAGGCAGAGTTCCCGTCCGCGGGGTCCAGCCAGCAGCAGCTGTGCGGCGGGAAATTCTTCCATATATCCAAAGTAGCAGGGGGCGCTGTCCGCCCGTATCGCGGTGCCCGCGCATCGGGTCAGCGCTTCCCCAACCGGGTTGCCGAACGCAGCACAGCCCGGTCCCGGACGGCCAGCACGGTCCGCCGCAGGGAGGCCCAGCCGACGGCGTCCAGCGGCAGCGCGGCCAGTGCGCCGGGACGCCGGAGGCCATACTGGAAGCGTGCCCTTACCACCAGAAGGGTCTGTTCTGGCCGCAGCGGCCGCAGCAGCCACAGCCAGGTGGACCGGCCGTCGCCGTCGGCCCAGAGCATCCACTCCCGCGGCTGCACTTCCTTGATCCGCAGCCGGTGGCCGGTACCGCTGGTCAGCAGGTCGCCGATGTCCAGGTCCCTCAGCTGCGGCACCGCCCGGTCTGCCTCCCGCTGGTCGGGCAGTCCCACCCGGTCAAAGACATACCAGCCGGCCCGGCCGTGTCCGATCCGGTTCAGGAACGGCCAGATGTCCGCGACCGGAGCCGGAATGAGGATGCTTCGGGTGTACTGCAGCACACGGCCGGTCAGGACGGCGTCGCCGGGCATCCGGTGCCCGGCACCCGGATCGGCTGCGTGCCGCAGGGGACGGACTAGACGGAGGTAGACCCCTGCTGCCGACCCCGCAGCCGCTGCGGCCGCCAGCATCCGCCGGTACGGCCTGCCTGCCGGCCCGAAGGCATCGCGCCACCCTGCCACGAAACGCGCTAGTCCTGTTCCAGGATTGAAAGGATGTTCCCTGACGGATCCCGGAACCACGCCATGGCCGTGCCTGCGCGCCGGAAGATGCCGTCATCGCCGGCACCGCCAAGGAGTTCGAACACCACACCCCGGCCGCCAAGCTCCTGTACCGCCGCTTCCACGTCCTGCACCGGAAAATTCAGCACGGTGTAGGCGGCCGGGACATGGTCGCCCTTCTCGTAAACGAGCACGTGGTTCTGCGGCGCCAGTTCAAGCCGCAGCCGCCCCCGGGCCTGGGTGAAGGGCAGCTGAAGCGTTGTGCCGTAGAACCGGCGGGCCGAGTCAACATCATTGACGGCGAATCCGCTGAACGCCTTGCCGTACTCGAACATGGGCACTCCTTCGGGTTGCCGTGCCCTCGATGATAGTCCCCTTGGGCAGGTGTGCGGCAGCGGAGGCCGCGGTTAGAGCCCGTCGGGTTTGGTCACCACCGTGTGCGTGGCGTGGTCGTAAAGGAAGGTGACGGGTCCTCCTGAGTGCTCCAGCCGGTAGTTCGCGCCGTCGAAATGCGCATCCTGGCCGTAGTTCTCTGCCCAGCTCCGGTTCAGTGCTGCCTTGAACTCGTAGTTCCCCGCCGGGAGGTCCACACTGAGCTTCCACAGCTCGTCACTGCGGTCGAAGCCCAGCTGAACGGTCTCGGCTGCGGGATCCCAGTCTTCCCCGCCCAGTGCACTGCCAAAGGAGCCGGGCACCGCCACGGCGGAGGGCTGCGGGAAGGACGGGCCTTCATAGTGCTCTTCCGCGTGCGCGCCGCGGGCCTGCCCCACAGGTTCGGCAGCGGTGTCGGATTCGGTGAGGGCTTCCTCCAGCACCGCTTCGCTGTGCGCTTCGGCGCTGGTCACCGCGGCGGCTGACTGACTGCTGCCGCTCAGGGCTGCGTGCAGGTGGTCCACGTCGGGGAACTCGGACAGTGCGGAGCGGCCCTCCGCCGTGATGCTCCAGCCGGCCCGCCCCTCCTTCAGGATCCAGCCGGCCTTGACCAGCTTGGTGCTGGCCGTGACCAGGGCGCGTTCACCGCGGGCGACGCCGCTGGCCAGCAGCTCCGCTTCGGTACCCTCCAGCGGAACCTGTTCCAGTGCCTGCCGCAGCACCTCGGCCCGGGAAGTCTTCTTCTCCGCTGAAGGGTCCTGGCTGGCCAGGACCTCGAGAATGGCTTTGAGCCGCAGGGCAGTGTTTTCGACGCTCTTCTTGGGCAACGTGCGGTTCCTTTGCTTGAGGGGTCCGGGCTTGGCGGGCTGAGGCGGGGGTGCGCGCCTGCTTCCGCTGCCCGAGCCTAACGGGATTGGACGGCAGTTGGGAAGGCGGGCCCGCCGGAAGCGGCAATCTGCGCCAGGCGGCCGGGATCCCCGTGCCGAAGGCTGGCGTAGCCGCTGTAGCCGGCCAGCAGGGCAGCTTCGGCCTGGTCCATGGTCAGCCCCGGCAGCAGGTCCTCGGCTGAGCCGGCCGTCGCGGGGTCCCAGTCAAGCCCAAGGGCACTGTAGACAGCGGCGAGCACCTCGCGCAGCGGGGCTGAGTCCTGGATGACCACCACGGAGGAAAAGAGCCAGGCACCGGACACCACACGCTGTGCGGTGCCCACGAGTTTGATACCGGGATCGGTTCCGCCGTGGACGCTGTACTCCCCCGGGCAGTATTCCCCCGGGATTTCCCCGACGCCGGCCGGCACCCCCGCCTCCTGCAGGGCATCAGCGAGCAGCCGGGCAAAGCCGGCGAAGCGCGCCAGCGAATGGGCGACGGCGTTGGCCTCGGGTTCAATGTGGTCAAGGATCAGGCAGCCCTGGTGGTAGGCGGCTGCCCTTCCCCCTGCCTTGCGGACCAGGGGTTCGAAGCCCAGGTCCCGGCAGGCGGCAGCGGCGTCGGGAAATCCCGGCAGGCGGGCGTCGCGCTGCCCGAAGGCCACAGTTGGCCGCGGCCGGTAGACCCGCAGCGAGGGCCCCAGCTCTCCCCGCCGGGCGGCCGCCAGCAGTTCAAGAGCGTGCTGCAGGTCTTGTGCAGCACCAAAGGACTCTTCCTGCCGGTAGACATCCAGCACGCGTGCGGCTGCCACGGACTCAGTTCCTGCCCGGCGGACGGACCGTGAGAATCTGCTCGCTGCGTCCAAACGGCCCGGATTCGTCATGCAGCACTGAAGAGGTCAGGCCGATGCCGTCCGTGCCAAAGCTGACCCGGGTGTCCAGCCCCAGCCACTGGCCGGCTGGCCGGCGGTAAAGGTGGATCTGCAGGTCCACGTTGGGAAACATCCAGCTGTTCCCGCCGGGCGGAACGCGTGCGGCAACCCCATTGGCGGCGTCGACCAGGCCCAGCAGGCGCACCGTCGGTGACGTTTCAGCGCCGTCGAGCATCTCAAACGGCGAGCGCACCCAGACCTGGCCGCGTCCGGGACGCAGTCCATGCACCGCCCGGAACTCGAGGCTGTTGATGAAGTCCCCCGGCCAGGCCGTCATCCCGTCGAAGCCGTCGGCCTGATCCGGACCGGGCATCGGCTCATCTTCCACGGCGGCCACCTCGGTGGTGTCCCCCAGCGCGAGGCGCCAGGCGGTGACGCGAACGGCGGTGCGGCCGCCGGCGGTCAGTTCGGCTTCGAGCAGTTCAATGGTGCGTCCGGCCCGGATCACCTTGGTGGTGACGTCAAAAACTCCCTGCGGAATGACCCCCAGGATCTCGAAGCTGACGCGTGCCAGACGCATTCCGGGACGCGGGTCCGCTTCCTCGAGGCAGTGCACCAGCAGCCCGGCGACGGGCGCCATGTGCTGTTCATCCTCGTTCCAGGCTCCCTGCGTGTGACGGGTTGATTCAAAAGTCCCCTCACCCAGTGAGCGGTAGTACGATTCGGCCACTTATCCTCCCGGCGCGTCCTTCGAATGTGCGATCTCAGGCTATCCTGCCCGCACCCGGCAGGGCCCGCAGCCCTTCCCCGTGTTCCCGCGGCGGTGTTGAATGACCGGGGAACATTCCCCCAGGAAGCCGGACAACCCAGAACTGAGGAACCATGAAGTACACGCATCTTGGCCGCGCCGGCCTGCAGGTCTCCCGCCTCTGCCTTGGCACCATGAACTTCGGACCGAAGACCCCGGAGGAGGAGGCCCACAGCATTATGGACGCCGCCCGGGAGGCGGGTATCAATTTCTTCGACACGGCCAATGTGTACGGCTGGGAGAACAAGGGCCTGACCGAGGAGATCATCGGCCGCTGGTTCGCCAGGGGCGGCGGACGGCGTGAATCGACGGTGATCGCCACCAAGCTCTACGGGTCCATGGGCCCGGGCCCCAATCAGACCTTCCTCTCCGCACTGAACATCAGGCAGGCGCTGGACGCCAGCCTGAAGCGGCTGCAGACGGACTACGTGGACCTGTACCAGTTCCACCACATTGACCGGAACACCCCGTGGGACGAGATCTGGCAGGCAATGGAAACCGCCGTGGCCCAGGGCAAGATCATCTACAACGGCTCGAGCAACTTTGCCGGCTGGCACATCGCGCAGGCACAGGAAAGCGCCAGGCGCCGCCGGTTCGCCGGTCTGATCTCCGAACAGAGCATCTACAACCTGATCAACCGTTCAGTGGAGCTGGAGGTGATTCCAGCCGCGCAGCAGTACGGGCTGGGATTGATCCCGTGGTCTCCGCTGCAGGGCGGGCTGCTGGGCGGCATCCTGAAATCCCAGGAGGAGGGCGGACGGCGGGCCGAAGGGCGGGTCCAGGATTTGCTGGCGAAGCACCGCGAGCAGATCCAGGCTTATGAGGACCTCGCGGCGGAGCTGGAGATCGAACCCGGAATCCTCGCCCTCGCCTGGCTGCTGCACCAGCCGGCCGTCAGCGCGCCGATCGTCGGCCCGCGGATCATGGGCCAGCTCGACGACGCCCTGGCGGCCCTGGAGGTCGAACTGGACCGGTCAACGCTGCAGAAGCTCGATGAGATTTTTCCCGGCCACAAGCCGGCACCGGAGGACTACGCCTGGTAGCCGGCATTTCCGGCCTCCTTGCCGGCCTCAGTCCGCAGCTGTCCCGGCAGGTTCGATGAGCTGCGGGCCGTTGTTCCGTACTGAATTGACCTCACGGGAGACGACCCGCGGGCTGAGGACCGGCTCGGGGATGGCATCCAGGAGGGTCGCGATGGCCTGGGCATCCGTCAGCTGCGGGTCCAGCCATTCGGCATAGAGATCCGGGGGAACTATCAGCGGGGTGCGGTCGTGGATGTGGCCGAGTTCGTCGGCGGCCTCGGTGGTAATGATGGTGACGCTGAGCAGCCACTTGTGCTCATCGTCCTCGGGCAGGTTCGGATCCGGCCAGAATTCGTACAGTCCGGCGAAGGCAATCGGATCAGGCACCGTGGGGTGCAGGTAAGTGGGGACCTTCCCGTCTTCGGTTTTCTCCCACTCGTAGTAGCCGTCCGCCGGTACCAGCGCCCGCCGCTTCACTGCCGCTTTGCGGAATGCCGGCTTCTCCAGGATGGTTTCCCGGCGCGCGTTAATCATACGGGCACCGATCTTGGGATCTTTAGCCCACACCGGAACCAGACCCCACTTCGCCGTTGCCAGCCGCCGCACCGTGCCGTCCGGGCCGCGCCGTTCCGTGATGATCCGCACGTCATCAGTGGGCGCAACGTTCCAGGACGGCGCCACGTCCTCCCCCACTACCTGATCCGCCGCAAAGGCCGACACCAAGTCCGACGTGGCCCTGGCCATCACATATCGTCCGCACATGGAAAGCATTGTGCCGCAAACCGGCCGCGGAACCCAGAGCGCGGAATTGGTGGATCCACCAAACTGCATTCGAACATATGTTCTACTTAAGGAATGGACCCTCAGGCTGCGGCGCGGCTGGCGGCCAGGTATGCCAGACGCGCGGAACCCATCGGGCTAACCCCCGAAGAACTTGATTTTGACCACTTTCCGCCCACCACTTCCATGCCCGCCATTCCCGTCTGGGCATGGATCCGTTTTCCCGGCTGCGCCGAGCACGTTGCCGGCGAAACCTGCACCTGGTCTGCGAAGGCAGTGCAGGTACTGTGGGAAGACGCCGGTACCAGGCGCTCCACGTGGGTCTGGGCATCAGCTGTTTCCAGGCGCTCCTCCGGCCGGTCCCGGACATCCCTCGGCGACAGGACACCGGGACCGGAGAGTAAAAATGGAAGAAGCTAGTTCCGGTTCCCAGCAGAAAGGTTCATGCACGTGAACGTCCCGTGCACCTGCATCCGCTGCGCCGATCCCACAACCGGCCGGATCGGCGTCGCCGTCTATGACCCGTTTTGCCGCCAGCGCATGCACCGCATCAGCGGCTCCACCCTGCGCGAACCCAGTTACGGCTCCCAGCGCTAGCTGCAGGCGCCCGCCCCGGTGCCGCCGGACACCGGAGCGGACCCTGGGCACTGTCTCATGGCCTTAGCCCTGGCTCATCGAGGCGATCTGCAGGAGGTTTCCACAGGTGTCGGAGAAGACTGCGGTTGTCACCGGGCCCATTTGCGCCGGGGGCTGGGTGAACTCGACGCCGAGAGCCAGCATCCGCTCGTACTCTTTTGCAACGTCGTCCACGGCAAAGGAATTGTAGGGAATCCCGTCCCCCGCCAGCGCTTCCTTGAACGGGGCCACGGCGGGATGCGAGCTGGGTTCCAGCAGCAGTTCGACGCCGCCCTCCTCACCCGGATTCCCTACCGTCAGCCAGCGGGCGCCGCCGGCAGGCTGGTCCTGCCTTTTCTCGAATCCGAGGACCCGCGTATAAAAATCCAGTGCTTTCTCCTGGTCATCAACAAAGATGCTGGCCGTCACAATCCTCATGGGTCTTGCCCTTCTGCTTGGTTCCGTCCGGGTGGCTGCGGGGGGAGTCCGAGTGCCAGAACCCGAATCCATCCGGCCACTCCCAGGGTCAGCGGCTCCAGGCAAACATGGTGGCGGCGGTAGCGACCGTCCGCTTCCACCCTGATCAACCCGGCAGCTTCGAGAACCGCCAGATGTTTCGAAACTCCCTGCCGCGAAATGCGTACTGCGTGATTTGTGATGAGCCGGACACACAGCTCGTACAGTGTCTGGCCTGGCGCGGACGCGAGTTCCTGCAGCAGGATCCGGCGGACCGGATCGGCAAGGGCCCGGAAGACAGCGTCCATACGGACACCATAGGCAACCAGCAGGTTGCATGGAAGAGGCTGGGGAGAAAAACTGCAGGGTACCTCAGCTAAGGCTGGACGTGGTTCCGGCGGTTGCGGTGCTCCAGCAGCAGACGGGCTCCATTGAGGATCAGGGTCTCCACCGGAACTTCCTGTTCCGCGGCCAGTTCTTCCAGCTCCCGGCCCAGCTTGGGCGGGATGTTCACCTCAACGTTCATGCACTTAACGGTATCGCCGCCGCGGACCCGGTCCGAACCGGAGACCTACCCGCACCGGATGCAGACGTGTTCGGCCGGACCCTCCGCCCGGGCCGGCGGCACGGATTAAGGGGTCCCACGGACAATGCGCGGGGCCGCGCCGTCGTTGTAATCGACCACCACTGACGCGGCAGAACACGGATCGCAGGCGGAGAGATAGATTTCCTGTCCCCGGACGTACCTGCTGTTGGCGGGCGCCTGCGGATTCGGATCGGAGCCGTCCCGCAGTTCCAGCCGGCGGCAGGATGTCTCGAAGGACACATCCAGAAAAACGGTGGCGTCCCATATGCCGGACAGCTCGGGCCTGTGCAGGAAGAGTCCGTCCACCAGGACTGCTGCCTGTTCGGGCGCTCGCAGTTCCGGCGGCTGCACCTGCTGGTCGGAGGCGAGGTCATGGCAGGCGGTCCGGTACCAACCCGAACCGCCGGCGCGCAGCGGATCCACCACCAGGTTCCGGAACGCCCTGTAGTCGTAGGAGTCCTCGAAAAATCCGCGCGGCGATGTTCTGCCCTGCCGGTACCGCTCGCGGCTGGGCAGGTGGAAGCCGTCGAGTGAAATCCGGATTACCGGGCACTGCAGGCGGGCGCCCAGCGCATCGGCAAACGTGGTTTTCCCGGCACCGTCAACCCCGTCAACGCCGATGAACACGCGCCGGCCGGCCGCAGCCGGCGCGGGCAGCACCTCCGCTACGGACTCCAGCATCTGCTCTGCCCGGGGCGTCATCTCCACAGACCGAAGTCTAGCCACGCCCCGCGGTGCTAGTCTTGGGTAACTCGAAAGTATGTTCTAAGAACAGTTGGAAACGGCACGGAGGGAGCGCCGGTACATGCCTGTATTCAATGCCTCCGGCAACTCCCGCGCTGCAGCACAGGCCGACGCCGATGCAGCCTCCGGGTTCCCCAGCCCGTCACGGGATTACTTTGACGGGCGCATCGACCTCAACCGGCACCTGATCCGGGACGTCACCTCCACCTACATCGTCCGCGTTTCCGGCGACTCCATGTCCGGCACCGGAATCAGCGACGGAGACGAGCTGATTGTGGACCGTTCCCTAACCCCGCGGGACGGTTCCGTGGTTGTGGCCGTCCTGGACGGGGAACTGACGGTGCGCAGGCTCCGCCTCACCGGCCGGGGCATCGTCCTGGCCGCAGAAAACCCGGCCTATGAGGACCTGCCCGTCCCTGATCCGGCGGCTCTGACCATCTGGGGCGTTGTGACCAGGTGCCTGCACCACGTCTGAGCCTCCTGCAGCCTTGAACCCGCGGGCTATTCTGATCAGCGAGCTGTATCTGCTGTACGGGCTGGCCCATAAGAGCCTTGCGGAACAGGGCATCAGTGTGGGCCGCAGCTACGTCGGGGAGTATTGCACGTCCCTGGACATGGCCGGCGCATCCATCACGCTGGTGAAGCTCGACGACGAGATCGAGTCGCTGCTGATGGACCCGGCGGAGGTGCCGATCCGGGTCTTCCAGTAGGCTGGAGAGTCGAACGTTTATTCGAAAGGCGGTGCGGCTTGGAGAGCCATCCTCCGCAGTCCGGAACTTCTTCTCCCGCCTCGCCCCCGTCAGCGGGACGCGGCGGGAAGCTGCAGCGGATCGCCCTCGTGGACGTGAATAGTTTCTATGTCTCCTGCGAGCGCGCCTTCGACCCGCGGCTGGAGGGCGTTCCCGTCGTCGTGCTTTCCAATAATGACGGCTGTGTGGTGGCGCGTTCAGACGAGGCGAAGGCCCTGGGCATCAAGACCGGCGAACCGTGGTTCAAGCTGGCTGATGCGGCTCCGCACCTCGGGCTGATCCAGCGGTCCAGCAACTATGAGCTCTACGGTGACCTGAGTTCCCGGGTCATGGAACTGCTGGGCCGCTTCGCCCTGTGGCAGGAGGTCTACTCGATCGACGAATCGTTCCTGGGCCTGAGCGGCACTGCCCGGGAGCTGGACGTGCAGGGCACCCGCATCCGTGCCGCCGTCGCCCGCCACACCGGACTGCCGGTGTGCGTCGGAATCGGCACCACCAAGACGCTGGCAAAGTTCGCCAACCGGATCGCGAAGCAGAACAGGCATCTGGGCGGGGTCTGCAACCTGGACACCATGGATCCCGCTGCCGTGGAAACCATCATGTCCCGGGTACCCGTGACCGGGCTCTGGGGTGTGGGTGCGAAGCTGGGCAAGCGGCTCGAAGCCCTGGGGATCCGGACCGTGTCCGATCTGAAGGCAGCCGATCCCGCGGTGATCCGCAGCCGCTTCTCCGTGACGCTGCAGCGGACCGTCCTGGAGCTCAACGGCACGCCGTGCCTGCCCCTGGAGGAGGAACGTGCGGACCGGCAGCAGCTAATCTTTTCCCGCAGCTTCTCCGTTCCGGTCACGACCGCAGCGCAGATGAGGCAGGTCATGAGCATCTACGCCCAGCAGGCCGCCTCACGGCTGCAGGCCGAACACCAGCAGGCCCGGGTGCTCACTGCCTATGCCGGGACCTCGCACTTCAGCCACAAGGCGGCGTCGTTCCCTTCCGTCACCCTGAAACTCCAGAACCCCACGTCGGATCCGGTGGTACTGACGCGCGCCGCAGTGGGCGCACTCGAAGACCACATAGTGGAAGGCATCCCCTACACCAAGGCAGGCGTGATGCTCACCGGACTGTCCGACGCCGGAGCCCAGCCGGTCTTTGACGCGTTTGTTCCCGTCCAGGAACACCGCAACCTCGGGGAGCTGCTGGGCAAGGTGGCGGACAAGTACGGCGCTGCCAGCATTGGGCTGGGCGTGGCCGGGATGCCCAGCGCCCGCCCGGAATGGACCATGTCACGGAAGTTCTCCTCTCCGCGCTACACCACGGCTTGGGAGGAACTGCCCGTGGTGAAGGCCCGCTGAGACCAGGAGCGCCGCGACCGGGCAGGATCCTTACTCCTCGCGGTCCGGCTGCGTGAGGCGGAGTTACTCCACATCGAGCCGGGTTTCCAGCAGCCGGAGCACACGGTCATCGATGGTGCGTTCGTCGCGCAGCGCCAGGACAACCGTACGTTTTCGTTCCAGCAGAGCCAGCCGCAGCTCGGTCTCCTGCTGCCAGCGCTCCAGCGCCGGTGCCGGTTCCCCCGAGATTTGAGCTTCGCCGCCCGCCCGCAGGACCTCCAAATGATGCCGGTACTCATGGGCCAGCCGTTCCACCACCCGCCCGTCCGTGCCCAGGCGTGCCGCGACCTCCGGCAGGGAGGAAAGCCCGTCCTCGGCGGAGCGTACCTCGGCCAGGCGGCGCTCCTCCTCCAGCCGGGTGTCCTCCGGCAGCCGTGCCCAGCGGACTATGACGGGCAGCAGCGGCCCCTGGACGGTCAGCGTCACCAGGATCACCCCTGCGGTCACGAAGATGATCTGGCCCCGGTTCGGGAAGGGTGTGCCCGCAGCCGTCAGGGCCGGGACGCCCAGCGCCGCAGCCAGGGACACGGCACCCCGGAACCCTGCCATGCCGCTGAGGATGCGGGAGCGGCTGCTGACGCGGCGCAGCTTCTGCGAGGGCCGCCGGTCGATCAGCCGGATCAGGTAGGTCGTGACAAACAGGAAGGCGATGCGCACCAGCACCAGCACCACGGAGACCACCGCCACCGCCAGCAGGACGATTGCGATCTGCGGCCCGTCCAGCAGCCGTACTGCCACGTGCAGCTCAATTCCAATCAGTACGAACAGCGCGGCGTTGAGCATAAACGTTGAGAAGGACCAGAAGGCCTGCGACTGGCGGCGGGCCAGCGCCGCCGTCACACGGGGTCCTGCCTGGCTCATGATCAGACCCACCACGACGACGGCGAGCACGCCGGAGCCTCCGCTCTCCTCGGCCAGCAAAAAGGCGGCGAACGGGGTCACGAAGGTGGCCACGTTGCTCAGCATGGGATCCTGGATTCGCCGGCGCACCCAGATCCCGGCCCAGGCCATCAGCAGTCCGGCGGCTATTCCGCCGACGTAGGACAGGGCGAGGATTCCCGAGATGGACAGTGGCGTGTACCCACCGTCTCCGGCCACGATCCCCACCGCGACGGCGTAGATGACCAGTGCTGTGCCGTCATTGATCAGGCTTTCGGCACGCAGCACGGTGACATTGCGGTGGGGCAGGCTCCGGGCGAGGGCTGCCACCGCTGTGGCGTCTGTCGGTGCCAGTGCGGCGCCGAGAACCCAGGCCGGCCCCCAGGGCATGCCCAGGGCATTGGCCGTACAGGCGACTGCTGCCGCGGTCACCAGGACGAGCCCGGTGCCGGTCAGGACGATGCCGCGCAGGTTGCTCCGGATCTCGCGCAGGGAGGTGGTGAGGCTTTCCCAGTACAGCAGGGCAGGCAGGAACAGCAGCAGCACTACCTCGGAGGGCAGCTCCACCTGCCGGAACGCCGGCACGAACCCGAGCGCCACTCCCCCGGCCAGCAGCAGCAGCGGCGGGGCAATCCGAAGCTTGTCCGCGCCCAGCGAGCAGGCCAGGATGGCGACCCCGAGCGCCACTACGAGTTCCAGACCAAGCACGGGCCAACCTTCCCTCGGGCTGTCTTTCCGGCTGGGCAGCCTACTTAAGTCTGCCGAGCACGGGCAGCTCCGTCGAGGGTGGGCGGCGGCCGCACGGGGGAATCCCTTCCCGGCTTACCCGCCCGGGGTGCGCAGCATCGACCAGACCGGCGGCCCGCCGTCGGGCATCTCGGAGACTGCCCAGACGCGGAACCCAAACCGGCGGTAGAACGCCACGTTGTCCTCCGCCGAGGTCTCCAGTGCTACGGTCCGGTCCGGACCGGCAGCCAGCATGGTTTCCGTCAGCTGGGTGCCCAGCCCGTTCCCCTGTTCCTGCGGTGCGACGGCGATGGTAGCCAGCGTCCACGATCCGGCGGGCGGCTGCGGCAGGGGGTATTCAAGGTTTCTGGCCGATGCGCCGTGCAGGGAAACCAGTTTCGCCTGCACTTCCGGTGTCAGCGGTGCCAGGTCACCCAGATGGGGAGGCAGCAGGACCGCGACGGCGGTGTGGTCCGAGTTGGCCCACACCTCGCCGTGCGGAAGCGCGAGGTGTTCCAGATAGAGCCGCTGGATCGCGCCGATCCGAGCCTCCCGGCGCTCGCTGTCCACGGTCCAGCGGGTCCAGGCGTAGTCTGCGAACGCCTCCGCCAAGATGGCAGACAGCGCCGCGATCTCTGCCGGTGATGCGTGCTCCAGCCGTGCAATACCCATGCTTCTGTTTCTCCAGGTCTGCTTGTTTTTCAGGCCCCCCGGGCAGGGCGGCTAACGGGTCCATGCCCTGCGCCACCAGGGGCGGCGGGGGTTCGGCTGCGGTTCCGGCACCGCATCCCCGGCACGCCGCTCCCGCCAGCGCTGTACTTCCAGCTCAACGTCCCGCAGCTTGGTAATGACGGGCGGACCGCCCAGCAGCTGCCGCCGCGCCTCGATGATCCTGCGGTTAAAGTCCTCCACGGTCTCCCGGACCTGCGCTGCGGAGGACTTGGCGTCCAGCACGCCGTCGAGCTGCGCATCTTCCACCCGCAGCAGCAGCGCCGGCGGACCCAGACCGCTGATGTTCTCGCGCTCGATCAGGCCCTTGACCCACCAGTCAGGATCGTTGGGCTCACCGAGGTTGGGGAGGGGTTTGCCCGCGTACTGCAGGTTGTCGAACTCGCCGCGCATCATCGCGTCCCGGATCAGGTAGTCCGCCTTGCTGGCCGGATCCACCTGCTCCTTCCGGCGCCGCAGCTCCGCTTCCTCCTCGGTCTCCTCCTGCGGTCCCGGAGCACCTGCCGCCCGTATCCTCGCTGCCCGTTCCATCCGACGCCGGTAGGCGTCAGCCCCGCGGTTGCCCATTGCTGCTTGTCCTCCCAGCCCCAAAGGCTAGCGGTCGATCGTCTTCTCCAGTTCTTCAGGGTAGCGGGCGCCCGCAATCGGGATCCGGGCCACGGCGTCGTCGAGGGCTTGGAGGTCCTCCGCGCTCAGGGTGACGCTCGTGGCTTCGAGGTTCTCCTCCAGCCGCTCCAGCTTCCGCGTCCCCGGAATCGGCACGATCCATGGCTTCTGCGCCAGCAGCCAGGCCAGGGCAATCTGCGCGGGCGTCGCGTCCCTGGTCTGTCCCATGTCCTCCAGCAGGTCCACCACCGCCTGGTTGGCCTGCCGGGCCTCCGGTGTAAAACGCGGCAGTTTCCCGCGCATGTCCCCGGCCGCGAACTCGGTGGAGGAGGAGATCTTCCCGGTAAGGAAACCGCGCCCCAGCGGACTGAACGGCACAAAACCAATACCCAGGTCTGCGCAGGCGGGCAGTACATGTTCCTCCGGCTCGCGCCACCACAGGGAGTACTCGCTTTGCACTGCAGTGACGGGCTGGACGGCGTGAGCCGCACGGATGGTTCCCGCCGAGGCCTCCGAGAGGCCGAAGTGCTTTACCTTCCCCTCAGTAATGAGGTCCTTCACCGTTCCGGCGACATCCTCGATGGGCACCTGGGGATCGACCCGGTGCTGGTACAACAGGTCAATGAACTCCGTCCGCAGCCGCCGAAGCGAGCCGTCCACGGCTTCCCGGATGTGCTCGGGACGGCTGTCCAGTCCGATCTGCCGGCCGTCCCGGTTGATCTTGAACCCGAATTTGGTGGCCACCACCACCCGGTCCCGGAACGGTGCCACCGCTTCCCCCACCAGTTCCTCGTTGATGTAAGGCCCGTAGACTTCCGCGGTGTCGAAGAGCCGCACCCCGCGGTCAAAGGCAGTCCGGATCACGTTGATGGCATCTTCGCGGCTGCCTGTTGGGCCGTAGCCCTGGCTGAACCCCATGCAGCCCAGACCCAGCTCCGATACCTTCAGCCCCGCTGTGCCCAGCTCACGCGTCTTCATCCGTCTCCTCCCGCCGGGCGGACCCACAGCGTCCGACTCCGGTTCAGCCGGCTGCGGTCTGTTCCGCTCGTTTTGCCTTCCACCCTGCGCCCGGCCGGCAGCGCCGTCAACAGCTTCGGCGCTGTTCCTGCGGGAATCCTCAGTCCACCTGGGCTACGGCGCCGCCGGTGAGCCGGACGAGTTCATCGAGGTCGGTCCGGAACACCGAGTACGGCGTTCCGGCTGCCACCCATACATCCGGATAGCTGCCTAGATCGCGGTCGATGACGGTTTCCACAGGTGCGGGATGGCCCACCGGCGCCACGCCCCCGATCAGCTGGCCGGTCGCCTCGCGCACCTGATCCGCCGATGCCCGCTTGATCTTCTGCTTGTTCATCCGCTTCGCCAGCGCAGCGGTGTCCACGCGGTGGGCGCCGCTGGTGATGACCAGGAGGGGAACGCCGTCGGCCATAAACACCAGGGAGTTGCCAATGGCTCCGACGTCACAGCCCAAGGTCTGCGCTGCCTCGGCGGCAGTCCGTGCCGAACCGTCCGTGACGACAACCCGGGCCGCTGATTCCAGCTGCGCCAGTGCCTCTTTGACGCGCGCTGCTGCCGCTGCCCATTCCGGATTCTCCATGCCCGCGACACTAGCAAAACCGGGCCGTGCGGCGTCGTCATATTCCGGCTGGAACGCCCTGGCCTAGCTGCGGGTGATCGTGTCCGGCTCCGGGCCGGAGCGGATGCCGGTGTCCAGGGCATTGATGTTGGAGAGCTCCTCGGCGCTGAGGGAAAAGTCGAACAGGTCGATGTTCTCAGCGATCCGTTTAGGCGTGACCGACTTGGGAGTGACGCAGATACCCAGCTGGATCTCCCAGCGCAGAATCACCTGGGCCGGGGTCTTGTGGTGTGCCGCTGCAATCCCGACTATCACCGGATCGCGCAGCGGATCCTTCGGCGCCGGGCCGGAACCGTGCTTCCAGTAGCGGGTGACGCCACCGATCGGTGACCACGCCTCCGTTAGGATGCCGTTCTCCAAGTTGAAGGAACGCAGCTCCGGTTCGCTGAAGTACGGGTGTACCTGGATCTGGTTCACCGCGGGTACGACGTCGGTGCGCGCGAGGAGTTCGCTCAGCTCCGCGGTGCTGAAGTTGCTGACGCCGATGGCCCGGACCCGGCCCTGCTCGTACAGCGTTTGAAGGGCTTGGTAGGAGGCTACGGTTGCCTCGAAGTCTGACGGCAGCGGCTGGTGCAGGAGATAGAGGTCCAGTACGTCCAGTCCCAGCCGGGCCATGCTGGCGTCGAAAGCGCGCAGCGCGGAGTCATAGCCGTAGTCATCCACCCACAGTTTTGTCGTGATGAAGAGTTCGGCACGGTCCACGCCGGACTGGGCCAGGGCAGCGCCCACCTCGGTCTCGTTGCGGTATGCCGCCGCGGTGTCGATCAGCCGGTAGCCGTTGGCGAGCGCCGTCTCCACCGCAACCGTCGTCTCCGCTGGAACACTGCGATACACGCCGAACCCCACAGCATCCAGCGCGACGCCGTTGTTCAGGGTCAGCTTGGGCATGATGGCGTTCATCGCAGCTCCTAGCGCGCAATTGCTCTGTCTTCCAAGAATCCCGCAGTCTCCGTGCCCTGCACAGCCTTCAACGCTTCGCCGGGTGTTGTCTTGCCCGATGCCGCTCAGGCCCGTGATGCCCGGTGCCGGCGGACGGCGGCCCGGTTGCCGCAGCGGACGGAGCAAAAACGCTGCCTTCCGTTGCGGGTGGTATCCGCCACCACGTTCCGGCAGGGATCACCCGGAGTATCACCCGCTTCACAGCGCCGCAACCGGGACATGCCCCGGGTTGTCAGGTGCAGTGCTGTCCCCACGCTAAAGACCGCAAGCAGCACTTCCGCGAGTGACTGGCCGCCGTCGCGGTAATGCAGGTGCCAGCCTTCCTGGTCGTGGTCCGTCAGCCGCGGGTAGGCCGCGGCGTCCTTCATCAGCATATTCAGGAGCTCGGCACGGCGGTCCGCAGTTGCGGCGTCTACAACCTCCAGCCAGCGCTGGATCACCAGGTTCACCTGCCGGTGATCATCCGGTGCTTCCGGAAAGGCCATGGTCATGCCGAATTCGCGGGTCCGGCGGATGATCCCTGACCGGGAATCGGGCCAGTCGTTTGCCAGTGAGGCGGCCAGCAGCACGGCGTATTCGCCGTAAGGGTTGAGATGCATAAGAGCATTACAGCATGCTCAAAGGCATGAACACCGATTTGGACCGGCGGACAGTGCCGGAAACCGCCGCAGCCGCCTGTGAGCACGGTTGGGTAACAGCGTCCACGCACGCCACCTCCGAGGGCTTAGTCGTCTATGTGCGGTGCGTCCGCTGCCGCAGCCACCGGGTGGAGCTGGCATCCGCAGGAACGCCGATGCCGCCCCGGGCTCTGAGCCGCCCCGTCCGGGTGCCGTAGTCCAGCGCAAGTGACCGGCGTCGTGCCTTCCCTGCGCCAACCCTGCCAAGGCAGACGTCCCCCGGGGCGCCCGCCGTTGTTCCGCGCCACCCGCCGGTGAAGACTGGGAGGAACCTACCGAGCGGAGCAGATCATGGCAGCGGACGTACTGGTCGTCATAGGAACCGGAGGCATGGGACTGGCCGTGCTTCGGCGGTGCGGAGCCGGACGCAGGATCCTGCTGGCCGACTTCAACGAAGCCCTGCTCCAGGATGCCGTGGACGCCGCGCTCGCTGAAGGGTACGACGTCGAATCCTGCGGTGTGGACGTTTCCTCACGGAATTCGGTGGCGGCGCTCGCGGCAACCGCCCGCGAACTCGGCAGGGTCACAGCAGTGGTGCATACCGCCGGGCTCTCCCCCGCCCAGGCGCCGGCGGAAGCGATCTGGAAGGTGGACCTCTACGGAGTCGCTGTGGTGCTGGAGGAATTCGAGAAGGTCATCGCCAACGGTGGGGCCGGCGTGGTCATCTCCTCCATGTCCGCTTATATGGCCGGCGGCAGCATTCCGCCGGAAGCACTGGCAGAGCTGGCTGCCAAACCGGCGGACGACCTGCTGGGCCTGCCCTTCGTGACCGGCATCGACAACCCCGGGTACGCCTACTCGGCCGCGAAACGTGCCAACCAGGTGCGGGTACAGGCCGCGAGCGTGCGGTGGGGTGCCCGCGGCGCCCGGATCAACAGCATCAGCCCCGGGGTGATCTCGACGCCCATGGGCCAGCAGGAACTGGCGGGCGAGTCCGGGGCACAGATGCGGGCGATGATCGACGGTTCGGGAACCGGCAGGATGGGAACGCCCGGCGACATTGCCAATGCGGCGGCCTTCCTGCTCAGCAGCGATGCCTCCTTCATCACGGGTGTGGACCTGCTCGTCGACGGCGGCGTGGTGGCGGGGCTCGATGCCGGGCGGTGGGCGGCGTCGGCCGGGTAATTCCGGAGCCGAGCGCCGGAACGGCGGCAACGAAAATCCGGCGGTTGCTGCGCAGCTTCCCAGCCGTCGTTGCGGATGGTGCCCCGTGGGGTGGCAGGAGGAGACAGGCGTAACGAAGGGGTGGGAATCAGTGCCGCCCGCCGGCTCAGTAGTTCGGGGCGGGAGGCAGACCGGCGAACTCCTCGAGAGTTTTCCCGGTTCTGTGCAGCTCCGCGGCGATTTCCGGACCCACATAACGCAGGTGCCACGGCTCGTAGGCGAACCCGGTCACGGCTTCCCGGCCTGCGGGATAGCGGATGACGAAGCCATATCGGTGGGCGTTCTCGGCAGCCCAGGCCCCGGCAGGCGTCGCTTCGAAGCAGGCCTCGAGGGCACAGGTTCCGTCCGCGTTGCCAATATCCACGGCCAGTCCGGTCTGGTGTTCGCTGTGCCCCGGCCGCGCTGAAATTCCGTCTGCCGCCGCATCCCCGTAACTCGCGGTGTAGGACACATGGATGTGTGCCTGGTCCTCGGCGGTCCGGAACCCGCTGACTGCGGTGATGCCGATGCCGGCGGCCGCAGCGTCAGCGCTCAGCCGGCTGTAGGCAGCGGCGGCCTCAGGACGCAGCAGCACTCCCTGGCCGTCATGCAGTTCCGCCGGAACGTACGCCGGGTCCGCCAGCGGCCGGTTCTTATTAACGACGACGGCGATGCTGTCCGGGGAGTCAAAGTCCAGCGCTGCTGTTTGGGCGGAAGCCTGCTGTGCCTGCGACTCGAACCAGGACAGATACCCCAGCAGGCAGAGACAGACACACCCGATGAGGGCAATGTGTGTCTTTACGAGCTGGCGCGGCATTTCTTTCCTCCACCGCAACTTTCCCACAATCCCGCGGCACCGAGCAGTATCGACGCGAAACGCGGTTTCAGGCCGGAGCGCTCACAGGGTCAGTATTGCGGGGCGCTGTCTCCGAGAGCACCGAGTAGGGAACCTTCGTCCCGAGGATCCGTTCAGCCGCGCGGTGTCCGGAGCACAGGGCAGCATTCACCGTGGCAGGATCAGCTTCCCAGGTAGCTTCCCCAGCCAGCTGCAACACACCATCGATCGGCTCGGCAAGGCGCGTGTGATCCTCCGCGGTGCAGCCGCGCGTCATGTAGGCGTAGGCCCCGCCGGCGAACTCGTCACCCTGCCAGTCCGTGATCCTGGCGTGCACCGGTGCGGGAATCCCGGAACCGTAGATCTCCCGCAGAGAGGCCATGACCGAGTGCACCACGCGTTCATCCGACCATCCCCGGATCTCCTGTGCGCACTCCCCCGCCGCGAACGTCAGCAGCGTCGGCTCACCGGAGATGTCCGTGAGGTCGTACCAGGAGTGCCACCACTTCGCGGCGTCGCCCTGTCGCCGGATGGCGTACACCCCCTCGTCCCAGAACCGTTCCGGAAAGCGGAGGAAGATTTTCTCAAAGGCGTTCATCCGGAAACGAGAAACGGCGTCCGTCACTGCCTCTGGCAGCGGCGGCTCAAAGGTGATGCGCTCCGACTGGAGGACACCGATCGGAACCGTCACCACCGCCTGCCGGGCAGTGAAACTGCCGCGGTCCGTCTCCACCACGACGCCGGACTCCACCCCCGTGGCTCCGGCCCGGAGGACGCGGGTCACCACGTGTTCAAGGCGGACGTCGAGCCCTGCCTCGAGGTTCGAGGCCAGCTGGTCGTACCCGCCCGGGAAGACCACTTCGTCACCGATAATGACTTCGTCCTCCAGGCCGTGCGCGTCGAGCAGGCGCGAGTCGGCACCGTACTGTTCCTCGGAGCGGTGGTCGAGGTATTCGACGACGCGCGCCGCGCGCTCCGGGTCCCAGCCTTCGGCGTCGCCCACCTGCGCGACGGCGGTGCGGGCCGCGGACGCGTAACTGGCCCCCGGCGGCATGGCCTCGATAACAGCGGTGAGCCGGACTTCCACACGGGCGGCGTCGGCGATGAACTGGTCCGCAGCAGTGCCGGAGAGCCGGGCGCCGTCGGGCCCGTAATAAGCGATAGGCCGGCCCCCGGGCTGGTAACTGCCCACCGTGAACTCGGCGTCGACCATGCCGAAGGCGCGCGTAAGTGCGTGCAGCGGACCGCCGTCGATCCCGTGGATCCAGGAGGCTCCGAGGTCCGTGATCCGCCCATCGAGGCGTTCGGTGTGCAGCCGGCCGCCGATGCGGTCCCGCGCTTCCAGCACCACGACGCGCTGACCGTTGGCTGCCAGCGCCCGCGCAGCGCTGAGGCCCGACACTCCTGCCCCCACAACAACTGTGTCGAATTCCTCCGTACGGATATACACTTTCAACTCGCTTTTCAGATCATGGAAATCCTTCTCTCCCCTCACATTAGTGCGGTGCCCGGCGAGCCTGTTTATTCAGCGTCATATGCGCCTGCACTCAGCTATGGTTTGTCCATGACCGGCGTCCTGCCCGCTGAAAATACCTTCGACCATCTGCGCTCAAGCGACGGGGAACACGTCGGCTACATCCACATGACCGGCTCCGGCCAATTCATCCCCTTCGACCTGCTGCACCGGCAGCGGGCAGAAGCCATGGAGCTGGAGGATGCAGAGCAGCTGCTCGATGAACTGGGGCTGCGCATGTTTATCGAGGACTGGTGGCTCGAGGTCAAAGGACAGCGGATGAAGGTCCTCATCCAGGAAGTGCTGCGGGACCGGGTACGTGTGGCACCTGCGGTTGAGGGTGCCATCGCCAAGTCTGCCGATATGACAGCCACCGTTGAACTGGCACTCCCAACCCACCGCCTGCATCAGCGTCCATGACAGTGGCGGGTTCTCCCCAGCCGCTAGTATGCGTGCATGGGCGAACACCGCGAGCTGCTCTTTGACCTGTCCGTCGATGACAATGCAGCCCAGAGACGTCTCACACAGGTGCGCCACTGGATGCGCTCGGACGGCTGGGCCGCCAACGACGAGTCCGCCCACGATTATCTGTGGTCCGACTATCCAACTGATGCGGCAGGACCGAAGCTCCTTCGGCTGTTCCCCGACGCGGAATGGTGCACCCTCGCCTATATTCCGGGCTGGGATTTTTACCACATCGGCGAGGACATCGGGCCGGCGTTCTGTCCGCTGTGCCGGACCCGGCTTGAAGACAACTACGGCGGCCAGGTCCTCAACAGCTGGTGGGTCGACCGGGCGGAACCTGATGTTCCCTGTCCTGTGTGCCCCTGGACCGGGCCGTTGGGCGACTTTAGTGATCAATTCCCGCGCCGGAATCGAAGGAGGCGCTGCCCCCAGGCTGGCGCAGGAACTCCAGGTCCAGCTCGGCGGCCGCTGGCGGCACCTTTTCCAACACACCTAGCTGCCTCGCCGTCCTGGACCGTGGGACCGCGACGACGCCCCCGGCACATTCATGCGACGCTGGTTCCATGGACTTACTGGTGTCGCCTGCACTGACGATCCCCGCGGCCGAACTCGAGTGGCGGTTCTCCCGTTCGTCCGGCCCGGGCGGCCAGCACGTGAACACCACGGACAGCCGTGTCGCCCTGACCTGGAACGTTGCAGATTCAGCGGTCTTGTCGGACGACCAGCGGACGAGACTCCTCCAGCGTCTGAAGCACTGGCTAATCGCCGGATCACTGGTTGTGACGGCGTCGGAACAGCGTTCCCAGCTGCGCAACCGGGAGATAGCCTTGGCCAAGCTCGCCGAGATGGTGGCTGACGGGCTCGCGCCCGGTCCTGCAACACGCCGCCGGACCAAACCCACCCGAGGTTCGAACTTTCGGCGACTTGATGCGAAGAAGCAGCGGTCAGCAACGAAGCAGCAGCGGCAGAAGCCGCCGAGGGACTAACACGACCCGGCCCACAGCAGGTTGAACAAGAGACGCCGCAGCAGGCTCCCAAGCCTGCCGCGGCGTCTCTTGGCGCGAACGAGTCCGGGTACTAGAAGTCCCAGTCCTCGTCTTCGGTGTTCACGGCCTTGCCGATCACGTAGGAAGAGCCCGAGCCGGAGAAGAAGTCGTGGTTCTCATCGGCATTCGGGGACAGCGCCGAAAGGATGGCCGGATTCACGTCCGTCAGGGTGGACGGGAACATGGCCTCGTAGCCCAGGTTCATCAGGGCCTTGTTGGCGTTGTAGTGCAGGAACTTCTTGACGTCCTCAGCCAGCCCGACGCCGTCGTACAGGTCATGCGTGTACTGGACCTCGTTCTCATACAGCTCGTACATGAGCTCGTACGTGTAGTCCTTCAGGTCCTGGCGGCGCTCCTCGGAAACAGTCTCCAGACCGCGCTGGAACTTGTAGCCGATGTAGTAGCCGTGCACTGCCTCATCACGGATGATCAGGCGGATCAGGTCGGCAGTGTTTGTCAGCTTGGCCCGTGAGGACCAGTACATCGGCAGGTAGAAGCCGGAGTAGAAGAGGAAGGACTCCAGCAGGGTGGAGGCAACCTTTCGCTTCAGGGGATCATCGCCGCGGTAGTAATCCGTGACGATGTGGGCCTTCTTCTGCAGGTTCTCATTCTCCGTGGACCAGCGGAAGGCTTCTTCGATCTCCTTGGTGGAGCACAGGGTGGAGAAGATCGAGGAGTAGCTCTTGGCGTGGACGGACTCCATGAACGCGATGTTCGTGTAGACCGCTTCCTCGTGCGGGGTGAGCGCATCGGGGATCAGGGAGACGGCACCCACAGTTGCCTGCACGGTGTCCAGCAGGGTCAGGCCGGTGAAGACGCGCATGGTCAGCTGCTGCTCTTCCGGCGTCAGCGTGTTCCATGACTGGACGTCGTTGGACAGCGGCACCTTCTCAGGCAGCCAGAAGTTGTTCACCAGGCGGTTCCAGACTTCTACGTCCTTCTCGTCCTGGATGCGGTTCCAGTTGATCGCCTGCACGTGGTCGATCAGCTTAAGCTTCTCGGTCATTGTTTTCCTTGTCTTGAAGAAGTCGAAGCGGGACGGCGGCTACAGCATGCAGCTGACGCAGCCCTCAACCTCGGTGCCTTCCAGTGCGAGCTGGCGCAGGCGGATGTAGTAGATGGTCTTGATGCCCTTGCGCCATGCGTAGATCTGCGCCTTATTGATGTCGCGCGTGGTGGCGGTGTCCTTGAAGAACAGCGTCAGGGACAGGCCCTGGTCCACGTGCTGCGTGGCAGCGGCGTACGTGTCGATGATCTTCTCGTAGCCGATTTCGTACGCATCCTGGTAGTACTCCAGGTTGTCGTTGGTCAGGTACGGAGCCGGGTAGTAGACGCGGCCGATCTTGCCTTCCTTGCGGATCTCAATCTTCGACGCCACCGGGTGGATGGAGGAGGTGGAGTTGTTGATGTAGGAGATCGAGCCGGTCGGCGGAACAGCCTGCAGGTTCTGGTTGTAGATGCCGTGCTCCATAACCGAGGCGCGCAGTGCCGCCCAGTCAGCCTGGGTGGGGATGTGCACGTTCGCGAACAGCTCCCGCACACGCTCGGTCTGCGGAACCCATTCGCGGTTCACGTACTTCTCGAAGAACTCGCCGGAGGCGTACTTGGACTTCTCGAAGCCGGCGAACGTACGGCCGGTTTCAATGGCCAGCAGGTTCGAGGCACGCACGGCGTGGTAAACGACCGTGTAGAAGTAGATGTTGGTGAAGTCGATGCCTTCTTCGGAACCGTAGTGGACCCGCTCACGGGCGAGGTAACCGTGCAGGTTCATCTGGCCCAGGCCAATGGCGTGCGACTGGTCGTTGCCCTTGGCGATGGACGGAACCGATCCGATGTGGCTCATGTCCGAGACAGCGGTCAGGGCACGGATGGCGGTCTCGATGGTGCGGCCGAAGTCCGGGGAATCCATGGTCTTCGCAATGTTCAGCGAACCCAGGTTGCAGGAGATGTCCTTGCCGGTCTCGTCGTAGGAAAGGTCATCGTTGTACGTGGTGGGCTGGGAAACCTGGAGGATCTCCGAGCACAGGTTGGACATGATGATCTTGCCGTCGATCGGGTTTTCCCGGTTCACCGTGTCCTCGAACATGATGTACGGGTAGCCGGATTCGAACTGGATCTCGGCGAGGGTCTGGAAGAACTCGCGGGCCTTGATCTTGGTCTTCTTGATCCGGGAATCATCGACCATCTCGTAGTACTTCTCGGTGACCGAGACGTCGGAGAACGGCATGCCGTACACCTTTTCGACGTCGTACGGGGAGAAGAGGTACATGTCCTCGTCCCGCTTGGCCAGCTCGAAGGTGATGTCCGGAATAACGACGCCGAGGGAGAGGGTCTTGATGCGGATCTTCTCATCCGCATTCTCCCGCTTGGTGTCCAGGAACCGGTTGATGTCCGGGTGGTGGGCGTGCAGGTACACGGCACCGGCACCCTGGCGGGCACCGAGCTGGTTGGCGTAGGAGAAGGAATCTTCAAGAAGCTTCATCACGGGGATGACACCCGAGGACTGGTTCTCGATCTGCTTGATCGGGGCACCGACCTCGCGGATGTTGGTCAGCGCGAAGGCGACGCCGCCGCCGCGCTTGGAGAGCTGCAGTGCGGAGTTGATGGAACGGCCGATCGACTCCATGTTGTCTTCGATGCGCAGCAGGAAGCAGGAGACCAGCTCGCCGCGCTGCTTCTTGCCGGCGTTCAGGAACGTCGGGGTGGCCGGCTGGAAGCGGCCGTCGATGATCTCGTCCACCATCTGCATGGCCAGCTGCTCGTTGCCGCGGGCCAGGTGCAGGGCAACCATGCACACGCGGTCCTCGTAGCGCTCCAGGTAGCGCTTGCCGTCAAAGGTCTTGAGCGTGTAGGAGGTGTAGAACTTGAACGCGCCGAGGAAGGTCTCGAAGCGGAACTTCTTCTTGTACGCCCGGTTGTAGAGCTCACGGATGAAGTTCATCGTGTACTGGTCGAGCGTCTCGCGCTCGTAGTACTCGTTCTTGACCAGGTAGTCCAGCTTCTCTTCCAGGTCGTGGAAGAACACGGTGTTGTTGTTGACGTGCTGAAGGAAGTACTGGCGTGCAGCCGCACGGTCGGCGTCGAACTGGATCTCACCGTTCTTGCCGTAGAGGTTCAGCATGGCGTTGAGCTCGTGATAGCCCAGGCCCTTGTAGGCTTCCGGCAGCTCCTTGGAGTCCGTCATGCCGGCTTCTGCGACTGATGTGTCCAAAACTCTTCCAATCCTTGGTTTACCTTGGCAACGTCCTCCGACGTGCCCATGAGTTCAAATCTGTAGAGAACGGGGACCTTGCATTTGACGGCAATAATGTCTGCCGCCAGGCAGTAGTTTTCCCCGAAGTTTGTATTGCCTGCCCCGATGACGCCCCGGATCAATGCCCGGTTCGCCTCGACGTTCAGGAACTTAATGACCTGCTTAGGCACTGCGCCCTTGGCAGCGGCTCCCGGCTGGGCTGCCGTTCCACCGTAGGTGGGCAGCAGCAGCACGTACGGCCGCCGCGCCAGCAGGGTCGGCGCTGAAGTCAGCAGGGGAATGCGTGCGGAGGGCCGGTCCAGTTTCGCCGCGAACCGTCCGGTGTAGCCCGAGGCCGAGGTGAAGTACACCAGGTCCGCCTCGGTGACAGGGTTGGGTTCCGGGGAGTTGCCACCGGGTACCGGATGGGCCGGGGGGTGCAGTGCACCGGGGCCTGCGGCGGCCCCGGCTCCCGGAATCACGGTTCCCAATGTCATTGCGTCCTGCTTCTTTGACAACGGTTCTGGCTGCTTCTTCGGTGTGATGCGCTGGTTACTGCGAAGTCCTGCGGGTCTTGCTGGTGGTTCCTCCGGGGGCGAACCCGGACAAACCGGCGGGGTTTAGTCCAGCCTAGGCGACGGAGGTGACACTGGCCTGGGCCAGTTCCTCGATCTTGTCCGGGCGGAAGCCGGACCAGGAATCCTGCTCAGTGATGACGACGGGGGCCTGCATGTAGCCCAGTGCCCGGACGCGCTCGAGGGCTTCCGGGTCCTGGGACATGTCAACGCTCTGGTAGGCGATGCCCTTCTTGTCGAGGGCGCGGTAGGTTGCGTTGCACTGAACGCAGGAAGGCTTGGTGTAAACCGTAACGGTCATGGTGATCTCCCCTAGGTGATGCCTGAAGTCTGTCCATTGATACTACATCCAGCCACAACATCTAGTGCGGCAGCCAAGGCCCTACCCCAAGATGATGTATTACAAGTATGTCATTCGACACGTCCGTCGTCCACAGTTTCTGCACAGGCACGGCCGTGGATTTACGTGGATTTCCGCAGGCCGCACCATACTTCTCCACAGCCTGTGGAGGCCGGGTGCACAGGCTGTTGGGCCGTATGAATAATCGCGTGTCGCCCCTCTTGGGCGTGTCGCGCGTAGTGCCTGCTACCACTAGATATTGTGGTCGACGTCGATTCAGGGCACCACAGGAGGGAAAGGAGCGGCCATGGTCAATCCGATCCACCTTAAAACCCTGCTCGAAGTGATGCGCTCCGGTTCATTTGCTGCCGCAGCCCTGCACCTGGGCTACACCGCCTCGGCTGTCTCCCAGCAGATGTCCGCGCTGGAACGCGAAACCGGAACCACGCTGTTCGAGCGCTCGGCACGCGCAGCAGTTCCTACGGAAGCCGCCGTCGTGATGTCCCGCCATGCCGCCAAGGTACTCACGGACATGGACGCCCTGCTTGCAGCCGCAGCCCGCGCCGAAGCCGGAACCGGCCACGAGCTGCGCCTGGGCATCTTCCCCAGCCTTGCAACGTTCGCCCTGCCCCGGCTGGTCGGTTCGCCGGATTGGAAGGACCTGGGCATCAACCTGAAAATCTTCGTGGCTGAGCCGGGGCAGACCATCCAGGGACTGCGGGCAGGCGGAGAACTGGACGTGGCATTGGTGTTCCAGGTCGGCCAGGGCGGCCTGGCCTGGCCCGCCACGGTCAGCCGCCAGTGGCTGGGCGATGACAACTTCCGCGTGGTGCTGCCCGAACAGTGGGGCATCCGCCCGGGCGCCAAGGTCACCGCAGAACAGCTTTCGGACATGCCCTGGATCATGCACCACCCCGGCACACCGGATGCGCTGGTCATTGAACGGCTCTTCGCCAGCTGCAGCCTGCACCCCCGCGTCGCTGCGTACTGCGATGACTTCAATGCGAGCCTTGAAATGGCCGCAGCCGGCATTGGCGCGGCGCTGGTGCCGGAGCTGGCCATGCTGAACCACAGCCGCGGCGTCGTAGTCCTTGACGTCCCGGAGATCCGGCTGGCGCGCTCCATCTTCGCCCTGGTCATCAATGACCGGCAAGGTCCGCGCACCCGTGTCTTCCTGGACCGGCTGGCCGAGGTGCTCCAGGGCATCAGCATCTCCCCCTCCCCCGGCCCGCCGCTGGCTGCCCGCAGCTGAACGGGGCCGGCCCGCAATACGTGGGGCAGCTCGCATAAATCGACGCTCCTGCGCCCAGCGGGCATACTGGCCAGATGGCACTGCGAGGCAAGACCCTGCCCAAACTCTCGATGGCAGCCGTGTCCAACCGGCTCACCGGGATGCTGCGCTACACCCGGTTCCAGCTGGCGGTAAAGGCCGCCGTGGCAGTCGGCATCGCCTGGAGCGTTGCCCCGCTGGTGCCGGGAGTCGCCGCAGAGTATCCCTACTACGCCCCGCTTGGCGCCCTGGTGAGCATGTACCCCACCGTGGCAGGCAGCGCACGGGCGGGGATCCAGACCCTGATCGGCCTGGTGATCGGAATTGGCCTCGCTCTGATCGCCCTGGCGTTCGGCGGACCATCAGTATGGACAATCGCCCTCATCGTGGGCCTCGGCGTGCTGCTGGCAGGCATCCCCCGGCTCGGCGCCGGGCGGGACTACCTTCCGGTCGCTGCATTGTTTGTCCTGGTCCTGGGCGGAGACAACGCGGACGGCTACTCCTATGGCTACGCCGTGCAGATGTGCGTGGGCGTGCTGGTGGGGCTGACCGTGAATGCGGTGCTTTACCCGCCCCTTCACCTCAACGGTGCTGTAGACGGACTGGCGTCGCTGCGGCTGACCCTGGCACGGCAGCTGCGGGAAATGGGCATGGCCGTGGGCGAATCCTGGCCGCCGGAGCACGAGGACTGGTCCAACCGCCGCACCGAGCTCGTCTCCTTCAGCCGCGAAGTCCGCGAGGCCGTGCAGCTCGCCGACTCCAGCCGTCACGGCAACCTGCGCCGCCGGCGCCACCAGCGGGACATCAATGCCGATTTCCGGGCTCTGCGCGCCATGGAACGCGTCACCCTCTATGTGGAGGACATGACGGAGGTCCTTGCTACGGCGATCTGGACCTCGCCCAAGGAAACACCGGTGCCCGGAACCGTGGCTGATGCCCTCGAGCGGGCCATGCTCGCGTCGGCGGAGGCTGTGGAAACCTGGGACGCCGAGACCGAAGAATACGCCGAGGCGGCCAGCGCCGTGCAGAACCTGATCACCACCATGAACAGCCAGGCCTCCACGGACACTCCCATAGACGCCACCGCGTCGCTCGCAATGAGCCTGCGGCGGATTCTGCGTACGATCCGTACCGAGGAAGACCAGCCCTAACCGGCCTCGGGCAGCAGTCCCTTTTCCATCAGCTGCCGGGACATGCCGGCGCCGTCGGGTGCATAAATCCACGGAATGTCCCGAGGCGGGGCTCCCGGACCGGAGGAACGTCCGCCGGCCAGTACGGCCTCGCTCGGGGACAGCTCACGAATGGCTACAGCCCGGACGTTCGCCGGATGGGTGCGGCTGAATTCCGCATAAATCGCTTCGTCGTGCTGGCCGTTATCCCCGATCAGCAGCCAGCTCACGTCGGGAAACTCGTGAGCCAGCCGTTCAAGCTGCGTGTGCTTGTGCTCGGGTCCGCTGCGGAACCAGCGGTCACGGGTGGGACCCCAGTCGGTGAGCAGCAGCGGACCGGCCGGGTACAGGTTGCGGGTGATAAAGCGGGTCAGCGTGGGCGCCACATTCCAGGCGCCGGTGGACAGGTAGAAAACCGGGGAACCCTCGTTTTCCCGGACCAGCCGGTCCATGAGCACGGCCATGCCGGGCGTTGGCGTGCGGGCGTGCTCATCGAGCACAAAGGTATTCCAAGCCGCCAGCAGCGGACGCGGCAGGGCAGTAACCATGATGGTGTCGTCAATATCGGAAATGACGCCGGTCTTTGCCGCCGGGTCAACGATGTAGACCGGCGACGCCACGGCGGCGGCGTCGGGTTCTGCCTCCGGGCGGAGAGCCACGCTCTGCCAGCCCGGTGCCAGCGAAGCCGGGAGCACGACGTCGATCACTCCCCCGCGGTCGGCGGTCACCAGGTGCTTCTCGTCGCCGATCTCAATGCAGACGACGGCGTCGTTGACCGGCGGGCTGATGAAGTTGCGCCAGCCGCGCACACCGTCCCTCAGCGCCTGAGCCGAACCGCCGCTGCGTGCAGACAGCTTGCCCGGCTTGGCCAGGACGACTCGTCCCAGTATCCGCACCCAGGAAGTGGAACCGTACCCCGTAAAGGAGAGCACCGTCTGCACGCCCCCGCGTTTGCGGGCGGCGTTCATGCGGTACCCGTGGATCCGGTCCTCTAGCCTGGCGCCGATGTGCATAGCCTGGTCCTTGGTCCGTTTCACGGCGGGCAGTCCGGGTACAGATGTTGAAGGCATGCCCCCAGTCTCGCAGACACACAGGGCACTTGATATTCGGGACGGCACACTCAGTCCCGGCCCAGGAGGACGGCTGCTGGAGGCCCGGCGGCAAAACGGCAAAACAAAGGACGGCTTCCGGTGTGAACTGCTGCCCGAAAGTTGGACTGAGAAATTAGTTCTGACTTACGGGGAGCAGTTCAGTTCGGGAGCCGTCCAGCGTCTGTTAGCTGATTACCGGTGCACGGTTCTGCCGGTGCTGAGCCGATCTACCGGTACTGGGACCGCACCGGGCAGTCGAACGGATCGCGGGCAGAGAGGCCCACACGGTTCAGGTACTTGACCACGATGCCGTAGGACTCAACGAGCGTTGCCTCCGTGTACGGGATCTTGTGCTTGGCGCAGTGCTCCTTGACGATCTCCGAAGCGCGGGCCAGGTGCGGGCGGGGCATGCTCGGGAACAGGTGGTGCTCCACCTGGTAGTTCAGTCCGCCCATGAACGTGTTCATGCCGCGGCCGGTGACATTGCGTGAGGTCAGGACCTGTCGGCTCAGGAAGTCGACCTTGGAGTCACGCGGGATCAGCGGCATGCCCTTGTGGTTCGGGGCAAATGAGGCACCCATGTACACACCAAAGACGCCGAGCTGGACACCGAGGAAGGCGAAGGCCATGCCGACCGGAAGGAAGTAGAACACTGCCGCGACGTACAGGCCGAGGCGCAGGAAGACCATGGTGATTTCGGTGTAGCGTCCCTTGACCTTGTTCTTGGAGAACAGGTGCTTGATGGAGGTGGCGTGCAGGTTGATGCCTTCAAGCAGCAGCAGCGGGAAGAACAGCCAGCCCTGGCGGCGGGTCATCCAGGCCATGATGCCCCTGCGGGTTTCCGCCTGCTCCATCTGGAAGGAAATAGTGTCCATCTCGATGTCCGGGTCCTTGCCCACGGTGTTCGGGTTGGCATGGTGCCGGCTGTGCTTGTTCATCCACCACTGGTAGCTGATGCCTACGACGGCGTTGGCGAGGAATCGTCCGGCGCGGTCGTTCGCGGGGCCGGACTCGAATACCTGGCGGTGGGAAGCTTCATGGGAAATAAAGGCAAGCTGTGTGAACAGGATGCCCAGCGCTGCGGCGATCAGCAGCTGGAACCAGCTTTCCCCGATGAGGAAGAAGCCGGTACCGGCAGCGATGAGGCCGGCACAGAGGAACACGAAGGTGGTGATGTAAAAGGCACGGCGCCGCTTGAGCAGCCCTTCGTCGCGGACAATCTTCAGCAGGGCTGAATAGCTGCTGGTGACAGCGTTCTCGCGGTTCCTGGTGGTACGTGGTTGTGCATCAATGCTCATAAGCGCCTCTGAAGTCTATTCGACTTCCCAGCCGCGAAGTAGAGCAATTGCTCTTGTAGATGTGGCAAGCGTAACCCAAATTACTGGTAATACGCTGTGACCGGTCCGTAACAATTAGGTTCTGCCCGTGACCGGACGCATCCGGACCGCGCCGTTGACTCCCGCCGTAGGCAGCAGGAAGCATGGTCCCACGCACCGCCAAGCCTGCCCAGAATCCGGGAGCCGCAATGATCCGAGTCCTGTCCATCGACGGCGGCGGCATCCGCGGCATCATGCCGGCAACCTGGCTGATGGCCCTTGAGGAACAGACCGGAAAGCCGGTGGCGGAACTCTTCGATTTGGTGGTGGGCACATCTACCGGCGGCATTCTAGCTCTAGGGCTCACCAGTGCCTCCGCAGACGGAAAGCCACACAGCGCGGCGGAACTGCGCAGCCTGTACGTAGACCACGGAGCAGAGATCTTCCCGGGTACTGGAACGGCAGGAACGGAAGGTTCCACCGGCACACAGGCCCGCTACCCGGCAGAGCCCCTGCGCCGGCTCCTGAACGGCTTCTTTGGCGCTATGCCGCTTTCCGCCGCGCTGAAACCGGTTGCCGTGGTCACCGTTGATATCCGGAACTTGTCGGGTCTGCTCTTCAGCGGCGGCGGACTGGGACAGGACCCGCTGGGAGACGCACCCATGCAGCTCGCCGCACTGGCAACGTCGTCGGCCCCGACCTACTTTGACCCGGTGCCCTACACCGGACCGGACGGCGTGGAACGGCTGCTGGTGGACGGTGGACTGGCCGCCAACGATCCCGCCTTCGTAGGATTTGCCATCGCGGTGGTGCAGCAGCGCACGGCCCGCCAGGGTGAGGAGATCCTGCTGGTATCCATGGGTACCGGCCTGCACAACAGCGGGAACTCGCTGGAGTCCAACGCTGTTTCCCAGCTGGCCCACCCGGAGCAGCTCGCAGCCCTGGAACCGGTCATCGAGTCGCTGTACGGGGCGCCCGGCCGCCTCACCCGCAGGCTGCTCGGCCTGGCCCTGGGCGAGCGGTATGTGCGAGTGCAGACTCCCCTGCTTCCCGGCGTCGACCATGCACTCGATGACGCGAGCCCGGAGAACATCGACGGACTGCTAAGAACCGCCGAAGCAGTGGTGGCCGCCGGCCACCTGCAGGACCTCGGCGTTCGGCTGACCGCCGAGAGCCCGGATTGACATTGACGCTGCGTCAACCCCTAGCGTTGCAGTATGAGGTCAACAGATCCTGAACCGGACCGGGAATTCTCCGTGCAGGAGGTGGCACGGCGGGCCGGCGTAACCAGCCGGACGCTTCGGCACTATGACGCCATCGGGCTCCTGCCGCCGGCCCGTACCGGCAGCAACGGCTACCGGTACTACGGCCGGGACTCCCTGGTGCGCCTGCAGCGTATCCTGCTCCTGCGCGAACTGGGACTCGGTCTGCCGGAAATCGCGGGGGTCCTGGAGCGCCGCGAGGATCCCGCCGAGGCGCTGCGGAGCCACCTGTCATGGCTTGAAAAGGAACAGGACCGCCTGCTGCGGCAGGCCGCCTCGGTACGGAAGACCATCACAGCTTTGGAGAAAGGACGCCAGATCATGCCCGAAGAAACCTTCGACGGATTCGACCACCGGCAATACAAGGACGAGGTTGAAAGCAGATGGGGCAAGGCGGCATACGCACGCTCGGATGAATGGTGGCAGAACATGGACGACGGCGAGCGCACCGCCTGGCAGCAAAAGACGGACGAACTGGGCCGGGCGTGGTCCGAAGCCGCAGCGCAGGAGACGGATCCCACCGGTCCGGTGGCGCAGGGGCTGGCTGAACGGCACATCGCGTGGCTCAAGGGCGTGCCCGGGGCACCCACGGGCGAGGACCAGCTGGAAGGCTATGTCCGTTCCCTGGCGGAAATGTACGTGGCCGACCCGCGGTTTGCCGCAAACTATGGGGGCGCCGAAGGTGCAGCATTCGTCCGGACCGCGCTGCTCGCCTATCTTGGGGACACGCCCCAGCCCTAAAGACCGTGCGCGCCGCTAGTATCCAGGCATGGAAAACACCGGCTTCACCCCTGAACGGCTGGACGGCCCGTCCTTACGTGCCGTGCTGGACCTTGCCCGGGGTGCCGGTGCTGAACCGTGGCGGGACCCCGAGCTTTACTGGACCTCGTTGGGCAAAGCGGTCGCCAACGTTCCGGCGCCGGCCGCCGTCCTTGAACTCGATGCCCTGCGCTGGAACGTACGGGACCTGCTGCGGCGCGCAGGGGGCGTGCCGCTTCGGATTGCCAGCAAGTCCCTGCGGGTACGGGGTGTGCTGGAAGCGCTGCGGGAGGTGCCGGGTTTTTCGGGCATCCTGTCCTTCACCTTGGCGGAGGCGCTGTGGCTCGCCCGCGACTTTGACGACGTCGTCGTGGGCTATCCCACCGCGGACCGTGAGGCACTGCGCCGCCTGGCGGAGAATGAACTGCTGGCCTCGCGGGTCACGCTGATGGTCGACGGCGAGGAGCAGCTGGACCTCATCGATTCGGTGGTGCCTGCCGGCCGGCGCCAGGCACTGCGGATCTGCCTCGATGCGGATGCTTCCTGGCGGACCCGGGTGCTCGGGTTCATCGGCACCCGCCGCTCTCCCCTGCGCACCCCTGGGCAGGCCGCTGATTTGGGACGCACAGTTGCTGCCCGGCCCGGCTTCCGGCTGGTGGGGCTGATGATGTACGAAGCGCAGGTCGCCGGAGTGGGGGACGCTGTTCCCGGTGCATCCGTGCAGAACCAGCTGATGCGTCTGATCCAGCGGCGGTCCATGGCCGAGCTCACCGACCGGCGCCGCCGTATTGTGCAGGCGCTGGGCCAGGTGGCTGACCTTGAGTTCGTTAACGGCGGCGGCACCGGTTCCATTGAAGTAACTGCCGCAGACTCCTCGGTCACGGAGATCACTGCCGGGTCCGGGCTCTTCGCCGGGCACCTGTTCGGCAGCTACCGTTCCTTCTCCCCCGCCCCCGCCGCCGCCGTCGGCCTGGACGTTGTGCGCCGCCCCGCACCCGGATTCGCAACGGTGCTTGGTGGCGGCTGGATTGCCTCCGGCCCTCCCGGCCCCAGCCGGGTTCCGCAGATAGCCTGGCCGCAGGGTCTGCGGCTGCTGCCGCGCGAAGGTGCCGGGGAAGTCCAGACACCGCTGGCTGGGACCGCGGCCAGCTGCTTGTTTCCGGGCGACCGGGTGTGGCTGCGGCATGCCAAATCCGGAGAACTCTCTGAGCGCGTCAATGAGTTCCATGTTGTGCAGGACGGGCAGGTGGTGGCTGCCCTGCCGACCTACCGCGGCGAGGGAAAGGCCTTCCTGTGAAGGCAGGGGCTGCCACTGGGCGCAGGCCGGGAAGGCGGGGGATGTGGCAGAACTGGGCCCGGACCGTACGGGTCCGTCCGCAGCAGATCCAGGCTCCGGCGTCGGTCGCCGGACTGCAGCGTGCCGTAGCCTCCGCCGCGGCGGCAGGGCTGCGGGTGAAAGCCGTGGGCGCGGGCCATTCGTTTACCGGCATCGCCGAAGCACCGGATGTGCTTCTGGACCTCTCCCGGCTGCAGGGGCTGCTCCGTGCCGACCCGTCAACCGGACGGGTGACGCTCCTGGCCGGCACCCGTCTGCACGCTGTTCCGCAGCTGCTGGCCCCCTACGGCCTGGCGATGCCGAATCTGGGCGACATCGACCGGCAGTCCATCGCAGGTGCCCTCTCCACCGGCACCCACGGCACCGGATCCGGGTTCGGCGGTCTCTGCACCCAGGTGGCCGGCCTGGTGCTGATCCAGCCCGACGGCGGCCGGCTGACGCTGGAGGACGGAGATCCGCTGCTGCCCGCCGCCGCAGTCGCGCTGGGAGCACTCGGTGTCATTGCCGAGGTCACACTCCAGTGCGTACCGGCTTTCCTGCTACGGGCCGTGGAACGTTCCGAGCCGCTGGAGGCTGTCCTGGCCGGACTGGCTGACCGGGTGAAGGAAGCAGACCACTTCGAGTTCTACTGGTTCCCGCACACTGACCGCGCCGCCACCAAGACAAACACCCGGCTTCCTGCGCGTGCTGCGCGGACTCCGCTTCCGCCGCTGCGCCGCTGGGTTGATGATTCCCTGCTCTCGAACACGGTGTTCCGGGCCACCTGCGCTGCCGGCACGGCTGTGCCGGCCATGATTCCTGCGGTCAACCGTGTGGCGGCTGCGGCGCTGGGCGGCAGGGAGTACACCGAGAGCTCGGCGCGGGTGTTCAGCCAGGCGCGCACCGTCCGCTTCCGTGAGATGGAGTACGCGGTTCCGGCGCAGCTGCTGCCGTCGGCGTTCGCCGGCCTGAGGCAGCTGGTGGAGGAGAACCCCGCCTGGCGGCTGTCCTTCCCGGTTGAGGTGCGCTGGGCAGCCGCCGATGACCGGTGGCTCTCCACTGCCTATGGGCAGGACACCGCGTACGTTGCCGTGCACCGCTACTACCGCGAGGACCCGGGCGACTACTTTGCCGCCTTCGAAACGCTGATGCTGGCCCACGGTGGCCGGCCGCACTGGGGCAAGGAACACAGCCTCGGCGCCGCCGCCCTGGCAGAACGCTATCCGCGCCTGGCCGGGTTCCAGGAGGTGCGCAGCCTGCTGGACCCGGACCGGGTTTTCACCAACGCGTACCTCAACCGGGTTCTGGGACCCTGAGCAGGCCTAGTGAATTGCGGCTGCTTCGGCAGGACCAGCGTTCTTGGGCCGCCGTACCAGCAAGGATGCAGCCAGCGCACCCAGGGACACCACCGCTCCCCAGAAGAACGCTGTGTGCACACCGGCGGCGGCAGCCCCGATGGCATCCGCGCCCTCGCTGAGGGCTTTGGCCGTTCCGGTGGTCATGAGGGTGATGAACACCGCCGTTCCCGCACCTCCGGCCAGCTGCTGGAGTGTATTGAGGATGGCGCTTCCGTGCGAGTACAGCGAACGGTCCAGGGATCCCAGCGATGAAGTGAACAGCGGGGTGAAGATGAAACCGAGCCCCGCGTTGAGCAGGCAGTGCAGCGCGATCACCATTGCAACCGGCGTGTCCTGGTCCAGCATGGTAAGTCCCCACAGTGCGCAGGTGAGCACCAAGGCGCCGGGAATCACCAGCGGCCGGGGGCCGATGCGGTCATAGAGCCGGCCTACGATCGGGGACAGGATTGCCATCACGACGCCGCCGGGCAGCAGGAGCAGGCCGGTGTTCAGTGCGCTCAGCCCAAGGACGTTCTGCAGGTAGAGCGGAAGGACGATCAGCGCGCCGAACAGCGCCATCATGCTGATCAGGACCATCACAATCGCGACGACGAAGGGCCGGCTGGCGAAGGTCCGCAGGTCCATCAGGGCACGGTCGCTGCGCTGGAGGACCAGCTGGCGGGCTACGAAGGCTGCCAGGGAGACGGCGCCAAGTACCAGCGGAATCCATACGGGCAGGGGCGCCTCCCCCGCGGCGGCTTCACCGATGCTGCTCAGGCCGAAGATCAGGCCGCCGAAGGCAACCGTAGAGAGCAGGATGGAGAGCACATCAAACGGGGTGCGCCTGGTCTCGGTCAGGTTCTGGACCTTCAGCGCCCCCATTCCCAGGGCCAGCAGCGCAATGGGCAGGACAAGCCAGAACATCCAGCGCCAGTCCAGCACGCTGAGGATCAGGCCGGAGACGGTGGGGCCGATCGCCGGTGCCACGGCAATGACAATCGAGATGGTGCCCATTATGGTGCCGCGCCGGTGAACCGGAACCGTGTTCAGCACGGTGGTCATCAGCAGCGGAATCATGATGGCCGTACCGCTGGCCTGGATGATCCTCCCACCCAGAAGCACGCCGAAGCCCGGCGCCAGGGCTGCCAGGAGGGTACCCATGCTGAACAGGGACATGGCAGCCAGGAAAAGGGTCCGCATGGTGAAGCGCTGCAGCAGGTAACCCGTGGCCGGGATCACCACGGCCATGGTCAGCATAAAGCCGGTGGTCAGCCACTGGGCCGTGGCGGCGGTGATCTGCAGGTCCGTCATCAGCCGCGGCAGAGCCACGCTCATGATGGTTTCATTCAGGATCACCACAAAAGACGAGACGAGCAGCAGCCCGATCACTGTCTTGGTGCGTGCGTCCAGGCGGTCCGGGCTGGGCCTGGGGTCCTCTGCCGGCCTGGGAGCCGGGACAGGGCGGGTTTCGGTACTCAAGGGGGAGAATTTCCTCTTCACGGGTTGTCGGCGCCGGCTAACACAGCCGGATGATCCGGCTCCGATCGGCGAAGATGCTGGCAGCGCCAGGACCATTCCCGGTCCCGGCTCCTCATAGGTAACGCCCGTACCAGTTCTTTCATTCCTGCGCTCACCGGAAAATTTGTGCGAACCCGGCTAGTCTCAAGCCGGGGCCAGGACGTGGCGAAGCGGGTTCCGGCGCGCAAGCGGTCATAGGATGCTCAAAAGCCGATCCATGGGAGTATCTGTGTCCACTGCACCTGTCCGCGAGCACGCACCTGCCCTGTCCCGGCGCTGGTGGTGGGGTTTTGTACCTTTTGCCGCCATGTCCGCGGTCCATGTGGCAGCCCGCGCCGTGGAAGCTGACTGGCTTGCCGCTCCCACCAAGCTCACGCTGATGCCGCTGCTGGCCGTGGCCGCTCTGTGGGGGCTGCGCGGCCGCCGGCGTTCCGGTGCCGGAACCCTGATTCTTGCGGCTCTGTTCTTTTCCTGGATTGGCGACGGCGCCGCCACGTTCCTTCCGATGCTCCCGGAGCTGCCGGTGATGCTGGGGGCCTTCGGGCTGGCGCATCTTTGTTACATCCGCCTGTTCCTGAAACATGCTGCGGTTCGCGGCTTCCCCCGCTGGGCACTGGTTTTCCCCCTGTGGTGGGCCGCGATGCTGATAGTCCTCTGGCCCGCCCTGGGATCGCTGGCCCCTGCGGTTGCCCTGTACGGCCTGGTCCTGGGCGGTACGGCCGCAACTGCTGCGCGGTGCAGCCCGCTTGTTGCCGCCGGCGGTGTGCTGTTCCTGGCATCGGACACGATCCTGGCCTTCCGGATCTTTATGCCCGAATCGATGCCGGACATTACCAGTGCGCTGGTGATGCTGACCTACTGCTCCGGGCAGGGGCTGATCATTGCAGGCTTCCTCGCCTCCTCCCGGGCCGGGTTCCGGCGGAGCGCCGGAACCCGCGGCTAGGAGTCCGGCCGCCGTCAGGAATCGAGCAGGGCGCGGCGGAACTCCCCGGCGCCGGTCACGCGCGCTCCCAAACCACGGCACCTCTCAGCCAGCGCCCGGTCGCTGGAGACGACGCCGACTGGCCTCCCGTCCGCCCTCAGCTCACGGACGGCTGCCAGCACCGCGTCGTCGCCGGCCCCTTCAGCACGAATGACTTCCACCTCGCCGCTGCCCTGGGCGGACCGCGCTCGGCCTTCCAGGACTATGGTGATGTCCGGATACCAAAGGTCCTCGGGCAGCTGCAGCACGCCGGCCGGGATACCGGAGCGGTTCAGCCGGGCCAGTGCCGCCGTCAGCTTTTCGGCGGCGCCGGCACGGTCCTTCCACCAGCCGTCCGGCACAGCGCCCATCACGTTCGCCGCATCGATGACCAGGGCAGGACGGACATTAAGCAGAGGCCGCAGCCGCTGCCATGACTCTGCAAAGGCGGGATGAAGCGGAAGCTCTCCCACCTGCTCTGGTGCCACCCAGGCCAGTTCAACGCTCTCCTCGTCACTGATCACCGGATCAAAAGGTTTCTCCACATCGGCAACGAGGGTGGCGTAGGACCAGACGCCCAGATCCAGGATGCTCATAAAGCGGGGGCGCAGGGCAACGGACGGAACGCCGGCTTCCTCCGCAGACTCACGCATGGCACCGTCCTGGGCGGACTCCCCCTGGTGCCGGGCTCCGCCGGGTAGCGCCCAGGTGCCCCCGTGGTGGCTCCAGGAGACCCGATGCTGGAGCAGAATCCCGCGCGCCGGGTCATACGCAAGCAGACCGGCGGCGCCGAACCGGCCCCAGTACCGCTGCCCGTCAGGGGCAATAACCCAGGCATCCCCCGGGTCGCGTGGTCCGTGCGGGCGGCGTGGCTCTCCGGGAGCTGGCGGTTCGATCCTCACCTGCCCTAGACTGCCACATCTCGTCCCTGCCGTCCGGTATGGCGGATGTGTGCCCTCTTCGCTGTCGCCGGGAGCGGGTTAGACTTCGCTGGACATCCGGTCCCGGCTGCGCCGGAACCACCAGGAAAACCGGGAGGAAACAATGTCCGCCAAGATCGTGGTTTTCGGGGCCTCCGGCTACACCGGCAGGCTGGCGGTGAACTCACTTCTGGCCAGGGGCGTTCGGCCGGTTCTCGCGGGCCGCAGCCAGGAGACGCTGAAGTCCCTCGCAGACCCGCACGGACTTCCCTACCGGAGTGCAGACGCCTCAGAACCCGCAAGCATCCGCGCGCTTCTCGAACCGGGAGACGTGCTGGTCTCCACAGTCGGACCATTCAACCGGTACGGCTACACCGCGGCTGCCGCAGCAGCTGATGCAGGAGCCCACTACGTCGATTCAACCGGTGAAGTCGACTTCGTCCACCGTGTGCAGCAGGAGCTCACGGCCCGCGCCGCAGGCAGCGGGTCGACCATGGTGCCCGCCTTCGGCTACGACTACGTGCCCGGCATCCTTGCCGGCGCCCTGGCAGCACAGGCGGCCGGGACACCCGGCGGGAACCTTCGCATCGGGTACTTTGCCCTCGGTGCGCTTCGGAAGGGAATCAGCGGAGGAACACACGCCACCCTGGCCGATGCCCTGGGCCGCCCAACCAGCGTCTACCGCGGCGGGTCGCTGCGTACCCGCCGGATGGGAAGCGCGACTTATGAATTCAAGGTTCAGGGTCAAAAGCGGCGGGCTTTCCTGGCCATGGGCACCGAGGCGCTGTTCCTGCCGGAAAGCTATCCGGGCCTTTCCGCCGTAGAGGTCTACAACGGGTGGTTCCCCCGGTTCAGCCGCCTCGCCGGTCCGCTCAGCCTCGCAGCGGCCGTCCTGGAACGGCTGCCCGCGGGCCGGACGGCAGTGGCAAAAGCGGCATCGCTGGGCGCTGCCCCGGGCAGCGGCCCGGATGAACAGGAACGTTCCCGGTCCGGCAGCTACGCGGTGGCCAACCTGGCAGACCGGCGCGGATACGCCGTCGTCGAAGTCCATGTGCAGGGCCCGAACGTCTACACGCTGACTGGAGAGCTGCTCGCCGAAGCGGCCGTGGCGCTGCGGGACGGACAGGCCGCCGCGGCCGGGGTGCAGGGCCCGGTTGGAGCATTTGGCCTGGACGGGCTGAGGGAACTGGGTGCGCGCGCCGGCCTGCAGGTTCTCTAGTCCAGCCCCGCGGATCAACGAAGAAGCACCCCGGCCCGCAGGACCGGAGTGCTTTTTGCTTCGTATGGGTGGAGCTGAGGGGACTCGAACCCCTGACCCCCTGCATGCCATGCAGGTGCGCT
>JBELZL010000007.1:0-107954 GCA_040274025.1 Arthrobacter sp. | reverse complement strand
CCCCACCGACCAGCGGTACTGCATCAATTCGATTTCCATCAAGCTGGTCCCCAAGACCGCTGACGGGAACTAGCCTCACGCCGGGCAGTTGCCGCCCGGCCATTGTGCCCCCAAGGTAGCCCGCCGTACGCTCGAATAACGGGTCAAACACGTTTTCGGCCCAGCGTACGGCGGGCTTCTCCGTGCCGGGGCGCTGGACTGGACAGCCAGGGAGCTGCAAATGGAAACAGACCAGTATCACGAGCCGCCGTCAGACGACGACTAGTTCCAGCGCAGCAGCCTGACCATGCCGACCCCCGGAGGTGCATGAGCTTTGGCACGGCCAACCATTCTGGACCGGTTCCGTCCGGTCGGCGCGCCGGGGCCCTCCGGGCCTGCAGGAGTGCCGTCCACGGACCAGGGGGGTCCCGACGCTGAACTGCTGCCGGTCTTCGCGGCGCTCCAGGCGGACACAGACGCAGGCAGGGCCCAGGTCGAAGCAGCGGCAGCGCAGGCGCGGAACCTGCTGGCGGACGCGCGGCGCCAGGCCGAGGCGGAGGTGGCCCAGGCCCGCCTTGACTCCGGGGTTGTCCGTGCCCGGGCAGCCGAAAAGGTAACGCAGCAGGCCGCAGCTGCGGAAAAGGAACTGCTGGCGCAGGCGAGGAACCGTGCAGAACAGCTCAGCCAGGCGGCGCAGGAACGCCTACCGGCCCTTGCAGCGAAGATCGCCGGTTCCATTAGCCGGGACTACCTAGGCAGCGGGCAAACCCCATGAGGTCGGACTGGGTGGCTGCGACCGTCCGCGCCAAGGCCATGGCCCGCAGGCGTGCGGGTGCCGGACTCTGCCGCGATGCCGCAGCCCTGGCCTCCCTCCCCCAGGCCGTGGAGCTCTTCGAACAAACCGGATACGGCCCGGAGCTGGCCGCGAATGCAGCCGCCGGCCGGAACGGCGGCCCGGGCTCGGGTCCGGAGCTCGCTGCAGCTCAGCACGCAACGCGCCGCAGCGTGCTTTGGCAGCTGCGCGTGCTGGCCGGCTGGCTGCCGGTCTCCGGCGCACGGATGGTCCGGGCGGCCGGAGCAGCGTTCGAGCTGGCCAACATCACGGTGCTCGCCCGCCGGCTCGCCACAGCTGAACCCGGCACAGCCGAAGCCGGAACACCGCCCCGCCGCAGCGTCGAGCTGCCTGAATACTTTGAGCTGGGCGGACTGGCCACGGCCTGGCCGCGGCTTTCCCGTGCCGGGAGCATTTCCGAGCTGGCGGAAATGCTGCGCACCAGTCCCTGGGGAGACCCGGGCACCGCGGAGGACCTGGCCGACACGCTGAGTGTGGTCTGGATCCGCAGGCTCGCCGCGGCTGCACCCCAGACCCGCAGCTGGATGGTCGCCGGCGCGGCGCTGCTGGCGGCACGCCGGGCGCTCGTCCATCCCGGCGCGGAAAGCAGCGCCAGTGCCGGCACCCGCCTGCACATCTTGCTGCAGCCCGTGATCGGCGGCAACTGGGCCGAGGCGCAGGACCTTGCCTCCTTCCGGGCAGCACTTCCGGCAGCAGCGGCGCCGGTGCTCGACGGCGTCGAGGAACCCGGGGACCTTTGGCGAGCCGAAGCTGCGCTGAGGGCGCGGGTTGAGGAGGATGCCTTCCGGCTGCTGCGCTCGGGCCTGCCCGGGCCGGATGTCGCGGTCGGAGCCGTCGCCGTGCTGGGCGTGGATGCCTGGCGCGTCCGTGCGGCCCTGGCAGCGGCGGCCTCCGGCGGCGGAAGCGAGGTGCTCGATGCAGTGGCGTGAGACCCTCAGCCCGATCCGGATGGACCGCGTCGCGGTCGTCGCACCGACCGACCGCACACGGGAGGCGCTGGAAGAGGTGGCCCGCAGCGCCGCCGTCGAACTTGAGCTCCCCTACACGCCCGGCGACGGACCGGAGGAACTGGACCGCGCTGCCGGGGCCGCAGTGGAGAACGGTGCCGTCTCCGGCCTGGTGGGCTGGGCGCCGTCGCGCCGGGTGCCGGAACTGCAGGAAGCGCTCAGGCCGATGGGTGCCGGCGTCGTGCCCCTGAAGGCTCCCCGCGGGGTCCAGCCGCCCACCCTGCTGACCGGCAATGAACGACGCACCCGGCAGGCGCCGAAACTCTCGCGCCTGCTGGTGGACACCTACACCACCGTGCCGTACGCGGACGTCGACCCGGCGCGGCTGGCCGGGCTGGCGTACGTGGTGATGTTCGGCATGATGTTCGGCGATGCCGGGCAGGGCCTGCTGCTGGTGATCGCCGGGCTGATCGTCCGCTCCGGGAGGATCGCCAGAATCCGGCGCTTTCAGCGGACCTGGCTGTTCGTCTTCGGTGCCGGACTCGCTGCAGTGTTCTTCGGCGTGCTGTACGGCGAGTTCTTCGGGCCCACCCACGTCATACCGGTGCTGTGGCTGGAACCCGTTGAGAATCCCATACCCCTGCTCATCGCCGCCCTGATCTTCGGTGCCGTGCTGCTGGCCCTGGCGTTCACGGTCGGCACCATCAACCGGGTCCGGGAAGGCGGCTGGGCTTATGCCCTGTACGCCCGGACCGGGCTGGCCGGTGCGCTGCTTTTCCTCGCAGTCGGAATGCTGGCCGGCGGGCTGGTGGCCGGCTGGAACCCCATGGTGGTCGCCGCCGCGGTCCTGGCGGCGCTTGCCCTGGTGCTCATCTTCACCGGTCTGTTCGTTGAGGCCGGCGGCGGCGGCACCGGCACCATGCAGGCGTCCGTGGAGCTGGTGGACACCGTCATCCAGCTCGCGTCGAACCTGGTGTCCTTCACCCGCCTCGCCGCGTTCGGCCTGACCCATGCAGCCCTGATGTCCATTGTCTGGCAGGGAACCACCGCCCTGTGGCATCCGGACTGGCGGGCTGTGCTGGCCGTAGTGGTGTTCCTGGTGGGCAACGCAATCACGTTCGCACTGGAAGGGCTGGTCGCGGCGATCCAGGCGCTGCGGCTGGAGTACTACGAGCTTTTCTCCCGCATCTTCACGGACGAAGGCCGTCCGTTCAAACCCTGGAGCCCCCGGCTGCCCGACAACGAGGCATCCGGTTCGTCCACCACTGAAAGGCAAACGCCATGAACCCCTGGTTTGCCGGCATCCCCCTGGCACTGATCATCACCGTCCTGCTGGCCGGCGGAGCCCTCTGGCTCCTCCGCCGCCGGCGCGGAGCAGGCATCAAGGTGATGCTCGGCGTGAACGGCCTGATTATGGCCGGGGCGCTGGCCCTGCTGGCCGCGGCCTTCGCAGCTGCACCGGCCACAGCGTCCGGCGGAGCGGCGGAAACCGCGGTGTCCATGGCCACGGACGGCAGCGACAGCTCCAGCGCGGCACTTATCGGTGCCGCAATCGCCGTCGCCGGCTCCTCCATCGGTGCGGCAATCGCCGTGGCGTACACCGGGTCGGCGGCGCTCGCAGCCATGAGCGAGCGCCCGGAAATCTTCGGCCGCGCCATGGTGGTGGTTGGCCTGGCAGAAGGAATCGCGATCTACGGGCTGATCATTTCCATCATCCTGATCGGCCAGGCATGAGCACCCGGGCGGTCATCGCCGCACTGGGCGCGCCGGGCATCCTGGCCGGCTACGAGCTGGCCGGTGCGCGGCTGATCCCCGCGAAGTCGGACGAGGATGTGCGGCAGGCGTGGTCGCAGCTGCCGGAGGACACCGCCGTCGTCATCCTGACCCTTGACGCCGCTGCCGCGCTGGCCGGGAAGCTTGACGATCCGGCAGCTCCCCTGACCGTGGCGCTCCCCGCATGAGCAGCCTTCCACGCGCCGCCGCACCGGCACTGGTACCGATCCGCGAAGCCATCAGCTCCGGGGCTGCCGCACAGGCCAAAACCATCCTGGACACCGCTGAACGGCAGGCAGCGGACATCCGGGAACGGGGGCGGGCTGAGGCAGAGCAGATCCGCAGCCGGGCAGAGGCTGACGGGCGGGAAGCGGCCCGGGCCGAAGCCGTGCTGCGCTCCGCCCGGGCACGGCGGGCCGCAGGCGGCACGGTCCTGTCCCGCGAAGAGGAACTGCGCGGGCAGCTGCGCCGGCAGGTACTTGCAGAGGCCGCAAAACTCCGTACTGACCCGCGCTATCCGGTGCTGCTGGAGGCCCTGCGGGACCAGGCACGCAGACTCCTGGGCCCGGACGCCGAAATCCGGGAAGCCCCCGACGGCGGGATCACTGCCAGCCGCGGCTCGCGCAGCGTGGACCTGTCCCTGCCGGCCCTCAGCAACGCAGCGATGGAACGCTACGCCGGGGAGGTGAGGGACCTGTGGCAGGAGTGAACACCGGGCGACCCCCCGCCGGGCAGCAGCCGGTTGGAAACGCGGGGGGCAGGATCCGCCGGGTCAGTGGACCGCTGGTGGAGATCACCGGCCTCCCGGACGTCTCCATGCTGGAAGTGGTGGCGCTCGGGCCGGACCGGATCTCAGCGGAAACGATCGCCGTGAACGGCAATGACGCCGTCCTGCAGGCCTATGAGTACACCGGCGGGCTGAAAGCGGGCGACGCCGCCGAAGGCACCGGACACCAGCTCTCCGCACTGCTGGGCCCGCACCTGCTGGGACAGGTCTTTGACGGCCTGCTCCGGCCGCTGTCCTCCGCCCCCCTGTGGCTCAGCGCGGACCGGGAAGATGCCGCGGAGGACCATCTGGTCCTGGACCGGCAGTGGAAGTTCGAACCCCAGGCATCCGTGGGGGACACGGTAAGCCCAGGGCAGGTGCTCGGCACCGTGCCCGAAGCCGGCAGTGTGCCCTTCCGGGTGACCGTGCCGCCGGGAGTCGAAGGTGAACTCAGCTGGCTGGGCGGCGGAATGCTGCGCCCGCTGGAGCGAGCCGCGGTGGTTGGCGGCACGGAAATCCACCTGGCCCAGCGCTGGCCGGTCCACCGGCCCCGCCCCGTAAGCTCACGGCTCTCCGATGCGGTGCCCATGCACACCGGGCAGCGGGTGCTGGATTTGATGTTCCCGCTTCCCCGCGGTGCCGCCGCGGCTGTGCCGGGCGGCTTCGGCACCGGCAAGACGCTGCTGCTGCAGCAGATCGCCAAATGGTCCGACGCCGATGTGATCGTGTACGTCGGCTGCGGCGAGCGCGGCAACGAAATGGCCGACGTCCTCGACGGGCTGAGCCAGCTGGAGGATCCGCGCACCGGCGGTGCCCTGCTGGAGCGGACCGTGATCATCGCCAATACCTCCAACATGCCCATGATGGCGCGGGAAGCGAGCATCAACACCGGGGTCACCGTCGCCGAGTTCTTCCGGGACATGGGCTACCACGCCGTGGTGATCGCCGATTCCACCTCCCGCTGGGCCGAGGCGCTGCGCGAGTTCGCTAACCGCAACGGGGACCTGCCCGCGGAGGAGGGCTACCCGGCGTCGCTCGCCTCGGAGCTCGCCGCGTTCTATGAACGTGCCTCACTGGCCATCACCCTGGGCGGGGAAACGGCGTCGGTCACCGTTATCGGCGCCGTCTCTCCCCCGGGGGGCGACATGAGCGAACCGGTGACCACCGGCACCCAGCGGTTTGTCCGCTCGCTCTGGCAGCTGGACCGGGACCTGGCGTACTCACGGCACTATCCTGCGGTGAGCTGGCGAGGGTCCTTCTCCCGGGACGCCGATGCCCTGGGGCGCTGGCACGCAGCCAACGGCGACCCGGACTGGGCCTCCCGCCGCGCCCGCGCCGGGCTGATCCTGGCCGAGGCGGACCGGCTCTCCGCCCTGGCCGAAATCATCGGAGCGAACTCCCTGCCCGGCCACGAACAGGTAGTGCTCCTGGGCGGGAGGCTGCTGCGCGACGGTGTGCTGGTGCAGAATGCGCTCAGTGCCAATGACGGCTACTCCTCCGCCGCCAAGGGAGCTGCCCTGCTGCAGGCAGTGCTGGACACCATTGACGCCTGCCAGGAACTGGTGGCCAACGGGGTCCCGCCAGCCACCGTCGATTCGTACGACTTCTCCCCGCTGCTGCGCCTGCGCGAGTCCGCCGGGCCCTCCGACGCCGGCGGCGTCACCGAACGCGCAGCGGCCTTCCTAGCCGGACTGAAGGAGCTGCAATGACCGTCCCCAACCGGAACCTGGTTTCCCACCGCGACGTGCGTGAACTGCGCGGGCCGCTGATGGTCCTCGGGGATGCCGACGGCGTGGGCTGGGACGAGTTCGCCAGTGTGGATGTGGACGGTGGACCGGAGCGCCACGCCTTGGTGCTGGAGGTCAACGGCGATCAGGCCCTGCTGCAGGTCCTGGAAGGCACCGAGGGAATGCGGCTGGGCGGGATTTCGGTGCGTTTCCAGGGCCGGCCGCTGCACATCCCGGTGGGGCCGCAGTGGCTGGGCCGGGTCTGCAACGGCCGCGGCGAACCGCTCGACGGCGGTCCGCCCATTACCGCTGACGCGGTGGAGCCGGTGAGCGGGTGGCCGCTGAACCCGGTCTACCGTATTCCTCCCAAGGAAGCGGTGATCACCGGCATTTCCGCCATTGACGCCCTCACCACGCTGGTCCGTGGCCAGAAACTGCCGATCTTCTCGGTGGCGGGACTGCCGCACCTGACCCTCGCCACGCAGATCGCTGCCCAGTCCCGGACCGGCGGCCGGAACTTCCGGGTGGTCTTCGCGGCCATGGGCATGACCCACGCGGACATTTCCTACATCCGGGACCGGCTGGAGGAACGCTCCGGAGCAGGGGAACTGGTGCTGCTGCTCAATGCGGCCGACGATCCGGTTATTGAGCGGATCCTGACCCCGCGGATCGCACTGAGCATCGCCGAGCACCTGGCGTATGAGGGAGGCAGTGACGTCCTGGTGGTCATGAGCGATATGACCAGCTATGCCGAAGCCGTCCGGGAAGTCTCCGCCGCGCGGAAGGAAATCCCGGCGCGGCGCGGCTACCCCGGCTACCTCTACAGCGACCTGGCGACGCTGTACGAACGCTGCGGACGGGTCCAGGGCCGGGAGGGTTCCGTCACGATCGTGCCGGTGCTGACCATGCCCTCGGGAGACATGACCCATCCGGTGCCGGACCTGACCGGCTACATCACCGAGGGGCAGATCGTGCTCTCCCCGGAGATCACCGCGCGGGACATCTATCCCCCGGTCGATGTGCTCTCCTCCCTGTCCCGGCTCATGCGTTCCGGCGCAGGGCAAGGCCGGACCCGGGAGGACCACCTGGATGTTGCGGCGCAGGTGCTCGCCGCAATGGCCAGGGCCCGGCAGGCTTCGGAACTGGCGGAGCTGGTGGGCCGGGAAGCCCTCGGCGAGGCAGACCGCGCCTACATCGAGTTCCGTTCCGTGGTGGAGCAGAAACTGCTCAACCAGGGCGTCGATGAATACCGGTCCCTCGAACAGACCCTGGGGCTGGCGTGGGAAGCCCTGGGTGTGCTGCCGCGCCGTGAGCTGAGCATGCTCTCCCCCAAGCTGCTGGATAAGTACCTCCCGGGACCGCTCGGCGGAGCCCGGCTGTGAGCGGCGCCGGCCGGGCAGCACGGGCAGAAACCGAACGGCGGCTTGAAACGGCACGGCGCGGGGCGGAACTGCTGGACCGCAAGCAGCAGATCCTGCGCATCGCCATCGGAAACCGGGCCGAACGGTCAGAGGAGAGCCTGCGCCGCTTCCATGAGGCATCCGCCCGGGCCGCCCTCTGGCTGGGACGGTCGCTGGCGCTGGACGGGCTTGGGCGCATCCGCGAGTCCGTTCCGGACACCCTCGCGGAGGCGGATATCCGCTGGGGCGGGGCGATGGGCATCTCCTATCCCGAAGACGCCGCAGTGAACCTGCCGGCGCAGATGCCCTCCGCAGGCTCCTCCGCGCTGCTCTACGCTGCTGCCGCGCACCGCGAGGCGCTCGCCGCCGCCGTCGTCCATGCTGCCCACGCGCGTGCGCTGCTGCTGGTCAGCCGGGAGCTTGCGGCAACCCGGACCCGGCAGCGCGCCGTCGAGCACCGCTGGATTCCCCGGCTGGAAGCGGAGCTGGACCGGATCCAGCGCAGCCTCGCCGAGCAGGAACTGGAGGAGAGCCTGCGCCTGCGCTGGGCTGCGGGCGCGGTCTAGGCCGAAACGTCTTCCCAGTCGAACGGCGTGATCTCCTGGCTCACCCAGTCCTGCCGCAGGATGGCGTAGGCAACGGATGCCACGCGGTTGCCGTCCGCGGTGGGCCAGCCCAGGCGGTAGTGCGCTTCCTTCAGGAACCCGGCACGCAGGAACGTCCTGCGCATCGCAATGTTGTCCTCACGGGTCTGCCCTTCGAACCGGACAATCTCGGGGAACCGGTCAAAGACCATCGCGCACAGCGCCTTTAGTGCAACAACTCCCAGCCCGCGGCCGCGGAATTCCTCCGCCAGCCGCAGGTCGAACATGGGGGTGTCTTCCGCCAGGTCATCCAGAACCACCAGGCCAATGCGTTCCGGACCGTTATCAATCCAGAACCCAATGGATTCCTCGCTCCAGAAACGCCCCTCCTCCACGAGCTCCCGGGCGGATTCCTCAGAATGGGCGGGCCTAACGTGGAAGGGGAAACGGTTTGCGGTCAGGAACTGCACCAGGGCCCGGGACTCGACGGCTGATTCGGCCATGGGCACAAAACTAATTGTCATGGCCGGAGTCTAAGAGAAGATGACGCGCTTAGCCGAGACGCTCGATGATCGTGACGTTGGCCTGACCGCCGCCCTCGCACATGGTCTGCAGACCGAAGCGGCCGCCCGTGCGTTCGAGCTCGTGGAGCAGGGTGGTCATCAGGCGGACTCCGGTGGCACCGATAGGATGGCCCAGCGAGATGCCACCGCCGTTCACGTTGACGCGGGACATGTCCGCTTCCAGTTCCCGCTGCCAGGCCAGGACCACGGACGCGAAGGCTTCGTTGATTTCCACGAGGTCCATCGCATCAAGGGTCATGCCGGTGCGCTTGAGCGCGTGCCGGGTGGCTTCGATGGGGGCGCTGAGCATCATCACCGGGTCGTCCCCGCGCGCCGAAATGTGGTGGATCCGTGCCCGGGGTTTCAGGCCGTACCGGCGGACGGCGTCTTCGGATGCCAGCAGCAGGACGGCAGCGGCGTCGGAAATCTGCGACGACGTCGCGGCGGTGAGCTTCCCGCCCTCACTCAGCGGCGCCAGGGACTCAATCTTCGCCCGGTTCGGAACGCGGGGCCCTTCGTCGGCAGTGAGTCCGGCCAGCGGCAGGATTTCGCGGTCAAAGCGTCCCTCGGCCTGGGCGGCGAGCGCCCGTTCATGGGAGCCGACGGCGAAGTCCTCCATCTCCGCGCGGCTCAGCCCCCAGCGGTCCACCATCATTTCCGCACCGATGAACTGTGAGATCGGCTGGGTTCCGTACCGGGCCTCCCAGCCGGCCGATCCGGCAAACGGGTTCTCGAACCCCAATTCCCGCGCAGCGGTGTTGGCGTAGGACAGCGGCACAGAGGACATGCTCTGCACCCCTCCGGCGATCACCAGATCCGCGGTTCCGCTCATCACCGCCTGCGCGGCATAGGAGACAGCCTGCTGCCCGGAGCCGCACTGGCGCTCAACGGTGGTTCCCGGAACCCGCTCGGAGAGTCCCGCTGCGAGCCACGCCGTGCGGGCTATGTCCATGGCCTGCGGGCCAACCTGGTCAATGGCGCCCAGGATCACCTCGTCGAACTCATCAGACCCGATGCCGGTTCGCCGGACCGTTTCGCCGATAACGGCCGCAGCCAGGTCTGCCGGATGCACGGCGCTCAGTCCGCCGCCGCGCCGTCCCACCGGAGTACGCAGCGCGTCGATAATGAATGCTTCAGCCATGGCCCGTCCCCTGCACTTTGATCCACCTGTGTCCTGCACCACACTAAGCCAAAACACTGCCCGTCCGGGCTCCCTGCGGGCTCCGGGTAGAATGAAAACGCTGTGTTCGCAGCGAACCGGCTGCCATGCACCTGCAGCCCCACCCTCACATCCAAGTCTGAAAGCAGCGGAGTGTCCCAACAGGTTTCCACCACCGTCAGCGCCACCGCCTCCCGGGAAATCGTGAAGGAAGCCGCCCGCCGGCGCACCTTCGCAGTCATCTCCCACCCGGATGCCGGCAAGTCCACGCTGACCGAAGCGCTGGCCCTGCACGCCCGTGTCATCGGCACCGCAGGGGCGACCAACGGCAAGGACAACCGCCGCGAGACGGTGTCTGACTGGATGCAGATGGAGAAGGACCGCGGTATCTCCATCAGCTCCACCGCACTGCAGTTCGCGTACCGGGACACCGTCATCAACCTGCTGGACACCCCCGGCCACGCCGACTTCTCCGAGGACACCTACCGTGTCCTCGCCGCGGTCGACTGCGCCGTGATGCTGGTGGACGCAGCCAAGGGCCTGGAAACCCAGACCATGAAGCTCTTCGAAGTCTGCCGGTCCCGGAACCTGCCCATCATTACCGTGATCAACAAGTGGGACCGCCCCGGCCTGGACCCACTGGCACTGATGGATGAAATCACCGAACGCACCGGACTGGCACCCATGCCGCTGACCTGGGCCGTGGGCATCGCCGGAGACTTCCGCGGCGTGTGGGACCGGACCAAGGACGAATACGTCCGCTTCACCCGGCAGAACTCCGGCGCATCCCTGGCGCTGGAGGAACACTTCAGCTCCGAGGACGCCGCCGCAGCCGAAGGCGATGTCTGGGACGAATCCCTCGGCGAAGCGGAGCTGGTCATCGACGGCCGCGACTTTGACCGCCAGGCCTTCCTGGACGCCAAGGCCACCCCGATCCTCTTCTCCTCGGCAGCCCTGAACTTCGGTGTCAAACAGATCCTGGACACGCTGGTGGATCTGGCACCCTCGGCCGCGCCCCGCGTGGACAACGACGGCGGGCAGCGGCCGGTGGACGCTCCGTTCTCCGGTTTTGTCTTCAAGGTCCAGGCCGGCATGAACAAGGCCCACCGCGACCACGTTGCGTTCATCCGCGTCTGTTCGGGCATCTTCGAACGCGGCATGGTCGTGACGCATTCGAACACCGGCAAGACGTTCGCCACCAAGTACGCCCAGCACCTGTTCGGCAGGGAGCGCGAGGTGATCGACCAGGCGTACCCGGGCGACGTCGTCGGGCTGGTCAACGCTTCCGCCCTGCGCGTCGGTGACAGCCTCTATGTGGAGGAACCTGTCCAGTACCCGCCGATTCCGTTCTTCAGCCCCGAGCACTTCCGGGTGGCCCGTTCCCAGGACCCCAGCCGGTACAAGCAGTTCCGGCGCGGCATCGACCAGCTCGAGCACGAGGGCATCATCCAGGTGCTGCGCTCGGACCGGCGCGGAGACCAGGCACCCGTGCTCGCCGCCGTCGGTCCCATGCAGTTCGAGGTGGTGGAGGACCGGATGAACCAGGACTTCAACGCCCCGATGCGCATGGAGCAGCTCTCCTACTCCATGGCACGCCTCACCGACGCTTCGGCAGCAGAAATCCTCAGCAACGTCCACGGCGCCGAGGTGCTGGAGCGCACCGACGGCGCGCATGTAGCCGTGTTCAACGATATCTGGGCACTGCGCCGGGTGGAGAAGAACCATCCCGAGGTTCCGCTGGCCGTCATCGGCACCGAGTCCCCGAACAGCCGGGGCTACTAGGCACTGGTTCACGGCGCGGAAAAACTGCCGGGCAGTCAAGGACCACCCGAAGAGCCGCTGGGCCAAATCCAGCAGCCGACAGCAGAAAGCATAAGCCTTGCTAATGTGAAACGGCTTTGAGGCTAAGTTGGGTTGATTAGTGGCTACGCTGGGGGCCATCACCTCTTCCCGGCCCGGGAGTTCGTGCAACCGGAAGGTCTCTGCTATGTCATCCACTGCTTTCTCCTCCCCCGCGGACCAGCTCACTGCTCCCGAGGACTCCGCCGCTTGGCACCGCCTGAAGAACGCGGCCACAGAGTTCGCGCAGCTCCAGGAGCAGGACGGCGCCGTGCCGGAAGAACACAGGGCCGCTGCCGCCGGGCTGCTGCACACCGTACGCGAAGCTGTTTCCGAGCTGGCTCCGGCTTTCCCGCACGACGCCGATTACCTGAACCTGCTGGTCCGGGACCTGGACCGCTGGCTGGAGGCAGGCCTGCAAGTGCCGGATTTCCTCGATTCACTGATGGCCTTCCAGCCGCAGCTGGACCGCAGCGACGGCCTCCTGCACTTGGTGGTTTTCCCGATGTACACGCAGAACGGATCCCGGTCCCGCCTGCTTGAAGCCGTGCTGGTTGAAGTCATCTGGCCGGACTTCATAGCCGAGCTTGAGGCGGGTGAATACTCCAACAAACTCTTTGTGCCCATCCGTTTCCGTGACTTCACCCCCGGGTACAACACCAACTCCGCCGTCCTGTTCCCGGAAACCGTCGCCGTGCGCGAAACTCCCTCGTTCACCTGGGGCGCCATCTTCGCCGACCGCGAGGCCGCCCGGTTCCGCCGTGTACTCCGGGCCGCTGCGGAGATTACCTCCCTGGAGCTTCCCGAAGGTGCCTCGGACATGCTGGACAACCAGGCACTCACCGAAGAGACCTTCGTGATGTGGGACCTCATCCACGACCGCACCCACATGCGCGGAGACCTGCCCTTTGATCCGTTCATGATCAAGCAGCGCATGCCCTATTTCCTGTACTCGCTGGAAGAACTGCGCTGCGACCTCACTGCCTTCCGCGAGTCGGTGAAGATCCAGAAGGACGACGACGCCGACCCCAAGGCCCGCAGCACCGCACAGCTGGTGCAGTACGCGGTGATCTTCGACCGCATCTTCCGCTTCGCCATCACCGGCTCCCGGGTCCGCAACTACGACGGCCTGGGCGGGCAGCTGCTGTTCGCCTGGATGCACCAGCACCGTGTGCTGCACTGGACCGACGGCAAACTCAGCATCGACTGGGACGAGGCACCCGCCGTCGTCGTCAAGCTTGGCGAAGAAATAGAGGAACTCTACTGGCGTTCCATTGACCGGCCGAAGACAGCTCACTGGCTTGCCGCGTACGCTTTGGTTTCAGACACGCTGACACCCCACCCGGCTTCCCGCTGGGCCAAGGGCCCGGACGCGCTGCCGCTCGAAGGACCGCCCCGGGCGCTGACCGACCAGGTGCTCGACGACGAGTTCCCGCTCTCAATGTTCTACGAAGCGCTGTCCAAGAAAATGGCGCCGGTTATCGAATCCACCGCAGGAATCACAGGGAGCAGCGCCGCATGAGCACACCCGGAACAGAGGACACCACCGCACTGGCAGGGCTGAGGGTCCTGGTGGCCGGAGCGTCTTCTGCCTCCGGAACGGCTGTATGCAAAGCCCTGGCCGGAGCGGGTGCGAGGGTCGTGGCGGTTGGTTCGAGTGCCGGCAGGCTTGCCGAAGCGCTGGAGGACGTCCCCGGCGTCGAGCTGCGCACGTGCGATTTGAGCCGGCAGGGCGACGTCGACGGGCTCGCCCGTGACCTGCAGGACGAAGGCGGCGTGGACGGGCTGATCCATCTGGTGGGCGGCTGGCGCGGCGGGGGAACCCTCGCGGACCAGAGCGACGAGGACTGGGACTTCCTGCAGCAGAACATCCTCACCACCCTGCGCAACGTCAGCCGAAGCTTCATCGGGCAGCTGGCCGCATCCCCGCACGGCCGCCTGGCCATCGTCTCCTCCACCGCAATTGAATCCCCCACCGCCGGGAACGCCGGATACGCCGCAGCCAAGGCAGCCGCGGAGGCCTGGGTGCAGGCCATCGCCGCCGACTTCCGCGGAACCCAGGCCGCCGCCGTCGTCTTCGTCGTGAAGGCGCTGGTGAACGATGCAATGCGCGAGGCAGCGCCGGAGCGGAAGTTCCCCGGCTACACCAGCGTCGACGACCTCGCCGCAGCCTCTGTGCGGCTCTTCACCACCGACGCCGCACAGATCAACGGAAAACGGATCAGCCTGGTGCCCCGCACCTGATCCGTTTTCACCAATGACCCACCTTGAGGAATACTGACACCCGTGACTGATACTGCCTCCCTGCATGATCCTGCCCTGCGAGCCTTTGCCTCGGACAACTACTCCGGCGTCCACCCGGAAATCCTGGACGCACTCGCGGCGGCGAACCTCGGCCACCAGGTGGCCTACGGCGAAGACGTGTACACCGCCAAACTGCGCGAGGTCTTCACCGACCACTTCGGCAACCGGATGCGTGCCTTCCCGGTCTTCAACGGAACCGGCGCGAACGTCATCAGCCTGCAGTCCCTGCTGCCACGCTGGGGCGCGGTCATTTGCGCCTCCACCGCCCACATCAACGTGGATGAAAACGGCGCACCGGAACGTGTGGGCGGCATGAAGCTGCTCACCGTGCCCACGCCGGACGGCAAGCTCACCCCTGAACTGATCGACCGCGAAGCCTGGGGCTGGGGCGACGAGCACCGTGCCCAGCCGCTCGCCGTCTCCATCACCCAGTCCACCGAGCTGGGCACCCTGTACACCGTGGACGAAATCAAGGCGATTGCGGACCACATCCATGCCCGCGGCATGAAGCTGCATATGGACGGTGCCCGGCTGGGCAACGCCGCCGCCGCCCTGGGTGTACCGCTGCGGGCCATCACGGCCGACGCCGGAGTGGATATCCTCTCCCTGGGCGGAACCAAAAACGGCATGATGTACGGCGAGTGCATCGTGGCGCTGGACCCGGACGCGGCTCCCGGCCTTGATTACCTGCGCAAAATGAACATGCAGCTGGCCTCCAAGATGCGTTTTGTCTCAGCCCAGTTCATTGCCCTCTACGGCACGGACCTCTGGCAGCGCTCCGCCTCCACGGCCAACGCCATGGCTGCCCGGCTGCGCGCCGCGGTGGAGAGGATCGAGGGCGTTACCCTCACCCAGCCCACACAGTCCAATGCCGTGTTCGCCACGCTGCCCGCCGGCGTCGCGGACAAGCTGCGGGACAAGTTCCGCTTCTACGACTGGGACCAGGCCACCGGTGAAGTGCGCTGGATGTGCACCTTCGACACCACTGAAGCTGATGTGGACGCGTTTGCAGCGGCGATTGCCGAAGAGGTTTCAGCCGTCCGGTAAACCCCCGCACTGTCGGTGCCGGTGTGCTCCTGCGTAAGCTGTAGCCACGTAACGAATAGGACACACCGGCGAGCCTGCACACCCTGCGGGCAGGAGCGCCCGTAACCTTCGAGGGTGAGTGCGATTGGTGACCTGTCACAGGTGCCCCCGGATTTCCTGACTGCGCTGGGGGCGCTGCGCCGGGCGAAGTGCCGGCCGGAACTGCGGCTGGAAGAAATTCCAGCCCCCACGCGACTGGCTCCGTTTGCCGTTTCGCTGGCCGCCGATGTCACGGCGTCGGGTCCGCAGCCGGTCAACGGAACCTTCCACGGGCCCGTGGGACCCGTCCTGCCCGAAAGCCGGGAACTGGCCACGGGCCGCTTCATCCTGCTCCATGACCCCGAGGGAAGCGACGTCTGGAACGGCACCTTCCGGATCGTGACGTACATCCGCGCCGAACTGGAACCGGATATGGGCAATGACCAGATGCTCGGCTCCGTCGCATGGACGTGGCTGGTGGATGCCCTGCAGGAACACGGCGCACGTTATTCCTCCGCCGGCGGCACCGCCACGCGCATCCTCTCCGAGAGTTACGGCACCCTGGCCGAGCGCAGCGATGCGATCGACATTGAGCTGCGTGCGTCCTGGACCCCGGCCGGCGCCGATGTACAGTCGCACCTCGAAGCGTGGTCTGACATGGTCTGCACCTTCGCAGGATTGCCGCCGCTGCCCGACGGCGTGTCCCCGCTGCCGCGGCGGCGGCTGAACTAGGGCGGACAGCAGCGCCGCGAGTTCTCGATAGACTGAAGTTCTTATGACCGCGCAAACTTCCGGCAACCCCGCTTCCGAGCTGTCCGCAGACGAACCCGCTGCCGCGCCCCTTCCAGTCCTTGATGCGCCGCGCGAAGGCGTACCGCTCGTGATCGACACCTTCAGCGGGCTGGAACGTGCCGCAAAGGCCCTTGCCGCCGGCACCGGTCCAGCAGGAGTAGACGCCGAACGGGCCTCCGGCTTCCGCTACGGCCAGCGCGCGTTCCTGGTCCAGATCCGCCGCGAAGGCGCGGGAACCTGGCTGATCGATCCGGAACCGCTGCGCGACCTGAGCATCATCAACGACGCCCTCTCCGGCGTCGAATGGATCCTGCACGCCTCCACCCAGGATCTGCCCTGCCTGTCCGAACTGGGCATGTGGCCGGACAAGCTGTTCGACACGGAACTCGCAGCCCGACTGGCGGGCCTGCCCCGGGTGGGGCTCGCCGCAGTGATCGAGAACCTGCTGGGCTTCAGCCTGGCGAAGGAACACTCGGCGGCGGACTGGTCCACCCGTCCCCTGCCTGAGCCGTGGCTGCGCTACGCCGCGCTAGACGTGGAAGTGCTGGCCGAACTCCGCGAGGAACTGATCAAGCTCCTCGAAGCTGACGGCAAGCTCGCGTTCGCCGAGGAAGAGTTCGAGGCTATCCGGACGGCGGATCCCACGCCGCCGCGCACTGATCCCTGGCGCCGAACCTCCGGCATGCACCAGCTGCGTGACCGCCGCCAGCTGGCAGCAGTCCGTGAGCTGTGGCAGGAGCGCGAGCAGCTGGCCGAACGCCGGGACACCGCGCCCGGACGCCTGATCCCGGACGCCGCCATTGTTGCTGCTGCCCGGGCCATGCCGTCCACCGTTCCCCAGCTCCTCTCCACGCCGGGATTCCATGGCCGTGCGGCCCATAAGGAAGCACCCCGCTGGCTGCGCTGCATTGCCGCTGCCCGTGCTGCCGAAGACCTTCCCCCCCTGCACATTCCCACCAATTCCCCGCCGCCGCCGCGGGTCTGGGCCCGGAACGATCCGGCAGCTGCCGCCCGCCTGCACACCGCCAAGCCGCGCCTCGCAGCGCTGGCGGAGCGGCTGAACATGCCGGTGGAGAACCTGCTGACCCCAGATCACCTGCGCCGGTTGGCCTGGCGTCCGCCGTCCGTGATCGACCTGGACACCGTGACGGCAGCGCTGCGTGAACTGGGCGCCCGCGAATGGCAGATCCAGCAGACCGCTGCCGTGCTCACAGTCGCGTTCCTGGACCCGGATCCGCTGCCGGAGAAGGACTCCGAGAAGGAATAGCAGTTACTGCAGGCGCCGGAGCTTGTCCGGATTGCGCATGGCATAGACGCCGGTCACCAGGCCGTCCTGCCGTTCCAGCTGCAAGACGGTTGTCAGCGTACCCTCCTCCGGGAGGCCACGGCGGGCAGCCCGTTCAGCTCGATGAAATCCGGCGCCGCACCGGCACCAAATTTGGAGCGGGCGTGCGGAGTTTCCAGAGCCCCCCTCTGGCTAGGCGTTTTCAGGATTTTCCAAGGAAACACCCGTAAGCTCGTGGGTACTATGGACGATCCTTCTCATAAACCCATGCCCTCCTGTGTTCCAGACGAATTGGTTCGAGGAGGGCAGCCCCATGTATGAATGGCTCATGATCGGCGTTGGCCTCCTGCTGACCGTCGGTACCGGCCTCTTCGTGGCCTCCGAATTTGCCCTGGTCAACCTCGACCGCAGTGACCTCGAGGCCCGCCAGGCCGCCGGGGAAAAGCGCCTTGGTCCCACCATCAAGGCCCTGAAGATCACCTCGACCCACCTGTCCGGCGCCCAGCTGGGCATCACCCTGACCACCCTGCTCTCCGGTTACACCTTTGAACCGGCCATCAGCGCCCTGCTCCGCGGGCCGCTGCTCTCCGCAGGAATCCCCGAAGCCGTAGTCGGCGGCACGGGCGCAGTGATCGCCGTTGCGGTGGCCACCCTGCTCTCGATGATCATCGGTGAACTTGTCCCTAAGAACTTCGCCCTGGCGCTGCCCAAGGCCACCGCCAAGGTGGTCATCCCGTTCCAAGCCCTGTTCACCACCGTCTTCAAGCCCGTCATCCTGGTCTGCAACAACACGGCCAATAAGGTCATCCGCTCCTTCGGCATCGAGCCGAAGGAAGAACTTTCCGGTGCACGCAGTGCCGAGGAACTGAGCTTCCTGGTCCGCCGCTCCGCCCTGGAAGGCGTACTGGACCAGGACCACGCCGAGCTGCTGCACCGGACGCTGCGTTTCAGCGACCATACTGCCGAAGACGTCATGACTCCGCGCGTACGGATGGTCGGCGTCCAGGCGACGGACACGGCCGAGGACATCATCGCCATCGCCGTTTCGACCGGATACTCCCGCTTCCCCGTTCTTGGCCGGGACTCGGATGACATCCTGGGTGTACTGCACGTCAAGCAGGCGTTTGCCCTCCCGCTTCAGGCACGCGCCACCACAACGGCGGCAGACGTAATGGTTCCGCCGCTGCGGGTCCCCGAATCGATGGGCGTGGACTCCCTGCTGGGCATCCTGCGCAGCCAGGGCCTGCAAATCGCCGTGGTGACCGATGAACACGGCGGCACCGCCGGCGTCGTCACCCTGGAAGACCTCGTGGAGGAGATCGTCGGCGAACTGGAGGACGAACACGACCGCGCACGCGTCGGCGTCGTCCGCACCGGACGCTCGGTCACCTTCGATGCGTCCCTGCGTCCGGACGAACTGCTGGACCGCGCCGGGATCACCGTCCCGGGAGGTGAGGACTACGAGACGCTGGCAGGCTTTGTCACGCACAGCCTGGACCGGATGCCCGAGCTGGGCGACGAAGTGGAAGTCGACGACGGCGTCCTGCGCGTCGAGCGCGTCGTGGGAACCCACGTCGAGCGCCTCCGCTTCACCCCCAACGCCGGCTCGGAATCACCGCGCAGCGCGCACGACCGCCTGGTCGACACCCTGACTAAGGAAGCCATCCATGAGTGAGTATCTGCCCGGCATCATCTGGCTGTTCGTGCTGCTGGCCGTAAACGCCTTCTTTGTGGGTGCCGAATTCGCTGTCATTTCCGCCCGCCGTTCCCAGATTGAACCCAAGGCTGCCCAGGGCAGCAAGGCTGCCAAGACCACACTGTGGGCGATGGAACACGCCACCCTGATGCTGGCCACCAGCCAGCTCGGCATTACCGTCTGTTCGCTGCTGATTCTGAACGTCTCTGAACCGGCCATTCACCACCTGCTTGAAATCCCGCTGGCCAACACGCCGCTGACCCCGGAGGCCATCAGTATCACGGCCTTCATCGTGGCGCTGCTGCTGGTGACCTTCCTGCACGTGGTGGCAGGCGAGATGATCCCCAAGAACATCTCCTTCTCCGTTCCCACCCGCGCCGCGCTGCTCCTGGCTCCCCCGCTGGTGCTCGTGGCCAAAATCTTCAAGCCCGTCATCTGGACCCTGAACTCCATCGCCAACGGCGTGCTGCGCCTGTTCAAGGTGGAACCCAAGGATGAAGCGACGAGCACCTACACCCTGGATGAGGTTGCCACGATCGTTGAGCAGTCCACCCGCGAAGGCGTGCTTGACGACGCAACCGGCGCCCTGACCAACGCCTTCGAGTTCACCTCGAAGACCGTTGCGGACGTTGAAGTGCCCCTTGCGGACATGGTTCTGGTGCCGGCCCAGCCGACCCCGGCGGACATCCAGACGGCGGTGAGCAGCCACGGCTACTCCCGCTACATCCTGGCCGACGCCGACGGTGGGCTGACTGGCTACCTTCACCTGAAGGACGTCATGGACCTTAACACTCCGGAAAAGTTCAACGCCCCGGTTCCAGCCAAGCGCATCCGCCGCCTGGCCTCCGCGTTCCGCGGCAGCGAGCTGGAGGATGCCCTGGACACGATGCGCCGCACGGGCTCCCATGTGGCGCGGGTGCTGGATGCTGAAGGCAATACAACCGGTGTCCTGTTCCTGGAGGACATCATTGAAGAACTGGTAGGCGAAGTGCAGGACGCCACCACCGTCTAGCAGAACCTGCCCGGCCCAAGACCCGGAACCCGCCACGCGCGGGTTCCGGGTCTTGCTGTTTGCGCTGGAGTTTGCTGGGCTGGAGACCGCCCGCGCCGCAGGCTGCAGCCCTTGCAGCCTAAGTTACTGACGAGTAACATCGAACGTGAGCCAATCCACATCTCAAAGAGGAGCAGTACGTTGAGCCCACAGAGCCGAACACGGCAGATCAGGGACGTCGTTTTTGTCGACGGCGTTCGGACCCCCTTTGGACGCGCCGGCGAGAAGGGCATGTACGCCGACACCCGTGCCGATGACCTGGTGGTCAAGTGCATCCGTGAACTCCTGCGCCGCAACCCGTCGCTGCCTCCCGAGCGCGTGGACGAGGTAGCCATCGCAGCCACCACGCAGACCGGCGACCAGGGGCTGACCATCGGCCGGACCGCTGCACTGCTGGCCGGGCTCCCCCGCACGGTTCCCGGGTTCGCGATCGACCGCATGTGTGCCGGTGCCATGACTGCGGTGACCACCACGGCTTCCGGGATCGGCTTCGGCGCGTACGACGTCGTCATCGCCGGCGGTGTGGAGCACATGGGACACCACCCGATGGGCTTCGACGCAGATCCCAACCCGCGCTTTGTCACCGAGCGCCTGGTGGACCCGGCCGCCCTGAACATGGGCAACACGGCAGAGAACCTGCACGACCGTTTCCCGGACATCACCAAGGAACGCACCGACGCGTACGCCGCCGCAAGCCAGGAAAAGCTCGCCAAGGCTTACGCCGGCAACCAGATCCAGCCGGATCTGGTGCCCGTCGCCACCAAAAAGGCCGGCGCCGGCTGGACCCTCAGCACCGTTGACGAAGGGCCCCGCCCGGGAACCACGGTCGAGGACCTGGCCACCCTGCGCACCCCCTTCCGCCCGCACGGCCGCGTCACCGCGGGCAATGCCTCCGGCCTGAACGACGGCGCCACCACAGCCCTGCTCGCCTCCGCAGATGCAGCCGAGGAACTCGGACTGCCCGTGAAGATGCGTATGGTCGGGTACGCCTTCGCGGGCGTCGAGCCCGAGGTCATGGGCATTGGACCGGTTCCCGCCACGGAGAAGGCGCTGAAGCAGACCGGCCTGTCCATCGAGGACATCGGCCTGTTCGAAATCAACGAGGCCTTCGCCGTCCAGGTGCTCTCCTTCCTGGACCACTTCGGTATTGCCGACGACGATCCCCGGGTGAACCGCTACGGCGGCGCGATCGCCGTCGGGCACCCGCTGGCATCCTCGGGCGTGCGCCTGATGACCCAGCTGGCCCGCCAGTTCGAGGAAGACCCTTCGGTGCGCTACGGCATGACCACCATGTGCATTGGCCTGGGCATGGGCGCCACCGTCATTTGGGAAAATCCCAACCACCCCGACTACAACACCGAGTCCACGGAGGCTTCGAAGTAATGACCGCAGCACCTGATTACCAGCGCCTGGCCGGGCTCTTCCCCAACGAGGTCGTCACCCACTCCTACGTCTCTGACGTTGAACTGCCCGGCGGTGCCGGAACCTTCGCGCTCATCACGCTGGATAACGACGTCGACCATTCCCGCCCCACCACGCTGGGCCCGAACACACTGCTGGAACTGGGCGGTGTGCTGGATACCCTCAAGGAGCGGGCTGCCAAGGGCGAGATCGTGGGCGTCGGCGTGACCGGCAAGCCGCATTACCTCGTTGCCGGCGCGGACCTTTCGGCCGTGAAGACCCTGGCCGAGTACGAGGACGGTGTGGCCATGGCTGCGCTGGGCCACGAGGTCTACGGCAAGCTTGGCACCCTGGGCGTTCCCAGCTTCGCGTTCATCAACGGTGTTGCGCTCGGCGGCGGACTCGAAATCGCCCTGCAGTCCGACTACCGCACGGTTTCCGCCGGCGCGGGCGCCCTGGCTTTGCCGGAAGCGTTCATCGGCCTGGTTCCGGGCTGGGGCGGCGTGTACCTGCTGCCTCGCCTAATCGGTCCGGAGAACGCCGTGAAGGTCATGATCGAGAACCCGCTGAGCAACAACCGCACGCTGTCCGGTCCGGCTGCTTTCAAGCTCGGCGTCGCCGATGCGCTCTTCGAGCCGGCTGACTTCCTGGAGCAGTCCCTCGCCTGGGCTTCCCGCGTCATCACCGGCGAGGAGACCGTCACCCGGCCCAACGCCGTCGAGCCTGCCGAGGTGGGCGACCGCTGGGATGCCGCCGTTGCTGCCGGCCGGGCTTTCGTAGAGGCACGGACCTCCAACGCTGCCCCGGCACCGGCCAAGGTCCTGGACCTGCTCGAAGCGGGCAAGACCTGGACCCGCGAACAGTCCCGCGAAGCCGAGTGCGATGCACTGGCTGAACTGATGCAGACCCCGCAGTTCCAGTCCACCGTGTACGCGTTCCTGGATCTGGTGCAGAAGCGGGGCAAGCGCCCCGCCGGAGCCCCGGACAAGAAGCTGGCCCGTCCGGTCACCAAGGTCGGCGTCGTCGGTGCAGGCCTGATGGCCAGCCAGCTGGCGCTGCTGTTTGCCAAACAGCTGAAGGTGCCCGTTGTCATGACGGACATCGACCAGGAGCGCGTTGACAAGGGTGTGGGCTACGTCCACGCCGAGGTGGATAAGCTACTGGGCAAGGGCCGTATCTCTCCCGATGCCGCGAACCGCACCAAGGCACTGGTCACCGGATCCGTATCCAAGGAAGCGTTCTCCGACGCCGACTTCGTCATTGAAGCCGTCTTCGAGGAAATGTCCGTCAAGAAGCAGGTGTTCGCCGAGGTGGAGGCAGTTGTCTCCCCCGAGTGCATCCTGGCAACCAACACCTCGTCGCTTTCCGTGACGGAAATGGCTGCTGACCTGCAACACCCCGAGCGCGTGGTTGGATTCCACTTCTTCAACCCGGTGGCAGTGATGCCGCTGCTGGAGATTGTGCGCGCCCCCAAGACGGACGACGCCGTGCTGGCCACCGCGTTTGTTCTGGCCAAGCAGCTCAGGAAGACCGCCGTACTGGTCAAGGATGCGGCCGCGTTTGTGGTCAACCGGATCCTGGGCCGAATGTTCGGCGAGATCACCAAGGTCTTTGACGAGGGCACCGACGCCGCAACGGCGGACAACGCACTGCGCCCCATGGGCCTGCCGATGACCCCGTTCAATCTGCTGGCCCTCGTTGGCCTGCCGGTGGGACAGCACGTGCAGGAGTCCCTGCACGCAGCCTTCGGGGACCGGTTCTACGTCTCGGAGAACTCGCAGAAGCTGATCGACGCCGGCATCAAGTCGCTGTGGCAGAAGGACGAAAACGGCACGCCCTACGTGCCGGCCGAAACCCTGGACCTGCTGACGTTCGGCGATTCGCCGTCCACCTCCGAGGAAGTGCTGCGCCGCACGCAGGACGCCTTGGCTGAGGAAATCGGACTGATGCTCGAAGAGGGCGTCGTGGCCGGTCCGGAGGACATTGACCTCTGCGTCATCCTCGGCGCCGGTTGGCCGATGCACCTGGGCGGCATCACGCCGTACCTGGACCGCGTTGGCGCGTCGGACCGAGTGAACGGGAAGCTGTTCAACGCCGGTGCTGTTCCGGTGGCTGCTGGCTAGTTCTTCACCTTTCTACCCGCTTGGCACGCGCCGGGCGGACCGGAACGGCGGCAACGAAACTCCTTTGCTCGCAGAGCTCGCCGGAGTATTAAAGCCGCCTAACCCGGTCCGTCCGGCGCTTCTTGCGTTGTGCCCGCCGCCGACGAACCTTCGGGGAGATAACGCTGGAATGAGGGTGTTCTGGACAACCTTCGGGGAGATAACGCTGGAATACGGCTTCCGAAAGGGCAGTACCTCACCGAAGGTTGCGCTGAAACGTCCCTAAAGAGCGTTATCTCCCCAAAGGATGCGGGGGTATCGCTTTGGGCCCCAGGGGTGTTGCCTCGACTCGGACCGGACAGCCCGATCGGCGGCATCCGGCGGCCGGTGGAGCCGGCGATATGCAAGGATGAGCGGATGACAACGGAGCCGGGCCTGCTGCTCGAGGGACCCCGCGGGCGGCGCCTGTGTCTTGAACTCGCGACGGAACTTGATTCCGGCGTTCGAAGCGCAGTCTTCCATCTTGGGTATGACCTGGACCCCGGCAAAGGAACCTCCACAGTCATGTTCGCCTTGTCCAGCTCCAGTTCAGACGGCGGTACACCCAGCGAGGACCCGTCCGTGGAGGGCCTGGCAACAACACTTCTATCGATCGATACGTCCAGCATCACGGACGAGAACGTCGCGCGGGCCCTGGAACGAGCTGTCGGTACGGCACGCTACTGGCAGGAGCCTGACGGTGAGGATGTGCTCGCCGGGATTCCAGCCATCGCCGACGCGCTCCGTCCGATCGCCGGGCAGGTCCTTACCACCCATGCCGGGCAAACATGGTCGCAGGAGCATCAGGCAGGGCAATGGGCCATCGACTGGCGTTCCGCAGAGGATCCGGCACCGCCGCCCCGGAATCCGCAGGAGGTACTGAACAGGTGGGCGGAAGAAATCCGCGCCGACGAAGCGCAGGCCGCACAGGACCGCCCTGACAGTGTTTATGCCAACGTCTCCGGCAACTGGTGGTCTTTCCCCCTCGGCCTCCTCCGGACAACCGGTGCCATCCCCGCCGCCCTGAACCTTGTGGAGGACTCTATGGGCTGGCAGGAAGCAACAACCATTCCGGTCTACGCGGCCGGCCGGACTTTCGAAATCCGCACCGCCACTGATTGGAGTGCACTCTGCCGGCGCTATCCCTTGGACGTCACCGCTTCCCGCCGCCATGACTGGTTCCGCACCACCGGACGGGACGGCCCTTGGGTGATCCCGGATTGGCAACGAGTTGCCAATGAATGGGACGCAGTACATCTGACGACTATGGGCTACCTGAACACGGCTGGCCGGGCGCTTGATGTGGACGCTGACACTGCCACAGTGCTCGCCGGGTGGGATCCCAACAGCACACTGTGGCTGACCGACGTCGTCGGTGAAGCCGAGGCGCCGCGCCAAACATGGTCCCGGGAGCCAAACAGCGACACATGGGTCCGGACCGCATAACTCCCTGCCTTCAGCTAGCTCTCCCGGGCGGAGCGGCCGTGGATGAGACCTGTGGGAATTCCCAGGAAGGCAGGTTCCGGAGCGGCACAGCAGGATGACTCCACGGCAGCGGCAGGGACGGCATCCTCTGCCGGGCCGCAACAGGATGACTCCGCTTCCTCATCAGCCGCAGGCGCATCACAGCAGCTGCCGCCGAGGTCCGTAGAGCAGACACCGGTTTCCGGCAGGACAAGCTCCACCCTCTCCGCAGCTTCCCGGTCTCCCGCCAAGGCTGCGGCAATGGAGCGGACCTGCTCGTAGCCGGTGGCCATCAGGAACGTGGGAGCGCGACCGTAGGACTTCATGCCCACAATGTAGAAGTCCTTTTCCGGGTGGGACAGGAGCCTGGCGCCGTGCGGCTCCACGGTGCCGCAGCTGTGGAACTCGGGGTCGATGAGCGGTCCGAGCTGACGCGGGGCTTCCACCGCCGGATCAAGGTCCAGCCGGACCTCACGCAGCATGTCCAGGTTGGGACGGAAGCCGGTGGCGGGCACCAGCAGGTCCACGTTCAGCTGCCTTTCCCCGGCCGGGGTACTTCCCACAACGGTGAGGCTGTCCGACGTCTTGAACCCGGTGATCCGGAATGAAGTGTGCAGCTCAATTCGTCCCGCATCGACGAGGGCACGCAGCCTGGTTCCCAGGGCGCCGCGGGCGGGCAGGCCGTCCAGATCGCCGCCACCGTAGACCCCGGCAGGCGAGCTGCTGCGGATCGCCCAGCTGATCCGGGTATCCGGCTCCAGTTCAGCCAGCTCTCCCAGGGCCAGCAGCGTATTCGCAGCGGAGTGCCCGGCCCCCACCACCAGGACGTGCCGCCCCGCAAACCGGTCACGCTCACGGCCAGCTACATCAGGAAGCGGGGCAGTGATGACGCCGGCAGCATAGGCCTCCGCTTCGCCGGCGGCAGGAAGTCCCGCCTGGCCGAGCGGGTTCGGGGTGTTCCAGGTACCGGAGGCATCGATCACTGCGCGGACCCGGTAATCAGCCACATTGCCGGATGTTTCCCGGACGCGGAGGAGGAACGGAGCGCTTTCCCGTCCGCCGGTTCGGGTCTTGTCCAGCCCTTCCCGTGTGACGGCCAGGACTTCACTGTTCAGCTGCAAGGCGCTGCTTATCGCAGGGACGGCAGCAAGCGGGCGAAGGTACTGCTCCACGAGTTCGTTTCCGGTGGGCAGCGACTGCGCGTCCGGTTCCTGCCAGCCGGTGCCTTCCAGCAGGCGGCGGGCGGCGGCGTCGACGTCGTACTGCCAGGGTGAGAACAGCCGCACGTGGCCCCAGGCGCTGACGGCAGCCGCTGGTGAGCTGCCGGCCTCAAAGATGACGGGAGTCAGCCCACGCTCGAGCAGGTGCGCGGCGGCAGCCAGCCCCACCGGGCCGGAGCCGATGACGGCAACGGGGAGCTGGGACAGTGCGGCGTCGGGGTTGTTCGACATGATGTTCCTTCGTGGGAATGCGGTTCGGGTGTCAGGAGCTTGGGAGCAGTTCAGCAACCAGGACTTCGATGCGGGACCGGATGCTGTCCCGGATGGGACGGACGGCGTCGAGGCCCTGTCCGGCGGGATCATCGAGTTTCCAGTCTTCGTAGCGTTTGCCCGGAAAGACCGGGCAGGTGTCCCCGCATCCCATGGTGATGACGACGTCGGACTCCCGAACGGCATCGGTGGTTAGGACCTTGGGCAGTTCGGCGGACATATCGATACCGTCTTCAGCCATGGCGGCTACGGCCGCCGGGTTGATCCGGTCCGCGGGCTCGGATCCGGCAGAACGGACGTCGATCCGTCCTTCGCCAAGGACCCGCAGGTAGGCGGCTGCCATCTGTGACCGCCCGGCGTTGTGGACGCAGACGAACAGGACGGATGGTTTGGCTGCGCGGGTCATCGACGTGCCTTTTCTGCTGTAGTTGCGGCGATTCGTGCGGCAGCAGGCCAGAACTTCTTCTGCGCCCACAGGGCTACATAGACAAGGGCCACCAGGACGGGAACTTCGATCAGCGGACCTACAACGCCGGCCAGCGCCTGGCCGGAGGTTGCCCCGTAGGTTCCGATCGCCACGGCGATGGCGAGTTCGAAGTTGTTTCCGGCCGCGGTGAAGGCCAGCGTGGTGGTACGCGGATAGCCCATGTTCAGGATCCGGCCGAGCAGCATGCCGGCAGCGAACACCACGATGAAGTAGACCAGCAGCGGCAGGGCAATGCGTGCGACGTCGAGCGGGTTCGCGGCAATCTCGTCCCCCTGCATCGCGAACAGCACCACAATCGTGAACAGCAGCCCGTAGAGTGCCCACGGGCCAATCTTCGGCAGGAACCGGTCCTCATACCAGGCGCGTCCCCGCGCCCGTTCACCGAACGTACGGGTGAGGAAACCGGCCAGGAGCGGAATGCCGAGGAAAATGAGCACGCTGAGCGTGATAGCCCAGAACGAGAAGTCCGTGCTGGTGGTCTCCAGGCCCAGCCAGCCGGGCAGGACCTGCAGGTAGAACCAGCCCAGCGCGCCGAACGCGAGGACCTGGAACACTGAGTTGACGGCCACCAGCACCGCCGCGGCTTCGCGGTCGCCACAGGCGAGGTCGTTCCAGATCATCACCATGGCGATGCAGCGGGCCAGCCCCACGATGATCAGCCCGGTGCGGTATTCGGGCAGGTCCGGGAGGAAGATCCAGGCGAGGGCAAACATAAACGCAGGCGCCGCCACCCAGTTCAGGATCAGGGACGTGATCATGAGCCTGCGGTCGGACACCACTTTGCCGGTCTCGTTGTAACGGACTTTCGCCAGAACCGGGTACATCATCACCAGGAGCCCGACGGCGATGGGCAGGGAAACGCCTGCGACCTTGACTGAGTCCAGAGCGGCGCCAATACCCGGGACGAAGCGGCCCAGCAGCAGGCCCGCCGCCATGGCGGCGACGATCCAGACCGGCAGGAACCGGTCAAGGGTGGAAAGCCGGGCGGTGACCTGCCCGGTGGCAGGTTCGGCGGCGGAGTTGGGCACAAGGCTCCTCAGTAGATATCGACCTCTGTCAATGTCGACTATCCCGCCTTATATCGAAGGATGTCAATCTCGGTGCATAATGGTTCGGTGGACACTGCCCAGAGAGCTCCCGAGCCCATCGCCGATGCCTGCTGCCCGTCCGTGACCCAGGAAATCCTCAGCATCGAAGATGCCCAGCGGTTCGCCCAGCTCCTCAAGGCCGTGGCGGAACCGACGCGCCTGCGCCTGGTGTCCATCATCGCCGCGCAGGAGAACAAGGAGGCCTGCGTCTGCGACCTCACGGAACCCGTTGGCCTGGGGCAGCCCACTGTCTCGCACCACTTGAAGATCCTCGTGGATGCCGGCATCCTGAGCCGCGAGAAGCGCGGAGTGTGGGCGTATTACGCCGTCATCCCCGGCGCCCTGGAGAGGACTGCAGCCGTCCTTTCCCCCGTTCACTGAGCGCCGGGATCCGGCGTCACACGCGCCGAATTCATCAGCATCCTTGCTAGAGTGGATGTCATGACTGCCCGCCGCCTTCTGTATACCCGTGCTTCTGCACAGGTGCTGACGGCGTACCTGAAGCGGCTGCTGCTGGCGAAGCGGGCCAGCGGGACCAACGGCTGGATGAGTTCCTGGGGTACCAACGCGCACGGCGAGATTGCCGGCTGCCCGCCGCCACGCACCTGTTAAGCACCTGCGTTCTAATCAGAGGACGGACAGGTGCAGTACGCCCTGCCCAGGTACCTCGCGCGAAAGAACCAGCCATGTCCCACTCTTCCCCTGCCCTACCCGAAAACCAGCGGCCGCACTCAATCTGGCGCGGCGTCCACCAGACCCTGGGCAAGGACACCACCGGCGGTGCCCTCCTGCTCGGCGCCACCGTGATCGCCCTGATCCTTGCGAACTCACCCCTGTCCAACTTCTACGAGTCCGTACGGGAGTTTTCCTTCGGCCCCGAAGCCCTGCACCTGAACCTCAGCGTTGCTGCCTGGGCGGCGGATGGCCTGCTGGCGGTCTTCTTTTTCGTCGTAGGCCTTGAGCTGAAGGAGGAGTTCGTCGCCGGCAAACTGCGGGACCCGCGCACCGCCGTCGTGCCTGTTGTCGCCGCCATGGGCGGAGTCGCCGTCCCGGCCCTGATCTTCACGCTCATCAACCTCAATACGGGCGGGGATGCACTCAACGGGTGGGCAATTCCTGCTGCCACGGACATTGCCTTTGCAGTGGCCGTCATCGCAGTGGTGGGCAAGATGCTCCCGCCCGCCCTGCGAACGTTCCTGCTGACCCTTGCCGTAGTGGATGACCTGCTGGCAATCTCCATCATCGCCGTCTTCTACACCGACGGCATCCAGTTCCTGCCGCTGCTGGCTGCTCTGCTGCCGCTGGCGGTCTTCGCCGTGCTGGTCCAGCGCGGTGTCCGGACCTGGTGGGTGCTGATACCCCTGGGTGTGAGCGTTTGGGCGCTGATCCATGCCTCGGGAATCCACGCTACGGTGGCCGGTGTCCTGCTCGGCTTTATGGTCCCTGTTGTTGCCAAGGGCCGTGCCAAGGTTCCTGCCGGCACCCGGGAAGACGGCACCCCGCTCTTCGAGGGCCTGGCCGCCCATTTTGCGGACAAATGGTCCGTGTTCTCCAGCGCCGTCGCCGTGCCGGTCTTCGCGTTCTTCTCCGCCGGGGTGACGGTGGGCGGCTTCAGCGGGCTACTCGAGTCCCTGGGCGACAGCATCGCGCTGGGCATCATCGGCGGCTTGGTCCTCGGCAAGGCGATCGGCATTACCGGCGGGACGTTCCTGATCACGAGGCTGCGCGGGATCACCATAGACAAGTCCCTGGCCTGGATAGATATTGTCGGCATGTCCTTCATCGCCGGCATCGGGTTCACCGTATCCCTGCTGGTTGGCGAACTTTCCTACGATCCTGCCGGTGCTGCCTCGGACCATATGAAGGTCGGCGTGATTGTGGGGTCGATGATTTCTGCGACGATCGGCGCCGTGATCCTAACCGCCCGGAACCGGCGTTACCGCGGCTAGTCACCGGCGTCGAGCCCCGTCACCGGAATCCCAGAACGTTCATAGACCAGGCGGACAACGCCGGATGGGAAAGCCTGCGGATTCTCGGCGAGGGTGAAGGCTGCCGGAACGCCGGCGCCGCCCGCGAAGATTCGCTTTCCGCTCCCCAGCGTCACTGGGTACAGGAAGAGGTTAAGCCGGTCCAGGATTCCTGCGGCGAGCAGGGCTCCAGCCAGCGCGCCGCTGCCCACAACATGGATGTCCTCGTGCCGGTCCTTCAGCGCGGCTGCGTCTTCAGCTGCAGACAGGACGACTGTTCCTTCCCAGTCCGCTCCGTCCAGGGTCCGGGACACCACGTACTTATCCATGGCATTGAACTTCTCTGCGATGGGGTTGGAGTTCCCCCGCTGCGGCCAGTAACCGGCAAAGATGTCATAGGTCCTGCGGCCCAGCAGCAATGCGTCCATCTGGTTGATGCCGGCCATAATCGCACTGCCGGATTCGGCGTCTGCAAAGGCGGCCTGCCAGCCTCCGAGGGTGAAGCCGCCGGAGCGATCCTCATCTGCGCTTCCGGGTCCCTGGTAGACACCGTCCAGCGTCAGGAACAGGTCAAGGGAAATCGTTCCCATGGTTCACTCCCCTGCCTGCCGGCGGACGATCTCCGCAATCCAGACGGGTGCATAGGGCGAGGTGCAGTTCGGCGGCGTCGGGTAGTCCTTGAGTACCTCAAGCCGTTCCCCGATGCCGATGGCGCGATTGCGGAACTCCGGATGGGCTATGCCAATCTGCGCCAGGCAGGTATTCATGGCCCACTGCAGCCGCTCCGGAGCGTCCCGCATGTCCGCCTCAATGGCATCCAGCAATTCTGAGAGATCCACGCCTTCGGGACTCTTGGAAACACGTTCGCTGGTGAGCGCCCAGCCGGCACTCGCGGCCACCGGATCCGGATCGGATAACCAGCGGCGGCGCAGGTCCTCAGCATGCGGGCTCTTCTTGACGACGTAATTCACCAGCCAGTCCTGCACCTTGGGGCTGCGTGATTCGCGCAGCATGACGTCCAGTTCGTCTTGTTCGAACGACTTGGGCCGGCAGGTCAGCAGTGCCAGCAGACGTGCCGCAGTGTCACCGGTCTGCCAGAGCTGCACGGACAGTTCATGCTGCGTCTTGAGCACCTTGGCGACGGCGCGCAGGCGGCTGAGGTTCACCCCGTAGTCGTCGCCGTGTCTCTCATTCACTGCCCGCATTCTTGGATCTTCAAGAGCGGAAAGCTGGGCCATCACACTATCCACCGCCGTCCCGGCCGTTCCCGTCGCAGCCATTTCGGTTTCTCCTTTCACATGCCGTGCCCTGGACTGCGCAGATCCGGGCCCGGTTCGGTGCTGAGTTGCAGGAACTTGTTCCGCAACGCGACCGCAGCTGGAACGAGTGCCAGTCCTGCCACCAGCCCGAACAGCATCGCCGGTCTGCCTACGGCGGCTACGGTCCCGGCGTGAGCGCATACCCCGGCCAGGGTTATGCCCGTCAGACCGAGCGAAACTGCCATGACGTTTACCCAAGTGGTCGCGCCTAGGGTCAAGGCGCCTTCCGCTACCACGGCCGTAAGTATCTGCCACCCGGCAAGCAGGGTGACTTCAAAGCAGGCAATCGCTGCAATGGCCGCGGCAGCATAGGGAACGGCGAGGGTGGCGGCCTGCGGATAGGCCGCGGCGTACCCGCCGGCCAGAAGCGGCAGCAGCACTGTCTGCGACAACAGGGCCATGAGTCCCAGGGTCACCAGGACAAAACGGAGTGGCAGTGCTTCCTGCTTGGTCATAGCGCAATGCTCGTCAGGTCCGTTCGTACTGTCAACCACACGTTTCCGGGCCCCCGCTTCTTCGCTCGAGCCAGCAACCTTCGGGGAGATAACGCTGGAAAGCGGCATCCGGGTTTAACCTTTGGGGAGATAACGCTGGTATGGCGCTCCCAATACGGCGTTGTCTCCCCAAACGTTTCGCGGAACCCGCTCCAAAGAGCGTCAAGTCACCGAAGGTTATTGTGCCGACCGTATTGCAGGCGATCTCTACGGCAGGAGGGCTTGGGCCAGGCGGCACGCCGGTTGCCGATCCGCCGGTCCGTTCCTTCCGGCCGCCCTGTCAGAGTCTCTTCAACGCAGCAGCCAGGTACGGCGCCGTCCGCGAGGCTTCACAGGCCGCCACCTCATCGGCGGTCCCGGCACAGATGATCCGCCCGCCGTCGTCCCCGCCGGCCGGGCCCATGTCGATCACCCAGTCAGCAGACGCCACCACGTTCATCGAGTGCTCCACCACCACAACCGTATTGCCGGCATCAACCAGCCGGTTCAGCTGGGCCAGCAGCAGCTGTACGTCCTGCGGATGCAGTCCGGTGGTCGGCTCATCCAGCAGGTAGAGGGTGTGTCCGCGCCGGGCACGCTGCAGTTCGGTGGCCAGCTTGATGCGCTGCGCTTCGCCGCCGGAGAGTTCCGTGGCGGGCTGACCGAGCCGCAGGTATCCGAGGCCGACGTCGAGCAGGGTCTGCAGGCTGCGCGCAGCAGACGGAGCGTCTGAGAGGAAGTCCGCTGCAGTCTCCACCCGCATGGCCAGGACATCCGCGATCGACTTGCCGCGGTAGGTGACCTCCAGGGTCTCCTCGTTGTACCGGGCACCGTGGCAGGCCGGGCACGGTCCGTAGGTTCCGGGGAGGAACAGCAGTTCGACGGCGAGGAACCCTTCGCCCTGGCAGGTTTCGCAGCGTCCTCCAGCAACGTTGAAAGAGAAGCGTCCGGCGTTGTAACCGCGTGCCCGCGCTTCATCCGTGCCCGCGTAGAGCTTGCGCACGTTGTCGAACAGGCCTGTGTAGGTGGCCAGGTTTGAGCGCGGGGTCCGCCCGATGGGGCGCTGGTCCACCCGGACCAGCCGGTCCAGGTGCTCGAGTCCGGCAATGCGCCGCACCTGGACGCCGGGGTCGTCAGTAGTGTCCCGGGCTTCGTCGTCGTCCTCACCTTCCGGGGGCGCACCGTTGACCTGGGTGCCCACCGCTTCCGCCAGGACCTGGCTGACCAGGGTGGACTTGCCGGATCCAGACACCCCGGTGACGGCAGTCAGCACGCCGAGCGGGATGACGGCGTCGAGCTCCCGCAGGTTGTGCCGCGAAATGCCCTTCAGGGACAGCCAGCGCCCGGCGCGACGGCGGGCGGGAACAGTTCCCTCGGCTTCACCGAAAAGGAACGGCCGGGTAGCGCTCTCAGGGACATCCGCGAGCCCTGCTACCGGACCGCTGTAGAGCACGGTGCCGCCGCCGTCGCCGGCCTGCGGACCGACGTCGACGATCCATTCGGCACTACGCACCACGTCCATGTTGTGCTCGACGACGAACACTGAGTTCCCGGCGTCCTTGAGTTCCTGCAGGACGGCCAGCAGCGGTTCGGCGTCTGCCGGGTGCAGGCCTGCGGAAGGTTCGTCCAGGACATAGACGACTCCGAACAGGCCCGAGCGCAGCTGCGTGGCGATGCGCAGCCGCTGCATCTCGCCGGGTGAGAGGGTCGGAGTGGCGCGGGACAGACTGAGGTAACCCAGGCCCAGGGAGATCAGGATCTCCAGCCGGGACAGCAGGTCCCGGGTGATGGTGACGGCAACCTCGGTGTCCTCATTCGAGGCCGCAGACCGGGAGGCGGTGCCTGCCGCCTTGAGTTTTGCCGTCGGCCGGATGATCTCGGCCAGCTCACCAAGGGTCACTCCGTTGAGTTCGGCGATGTTGCGGCCTGCAAAGGTGACAGCCAGTGCCTCCGGACGCAGGCCCGCCCCGCCACAGACCGGGCAGGGGCCGGAGACCATGTATTCCAGGACCCGTTCGCGCATCTTCGCGCTGCCGGAATCAGCCAGGGTGTGCAGCACGTAGCTGCGCGCACTCCAGAAGCGGCCCTTGTACGGTTTGGCCACGCGGTCGCGCTGCGGAGTGATGGTTACTACGGGCTGTTCCTCGGTGAAGAGGATCCAGTCGCGGTCCTTCTTCGGCAGCTTCCGCCAGGGCACATCGACGTCGTACCCCAGATGGATCAGGATGTCCCGCAGATTCTTGCCCTGCCACGCACCGGGCCAGGCGGCAATGGCGCCCTCCCGGATGGTCAGGGACGGATCCGGAACCAGGGACTGTTCGGTAACAGTGTGTGCAACACCCAGCCCGGAGCACTCACGGCACGCGCCGGCAGCGGTGTTGGGTGAGAAAGCATCCGAATCCAGGCTGCCCGGCTCGGCGTCGGCCGGGTAGCTGCCGCCGCGGGAGAAGAGCATCCGCATCGAGTTGGAAAGGGTGGTCAGCGTGCCGACTGTTGACCGCGAGCTGGCAGTGCCGCGGCGCTGCTGGAGCGCGACGGCGGGAGGCAGGCCGGTGATGGCTTCCACCTTGGGGTTGTGGCCTTGTGAAATCAGGCGGCGGGCATACGGTGCCACCGACTCGAAGTACCGCTTCTGTGCCTCCGCGTAAATGGTCCCGAACGCCAGGGACGACTTGCCGGAGCCGGAGATCCCGGTGAAGGCAACGATCGCGTCGCGCGGGATGTCGACGTCGACGCTGCGCAGGTTGTTTTCCTGGGCGCCGCGCACACGGACCATTCCGCTGCGGGCCGGATCGGAGGCAGGGCTGGGAACGGACTGGGCAGCGGGTTGAGTGCTCACCCATCGACGCTAACAGGCAGCCTGCTTCCGAATCAGCGAATCCGGCCGGGTTTCACCAACGGCGTGATCACCGTCCAAGCAGATAGGTTGGAGTCTATGAAGGACCAGTTGGAGCACATCCTGGCCCAGTGGGCGGCAGAACGGCCGGATCTCGATGCCTCCCCCATGGCCGTCGTCGGGCGCATTTCCCGGGTTTCCCGAAAGGTGGATACCCGTCTGGCGGCGACCTTTGCCAAACACGGTCTCGACGCGGCTGCCTTCGACGTCCTGGCTACCCTGCGCCGGTCCGGGGAGCCTTACACGCTGAGCCCGTCAGAGCTGACGGCCAGCACCATGGTCACCTCAGCCGCCATCGCCCAGCGGCTGAACCGGCTGGAAGAACGCGGACTCGTTGCCCGGACCAAAAACGCATCGGACGGACGGGGCAAACGGGTGACCCTCACCAGCGATGGGCTGGCCTTGGTCGAACGGGCGCTGCCGGACCATCTGGAGACTGAAGAAGGGATCCTCGCAGGACTGAGCCCGCAGGAGCGGGCGCTCCTGGCCGGTCTGCTGGCCCGCATCGAGGCAACCCTGGACGAAAAGTAGTCTCTATCGTCCGCGGCGGAACGGCATCCTGCCGCCCCTTAGCGTTGCAGATCCCTCCCTCCTCCTCGCAAGCTCGGAGAGGGGCCCTGGATCTTTCACTGCCTCGCTCGTTCCTCACTCGGCGATGCGGGGCTACGCAGAACACCGCACCGGCGCTGCACAACTAACGCCTGCTCTGGTTGACTACCGGTCATGGCATCCCCAAGCAGCTCCGACGTCTGGCCGGCAGTACATGAGGAACGCCGCGCCCTGGTTGCGGACCTCGACGACCTTCCGGAGGATGCCTGGCAAACGCCGTCGTTGTGCCCCGGCTGGACTGTGCATGACGTCCTGGCACATCTGGTGGACACCGCGCTGAGCACTCGGGTGGGATTTCTGCGCGGCATGATCACGGCCCGCTTCGACTTCGACCGCAGCAATGACGCCGGAGTCCGGAAGCACCGCGGAAACAGTCCCGCTGAAACCCTGGAGGCGTTTCGCTCAGTCCAGCACCGGACCAGCGGACCGCCGGCGCCCCGCGCCACCCGACTGGTTGAAGCAGTGGTCCACGGCGAGGACATCCGCCGGCCGCTCGGGATAGTCCGCGGGTATCCTCTCGACGCGGTTTGCGGAGCGCTGGCTAGCCAGGCAGGAACATCCGTGAAACTCGGCGGCGGCCGGGAACTGGTGGACGGCCTGCGGCTGGCGGCGGACGACGGCGCCTTCCGGCACGGAAGCGGCGATGAGGTCCGGGGGTCCTCCCTGGCGCTGCTGCTCGCGGTTTCCGGGCGGCCGATCCGGGACGATGAGCTGTCCGGTCCCGGGGCCGGCACGCTGCTGGAGCGCCTCTCAATACAGCGGAATGCCTAGCGTTCGGCCGGCAACCACTGAACGTCAACGATCTAGAATCGCCCCACCATCTTCCGTCCACCGTGAGGGGAACACAATGTCATTTCAGGCGTACCTGGACACTATCGAGAAAAAGACGGGGCGGACTCCCCGCCAGCTCGTGGACGAAGCCCGGGCAAAGGGTTTCGACGGGCCTGACATTAATGCCGGTGAAATCCTTGAATGGCTGAAGACCAATTACGGACTCGGCCGCGGCCACGGGATGGCGCTGGTGCACGTGATCCGGAACGGCCCCTCGATCGATGCCAGGCATGTGGGGACCTCCGGGCCGCACCAGGACGAATCCGACACGCTCTGGCTGGACGGGATCGCAACCAAACCTTCGTGAGGCCCCGGAGGGCACGGGGTTTGAAGCGCGAAGGCCACGGACAGCGTAGGCCGGAGGGCCCGGGGGAAGGCGGCTTTAATACTCCGTGCGAGCTCTGCGAGCAAAGGAGTTTCGTTGCCGCCGTCCCGGGCTCTCCGGCCGCCCAGGGCGGCACCGAGAGTGACGCCCAGGAACTCCTAGAACAGAGCAACCTTCGGGACCTGCGGGAAGATCCGGTCCAGTTCCTCAAGGTCCTTCTCCGATGGCACCCACGAGACTGCTTCAGCGTTCTGCTGCACCTGTTCCGGCTTGGTCGCTCCGGCAATCACTGACGCAACAGACGGTCGGGATGCCAGCCAAGAGAACGCCACCTGCACCTCGGTCAGGCCACGCTCGCGGGCGAAATCGCCGAACTGACGCAGCTGGTCAAAATCGGCGTTCTCCAGCAGGTTGGTGCGCGAGTGCGTCAGCCGGCTTCCCTCGGGCGCCTGCCCGGAACTGTACTTGCCGGTGAGCAGGCCGTTGGCCAGCGGGAAGTACGGCAGCACCCCGAGCCCGTAGGCTTCGGCGGCAGGAGTAACTTCCAGTTCGGCGCGGCGGTCCAGCAGGTTGTAGTGGTTCTGCGCAGAAATGAAGCGGGTGCTGCCCTTGATGCGGGCCGTGAACTCAGCTTCGGCGATCTGCCAGCCGGCGCGGTTGGAGTGGCCGATGTAACGGACCTTGCCGCTGGTAACCAGGTCATCCAGGGCTGCCAGGGTCTCATCGATGGGCGTCAGCGGGTCCGGGGTGTGGAACTGGTAGAGGTCGATCCAGTCCGTTCCAAGCCGGCGCAGGGAAGCCTCAACGGCGCTCACAATGTACCGGCGGGAGCCGCGGGCGCCGAAGTCCGGACCGTTGGCGCCCTTCATGTCCATGCCGAACTTGGTGGCCAGCACAATGTCTCCGCGGCGGGCACCGAGGGCCTTGCCTAGCCGGATTTCGCTCAGGCCGGGTTCGGCGCCGTAAATGTCGGCGGTATCAAAAAGGGTAATCCCGGCGTCGATCGCGGCGTGGACGACGGCGTCTGTTCCCTCCTGGGATTCAGTCACGGTGCCTGATCGGCCGAGGTTGTTACACCCAAGGCCGACGGTGGAAACGGTCAGCCCGGAATTGCCAAGTCTGTTGTAGGTGGTCATCCTGCCACGCTATCAATTCCCGCCCCGCGGCCCGGGCTGCGACAGGCTAGGCCCCGAAGGCGCTCATGGGGCCGTTCAGGCTGGGCGGCTTGTCCGTCTCCAGGATGTACTGGATCGGAATGGGACCGGTGGGAAGCATCCCGGGATAAATGCTCTCGTGGTTGCGGCGGCGGGAATAGTTGCCGTTTTGCCGAAGCAGGCGTGAAAATGCGGTAGAGGAGACGGGGTCCAGCTGGATCTGCTCACACCAGATGATGTACATCCCGTACAAATCCGCCGCGGGGGTGGCTTCGTCCTCGCTGAGTCCGGTGATGGTGCATTCCTGCAGAAAGTCCTCTACGGGACCGGATTGTGCCTGTTCCATACTGTTGACACTAGCCACGCGCCCTGCTGGTGGGAAGAGCCGCTACCGTGAATTCTTCCCTTCACTGCGCAGATTGTCTTCGAAACTCACCGGCGCAGCACCGGTAAGTTCGGCGACGTCGTCGCTGACCTGTGCCTGCTCTCCAGTGGCGATGGCAGCGTAGCTGGTTGCCCAGGCCACTGCCTGCCACTGCGTGGCCCCGGCGGCAAGCCTGGATTCAATTGCTTCGTCCAGGGATTCCGCGTGGTAGGTAATGTCCTCGCCGGTGACGCGGGAGAGGATTTCCGCGACCTCGGCCATGGTCAGCGCCTGCGGACCCGTCAGCGTATAGGTCCGGTTCGTGTGCGGTACGGGATCGGAAAGGATGCGTGCGGCTGAACCTGCGACGTCGGCACGGGCCACAGGTGCGAACCTCCCGTCAGCGGCGGGGCCGCGGATAACGCCGTCGCGCCCGACGAAGGACGGCAGGATGTCCTGGTAAAAGGCATCCCGGAGGAACGTGTACGCCAGGCCGCGTTCCTTGATGTATTGCTCGGTGTCCCAGTGGTCACGGCCGAGGGTGAAGACGTCGTTCTCCGCAGCGCCCATAAAGGAGGTGTAGACAATGTGCTTCACGCCGGCGTCGACGGCCGCATCCACGAACGTGCGCTGATCCTGGGCCCGGTACGGGTTCTCCGCCGCGGACACCATGAACAGGGTCTGCGTGCCGCGCAGCGCACGCTCGGCGTGCTCTTTGTCCGCATAGGAGACTGCGAACGTGGGGGTCTCCGGCTGCTGCGGGATCCGCGCCGTGTGCCTTGCCAGCAGACGGACCGGGATTCCGGCATCACCAAGCAGTCGCGCAACCATTCCGCCGAGTGCACCGGTGGCTCCCGTGACGGCGAGAGGAGGGAGGTCGTTCGGCATGTCAGCCACCTGCTTTCCTTTGCCCCGCCGGGGCTGCGGAGCTTACTTGATCTTCGGTATCTGTCCTGTGGGAGCCTGCTGTCCGGGCAGAGGACGGGCGAAGGGAACCTTTGTTCCCAGCACCTGGGCGACGACGTCGTTCGCCACCTGGCGTGCGGTGAGGCCCACCCGCTCCAGGACTTCGGCGCGTGTGCCGTGGTCCAGGAATTCGGCAGGCAGGCCCACCTCGTTCAGCGCGGTGTCCACACCGGCCGCCCGCATTTCCTGGCGGATCCGGGAACCGACTCCCCCGGCCCGCACACCGTCTTCGATCACTATCACGATCCGGTGCTCGGCTGCCATGCGGACAATCGACCGGGGAACCGGCAGCACCCACCGCGGATCCACCACCGTGGAGCTGATGCCCTGGGCACCCAGCCGGCTGGCGACGTCCAGGGCCATTTCAGCCATGGCTCCAACGCTGACGATCAGCACGTCGTTGCTGGAATCCCCGGATGGACGCCGGGCAAGGATGTCCACGCCGTCCTCGGTGCGTTCCTCGGCCTCAACGTCAGGTCCGACGGTTCCCTTGGAGAAGCGCACCACACTGGGAGCATCAGAGATCGCCACGGCTTCGCGCAGTTCTTCACGGAGACGGGTGGCATCCCGCGGTGCGGAAAGGTGGAGACCCGGGACGATCTGCAGCATGGACATGTCCCACATGCCGTGGTGGCTGGCGCCGTCCGGCCCGGTGACGCCGGCACGGTCGAGGACGATCGTCACGCCGGCCTTGTGCAGGGCGACGTCCATCAGCAGCTGGTCAAACGCACGGTTCAGGAAGGTGGCGTAGAGCGCGACGACGGGATGCAGCCCACCATAGGCCATACCGGCCGCGGAGGTGAGGGCGTGCTGTTCGGCGATGCCGACGTCAAACACCCGTTCCGGATGCCGTTCTGCGAAGCGGTGCAGTCCCACCGGAATAAGCATGGCGCCGGTGATGCCGACGATGTCCTTGCGCTCGTCTGCGATGTCTGCGATCTCGGTGGCGAAGACGGAGGTCCAGGACTGCTTGCTCCCGGCAGCGACCGGCGCACCGGTTTCCGGATCGATTACGCCGACGGCATGGAACTGGTCTTCGACGTGTGCCCGGGCCGGCGCGTAGCCGTGGCCCTTTTCGGTGATCGCGTGGACGATCACGGGTCCGCCGTAGTTCTTGGCCTTCTCAAGTGCCTGTTCAACAGCACCCAGGTCGTGGCCGTCGATCGGGCCGACGTACTTCATGCCCAGGTCCTCGAACAGTCCCTGTGGTGCCCACCAGTCCTTGATGCCCTTCTTGGCGGCGTGGAGGCTGTGGTAAGTGAACCGGCCGAGCGGGCCCGCTCCCTGCAGGCGGCCCTTCCACCAGTCCATGGTGTTCTCATACATCTTGTGCGTGCGCACGGCGTCAATCGTGGGGCGCAGCGAGGCGAGGTAATCAGCAACGCCGCCGATCGTGGGTGCGTAGGAACGGCCGTTGTCGTTGACAACGATCACTACACGCCTCTTCTGGTCGGCGGCGATGTTGTTCAGCGCTTCCCAGGCCATGCCACCGGTGAGCGCACCGTCGCCTACCATCACAACGGTGTAGCGGTCACCTTCGCCGTTCAGCTGCCGGGCACGGGAAATGCCGTCTGCCCAGGACAGGGAGGAGGAAGCGTGGGAACTTTCAACAATGTCATGTACGGACTCGGCCCGGGACGGGTAGCCCGAAAGTCCGCCCTGCTGGCGCAGCGTGGAGAAATCCTGGCGTCCGGTAAGGATCTTGTGCACGTAGGACTGGTGCCCGGTATCGAACACGATGCTGTCCCGCGGAGAGTCAAAGACCCGGTGGATGCCCATGGTCAGTTCAACGACACCCAGGTTCGGTCCCAGGTGCCCTCCGGTCTGGGCCACATTCGTGATGAGGAAAGAGCGGATTTCCTCAGCCAGGGCTGAGAGCTGGGAGCTGCTCAGCTTGCTGAGGTCCCGCGGATCACGGATGGTTTCCAGAAGTCCCAAGAGGGCGCCTCCCTTGCGTCATAGGCAACGGGCAAACGCACCGTCACAGCTTTTAACTCTAACGCCTGCCCCGCGCCCCGGGTTTCCACAGCAGCGCAAAACGCCCCGTTTCCTTCCAACCGGAAGGAAACGGGGCGCTGTGCTCAGGCGCTGTGCAGGCCTACTTTGCCGAAATCTGGCGAAGCACGTACTGCAGGATGCCGCCGTTGCGGTAGTAGTCAGCCTCACCCGGGGTATCGATGCGCAGGACAGCATCGAAGGTGATGGCCTCACCGTTCTCCGGCACCGCGGTGACCTTGACGGTCTTCGGGGTGTTGCCGTTGTTCAGTTCGGTGACGCCTTCAACCGAGAAGGTCTCGGTGCCGGTCAGGCCCAGGGACTCGGCGTTGACGCCGGCCGGGTACTGCAGCGGAAGGACGCCCATGCCAATGAGGTTGGAGCGGTGAATACGCTCGTAGCTCTCGGCGATGACAGCCTTGACGCCCAGCAGTGCGGTGCCCTTCGCAGCCCAGTCACGCGAAGATCCGGAACCGTACTCCTTGCCGGCCAGGACAACCAGCGGGGTGCCGGCGGCCTGGTAGTTCATCGCGGCATCGTAAACGGCAGCCTGCGGTGCATCTGCCTGGGTGAAGTCGCGGGTGAAGCCGCCTTCAACGCCGTCGAGCAGCTGGTTCTTGATGCGGATGTTGGCGAAGGTACCGCGGATCATGACTTCGTGGTTACCGCGGCGTGAGCCGTAGGAGTTGAAGTCCTTGCGGGCCACACCGTGCTCCAGCAGGTACTTGCCTGCCGGGGTGTCCGACTTGAAGGAACCGGCCGGGGAGATGTGGTCGGTGGTCACCGAGTCGCCGAGCTTCAGCAGCACGCGGGCCCCTTCGATGTCCGTCACGGGTTCCGGCTGCGCCTTCATGCCCTCGAAGTACGGGGGCTTCCGGACGTACGTGGACTCCGAATCCCATTCGAAGGTTGCGCCTTCGGGAGTGGGCAGGGACTTCCAGCGGTCGTCGCCTTCGAAGATGGTGCCGTAGCTGTCGGTGAACATCTTCTTGTCGATGGAAGCATCGATGATTTCCTGGACCTCGACCGGGTTCGGCCAGATGTCCTTCAGGAAGATGTCGTTGCCTTCGGCGTCCTGGCCCAGGGCGTCGTTCTCGAAGTCGAAGTCCATGGAACCGGCCAGGGCGTAGGCGACTACCAGCGGCGGGGAAGCCAGGTAGTTCATCTTCACGTCCGGGTTGATGCGGCCTTCGAAGTTGCGGTTACCGGAGAGCACTGCGGTGACAGCAAGGTCGGCTTCGTTGATCGCGGTGGAGATTTCATCTTCCAGCGGACCGGAGTTGCCGATGCAGGTGGCGCAGCCGTAACCGACCACGAAGAAGCCGAGCTTCTCCAGGTACGGGATCAGGCCGGACTTCTCGTAGTAGTCGGTGACTACCTTGGAGCCCGGAGCAATCGAGGTCTTGACCCACGGCTGGGCGACGAGGCCCTTTTCGACGGCGTTGCGTGCCAGTACGGCAGCGGCCATCATCACCGAGGGGTTGGACGTGTTGGTGCAGGACGTGATCGAGGCGATCGTCACGGCACCGTGGTCCAGCTCGAAGCTGCGGCCGTCCGGCATGGTGACCGGCACCTTGTTCACCGAACGCTCGGCGGGAGCATCGGATTCCTTGACGAGGTCGTGTTCCTTGTCCTGGATCTTGGTGCTGCCCTCGGCGAAGGACGGAGCGTCAGAGGCCGGGAAGGTCTCTTCCAGTGCCTCGTCAACAGTGCCGTTCTCAGCCTCAACGGTTTCGTGCACGTAGTTCTTCAGGTCCGCACGGAACTGCTGCTTGGCGTTGGTGAGCTCCACACGGTCCTGCGGACGCTTCGGGCCGGCGATCGAGGGAACAACGGTGGAGAGGTCCAGCTCGAGGTACTCGGAGTACTTGATTTCCTTTGACGGATCGTGCCAGAGGCCCTGTTCCTTGGCGTAGGCCTCGACGAGGGCTACGTTCTCCTCGGAGCGGCCGGTGAGGCGCAGGTAGTCCAGGGTCACGTCGTCGATCGGGAAGATCGCGGCGGTGGAACCGAACTCGGGGCTCATGTTGCCGATCGTGGCGCGGTTGGCCAGCGGCACGGAGGCAACGCCTTCGCCGTAGAACTCCACGAACTTGCCGACGACGCCGTGCTTGCGGAGCATCTCGGTGATGGTGAGGACGACGTCCGTGGCGGTGGCGCCGGCCGGGATTTCACCGGTGAGCTTGAAGCCGACAACGCGTGGGATGAGCATGGAGACGGGCTGGCCGAGCATTGCTGCTTCGGCTTCGATGCCGCCAACGCCCCAGCCGAGCACGCCCAGGCCGTTGACCATGGTGGTGTGGGAGTCGGTACCGACGCAGGTGTCCGGGTAGGCACGCAGGACGCCGTCAACTTCACGGGTCATAACAGTGCGGGCCAGGTACTCGATGTTGACCTGGTGGACAATGCCCATTCCCGGGGGAACGACCTTGAAGTCGTCGAATGCGGTCTGGCCCCAGCGCAGGAACTGGTAACGCTCGCCGTTGCGCTGGTATTCGATTTCCATGTTGCGCTCGAGTGCGCCTGCGTTGCCGAAAGCATCGATCTGCACGGAGTGGTCAATGACCATTTCGGCCGGTGCCAGCGGGTTCACGCGCTTGGGGTCGCCGCCCAGGTCGGCCACTGCTTCACGCATGGTCGCCAGGTCAACGATGCAGGGAACACCGGTGAAGTCCTGCATGATCACGCGGGCAGGCGTGAACTGGATTTCGGTGCTGGGCTCTGCGTTGGCATCCCACTTGGCCAGTGCACGGACGTGGTCCGCGGTGATGTTGGCACCATCTTCGGTGCGCAGCAGGTTCTCCAGCAGGACCTTGAGGCTGAACGGAAGGCTCTGGGCGCCCTCGACGGAATTCAGCCGGAAAATTTCATACTCGTTCCCGCCGACGTTCAAGACGCCTTTGGAACCGAAGCTGTCCACATTACTCATAACAGGACTCCTCTCGCCACCGTTTTATCTTTGTCCAGTGATCCGCCGCACGCTAGTTAGGATTTCCTAACCGGCACAGCTGTTGGGCCCGGCCGGGAAATGGTGGGTGATTTCCCGGGCTGGCTAGTCCCCCTGCGGTGCAAACGTTCCAGCGGGCATCCCTTCGGCACGGAGCCGGACAACTGCTCCCATCCTAGCCGGAAGCAGGTCCGCGGGACCGTTCACCGCGCCGGATACCGGTATATGGCTCGCCACACACCCGGGCGGGCAGGCGTTACGGTCGGCGCAGAACGGCGAAGGACTCCATGTGGTGGGTGTGCGGGTACAGATCGAAAACGCGGAGGGTGTCCAGTTCCCAGCCAGCTTCCCGGAACCAGGCCAGGTCACGGGCGAATGACGCCGGGTCGCAGGACACGTAGCCGACTGCGCGCGGGTTGGCGGCGTTGATCTGGTCCACGACGACCCTGCCGGCACCGGTACGCGGCGGATCGAGCAGTACGGCGTCGAGCCTTCCCTCATGGGTGCGCAGCACCCGGTCCACGCGGCCCTGGATGACTTCAACCTGGGGAGCCGCGAACAGGTTCTTACGGGCATCCCGGCTGGTTCCGGGTGAGCCTTCAACGGACAGGACGTGCCCGGCAGTACCGGCGGCGTCCGCCAGCGGGGCGGTAAAGAGGCCTGCACCTGCAAAGAGATCGGCAACCCGTTCTCCTTCGCGGATGTCCAGTCCCTGGAGCACGGCCTTCACCAGCGCCTCAGGGGCGCTGCGGTGGATCTGCCAGAAACCCGCACCGGTGACACGGTATTCGTGTCCGGCTGCGTGTTCGCGGACCCAGGTGCGGCCACGCAGCCGGGTCAGTTCGTGGCTTTCCGGGTTCCAGGCCGCCACCGAAACGGTTTCACCGGCTCCGGCGTCTGCTGCGGCACCCACTTCGGAAGCAATCCGGGCCAGGGTCCGGGGATGGGTTCCGGCGGACGGAATGACCAGGACCAGCGGCGGACCGCCGGCGGCGGGGGCGGCCACCTCCACGCGGTCAGCGCCGGTAAAATCCACCTCCCACAGTCTGAGGGCATTGATGGCCGCGGAAGCCAGCGGCATCTCCTGGACGGGAATGAGGTCCTCGGAACGGTGCGGGTGCATGGCCAGGTGTCCGCCCGGTGCCACGGAGAAGCTGGCGCGTGTCCGCCAGCCGAGTCCGTCGGAGCTTTCATCTGCCGGGGCTTCCACCGTGATTTCGCGGTCCACCCCGCCGAGCCGCGTAAGCTGCTCGGCAAAGATGCCGGCCTTCAACAGGCGCTGTTCGGCCAGGTCAATATGTCCGAACTCGGCGCCGCCCACCGGCAGGCGGCCGCGGGCCCCTGCCTTCAGGGCGTCGGCGGGTGCCCAGAAGTGCGGCACCCGGGAGGCAGCGGCATCCAGGACTTCGACGACGTCGGCGCGCCAGAACTTTGCCTTCTCCCCAGCGTCGGTGAGCCTGGCACGGACACGCTCACCGGGAAGGCCGTGGCGGACAAACACCACGCGCCCCTCATGCCGGGCAACAAAGTGCCCGCCGTGGGCGGCCGGACCGATGGTCAGTTCAAGATCGCGGGGAGGATTCGCGCCGGGCAGGGTTTCGGGGATCATAGTGCGTTCGAACTTCCGTGTTGGTGCTAAAACACCATCACACCACGATTTCAGCCGCACTCCGGACTATGCTTTCCTTTGGCCCGGAGCGGGTCACGGCAGCGGCGGGGAATCCCGCCCGGAAAACATGAGGTAGGACACGGTGGCGCATTACGTGATCATGGGGTGCGGCAGGGTCGGCGCCATGCTGGCGCATACGCTGGACAACGCCGGGCATTCCGTGGCGGTCATTGACCAGGATCCGCGTGCCTTCCGGCGGCTGCGGACGGCGTTCAGCGGCACCCGGGTCACCGGCGTCGGCTTCGATCGCGCCACCATGGAACAGGCAGGCATCGAAGAGGCCTACGCCTTTGCTGCGGTGTCCAGCGGCGACAATTCAAACATCCTCTCCACGCGGGTTGCCCGTGAGACCTTCCACGTTCCGCACGTCGTTGCGCGGATCTATGATCCGGGACGCGCGGAGATCTACCAGCGGCTGGGCATTCCCACGGTTGCTGCCGTGCGCTGGAGCGCAGACCAGGTGCTGCGGCGGATCCTGCCGGAACAGAGCATTAACGGTGACTTCCGGGAATCCTCCGGCCGCCTCATCCTGGGCGAACTCTCGCTGGATCCGTCCTGGCTGGGACGTCCGCTGCACGAGGTGGAAGCCGCCGCCGGAGTGCGGATCGCGTACCTGACCCGCTTCGGCGAAGGGGTGCTCCCCCGCCCAGATACCAGTTACCAGCAGGGCGACGTCCTGCACGCCATGATGCACGTTGAACGCACTGCCGAGATCAGCCGTGTGCTCTCGGCTCCGCCCGTTAAGGAGAACCCGTGAAGGTAGTCATTGCCGGTGCAGGCAGCGTGGGATCCTCGATTGCCCGTGAACTTCTCTCCCACGGGCACGACGTGCTCCTGATCGATGAGAAGCCGGAGACCGAGTCCCGCAGCGAACTGGCCGGAGCAGCATGGCTGATCGGTGATGCCTGTGAACTGTCCACCCTGAAGGACGCCAAACTCGATGCCGCGGACGTGGTGGTTTCCGCCACCGGTGATGACAAGGTGAACCTGGTGGTCTCGCTGCTGGCCAAGACGGAGTTTGGGGTACCGCGGACGGTGGGACGGGTCAACAATCCCAAGAATGACTGGATGTTCGACGATTCCTGGGGTGTGGACGTTGCCGTGAATACGCCGCGCCTCATGACCGCACTGGTCGAGGAGGCAGTGGAGGTGGGCGACCTGGTCCGGCTGCTGACCCTGCAGACAGGTGTTTCCTCCATGGTGGAGTTCACGGTCCCGGCTGCCTCGCCCATGCTGGGTGCACGGGTGGGATCAGTGCCGTGGCCCCAGGATTCGACGCTGGTGGCAATCCTGCGGGACGACGCTCCCATCACACCCAGCAGCGACGACGTCATCGAAGGCGGCGACGAACTCTTCTTCGTCACGACGATCGCTGCGGAGGATGAGCTGAGGAACCTGCTGGCTCCGAAGTCCTAGGCGGCCGGGGAGCCGGAGGTCTGCGTCCCCCGGACGGCTGCCGGGCGGGAAACCACCCAGGCCAGCCACAGGCCCAGCGCGTAGAGGGGCACGCCCATAGCCAGCCGCATGGTGCCCAGTGCAGCCACGTTGTCGGCAAGGTAGAGCGGCAGCTGGACGGCCAGACGCAGGGCGAAGACGGAAATGATGATCCAGGTGGCCAGCGTGTAGGCACGCAGGCGCTTGGGTTCGTTCCGCCAGGCAATGTTCTCGCCGCGGATGAAGCCGAACAGCAGACCCGCCACCGGCCACTTCACGGCCACTGACACAGCGAAGGCCAGGATATAGGCACCGTTGAGGTAGAAGCCGGGCAGGAAGTACGTTGTGCCGCTGCCGCTTCGCAGCGCAAACACCGCGCAGATCGCGACGCCGATGACGCCGGTCAACGACTGCACCAGCGGGCGCTTTTGAATGAGGTTGGCAGCGGCGAAGGCGCCCGCGGCCGCTACCGCAGCCCCGAGGGAGAGGTACAGGCCGGTGGTGACGGTGTAGATCAGGGTGAAGAGCAGTCCCGGCAGGATCGCCTCCGCCAGCCCGCGGACTCCGCCGACCGACTTCAGGACGTCGATCTGCCCGTCGTCTCCGCGTTCGACGCCGGAGCGGGCGGCATACTGTCCGGCCAGCTCGCTCATCGAAGGCTGGCCGTCGCGGCGGCCCTTTCCCTCAGAATCTGGGCTGGTGCTCATATTTCGCCTTCCGGACGTCCAATGATCTCGTAACGGGGGTTAAAGATGGTGGGCTGGCCATCAACAGTGCTGACCATGCCCTCGAACGCCACCTGAGTTCCGGCAACGATGCCCGGAATACGGCGCTGGCCGATCCAGATGAGCCGGACGCGCCGCCGCGCGTGTGACGCCGCCGGGTCCCGGTACGCACCCTGCAAATCGGCAAGGATTGCTGTGAAGCGCGGCTCGGAATCGACGGGCACCAGGGTGACTGATTCAACGTAGCCGCTGCTGTGGGCCCGTCCCCGGGAGGGAAGGTCCGCGATGCGCCGCCGGGCCGAAGCCCCGGCGGCCGGCGGCATCCGCTTAGCCAATGGCGGTGATTTCCGGTCCGCGCCTGGGCGGCTCCGGCTTCACTGCCTCTTCGCCGCGTTTGGGAAGCGGGGACGCGTCGCGGGGCAGGGTGAGCTGCAGCAGGTCGCGGGGCGGAAGCGGAGCATCGCCGCGGACCACCACCACGTTGCGGAAGACCTCTTCCAGCGGAGCTGCTGCCTCCGGGTTCATGGCTGCAGGACCACCGAAGACGCCGCGCAGGAACCAGCGCGGTCCATCAACACCCACAAACCGTGCCACCCGGTAGCCCTTGGACCCGTCCTGGGCCTGGGCGGGCACACGTGCCAGGAGCTCGGTGCCGAGCCGTCCCTCAAGCTCGTCGGCGGTGCCGCCCTGGGAGGACACGGACTTCACGATCTGCCCGCGGATCTCGTCCCACAGGGTCTCCGACTTCGGGGCCGCAAAAGCCTGCAGCTGGAGGCTGGAGCCATCCATATCCAAGGTTACGGCAACTACCCGCTTGGTCTTCTCCTCCACTTCAAGGCGGAGCGCGAGACCCTGAGTCGCTGCGATGCGAAGCGCACCGAGGTCAACGTAGCCCTCCTCGGAGGGACGGTCGGCGACGTCGAACGGGCCGGTCTCCGGGCCACTGCCGGTTCCTGCAGCCTCAGCGTCAGTCTCCTGCTCCCGGGGCACGTACCCGGATTCCGCCCGGTCTTTCCTGCGGCGTCCAAATGCCATCGCCTGGTCCTCTTTCCTTCTGTGGTCCGGGCCGTTGAACCCGGGATATAGCGGCCTAAGCCGTTGCTGTGCCGAATCCGCCGGTGGAGCCGAAACCGCCGGCGCCGCGGACCGAGCCGGAGAGCTCAGCAACGGGTTCGAACTCCGCGGTCTCGACGCGCTGGATCACCATTTGCGCAATCCGGTCTCCGCGCTTGAGCCGAATGGGTTCCGCGGCGTCCGTGTTTAACAGTGTGACTGAAATTTCACCGCGGTAACCCGCGTCTACGGTACCGGGCGCATTGACGATGGTGAGCCCGTGCTTCGTGGCGAGTCCGGAGCGCGGATGGATCAGGGCAACGTAGCCAAACGGCAGGGCAATCGCCACGCCGGTGGGCACGAGTGCCCGCTCCCCCGGCGCCAGTTCGACGTCGATGCGGGCCCGCAGGTCGGCGCCGGCATCGCCGGGGTGGGCGTAGGACGGCGCTTCAAGGCCGTCGTCGAGCATTTTCAGCTGGACTTTCACACTTGGTCCTGCTTGCTGCACAGCTGTCTCCGGGATCTTTGTGGAACGGTTCTGGGGCCGCTGCGGCCAGAGACCAGCAGCGCCTTGATTACTTTAGCGCGTGCGGCATACGCTTCCCTGCCCCGCCGCGCGGGCTCCGCCGGCCGGCCGGCGAGATGAAATGGTGCCGGAAAGATGGGAAGCTGGGAGTATGTCAACACCCGCTGCACACAGCCCTGCCCAGACCGTCCTGTACTCGGAGAGGCTGCTGCCGGCGTTTTGGATCTGGCTGGTCGTCGCCGGTGTCGCGGGGACCTTCGTCCTGGCCTTCATTCCCATCAGCATCCTGGTTGGATTCGTGGTCGCAGCGGTGGCCGCCGTGGTCCTGACGGTGCTGCTGCTGATGTCCACTCCGGTGATCCGGGTGACAGAAGAAACCGTGCAGGTGGGGCGTGCCCAGATTGAACGCAGGTGGATCGGCGAGGTTGAGGCATACCGCGGAGAGGACGCCACACAGCAGCGCGGCCCGGCCCTGAACGCGACAGCCTACCTGTGCATCCGCGGCTGGATCGATCCGGTCGTCAAGATGGAAATCACCGATCCCGCCGACCGGACCCCTTACTGGCTGACGTCAACCCGCCATCCGGAAAAGCTGGCTGCGGCCCTCCAGTCCGCGGACAGCTAGGAACTTCGTGCTGCAGCGTCCGGCTTAGCCTTCGCAGTCGATGCAGTAGTAGAGCCCGTCCTTCTCCTTGGCGATCTGGGACCTGTGGCGCACCAGGAAGCAGGAGGCACAGGTGAATTCGTCCTGCTGGGCGGGAAGCACCCGCACCATCAGCTCTTCGCCGGAAAGGTCTGCTCCCGGCAGCTCAAAGCTGTCCGCAGCCTCGGCTTCGTCTTCGTCTACAACGGCTGACTGGGTATTGGTCCGCCGGGTCTTCAGTTCTTCAATCGATTCTTCACTGGCGTCCTCGTCGGGCTTGCGCGGCGCGTCGTAGTCTGTCGCCATAATTCTCATCCCACCATCGGTGTCAGTACTGCACGGGTAAGTCCGGGCGCGTACTGCGGTCCCCGGCCGCCTGGCCCGGAACCGCAGCGCGGCTCGGAGTAATCAACGCAGCGGACCCTGCATTTGTGCCCGCAGAAGAGAGATTTTTGTCCGCCCTGAACGAAATAGCCACGCCTGCACCGCCGTGACCGGGTTCCGGGGCCAAAGTCATGCCGCCTGCGGTCCGTGGATCCGCGCCACACCGGGGCAAACGGTAGGAATTTGCTGGGCCGGATGGCATTGTTTCAAGAAGGAGTTGCTATCGATAGCGAGGATTTTTTCATGCAGGATCTACGGCTCGTGGGTGTCCATGAGGGCGGCGAACATCTGCTGCTGAGCGGACGGGGCGGCGAAACGTTCCGGCTCCGAATCGATGAAGCCCTGCGCGTTGCCGCCGCCCGCCCGGCGCGGAGAGGCAGCCCGTCCGCTGAGCCTGAGGCCGGACCCACCATGACCCCGCGGGACATCCAGGCCCGGATCCGGGCCGGTGCCAGCGCCGAGGAAGTCGCCGAACTCTCCGGACACGACATCGCCCACATCCGCCGGTACGAGGGACCGGTGCTTGCTGAACGCGAGTACATTGCCCGCCAGGCCCAGTCCGTGGAAGTTGCGGCGCCCATGAGCGCAGCACAGGACAGCCACCGCTCCGCCTTCGGCGATTCACCAGTGAACCTGGGCGAAATGGTGGCGCACCGGCTTCGGGCCTTTGGCGTCGATCCGGAAACCGTCGTATGGGACTCCTGGCGCCGTCCGGAAGGTTCCTGGGACGTTGTTGCCAGCTTCACCCTCGGTGAGAACTCCCGGGTCTCCGTGGGTGAGGAACCGCCTGCCCGCTGGACCTACAATCCGCTGCGGCGCCAGGTCACCAACGCCAACCGCTGGGCCCAGCTGCTTAGTGAACTCGCTCCTGTGGACTCCCCCGTGCCGGCCCGCCGCCTCTCGGCGGTGGCCGACCGGGTCTTCGACTTTGAAACCGACACCGCCCCGGAAGAGCCCGTTACGGTCACGGATGAGGAAACCGATGAGCTCCTGAACGTGCTCCGTTCCCGCCGCGGCCAGCGGCTGGGAACAGATGAAGAGGGCGACGACGCCCTGGCCGCCCTGCTGGCCAAGGGCAGCATTCCGGCCGCTCACCCGCGCGAGGGGCAGGCTGAACTCGAGGACGAATCTGTCCACCGGCCGCGCACCGGGCGGCTGAGCCTGGCCCCGGTGGTGCCAGGCGAGCCGGACTCCGGGCCCGAAACTGCTGAGCCTGAACCTGCCGCTGATCCGCTGCGCCTGGATGAGGGCGTCAGCACCTCAACACGGGAAATCAGCATCCTGGCCCGGCCACTGCGTGGTTCGCGCACACCGGAAGCCGGCAAGCCTGCCGCGGAGCCGGAAGAAGCAGTTGAGGCTCCCGAGACCAAGGAACCGGTGACTGAGCGACGCATCAAGCCGAAGCGCTCCTCGGTGCCGAGCTGGGACGAAATCGTCTTCGGCACCAAGGGCGACTAGCACCGCCCGGGCTGACCTGCCCTAACCGCGCGGAACGTCGACTGCACAAACGTCCGGATCTTCATCTGACCCGGCGAACCGTGCAGCCTGCTGGGCGCCCATCCGGCGCATGTAATGGCGGCGGCACAGTGTTTCATAGCCCACTACCGGCGGGGCGCCCGCTTCCTCAGGTTCAAACAGGGCTTCCGGTCCCGGGTCCGCGGGCCGTGTGTCGACGTCGCCCACAACCACCTGGTCACCGGTCACGACCATGACCCCGTCGACGGTGCGTGCGTTGTGGGTGGCCCGCCGGCCGCACCAGCACAGTGCACGGACCTGCAGCACTTCAATGCGGTCCGCGAGTTCAATAAGCCGCTGAGACCCTGGGAAGAGACGGGTCCGGAAGTCGGTGGCGATGCCGAAGGCGAACACGTCGATTTCCATCTCGTCCACGATCCGGGCAAGCTGCTCGATCTGTTCCTCGCTGTAGAACTGCGCCTCATCACAGATCAGGTAGTCCACCCGCTCCCCCGCGCTCCGGGTACTGATTACCTCATCCCAGAAGTCGGTGCTGTCCCGGACCTCCACTGCCCTGGTTTTCAGGCCCAGGCGGCTGGAGATCATCGCGTTGCCGGCGCGGTCGTTGCGGCTGAAAAGGATTCCCCCGCGCCCACGTGCGCTGTGGTTGTAGTCCATCTGCAGGGCCAGGGTGGACTTGCCGCAGTCCATGGTCCCGGAGAAGAAAACGAGTTCAGCCATAACCTACTTCCGCCCGCCCTTTGCCGGACGCGCCAGCGTCAGGAGCGGGACTTCACGCTCAGCACGGGTCAGCGAGCCGTGCTGGCCCACCATCTGCAGGGCCGACGGGCTGGCCCGCCGGGCATCAAAGAGTGCAATGGGCTCCCGGGCAGCGATCAGGAGATCGCCGATGCGGGGCAGGATCTCTTCACGAACGGGTCCGAACAGCCCTGCGGCGACAGCCTGCTCCCGGGTCATGATCCAGGTCTTGGATCCCAGTGCCTGCTGCCAGGCAGCGGCGAGCCGTTCCAGTGTTCCCGCCGGAGCAGCCGGCTCCAGGTACAGCTGCACCATGCGGGGGTCGCCGGCGGTGTGACGGACGCCGTCCACCAGCGCCGGCCTGGCGGAGTAATCGATCCTATCGGCCGGGGCGGTGTCCACCATACCGTGATCCGCGGTCAGCAGGACAAGGGTGTCCTGCGGAAGTTTCGCGGTGAACCGCTTCAGGGCCGAGTCGAGTTCTTCCAGGGCGCCGCCCCACTCCGGTGACTGCGCTCCGTAGCGGTGGCCGGTCTTGTCCAGCTCGTTGAAATAGAAGTACATCAGCATGCGCTTCTCGGAGGCGAGGGCCTCAGCGGCAGCCTGGACGCGTGCGTGGATCCCCGTAGCGGAGACGTGTGTTCCGCCGCGCAGCGCTGCCTTGGTCATGGCCGAATCCGCGAACCTGGGCAGGCTCACCGTGGTGACGGGAAGGTGTTCCGCCGCCTGTTCCAGCACGGTGGGGAAAGGCTGCCAGCGCCCGGGGTCCACTCCGGGATCCCAGTTGCCCAGCATGTTTACGACTTTGTCCTGCGCGGGGTCCAGCACGTCGTAGCCCACCATGCCGTGCTGCCCGGGCGCCAGGCCGGTGCCCAGCGAGGCCAGGGAAGCCGCCGTCGTGGTGGGGAAGGCCGCGGTCAGGGTACGCCCGCTGTCCTGCAGGGACCTCAGGTAGGGCGCGTGGCCGGAGCGCTGCTTAAGCAGGCTGCGTCCCAGGCCGTCCACCAGCACCACGCAGACCCGGCGTGCCGGGGGAAGCTCAAGGGTATTTGCGAAGCCGGGCACCTGGAGGGCTGCGGCGGCGCTCGAGAGCACCTCGCCTACGGAACTGCGGCCGTAGCCCGGTGCCTGGGGCAGGGGTTCAGGGGCGTGTACTGCGTCCATGCCCCTTACCGCTGGTGGTGGCCGCGGTTGAACCGGCCGCCGATGCCGGGCAGACGCTGCCGGTCGAGGGCGGGGTCCATGGCCCGGACATTCATGGTGTCCGTGTTGACCTTGCGCAGGGCCCGGGCGAAGGCCTTGGCGTTCTGGACGGCCTGGATGCCGTCCGCTTCGGCCGACACCCGCAGCACAATGTCTTCCTGGGCGATGGTGCCGGTGTACCCGTGGTCCGCTTCGCACTGGGGATCCGCGCAGCCGGCCGGGCCCATGTCCAGGCGCTGGCCGCCGGACCAGGCGATCGCCAGGGTAAGTTCGCGGGCCTGGTCCGAAGGCTTGTAGTTCTGCGGCTGGGAATACATGTAGCCCAGCACCACCGACCGGATCTGCGCGACGGGCACGGACTCCGTGGAAACCTGCGCCATCATCTGTTCACCGGCCTCATCCAGCTGCTGGTCGTCTACATGGGTGATCACCAGCATGTCCTCGGTCAGCACCAGGACGGTGATGTGCCGGTGCACTTCAGTCCGGTCAAAATGCGTTTCAAGATGGATCAGGTGGGAAAGCGGTTCCCTCCCGTCCAGGGCGTCATGTACAACGTCTGCCAGCAGCGTGGGATAGAAGCCTGCGCGCTCCATCGAGGCGTCGAGGCTGCGGCGTTCAGCGGAAAGTAGCGGCGACATAAAACCAGTTTCCCCCAGATCCGCCCCGAGCACCTAAAAAGGCGCGCTGAGTGTGCATAACTGAGGCAGCCCGGAGGCGCCGGGTGCTAGTCGCGCAGGGCGCGGCGGGCGCTGTCGGTGCGCTGCTGCGGGTTGCCCAGCCGGACGTCGGCGCTCAGGACGGTTACGCCCTGCACCGAGACCAGCACAGGATTGATTTCCAGCAGCGCTATTTCGGGGTGCTCGTCCTTCAGCAGCGCCACCCGGGCGATCAGGTCCTCAAGGGCAGCGACGTCCACCTTGGGCAGGCCCTGGTAGCCAAACAGCCGGCGCGAGGTTCGCGGGGCTCTCACCAGATCTGCGATGTCCACACTGGTCAGCGGAGGGATCCCGTGGGCCCAATCGTCGAGGAGGTTCACCGCGTCCCCGGCAATCCCAAAGGAAAGCACCGGGCCCAGCAGCGGATCCTCGATGGCCCGCAGCACGCATCCCTGCCCGGACGGCGCCATTGACTGCACCTCGAGCTCAAAGCGTCCATAGGGTTCCAGGGCGGTCCGCATTTCGGAGATGTTGCTCCGCAGGGACTGCTCAGAGGAAATATTCAGCCGCACCCCGCCCAGGTCCAGGCGGTGCCGCAGATGCTCGTCCATGGTTTTGAGCACTACGGGCCAGCCCAGCTCATTGGCTGCCTGCACGGCCTCATCGTCGGTGCGGAACGGCAGGGACGGAAGAACACTGATCCCGTAGAAGCCAAACAGCCGTTCCGTCTCGGCAGCTCCCAGCCGGACCAGTTCGGTGTTGGTCACCCGTGCCATCTGCTCGTCGATAAAGGCCTGCGCACCTTCGGTGTCCACGCCGGCGGGTTCAGTGAAGTGGCCGTGTTCCCTGCCTGCCCATTCGGTGTACCGGACCAGGGCGGCCAGGGCTGTGACGGCTGCGCCCGGGCTCGCAAAGCAGGGCAGCCCGGGGGGAAGCTCCGTGCCGGCGGCGCCCTCCTCCCCCTCCACGGAAGCGGCCGGCGCCTGGCCTCGGCTTGCCAGCACACCCTCGGTAAGCAGGCTTGGATCCATGATCCCGGTAAAGACCGCCACCACGGGTTTCCCGGCTTCAAGGGCGCAGTCGAGCAGCGTATCGGCAATCGCATCGTTGTTCAGTCCCGGGGACGGAAGCAGGGTTACGACGGCGGAGTGCACCGCCTCATCTGCGAGTGCCTTCCCCACTGCCTCGCGCAGTGCCGGGAGGGCCACGCTCTGGCCGCGGTCCAGGTCGAGGTCAGTGCAAAGGTGCACGGCGTCCAGGTCCAGCGGAACAGCTGCGTCTGCCAGCACCCGTCCCAGTGCGGCTGAGTTGCTGAGCACCGCAAGGCCCTTGCCGCGGGGCAGCGGCTGGCTGCAGGCAATCTGGGCGACATCCATCAGCTGCTCGTTGGTGGGCACCCGGATGACGCCGGACTGGCGCAGCATCGCATCCAGGGCTCCCTGCGGCGCCTGGGTGAGGCGGACAGAGTGTCCCGGCGGCAGCTGCAGGCCGGTGACGTCGGACTTGGCGACTATGACGGGCTTGCCGGTGGCAAGGCGGCGGGCAATCCGGGAGAACTTGCGCGGGTTGCCCACCGACTCCAGGTACAGGCCCACCACCTTGGTGTCCGCATCGTCCTCCCAGTACTGCATAACGTCATTGCCGGAAACATCCGCACGGTTGCCGGCGGAGATGGTAGAGGAAAGTCCCAGGCGGCGGCGCTGCGCAGCCGCGTAGAGCAGGACGCCGATCGCGGCCGACTGGCTGAACAGGCCCAGTCCCCCGCGGCGCGGCAGGGCGGGGGCCATTGAGGCGTTGAGCGAGACTCCGGGGCGGGTGTTGATCAGGCCCAGCGAGGCCGGGCCCAGCACCCGCATGCCGTTGGCCCGGGCATAGCGCACCAGGCGGCGCTGGCGCGCAAGGCCTGCCTCGCCGTCGTCGAACCCTGCACTGACCACCAGCAGGTGCTTCACCCCGGCTGCGGCGCATTCCTCCGCCACGCCCTGCACCTGGTCGTACGGGACGGCGATGACGGCGAGGGACACCGGCTCGGGAATCTCTGAGATCTTGCCGTAGGACACCATCCCGGCAAGCTCGAAGGCCTCCGGGTTAACGGCGTAGACGCTGCCGGTGAAACCGCCCTCGACGATGTGTTCCATCAGCTGGTACCCCACGCTGCCCCATTCCCGGCTGGCACCGATCACGGCAATGGACGACGGCGCCAGCAGGTCAGCCACGCTGCGCGCCTCGGCGCGGTGCTCACGTGACTCCATCACGGCGCGGGACTTTTCCGTGGGGTCAATGTCGAAGTCCAGGGCGATCACGCCGTCGTCGAACGCCCGGCGCACCTCATAGCCGGCGTCGGCAAAGACACTGAGCATCTTGCGGTTCTCCGGCAGCACTTCGGCGCTGAAGCGGCGAATCCCGTTTTCGCGCGCCGCGGCCGCCAGGTGCTCCAGCAGGATGGAGCCGATCCCCCGGCCCTGGTGGTCGTCTGAAATGTTGAAGGCGACCTCAGCCTCCGTGGGATCATCGAGGCGGTCGTACCGCCCGATGCCCACGATCTCGGAGCCGAGTGTGATGACAAACGCAACCCGGTCGCGGTAGTCCACGTTGGTAAAACGCTTAAGTTCGCGGCCGCTCAGTTTAGCCTTGTAGGTGAAGAAGCGAAGATAGATGGAGCTTTGGGACTGCCGCATGTGGAACGCCTGCAATGCCTCGGCATCGGCCGGGGAAACCGGCCGCAGATGGCCGGTACGCCCGTCCCGCAAAACGACATCAGCTTCCCAATATTCGGGGTATTGTCCCTGCTCCGCCATAGACTCAGACTAGTGGGCATTTTTTAGAACCCGCCACCGAACCGCCACAAGGCACGGAAACCAACCCTCACCACAACCTCAAGGACGCAAGAACTACATGGCCCGGCGCTCCGCCTCCGCACCCACTCCCGGCGAACCCATCGCTGAGAACATCATCGACATTGATGTCACCACCGAGATGGAGGGGTCCTTCCTCGAGTACGCCTACTCGGTGATCTATTCCCGCGCCCTCCCGGACGCACGGGACGGCCTGAAGCCGGTGCAGCGCCGCATCCTGTACATGATGGCGGAGATGGGACTGCGGCCGGACCGCGGGCACGTCAAGAGCGCACGCGTGGTGGGTGAGGTCATGGGCAAGCTGCACCCGCACGGCGATTCGGCCATTTACGATGCGATGGTGCGCATGGCCCAGGACTGGGCACTCCGCCTGCCCCTGATCGACGGCCACGGCAACTTTGGTTCCCTTGACGACGGTCCCGCGGCCTCGCGGTACACGGAGGCGCGGCTGGCTGCGGCAGCGCTGACCCTGACGGACCACCTCGACGAAGACGTCGTGGATTTTGTCCCGAACTACGACAACCAGCTGATGCAGCCGGAGGTGCTGCCGGCTGCGTTCCCGAATCTGCTGGTCAACGGCGCCTCGGGCATCGCCGTCGGCATGGCGACGAACATGGCCCCGCACAACCTCGGTGAGGTTATTGCGGCAACCCAGCACCTGATCCGTCATCCCGAGGCCTCCCTGGATGACCTGATGCGTTTCGTTCCGGGTCCGGATCTGCCCTCCGGCGGCCGGATCGTGGGTCTGGACGGCATCCGTGACGCCTACGCCACGGGCCGCGGTTCCTTCAAGACCCGCGCCAAGGTGGAGGTGGAGCAGCTCACGGCCCGGCGGACCGGGCTGGTGGTCACCGAACTGCCGTACATGGTGGGTCCGGAAAAGGTGATCGAGAAGATCAAGGACGCGGTCACGTCCAAGAAGCTTCAGGGCATTTCCGACGTCGTGGACCTCACGGACCGCCAGCACGGGCTCCGGCTGGTCATCGAGCTGAAGAACGGGTTCAATCCCAAGGCCGTTCTGGCGCAGCTCTACCGCTACACGCCGATGGAAGATTCCTTCGGCATCAACAACGTCTCCCTGGTGGACGGCCAGCCGCGGACGCTGGGCCTGGTGGAGCTGCTGCAGGTTTACGCTTCCCACCGGCTGGGCGTGGTCCGCCGGCGCACCGCCTACCGCCTGGGCCGCAAGAAGGACCGCCTGCACCTGGTAGAGGGCCTGCTGATCGCGATCGTAGACATTGACGAGGTCATCCAGGTGATCCGTTCCTCGGAAGAGACTGCGGAGGCACGCACCCGCCTGATGTCCATCTACGACCTCACCGAGGTCCAGGCCAACCACATCCTGGAACTGCGCCTGCGCCAGCTGACCAAGTACTCGCGGCTGGAGCTTGAAAAGGAACAGCAAGAGCTGCGTGCTGCAATCGAGGAGCTGCAGGCCATCCTGGATTCCGAGGAACGCCTGCGGGAACTGGTGTGCGAGGAACTCGGCGAGATTGCCGCGAAGTACGCCACCCCGCGCCGCACCGTACTGCTGGAGTCCGAGGCCGTGGCACCGATGGCCTCCGAAGCCGTGGCCGTGAAGGCAGGCAAGGGTGCCAAGGCCGTTCTTCCGCTGCAGATTCCCGACGACCCCTGCTGGGTGATCCTTTCGGCGTCCGGCCAGCTGGCACGGACCGCGAACCAGGAGCCCCTGCAGGAAGGCGGACAGCGGACCCGGCACGATGTTTTCCGCAGCGTGGTGGCTACCACGGCCCGCGGGGAAATCGGAGCGGTCACCTCCTCCGGCCGGATGATCCGCGTCCAGGTGATGGACATGCCGGCGCTTCCGCCGACCAACGGGCTGCCCAACCTTGCGGGCGGAGTAGCAGCCAAGGACTTCATGACGCTGACGAAGGGCGAAAAGCTGGTTGGCTTGGTGCCGCTGAACGCTGTACTGGCCCTTGGCACCCGCAACGGCGTGGTGAAGCGCGTCAATCCGGACTACCCGCTGAACCGGGATGACTGGGAAGCGATCACGCTCAAGCCGCGTGATGAAGTTATTGGCGCTGCCGTGGCTGCGAATGACGACGACGAACTGGTCTTTGCGACCAAGGGGGCCCAGCTGCTTCACTTCCCCGCCTCCACAGTGCGCCCCCAGGGCCGGACCGCCGGCGGTGTGGCGGGCATGAAACTCGGTGAGGGTGACGAAGTGATCTTCTTCGGTGTGGTCGCCGCAGGGGACCCGGACGCCGTCGTTGTTACCGTTGCCTCCGGCACCGAGACGATTCCCGGAACACCGGGAGGCTCGGTGAAGGTGACAGATTTCGCCGAGTACCCGGCCAAGGGCCGCGCAACTGCCGGCGTACGGGCACACCGCTTCCTGAAGGGCGAGGACGCTTTGGTGGCTGCGTGGGCCGGGCATGGTCCGGCCAAGGCTGCCGCAGCGAACGGCGTGGCCCGGGCGCTGCCCACGGAGCACGGCAGACGGGACGGATCCGGTGTTCCGCTGGCCAGCCCGGTGGAACACATCGGCCCCAGCCTCACCGCTCCCTAGCCGGCGGTTCCTATTTGCCGAAGCTGCGCAGCCGAAGCGAATTCGCAACCACCAGCACCGAGCTGGCGGCCATGGCAGCGCCGGCGAGCATCGGATTGAGCAGCCCAAAGGCGGCCACCGGGATCCCCACCGTGTTGTAGAAGAACGCCCAGAACAGGTTGACCTTGATGGTCCGCAGGGTCCGCCGGGAGAGCTCGATCGCCGTAGCAACCTGTCCCAGGGAGCTGCCCATCACGGTCAGGTCTGCCGCGGCCATGGCCGCGTCCGTGCCGGAACCCATCGCGATGCCAAGATCCGCCTGAGCCAGCGCGGCGGCGTCGTTCACGCCGTCCCCCGCCATGGCCACGGTGGCACCCTCCGCCTGGAACCGGCGCACCGCCTCCACTTTGCCTTCCGGGCGGACGTCAGCCAGTACGTCCCGGGGATCGATCCCGACCTCACGGGCAACGGCCGCGGCTACGACGGCGTTGTCACCGGTGAGCAGCACCGGCCGCAGGCCCAGCGCCTTCAGCCGGGCCACTGCCTCACGGGAACCGTCCTTGATGGTGTCCTGCAGGCTGATAACGCCCGCCGGGACTCCGTCCACAGCCACAATGACGGCGGTAGCGCCGGTTTCCTGCTCCTGCAAAAGAACGCCTGCGGCGGCCTCGTCCAGCACAATGCCGTTTTCTTCCAGCCAGCCGGGCCGTCCGGCTACCACGCTGCGCCCCTGAACCGTGCCGCGTACGCCGCCGCCGGGCGAGGAAAGGAATCCGCTGACCGCTGCCAGGCCCGGTCCGGCTTCAGCTGCTGCAGCGACGGCACGGGCAATCGGGTGTTCACCGGCGTTCTCCAGGGATCCGGCCAGCCGCAGCAGGGTGGACTCATCCGGCACCGCGGCATCCGTCAGCAGGACCGTGCGGGCAACGGAGAGTTTGCCGCTGGTGACGGTTCCGGTCTTGTCCAGCAGGATGGTGTTGACCGTGCGGGTGTCCTCCAGGACCTGCGGGCCCTTGATCAGGATGCCCAGCTGGGCTCCGCGGCCGGTTCCGGTGAGCAGGCCCACCGGCGTCGCCAGGCCCAGTGCACACGGGCAGGCAATGACCAGCACGGCAACAGCTGAGACAAACGCGCTCTGCACGTCGCCGGTGATCAGCAGCCAGAGTATGAACGTGATGACGGCAATTGCCAGGACCACCGGCACAAACACGGCGCTGATCCGGTCGGCCAGCCGTGCGATCGGCGCCTTGCCCGACTGGGCGGCGCTGACCAGGGCACCCATCTGGGCCAGGGTGGTTTCACTGCCGACCCTCGTCGCGCGGACCAGCAGCCGCCCGGAAGTGTTCACCGTGGCACCCGTAACCGGATCGCCGGTGCGGACTTCCACCGGCAGGGATTCACCGGTGATCAGGGCGGCGTCGATCGCCGATTCGCCGTCGACCACAATTCCGTCCGTGGCAATCTTCTCCCCCGGACGCACTACAAATTGGTCACCGGGGACGAGCTCGCCGGCCGGGATCAGCACTTCACGGCCGTTACGGAGCACCACCGCGTCCTTGGCTCCCAGACTAAGCAGGGAGGTGAGGGCGTCTGCAGCACTGGTCTTGGCCCGGGCCTCGAGATACCGCCCCAGCAGCAGGAACGTAGTGACGACGGCGGCGACTTCGAAGTAGAGGTGCGCGCCTTCACTCATGCCCGGATCGGCTGTCAGTGCCGGATCAGCGATCAGCTGTCCCACGGAGAACAGATACGCGGCGCTGACGCCGATGGACACCAGCGTGTCCATCGTCGAGGCCAGATGGCGCGCGTTGACCGCTGCGGCCCGGTGGAAAGGCCAGGCGGACCAGAGCACTACCGGCAGCGAGAGCGCTGCGGCCACCCAGCCCCAGTGAGGGAACATCAGGGCCGGCACCATGGAGATGAGGAGAACAGGAACGGTGAGAACGGCGGCAGTAATGAGGCGGGGCCGCAGCTGTGCCGCACTACCGCCGTGCGCCATGTGATCCTCATGATCACCGTGGTTCTCAGGTGCGGCCACCTTCGCCTTATACCCGGCTGCTTCCACGGTGGCGACCAGCTGGTCATTCGTGACACCGGCCGGCACCCGGACCGTTGCCGAGTTCAGCGGCAGGTTGACGCTGGCCTGGACGCCTTCGATCCTGCCCAGCTTGCGCTCCACACGGTTCACGCAGGAAGCGCAGGTCATGCCCTGGATGTCCAGCGACACCTCACGCTCTGCGTGCAGGTGCTGCTGTTCACGGGTTGCCATGATTCTCCTTTCAGCCCACCACCGTGTAGCCCGCTTCCGCAACGGCTTCACCGAGCAGTTCGGGTGCAACGGGTTCGGTCGAAGTAACGACTGCCGTGGATACGCCGTCGGCCACCAGGTCAACCCGGACGTCCTTCACGCCCTCTACCGCACTGAGTTCCTCGGTGACCGATGCGACGCAGTGGCCGCAGGTCATGCCAGAAATGCTGAGTTTGGTTTCCATAGCTGTTCCTCCTCTGCAGGGCGGCGGCCCCGCTGGTTTTCCTCCGGTTCCCGCTAGCGCAGGAGCCGGCCGATTGCGTCTGTTGCTTCCTGGACCTTAATGTCCACGATTGACTGGTCGCCCGCTTCCTCGGCTTCCCGGGCGGCCGAGACAACGCAGTGGGAAATGTGGTCCTGGACCAGGCCGAGGCTCAGTGCATGCAGTGCCTTGGTTACGGCGGAGACCTGAGTCAGGACGTCAATGCAGTACTTGTCTTCATCGACCATCCGGGCGATTCCCCGGACCTGTCCCTCGATCCGCTTCAGCCGCCGCAGGTAGGCTTCCTTGTCACTGGAGTAGCCGCGGTCCACATCCACATCCACGTCCGCGGCATCAAGTGCGCTGGTGTCCATGGTTCGGCCTCCCGGTAAATAAGTCCGTCAACACCAGAGAATCTATACCCTCTCGGGGTATGCGTCAAGTACCCCTCGGGGGTATCCGGGCAGGTCATCCGGCCTGGTTTTCCGGGCGCTGGCGTAAGGTGGGACGCGTGGGAAAGAAAGAACTGACCAGCGCTGCGGAGGACTACCTCAAAGTCATCTGGACGGCACAGGAATGGACGGACGCGCCAGTGACCGTCTCTGCGCTCTCGGCCCATCTGGGCTTTTCTGCATCATCGGTTTCCGAGGCGGTGAAGCGGCTGGCCGCGCAGGGGTTCCTGACCCACGCACGCTACGGATCCGTGGCCCTGACTCCCGCCGGCGAGCAGGCAGCAGTGAACATGGTACGGCGCCACCGGCTGATTGAGACGTTCCTGGTTGAATACCTCGGGTACGGCTGGGATGAAGTGCATGACGAGGCGGAGAACCTCGAACACGCGGTCTCGGACAAGATGGTCGAGGCTCTGGCCGTACGCCTGGGCCACCCGGTCCGCGATCCGCACGGGGACCCCATTCCCGCGCGGGACGGCAGCCTGCCGGCCCTGGACGCCGCCCGCCTGAGCCACAGCGAACCGGGCACGCGGCTGCGCATTGCACGGGTTTCGGACAACAGCCCTGACCTGCTCCGCTATCTGGGCGGCATGGGCCTGGGCCTGGACACGGAGATCAGCATCCTGGAACGCCAGGCCTACGCAGGCACGCTCACCCTGGAACGCTCGGGTGACCGGGTGGAACTCGGACTTCCCGCCGCCGAGGCCATCTGGGTAGTGCAGGCCTAGTTCGATTCAGCATCCAGCGCCAGGTCGTACACAACCTGGCGGCTCACCGGCCGGTAGCCCAGCTGTTCATAGATCCGCAGCGCTCCGGACGGGTTCTCGGTGTCTACGCCAAGGCCGGCATTCTGCATCTCCGAGGCTTGGAACCGCCGCATCGCTTCAGCCAGCATTGCCGGAGCGATGCCCTTGCCGCGCCAGGGACGCAGGACGCCGAGCAGCTCGGTGTAACCCTCCGAATAGCCGAAGATGGCCGGTGACTCAGGGTCATAACTGGCCAGCTGGTAGGCGGCAATGGCGCCGGATGACTTCTCCAGCACCACAAAGCTCCAGTCGGGCCGGAACTGGGGATGACCCACGGTGAACCGCCAATTCTCCGGATCCCGCGGTTCACTGCCCCAGTGGTCCAGGAACGCCTCGTTGTGGGCAAGGCGAAGCTGCTCGGAGATCTCCTCCGAGAAAGTCCGGAACTCCAGGTCCCCTGGCAGCTCTGCCTCGGGCAGGTTCCCGTCCAGCGGGCGGGTCATCTCGGTGAAGTACCGGACCACGCGCGCTCCCACCGACTCCAGCAGCGCAAGATGGGAAGGATTGTTGGCTTCGGCATAGCTGCGCAGCACGGGACCCTCCCCGTCCCGCTCCTGAACCCTGGCACGGGCCCTGGCAGCCTGCCAGCCGTAGACTGCCGTGCCTATCCCCCTCCGGCGCCACGCAGGATCCACCCCGCCGAACCCGATGGCCCGCACTGAGCCCGGGTTGAGGTTCACCAAGCCAAAGGCCCTCGGCACGCCGTCGGCATCCACGCCCAGCAGTGAGTCCAGTTCAGGATCGTTCCCAGGGCGCTGAAGCGCGTGCTCAAGATCGGCGCGGTCTTCCGCCCATCCCGGCTTGTCCACCTCCACTATCCGGCGGATCAGGGCATGCCAGTCATCCAGGTCTTCAGGTGTGATGGGACGCCACGCCAGCTGCGTCTGCGGTCCGGGCAGGTGCACAGTGTTTGTTGAGGCCATGGCTCCTAGCGTAGGGCAAGGCTGCCTTGGGCCGCACCAAGCTCAAGGGTCCGGCCGCACCAGGCGGCGTCCGCCGGATTGTGGGTCACCACCACCACCGTCTTGCCCGCCAGGCCGGAGGCAAGGTCAGCCATCAGCTGGCGTCCGGCTGCCGGGTCCAGGTGTGCCGTTGGTTCATCCAGCAGGACGATTCCGGCTTCCGTCAGCAGGGCACGTGCCACGGCGAGGCGCTGGCGCTGGCCGCCGGAAAGCCGGTGGCCGCCGTTGCCGATCCGGGTGTCGATCCCGTCTTCAAGCTCCGCGACCAGCCCGCCAAGACCCACTGCCTCCAGGGCAGCCAGCATTTCCGCTTCACTCGGAGCCTTGGAACGGTCACGGGCGATCAGCAGGTTGCCGCGCAGGGTGGAGTCAAAGAGATGAGCCTCCTGCGGGCACCACGCCATACCGCGGGCCTCCCGGCTGAACTCCGACGCCGGACGTCCGCCGATGCGGAAGGTGCCGGTCTGGGGCTGCAGGAAGCCGAGCAGCACGCCCAGCAGGGTGGACTTGCCGCTGCCGGAGGGTCCGGTGACGGCGAGCCAGTCCCCGGGCTCCAGACTGAGGTCCACGCCGTTGAGCACGTCGCGGGAGCCGCCCGGGTAGCGGTAGCGGATCCCGGACAGCTCGATGCTGCCCGGGCGCGGAGCGCCGGCTGCCGCAGCTGCCGCCCCGTCCGGCACTGCGCCCGGATCGACCGAATCCGAGCCCAGGTCCGGGAGTACCTTGTCCCCCAGCACCCGCCAGGCGGTGAACTGCTGGATCGAGCCGTTGACGGCCGCAAAGCATTCAAGCAGGGCCAGCTGCATCAAAACGATGACCGCCGCCACGGTGGCGGGAACGCCCTGCGCCAGGGCCAGGATCCACAGCGCGGAGGCGGCGCAGGCCAGCGCAGTCAGCGCATTGGCCAGCCCCTGTGCCCAGGCACTGCGCCGCACGGCACCGGCCGCTGCAGCGTCCAGCAGCCGCTGGCGGGTCACCACTGGAGTAGCGGAGGTGTTGGCTTCCAGGTCACGGGCGGCCGAAAGCAGCTTGGCCATGGATGCCATTGCCTTGGACTGCAGGGTTACCGTCCGGGCGCGGGCAGCGGCGTCGGCCCAGAGCGCTACAGCCGGAGCGCCAATGAGACCCACCAGGCACAGCCCGATCTGGACCCAGAGGGCGTCCGGAATCAGGATTGCCGTGGCAATGCATGCGGCAACAGCCGTGACAAACGCAGTCAGCGGGGCAAAGACCACGCGCGGGGCGATGTCGCGCAGTTCGTCCACGTCGCCCACCAGGCGCTCCAGGGCTCCGCCGCCGCGGGCCAGGCGCCGCCAGCCTTCGGGACGGTTCAGCAGGCCGTTCCACAGCCGGATGCGGATTGAGTTGGTAGCGCGGAAGACGGCGTCGTGCAGGTGGAGGCGTTCGCGGTAGCGCAGCACGGCACGTCCGATGCCGAAGAACCGCACTCCCACAATGGCCGTGAGGAGGTACAGGATGGGGGGCTGCTCGGACGCGCGGACAATCAGCCATCCGGACAGCGCGCTCAGCGCCACGGCGAAGATGGTGGCACCGGTGCCGTAGGCCAGCGCCTTCAGGAACTGGGGACTCCAGGGGCGAAGTACCAGCAGGTTCTTCCAGAGCGGCTGGTGGACGTAGCCTGCCTGTTCCGTGGATCCGCTGAACTGCGTCTCGGCAGGGGCGGGTGCGGCGGAAGGCAACGGGTCCAGTTCAGGTTCGGGAACGGTGGTTTCGGCACCTACGGGAATGCGCACGCCGGCGATCGCTGCCGTCCGGCGGTCGTGGGCCACCAGCAGCACGGTGCAGTCCGGGCTTAGCCTGGCGAGAGCGCCCCGGACTGCCGCGGCACTGGATTCGTCCAGGTGCGCAGTGGGTTCGTCTGCGAGCAGGACGCCGACGCCGGGTACGTTACGCACGCGGGCAACGGCGCGTGCCACGGCCACGCGGCGCTGTTCGCCCGGACTGAGGTCTGCCGTGTGTGCGTCCAACAGGTGCTGCGAACTGATCTCGGCCAGCGCCTGCTCTGCGGCGGTGCGCTGGGCGCCCGGGTCCGTGAGCCCTGAGTAAAGGCCGATCTCCGCCGCCACGGTTTCCTCCACCAGCACCGGGTGCTGCGGAATCCAGGCCACCCGGGCCCGGTCCGTGCCGGAGGCTTCACCGCTTAGCTGGACTCCGGCACCGTCCCGGCGGAGGCCGGCAAGCACTTCGAGCACAGTGGTCTTGCCGCTGCCGCTGGGGCCGGTGAGGGCCGCAATGGCTCCTGCGGGCACGGTAAAGGAGAGGTTTTCCAGTACGGGGTCCGGACGCCCGTCGTACTTGACGGTCAGGCCGCGTACGCTCACGCCGCCGTCGTCATCCGTGTTCTCGGACTGCGCGAGCGGACGGGCAGCGGGTGCGTCCAGGACGGCGTTGGTCCGCTTCAGTGCCTCCAGCCCGTCTTCGCTGGAGTGGTGGGCCGTGCCCAGATCACGCAGCGGCTGGTAGCACTCGGGCGCAAGGATCAGCGCCAGCAGGCCCATTTCCAGGGACATGTCCCCGTGCACGAGGCGCACGCCGATGAAAACGGCCACCACGGCCACGGAAATCGTGGCGATCAGCTCAAGTGCCAGCGAAGACATAAAGGCCACGCGCAGGGTTTCCAGTGTGGTGACGCGGTAGCGGTCGGCCACGTCTCGCAGGGCACGGGTCTGTGCGCGGGCCCGGCCCAGGCCCACCAGCACCGGCAGGCCCTTGGCCAGTTCCAGCATGTTGTCCGAGAGCCGGTTCAGGGCCTCGATGGCCTTGGCCGTCTTGTCACCGGTGTGCAGACCGATCAGGATCATGAACACCGGCACCAGCGGAACCGTCAGGACAATGACGACGGCGCTGACCCAGTCGGCGGTCAGGATCCGGACGCCGATCAGCAGGGGCAGAACGGCACAGGTAACCAGGGCCGGCAGGTACTTGGCGTAATAGTTGTCCAGCCCGTCCAGTCCGCGGGTCAGCAGGACACTGAGTGCGCCCGGGCCCATGCCCAGGACGCTGCCGCCGTCGGCCAGGACCCTCTGCGTCAGCTGGCCGCGCAGTTCGTCCTTGACGCCGGCGGCTGCCCGCTGGGCCACGGTCTCCTGGGCCCACATGGCCACAGACCGCAGCACTGCACCGCTGATACCCGTCGCGGCAATGTATCCCCAGTCCGGTCCGCCGGCGGCAAGGCCGGCAATGCCTGCGGCCACTCCGGTTGCCAGCAGCACCAGGGCAAGGGCCTTTACCGCGGCGATGAGTCCCAGCAGATACAGCGCCCGGCGGCTCGTGGCGCTGACGGGAAGTACCGGCTTCACTGGACAGTGATCTTGTGGACGTCAGGAATGGACTGCGTGGTGACACGCTTGCGGAAGACCCAGTAGGTCCAGCCCTGGTAGAGCAGCACGATCGGCAGCCCAAACACGGAGACCCAGGTGATCACCTTGAGCGTGTACGGGGTCGAGGAAGCATTCTCCACGGTCAGGTTCCAGGCAGCGTCCAGCGTGGACGGCAGGACCACGGGGTACATGGCGGCGAAGATCGAGACGGCGCCGGCCAGCAGGAACACGCCTAGGAAGGCGAAGGACAGCGCTTCCATTCCCCGGTAGGCCATCAGCCAGGCCACCACCACGGCGACGACCGCTACAGCCAGCGGGATCAGGGAGAAGAGTTCACCGCTCAGGAACTGGACGCCGACTGCCCAGACTGCCAGCGGGAGAATGCCAAGGGGCAGCCACCGCACGAGGACGCGCCGGGCACGCTGGCGGATCTCGCCGTCGGTCTTCAGCATCAGGAAGGCGCAGGCGTGCACGAGTGCGAACCCAACAACGGCGAGACCGCCAAGGACGGCCCAGGGGGTCAGCCAGGCGAAGGCGCCGCCCACCCGGTCGCCGTTCTCGTTCAGCGGCAGTCCGGTGGAGGTGAGGGCAAGTGCCGCACCGACACCGAAGGCACTCACGAAGGAACCCAGGGCCATGGCCCAGTCCCAGCGGTCGCGCCAGCGCTGGGTGTGGCCCTTGCCGCGGTACTCAATGGCGACGGCACGGAAGATGAGTCCCAGCAGCACCAGCGTCAGCGGAAGGTAGAGCGCCGAGAACAGCGACGCATACCAGTACGGGAACGCGGCGAAGGTCATGGCACCGGCGGTGACGAGCCAGACCTCGTTGCCGTCCCAGACCGGGCCGATGGTGTTGAGCAGAACCCGCCGCTCCTTTTCGTTGCGGGCGAAGAGTTTCATAAGCATGCCCACGCCGAGGTCGAAGCCCTCGAGGAAGAGATAGCCGACCCACAGGAAGGCGATAACGATGAACCAGAATGTTGCTAGCGTCACTTTGTTTCTCCGGTGGGGCTAGTAGGCGAAATCGAGAACGTCGTCGGACTTCGGTCCGCCCGGCCGGCCCGGCGCGTCCTTGGAGCCGGGATCGTCCCCGTCGCCGTCGTCGTCCGCTGAATGAAGCAGCTCCGGCATGGCCGAGGGGACACCGCCCCTGACGTACTTGAACAGCAGCATCACTTCAACGATCAGCAGGGCAAGGTAGATGACCGTGAAGGAGATCACCGAGAAGAGGAGCTCCGCCATGCTTACACCCGGCGAAACCGCCGCCGCGGTGAACATAAAGACGTTGTCTATGCCGCTGAAGCTGGGGTTGGGAACCACCACGAAGGGCTGCCGGCCCATCTCCGTGAAGATCCAGCCGGCGCTGTTGGCACCGAACGGAGCCAGGATGCCGAACACGGCCAGGCGCATAAGCCACTTGGACTCCGGCACGGTGCCCTTGCGGGTAACCCACAGGGCGATTGCGGCCGCGCCAGCTGCGACGGCGCCGAAGCCGATCATGATGCGGAAACCCCAGTAGGTCACGGACATAACCGGCAGGTAGTCGATCTCCTGGCCGGCCTGCTCGCCGTACATCGGATCATCGGGCAGGTGGGTGCCGTACTTCTCCTGGTACTCCGGGATCAGGGTGTTGACGCCGTCAACGGGAGTGTTGAAGTCGCCGTTGGCAAGGAAGGAGAGCACACCGGGAACTTCGATGAGGGTCTTTACGTCCTCACAGTCCTGCGCGCCGACGTCACCGACGGAAAGGATCGAGAAGGAAGTGCCGTTGTGGCAGGCAGCTTCGGCCGCGGCCATCTTCATGGGCTGCTGCTCGAACATCAGCTTGCCCTGCAGGTCGCCGGTGATTGCCGTTCCGGCGAAAGCTACTACGGCGACGGCAGCACCGATGCGCAGTGCCTTGATCCAGACGGAGTAGTCGGTTTTGTCCCGGCCGATGGCGGCGTTCTCGCCGACGACTACGCGGCCGTTCTCATCCACCGTGTCGATGCCGTCGCGGCGCCGCTTCCAGAGGTGGTACCACGAGATGCCGAGCAGGAATCCGCCGGCCACGGCGAAGGCGCCGGTGATGGTGTGCGGGAAAGCAACCAGCAGGGTGTTATTGGTCAGGACGGCCCAGAAATCCGTCATCACGGCCCGGCCGTCCACCAGTTCCACGCCCACGGGATGCTGCATCCAGGAATTTGCCGCCAGGATGAAGTAGGCAGACAGGGCCGAGGCGCCGGTGGCAAGCCAGATTGTTGCCAGGTGAAGCTTCTGGGGCAGCCGTTTCCAGCCGAAGATCCAGAGCCCCAGAAACACCGACTCCGTGAAGAAGGCCAGCAGGGATTCAAGCGCCAGCGGTGCGCCGAAGACGTCACCGACGAACCGGCTGTATTCGCTCCAGGCCATTCCGAACTGGAACTCCTGGACCAGCCCGGTGGCCACGCCCATGATGAAGTTGATCAGGAACAGCTTGCCCCAGAACTTAGTCAGGCGCAGGTACTCTTCCTTGCCCGTGCGGACCCAGGCAGTCTGCAGGGCGGCAACAACCAGGCCCAGGCCGATGGTCAGCGGAACCATCAGGAAGTGATACACCGTCGTTATGCCGAATTGCCAGCGGGCAATGTCCAATGCTTCCACGTGCAGGTCCTTAGTTATGTCATGTTCTACAAGCTGTAGAACTCCTCTTCTACGAATCGTAGAACACCTTGGAGACATGTTTCTACGTGATGTAGAGAACTATCGTTAAAGTCGGTATTGTTAAGCTCCTCGACGTGCCCAGCCAGGGCGCGTACGCGGCTAGGAAAACCAGTCCGGGGCGACCTCCCGGACCAGGGACCGGAGACAAAGGAAGATGCGGACTATGGCGACTCTTGGAGAGCTTGAGCGTGCGATGATGGACCTCCTGTGGGAGTCCTCCGAGGCGTTAACCGCCAATGAACTCCGCGAACGTCTCGCCCAGAACGACGCCGGCCGCGCAGAGGCCAAGGGACTGGCCGTGACCACTGTCCTCACTGTGCTTTCCCGCCTGGAAAAGAAGGGCCTCGTGGCCCGCGAACGAGACATCCGCCCCCACCGCTACCGCGCCGTGACGACCCGCGCCGAACACACCGCAGAACTTATGCACGAGGTCCTCGGCTCGGCGAATGACCGCGAGGCCGTCCTGGCCCGCTTCGTCGGTTCCGTCTCGGCAACCGAAGCGCAAACACTGCGCAGGCTGCTCGACGGCGCCTAGGCCAACGGTCCGCGCGCCGCATGTTCTGGGCCTCGTATTTCCTGGCTGCACTGGCAGTAATCCTCGCCTGGCCGGTTCCGGTTGCGCTTTCGCGCGCCAAGTGGCCCGCCCGCTCCCCCTTCACTGCGATGGTGCTGTGGCAGTCGATCGCCCTGGCCGGTGGGCTGTCAATGATCGGGGCCATGCTGACCTGGGGCTTGGAACCGATTGGCGATAACCTGGCCCAGGGGCTCGGGGGACTTTGGGACATCCTCCTGCAGCGCCGCTCCGTCGAGGCACTGGGCCTGGTCCACGTGTTTGCCGTCAGCGCAGCCGTGCTCCTGAGCGTGCATCTTGTCTTCACACTCCTGCTGACCTATTACCGGATCGCCTCCGGCCGGCGACGGCACCGGGACATGCTGAACCTCCTCAGCTCCCCCTCGCTGAACACGCCGGCAACAGTGGTCATCCCCCACCCCTCCCCCGTCGCCTACTGCCTTCCCGGCGGCGCCCAGTCCGTCACGGTCCTCTCGGACGGACTGATGGACATCCTTTCCGAGGAGGAGCTCTCCGGGGTACTGACCCATGAGAAAGCACACCTCAGCCAGCACCACCACCTGCTGCTGTGGGCCTTCGCCGCCTGGCGGGCAGCCCTGCCGTGGCTGCCTACCTCGCAGCTGGCCCAGCGGTCCGTGAACGAGCTGATAGAGATGCTTGCCGATGACGAGGCGCTCAGGAAGGTCGACAGACCAACACTGATCCGCGCCATCGCCATAGTTGGCTCTGCGTCAGCTGCGGGGGCCGGCGCTGATACCGTCGCCAGCCTGCCGGGTACGTCTGGTACCGCTGTAGCCGGCGGCGGAGTCGACGACGAAACCGGGATGGCGGCGCGGCTCAGCCGCCTGCTCACGCCGCAGCCGCCGCTGCCCCGCTGGCTGAACATCCTCGTCCAGGCCGCGGCGGTGCTGCTGCTGGCTGTTCCCACTGTGCTGCTGTTTTCTCCCGGCCTGATTCACCGCTGATCTGCCCGGTCCGTCTAAGCAGCCGTCCGGGCACGCCTTCGGGGCGGAAGCAGCTCTTACGCGTCGATGCGGTCGCGGTCCAGCATCGCGGCACCTGCGATGATGAATTCCTTGCGGGGAGCGACGTCGCTGCCCATGAGCAGCTCAAAGGTGGCCTCGTCCACGTGCCGTTCAGCTTCTTCGGCTTCGCTGAGACGGATCCGGCGAAGCGTGCGGTGGCGGGGATCCATGGTGGTTTCGGCCAGCTGGTCGGCGTCCATCTCGCCGAGGCCCTTGTAGCGCTGGATCGGCTCCTTGTAGCGCTTGCCTTCCTTCTCCAGCCGCGCCAGAAGCTGCTGCAGCTCCTTCTCGCTGTACGTGTAGACCATCTCATTGGCCTTGGAACCGTGGTTGATGACTTCAACCCGGTGCAGCGGCGGTACGGCCGCATAGACGCGGCCTGCCTCAACCAGCGGACGCATGTAGCGAAAGAACAGGGTCAGCAGCAGCGTGCGGATGTGTGCGCCGTCGACGTCCGCGTCGGTCATGAAGATCACCTTGCCGTAGCGTGCAGCCTCCAGCTGGAAGCTGCGGCCTGAGCCGGCGCCCACAACCTGGATCAGGGCCGCACACTCGGCGTTGGAGAGCATGTCTGAGACAGATGCCTTCTGCACGTTCAGAATCTTGCCCCGGATGGGAAGCAGTGCCTGGAAATCGGAGGAACGTGCCAGCTTGGCCGTGCCCAGCGCGGAGTCACCTTCCACGATGAACAGTTCGGAGCGCTCATTGTCGTCGATTCGGCAGTCCGCCAGCTTGACCGGCATGGAGGAGGTTTCCAGCGCATTCTTCCGCCGCTGTGTTTCCTTGTGGACGCGTGCGGAGATGCGGGACTTCATCTCCGACACCACTTTTTCGAGCAGCAGTGCGGTCTGAGCCTTGTCGCCGCGCGCCGGCGAGTTGAGCCGTGCCGTTATTTCCTTCTCTACGACCTTGGAGACGATGGAGCGCACGGCGGAGGTACCCAGGATTTCCTTGGTCTGGCCTTCGAACTGCGGCTCTGCCAGCCGAACAGTGAGTACAGCCGTGAGCCCGGCGAAAACGTCATCCTTCTCGATCTTGTCGTTGCCGGCCTTCAGCTTGCGGGCGTTGGCTTCAATGACTTTCCGGAAGGTTTTCAGCAGTGCCTGCTCAAAGCCGGCCTGGTGCGTGCCGCCCTTGGGTGTGGCAATGATGTTCACGAAGCTGCGGATGCTGGTTTCGTAGCCGATTCCCCAGCGCAGGGCGATGTCCACTTCACACTCGCGCTCGACTTCGGTGATTTTGCTGTGCCCGCGCTCGTCCAGGACGGGAACGGATTCCTTGAACTTGCCCGCCCCGTGCAGGCGCCAGATGTCCGTGACGGCCGCGTCGGCGGCGAGGAACTCAACGAACTCGGAGATGCCGCCGTCGTGGTGGAAAACCTCCTCAACCGGGCCGTCTTCGCCCGGGGTCCCGGGCAGGCGGCGTTCGTCGCGGAGGGTGATCCGCAGGCCGGGAACCAGGAAGGAAGTCTGGCGGGCGCGGGCCTCCAGTTCAGCGTAGGAGAACTTGGCGTCCGGGGTGAAGATCTGCCGGTCTGCCCAGTAGCGGATGCGGGTGCCGGTGACGCCGCGCTTCGCCTTGCCGACCACTTCGAGCCTGCTGCTGTCCAGGAAGGGCGTGAACTTCGCTTCAGGGGACGGCTTGGAACCGGTGTCGGCAAAGACGCCGGGCTCGCCGCGCCGGAAGGTCATCTGGTACGTCTTCCCGGCACGGTCCACCTGGACGTCCAGGCGGGAAGAGAGCGCATTGACCACGGACGCGCCAACGCCGTGCAGGCCGCCGGAGGCAGCGTAGGAACCGCCGCCGAACTTGCCGCCGGCATGGAGCTTGGTGAAGACGACTTCCACACCGGAGAGACCGGTCTTGGGTTCGATGTCTACGGGGATGCCGCGGCCGTCGTCGTGGATTTCCACGGAATTGTCCGCGTGCAGGATGATGCGGATGCTCTGGCCATAGCCGGCCAGAGCCTCGTCCACTGAGTTGTCGATGATTTCCCAGAGGCAGTGCATCAGGCCGCGTGAATCGGTGGAGCCGATGTACATGCCGGGGCGCTTCCGGACAGCCTCAAGACCCTCGAGGACAGAAAGGTGCCGGGCGTTGTACTCAGTATCCAGGGGGACCACGGTGCTGAACTCCTAGGGCCGCTCAGGCGGCCATGTATTGCGTTGGGAAACCTTGCGGCTTGGGCTGCCGGCGAAACCGGCCTGCTACAAGGTTAATGCCCGGCGGTGACAGTGAGCGGCAGCGACTCAGCCGCACGCACCGCCTAATGGACCTCCGCCCGGCGAAAACGTGAACCGGGCCACCCCCGTTGCCGGCCATGTGCTGCTACTCATTGGTACGCGCAGAGCGAAAGGCTCACCCAAATGGAAAGGGCTGCCCCGCAAAGGTGGTTATATGAAGTATCAACACCCTTAAGGAGGCACTCATGACAGCAGCAGTTGCTACACGTCAACTAAACACGCTGGACCGCTGTGACCGCTGCGGCGCTCAGGCTTACGTGCGCGCGGTACTGGAATCCTCCGGTGGGGAACTGCTTTTCTGTGCTCACCACGCCCGGGCAGTGGAGGCCAACCTCCGGCCCCTGACGTCTGAGTGGCAGGACGAAAGCGCTCGTCTGCACCAGAAGGCCGCTTCTTCGGAAGACTAATTCCTAAGACCAGCAGTCCAAGACTTGGCGAGGGCCCCTCCGGATTGGAGGGGCCCTCGTTCTGTCTTCCGCGCCGATTGTCGCCAAGCTGGACGGCCGGAACAAAAGGCAGTGCCCCCGGCGATAAGCGCGGGGGCACTGCCTTTACTGCTTCGGGGACCGGATTCTAGTCCAGGTAATCCCGCAGGACCTGCGAACGCGACGGGTGGCGCAGCTTGGACATCGTCTTGGACTCGATCTGGCGGATCCGCTCGCGGGTCACGCCGTAGACCTTGCCGATTTCGTCCAGGGTCTTCGGCTGGCCGTCCGTGAGGCCAAAACGCATGGCCACGACGCCGGCTTCGCGCTCGGAGAGCGTGTCCAGGACGGAGTGCAGCTGCTCCTGCAGCAGCGTGAAGCTCACAGCGTCTGCCGGGACGACCGCTTCCGAGTCCTCGATCAGGTCGCCGAACTCGGAGTCGCCGTCCTCGCCGAGCGGGGTGTGCAGGGAGATGGGCTCACGGCCGTACTTCTGAACCTCGACGACCTTTTCAGGGGTCATGTCCAGTTCAAGTGCCAGCTCTTCGGGAGCGGGCTCGCGGCCCAGGTCCTGGAGCATCTGGCGCTGAACGCGGGCCAGCTTGTTGATGACTTCAACCATGTGCACCGGGATGCGGATGGTGCGGGCCTGGTCTGCCATGGCGCGGGTGATCGCCTGGCGGATCCACCAGGTGGCGTAGGTCGAGAACTTGAAGCCCTTGGTGTAGTCGAACTTCTCGACCGCACGAATCAGGCCCAGGTTGCCTTCCTGGATGAGGTCAAGGAAGAGCATGCCGCGGCCGGTGTAGCGCTTGGCCAGCGAGACAACGAGCCTCAGGTTAGCTTCCAGCAGGTGGTTCTTGGCGCGCTTGCCGTCGTGGATGATCTGCTGAAGGTCGCGCTTGAGCTTGGGATCCATGTCCGGATCAGCGGCGATCTTCTCTTCGGCGTAGAGGCCTGCCTCGATGCGCAGTGCCAGGTCCACTTCCTGCTCAGCGTTCAGCAGGGCGACCTTGCCGATCTGCTTCAGGTAGTCCTTGACCGGGTCTGCGGTGGCGCCGGCGGAGACGACCTGCTGGGCAGGTGCGTCGTCATCGTCAGCATCGGAGTAGACAAATCCGGAACCGGTGGGAACTGCCTCAGGAGCATCTGCCTCGACTACTTCGACGTCCACGTCCGTGGGCTCAACGTCGGCGTCATCAGCGTGGATGTCGGCGTCCTCGGCGGGCTCGGCTGCCTTCTTGGCGGTCGTCTTTGCCGCGGAGGCCTTTGCCGTCGTCTTCCGGGTGGAAGGCTTGCGGGCAGTTTTGGCAGCCGTCTTGGTGCCTGCGGCAGCAGCCGCCTCAGCAACCTCGGCAGTCACAGTGTCAGTCTCTTTGACAGCAGTTGTCTTTCTCGCGGACACAGAAAACCTTTCAATACGGCGGGCTGCGGCGCCGCCATGGGGGCAACACCACTATGACCCTGTCAAGTCCGTGCCATAACCAGTGGTCTGTACGCGGCGGGTTTCCTTTGAAAACACACCGCGTCCTGCTCCTATTCCCCTGAGGGGAGTGTGGAACGAACACTAGGTACACGAACCCGACCGGGTCTCGGTTCCCATTGTCGCATGCTTTCGGGCACGGCCACCACCGGACACGGCTGTTCTGACGTCCGGGCCTGCCGGGCAGCTCTCCGGACCGTCCGGTTCACAGCGGACCTTCACCCCGCCAGGCAGTTGAGGGCGACTGCGCCCACTGCGGCAGTTCACCCCTCCGCAGCAGTTCCCTCAGCAGGGCGGCCAGGCGGTAGCCCGGAGCTTCACGCAGCGCCCCGGAGAGGAAGATCTCTGCCCTGGAGCTGCGGCCGCGTGCCCACTCAATCCAGCCCAACAGGGTCAGCAGCGCTGCCGCCGGCTCCCCGGCTGCCCGCTGCACCAGTGAGGTGAATGCCTCATAGGTGCGGTCCAGCCGGTCCCAGTCCGGTGCTGTGCGGCTGCGACCTATAAGGATTGCCCGAAACAGCTGTCCAGCGTCCGCCGGCCCTGTCCCAGCGGACGCCGTACGGTCAGAGACGATGGATGCCGCCGGCTCATTGGGTGCAGCAGGACCACCGGATGCAGCAGGGTCACCGGGTGCAGGTGGGAACACAGGTCCCGGCTGAAGCCACTGCCGCACCCCTTCCGCTGCAGCCGCCATCCCGGCCGCAGCCAGAACCAGGATGGTGTCCCGTACGGGCTTGAATTCAAGACTGGCCAGCAGCAGTGCATCCTCCCGGGTTCCTGCCGGCGTGTCCCCGGCAACACTTTCCCCCACCGGCGGACGGGCCGGCCGGGTTGTACCGCTCTCCTCCGACGCCTGTCCTGGAAGGATGATGGAACGGATCCGGTGTTCCCACGCGGCGAGCACGTCCGCGAAAGCTTCCGGAGTGCCCCACCTGCCTTCCATGCTGCGCCGGACTTCCTCCACCCGTTCGTCCAGGGCATCAGTCCGGAACCTGCCCGCAGCCCGCAGAGATTCAGCCAGCGAGGGCGCATAGGCACTCCCCCGGTAAACCAGCTCCGCGCTGAGCCTGCTGCCCGCGATCTCGCCCACCGGGTATCCGGGCCACGGACAGCACGCGGCGTCCCCGCAGAAATAATCCCGCCACACTCCGTTTCCTGACAGCCAGGCGTCCCGGAGCCTGAGTCCGCTGTCTTCCAGATCATCGCCGAGGATCTCCATCAGGGCGCTGTAGGGCGGAGGACCGCCTTCAGTCCAGGGCAGATCCGTGTACACCACGGCGAGCACGCCGTCGGCTGCCTCGTCGCCGGAGAGCAGGGCGGTGATCCTTGTGGTGTAGTCCGCGAGCAGTTCCAAACGGTCCTGCTCCGGAACGCTTCCGGAACAGGACGACCCAGGAAGATCCAGCCGGAGCGTGGCCCCAAGCCTGGACCCGCGCAGCGCCAGCAGCACCAGGGACTCCCGGGGCTGGAAGCCCAAGCAGTGCGGCACAAACGCCAGGATGTCCTGCGGGGTACCAACGCGCAGCACGTCGGCTCCATCAGTTGTGCTGCCGGTAGGAAACGGTCGGCGGGGCGCGGGGCGGCCGTCGGCCGGATGTCCCGCTTTCTGGGGTTCGCTCATGCCGCCAGACTGCCCGTCCAGACCCGGCACCGTGCTGGGGACGCGTTCGCCTGCGGACAACGGGCGAATGGAAGTACAGCCCGGGCCGTTGTGGAGGGAGAGAGGGCTGGTAAACCCTGTGCCGCGGTAACGTTCCCTCCGGCAGCGGGGTAAGGACGTTAGTGCAACACAGGACGGGCTGCGGCAACCTCATCCCGCAAGCTTCCGGCCGCCCAGTGCGGAACGGGGAGGGTCTCCTCAGCTGCCGGATTCCGCCGGGCCCCGGCTGGCCCCGGTCTCCGGTTCAGCTCCTGCGTCCCCGGACGAAGCACTGCCGGAACCAGAGTCGCCGGCAGTGGCGTTCCCCGCGCCATTGCGGCGCTGTACACCGCGGCCCTCGTCCCGGCGGCGTCGGCGGTCACGGGCCAGCGCTTCCCGCAGCGGCGGCAGGCGCAGTCCGTCAGCGGCCATTGCGGCGCGCAGCTTCCTCCGGTTACGCAGAATGCCCAGCACTCCGATTCCCATCACCAGGAACTGGACGGCCAGGGCAATGCGGAAGGCTGCCAGGTCATAGAGGTTGCCGCCGGAGAACCCGGTGCCCAGCAGGATGTCCAGCACAAGGCCCACGAGATACATCGAAACCAACGACGCAACAAACCCGCCAATGTTCACGATTCCGGTGGCCGTGCCGAGGCGGGTGCTGGGGTTGTACGTCCTGGCGAAGTCGAAGCCGATCATGGATCCCGGCCCGCCCACGGCCAGCACTGCAACCAGGCCAAGCAGCACCCACAGCGGAGCCGGGCCGGGCCAGAGGATCACGATCAGCCAGGCGCCGGCCATGGCGCCGGCGATCAGCAGGACCATGGTGGAGCGGCGCAGCGGATGCCTGCCCACCCATGAGCCAAGCCACGGCCCGCACAGGATGGCAACCGCTACGAAGAACGTCATCAGGAAGGACGCGGCAGCAGGGGAAACCTGCTCGCCGCTGACCAGGTATGGGTAACCCCACATCAGCACAAACACGGTGCCGGGGAACTGGATAGTGAAGTGTGTCCAGAGGCCCAGCCGGGTACCGGGCTGCCGCCACGCGGCGGACAGGGAGCCGCCGTCGTGCGCTGCACGGGGAGTGCGTGCGGCACCGCCGGGCTGGTTGCGGATCAGGCTCAGCGCCAGCACGAAGGCAAGAACCGAAAGCGAGGCGGCGCCAAGGAACGCGGTGTTCCAGCCCAGTTCGTGCAGGACAAATGCGAACGGGATGGCGCTGGCGATCTGGCCCAGCTGTCCGATGATCCCGGTCCACTGGGTCAGGACGGGAATCCGGTGCGGCGGAAACCACGCCGGCAGCAGGCGCAGGACGGAGATGAACGTCAGCGCGTCACCGGCACCCACCAGGGACCGGCCAACAATGCCGGCGCCGACGCTGTCCGCCATCGCCAGCTGAAACTGTCCGGCGAACATCAGGACTGCACCGGCAGTAATCAGCAGCCGCGGACCAAAACGGTCCACGAGCATTCCAACCGGGATCTGCAGGCCGGCGTAAACCAGCAGCTGGACCACGGTGAACACCGAAAGAACGGAGGCGGTCGCCGAGAACCGTTCCGTGGCCTCCACTCCCGCAACGCCAAAAGCGGTCCGCTGCGTGACGGCGACCAGATAGGCGAAGACACCGGCACCCCAGACGAGCCACGCGCCCCTGTGTTTCATGCGGCACCGCCTGCCCGGACGCAGCCGGGCGCGAAAACAGGCCTAGTCGCTGCCCCCGGGCGCTCCCGGACGGTCATCCCTGCCGGGAAGGCGGTTGGGGCCGTTCGGTTCAACGCTGTCCTCATCCTTATCTTCGGCAGGATCCCCACCGTCTCCAGCGGCATCCTGCTCACCCTGCCCAACCAGCAGGGCCTCGGTCTCTTCTTCGGCCTGCGGGCTGGCCAGGTAGGCTTCGACGGCGGCACCCAGCTCTTCGGCGTCAGGCAGCTCGTCATTGTTCTTTACCAGCAGGGAACGCCGGACTGTGCTGCCGGTGTACTCGTCATACCGGCTTTCCAGGGTGGCCACGACACCGCGCACTTCAGCGGACGCGTCCACCTGCTGCGCAATCTGCTTTTCAACTTCGCGGCCGGCTTCACGCAGCCGGTCGGTCGGCAGCACCAGATTAGCTGCTGCACCGAGGTATTCCAGGGCCGCCACGGCGGCGGGCGGGAATTCGGCGTCAGCAAGGTAGTGGGGAACGTGCACCACGTGGCCTACGACGTCGACTCCGGCCTCCGCGAGGCGCACCTCCAGCAGATGCCCCACGGCAGCCTGGATCTGCGCCGTCGGTTTCCAGGAGCTGATTCCCTCGATCAGGTCCGGACGGTTGCCGTGCGCAGTCACTCCAATGGGCCGCGTGTGCGGCACCGGCATAGGCACGGAATGGACCCAGGCAACCAGCGAGACATCGAGCATCTGCACCAGCTGCAGCACGGCGGCGGTGAACCGTTCCCACTGGAAATCGGGTTCGAAGCCGGTCAGGAACAGGAAGGGCTCGCCCAGTCCGTCATAAAACCGGTGAAGTTCAATCCGCGGCGCCTCGTAGCCGGTGAAGTGGTCTTCCACGAACGTCAGCTGCGGACGGCGGGCACGGTAGTCAATGAGCTGGTCTGCATCGAAGGTGGCCACGAGGTCGTGTTCCAGGTTCTCGAAAAGTTCGTCGCGTACCTGGGACACCACATGGCCTGCCTCGCCGAAACCCGTGAATCCGGCCAGCAGGCGCAGTCCGCGCACTTCGGCGGAGGCGGCCAGTTCCGGATCCAGGTTGAACAGGGTCAGCGGATCAAGCATGTTGTACCTTCCTGCCACTAGTCCCGTTGAGTTGCGGGGGCGCTTAAGAAACCAAGCGCATACTTGTCAATCCCTTACTCAAGGGTAAACGCCGTACACAGCCCGATTCATTCCGCAAGGCCACCATGACCGGCGGCCGCCCCGGCCACGGAGAGACTACGATCGAAAGAGCAAAGCACTAGAAACGCACAAAACGTGAGGATGAAGCTTCGTGAGCAAAGCCAGTGAGCCAGACCTGCAGGTAATTTCCCGGGACGCACGCAAGGTCCAGGCACAGGCCCTGGTCGTCGGCGTCGGGCAGAGCCCGGACGGTCCCGTCCTGATGGACAGCCCGCTCTCGCAGAAGTCCTCTTCCGCCGTCACCGGTTCATTTGCACTGCTGGGCGTCACCGGAGCCGCTGACCAGGTTGTCCGCCTCCCCGGCCTGCCCGAACTGGACGCTGAGATGCTGGTCCTTGCCGGTCTCGGTCCGGTGGCCGCCGGCGAACCGCTAAGCGCCGAGGCGCTGCGCCGGGCCGCCGGTTCCGCAGTCCGGCAGCTGGCCGGCACGACCACCGTGGCACTGGCCCTCCCCGCGGCAACCGTGGAAGACGCAGCCGCCGTAGCTGAAGGCGCCCTGCTGGGTGCGTACAGCTTCACTGAGCACCGCAGCGCCCATTCCGCCAAGGTTCCCGCCCCGGTTTCCTCGATCACCGTGGTGACCTCCACCGCCGGCGAGGCAGATCTGGTGCCTGCCCTGGACCGGGCCCGGATCGTTGCGCGCGCCGTCAATGCCACGCGCACCCTGGTCAACCAGCCGCCGAGCCACCTCTACCCGGAAACCTTCGCGGCAGCAGCGCGCGAAGCCGCCCGGCCGCTGCCGGTCAAGGTCACGGTCTGGGACGAAAAGAAGCTTGAACGCGAAGGGTTCGGCGGCATCCTCGGCGTGGGCAAGGGCTCGGCCCGTCCGCCCCGCCTGGTGAAGGTGGAGTACTCCCCCGCCCGTGCCAAGGCCAAGCTGGCCCTGGTGGGCAAGGGCATCACCTTCGACTCCGGCGGACTGTCCCTGAAGCCGGCTGCAGGCATGCAGGCCATGAAATCGGACATGGGCGGCGCCGCCGTCGTCCTCAACGCCCTCCTTGCCGTTGCCGAGCTGGGGCTGCCCGTAAAGGTGACCGCGTGGCTGTGCCTGGCGGAAAACATGCCCTCGGGATCCGCCCAGCGGCCTTCAGACGTGCTGACCACCTACGGCGGCCGCACGGTGGAGGTGCTGAACACCGACGCCGAAGGCCGCCTGGTGATGGCTGACGGCCTGGCGATCGCCAGCGAAGAGGAACCAGACGTGATCATCGACGTCGCCACCCTCACCGGCGCCCAGATGGTCGCACTGGGCAACCGTGTTTCCGCCGTCATGGGCGAAGACGGGGTCCGCGACGCCGTTAAGGCAGCCGCAGACCGCGCCGGAGAACTGTTCTGGCCCATGCCGCTGCCCGAAGAACTGCGTGCCAGCCTGGATTCGCCCACCGCGGACCTGGCCAACATCGGTGAGCGCTTCGGCGGCATGATGACCGCAGCGGTGTTCCTGCGCGAGTTCGTTGGAGAGGTCGACGGCGTGAAGATCCCGTGGGCCCACCTGGACATCGCCGGGCCCGCATTCAACGAAGGCGCCCCGTACGGCTACACGCCCAAGGAAGGAACGGGCGTCGCAGTGCGGACCCTGGTCTCCTACGCCGAGGACGTCCTCGCCCGGGCGGTATAACACCCATGAGTGTTCTGCGTGCAACTTAGAGGGGCATTTGTTGCGCGTGTTTCTGGTTACATTCGCCTTCCGGCTCACTTAACCGAGTGGATGCCGGGGAAACTGGGCGATAGTGTGAAACCTATTCACAACCGCCCAAATCACTAACCGACGCGCCATCAGTGCGTCAACAGATTACGCGAGGGAGCGTCCACGTGGCCGAAGAGGCAACTGCGCAAGAGTTCGACATCCTGATCCTCGGTGGAGGCAGCGGCGGGTACGCCGCAGCACTCCGCTCCGTGGAGCTGGGCTTTTCCGTTGGGCTGATCGAGAAGGGGAAGCTGGGCGGCACCTGCCTGCACAACGGCTGCATCCCCACCAAGGCTCTGCTGCACTCAGCCGAAATCGCTGAAAACGCCAAGACTGCGGAGAAGTACGGCATCAAGGCCACCTTCGATTCCGTGGACATGAACGCGGTCAACTCCTACAAGGACAACATCATTGCGGGCAAGTTCCGCGGCCTGCAGGGCCTGATCAAGTCCAAGGGCATCACCGTGATCGAGGGCGAAGGCCGCCTGACCAGCGAAAAGACCATCGAGGTCAACGGCCGGACCTACACCGGCTCCAACATCATCCTGGCTACCGGCTCCTACTCCCGGTCACTCCCGGGCCTGGAAATCGGCGGACGCGTCATCACCTCCGACCAGGCGCTGACCCTGGACTACGTTCCCAAGAGCGCCGTGATCCTCGGCGGCGGCGTGATCGGCGTCGAGTTCGCATCCGTGTGGAACTCCTTTGGCGTGGACGTCACGATCGTGGAGGGCCTGCCCTCGCTGGTTCCCAACGAAGACGCTTCCATCATCAAGAACCTGGAGCGCGCCTACAAGAAGCGCGGCATCAAGTTCAGCACCGGCATCTTCTTCGAGAAGGTGGAACAGAATGACGACGGCGTTGTTGTCACCCTCGCTGACGGCAAGACCTTCGAAGCTGAACTGCTGCTCGTAGCAGTCGGCCGCGGACCGGTCACGGCGAACCTCGGCTACGAGGAAGCGGGCCTGACCATGGACCGCGGCTTCGTCATCACCAATGAGCGCCTGCACACCGGCGTCGGCAACGTTTACGCCGTCGGCGACATTGTTCCCGGCCTGCAGCTGGCCCACCGCGGCTTCCAGCAGGGCATCTTCGTCGCCGAGGAAATTGCCGGCCTGAAGCCGGTAGTGGTCGAAGACGTCAACATCCCGAAGGTCACCTACTGCGAACCTGAAATCGCTTCCGTTGGCCTGACCGAGGCTAAGGCCAAGGAAAAGCTGGGGGCCGAGAACGTCCAGGTCCAGGAATACAACCTGGCCGGCAACGGCAAGACCTCCATCCTGGGCAGCTCCGGCCTGATCAAGATGGTGCGCGAGAAGGACGGCCCCATCATCGGCGTCCACATGATCGGCGGCCGCATCGGCGAGCAGATCGGTGAAGCACAGCTGATCGTGAACTGGGAGGCCTACCCCGAAGACCTGGCCGGCCTGCTGCACGCGCACCCCACCCAGAACGAAGCCCTCGGCGAAGCCGCAATGGCCCTCGCAGGCAAGCCGCTGCACGGCTAAGAGCGAAGAGATTTCCCGGTGCATCCGGTGCCATCGGCGCTGGGTGCACTAGGCTTCAAACCAACCAGCACCAGCGGCACGGCTGGTCAAAGAACTAACAAGGAGAAACGGGGACAATATGTCTGAAACCGTGAACTTACCCGCCCTTGGTGAAAGCGTCACCGAAGGCACCGTAACCCGCTGGCTGAAGCAGGTAGGCGATACCGTCGCCGTCGACGAGCCCCTGCTGGAGGTGTCCACCGACAAGGTCGACACCGAAATCCCGTCTCCGGTAGCAGGCGTCATCGAAGAAATCCTCGTGGCCGAGGACGAAACCGCTGAGGTCGGCGAAGCGCTGGTGCGCATCGGCGACGGCTCCGGCTCCTCCTCCGATGACTCCGGTTCCGCTCCGGCTCAGGAAGAAGCTCCGGAAGCTGAAGAAGCCCCCGCAGCTGAGCCTGAGGCCAAGGAGGAAGCACCGGCCGCTCCCGCAGAGGATTCCGGTTCGTCCGATTCCGGTGACAGCACCGAGGTGACACTGCCCGCGCTGGGTGAAAGCGTCACCGAAGGCACCGTCACCCGCTGGCTGAAGGCCGTCGGCGACGACGTCGCAGTGGATGAGCCCCTGCTGGAGGTCTCCACCGACAAGGTTGACACCGAGATCCCCTCCCCCGTGGCCGGCAAGCTGCTGGAGATCAAGGTCAACGAGGACGAGACCGCTGAGGTCGGGTCTGTCCTGGCTGTCATTGGATCCGGCTCCGCCGCTCCGGCCAAGGCCGAGCCGAAGGAAGCCGAGCCCGTAGCTGCTGCTCCTTCGACTGAGCGCGAAGAGCCGGTAGCCGAGCCGAAGGAAGAGGCTCCGAAACAGGAAGCCCCCAAGGAAGAAGCGCCCAAGCAGGAAGCCCCGAAGGAAGAGGCTCCGAAGCAGGAAGCTCCGAAGCAGCAGGAAGCCCAGAAGGATGACTCCGGCTCCGGCCCCTACGTCACTCCCCTGGTCCGGAAGCTGGCCAACGAGCACGGCGTGGACCTCTCCACCGTGAAGGGCTCCGGCGTAGCAGGCCGCATCCGCAAGCAGGATGTACTGGACGCTGCCGAAGCCGCCAAGGCTGCGGAGCCGGCACCCGCTGCGGCGCCGTCGTCCTCTGACAAGGCCGCCCCGGCGAAGATCAGCGAGGAAAGCGCCAAGCTGCGCGGCACCACGGTCAAGGCACCGCGGATCCGCCAGACCATCGCCCGCCGCATGAAGGAGTCCCTGGACACCTCGGCACAGCTGACCCAGGTCCAGGAAGTCGACATGACGCGCATCGCCACGATGCGCCAGAAGGCCAAGGCCGGCTTCAAGGAGCAGAACGGTGCCAACCTGACGTTCCTGCCGTTCATCGCCAAGGCGGTCGTGGAGGCGCTGAAGGCGCACCCGAAGCTCAACGCGTCCTACGACAGCGAATCGCAGGAGATCACCTACCATGACGCCGAGCACCTGGCGATCGCCGTTGATACCGAAAAGGGCCTGCTGGTTCCGGTCATCAACGACGCCGGGGACCTGAACCTGGCCGGGCTGGCCAAGCGCATTGCCGACGTCGGTGCACGCACCCGCAGCGGAAAGATCGGTCCGGACGAACTCTCCGGCGGCACGTTCACGATCACGAACATCGGCAGCGTCGGAGCCCTCTTCGATACGCCGATTATCAACCAGCCCCAGGTCGGCATCCTGGGCACCGGTGCGATCGTGAAGCGTCCAGTGGTGCGGACGGACGAGGACGGCAATGACACCATTGCCATCCGCTCCATGATGTACCTTTCCCTGACGTACGACCACCGTCTGGTGGACGGCGCCGATGCAGGCCGCTTCCTGCAGACCCTGAAGGCACGGTTGGAAGAAGGCAGCTTCGAAGCCGATCTGGGCCTCTAAGCGCTAAAAGCAAGCAGTAGGCGGGCGTCCCCTCGGGGCGCCCGCCTACTGCATTAACCGACCCGCGGCCTGCAGTTTTCTACCCGTTGTAGAATAGTTATTGGAATAATTACGTACCCTGACACTCTGTCGGTAAGATCGAAACCATGGACTTCCTTCACAGCTTCCTCGTCTTCCTTCACATCCTCGGAGCCGGCACGATCGTCGGTATCTGGGTTGCCAAGATCAAGAACCCCACCGTGATGCCCGGCCAGTTCCACGCCGCACTGCTGCAGCTGGTGACCGGCATCTTGCTGGTGGGCCTCAATGAGATGGGCGACGGCGACGTCAACCACATCAAGGTTGCCGTCAAGCTCACCATCGCCCTGGTCATTGCAGTGATGGCCTTCATCGGCCAGCGCAAGTACAAGAAGGACCAGCCCGTATCCGGTGTCCTGGCAAACGGCGTGGGCATCCTGACCGTTCTCAACGTCGCCCTGGCCACCATGTGGTAACTACCGGCGTTACGCACGGCCTGCGGTAGACCCGTCCGGTTCCTCCCCTCCGCCCTGGAGGGGAGGAACTTTTTTGTCCGTCCGATTAGGGGGCACCGGGAACGCTGCAGGTCTGGCAGCAGGGCTCCGGGCCTGCAAGGATTGCGGCAGGAGTCCGGGCAGCCCGGTCCGGCGCAACCCCTGAAAAAGGAGAGCTTCCATGGCTACTGTCCGTTCAGCACACACCGTCTGGAACGGGGACCTGTTCCACGGCAAGGGTGAAGTCACCCTTGATTCGTCCGACCTCGGCACCTTCGATGTCACTTGGAAGGCCCGCGCCGAGGAGGCCGAGGGCCGGACCAGTCCCGAAGAGCTGATCGCCGCCGCACATTCGGCCTGCTTCTCGATGGCCTTCAGCAACGCCCTGGCGGAAGCGGGCAAGACGGCAGAGCGCATTGAAACCTCTGCCGAGGTCACCTTCGTTCCGGGAACCGGCATCACCGGCAGCCATCTGCGCGTCAACGCCGTAGTGCCGGACCTGACCGCTGAGGAATTTACCGATATCGCCGAGTCCGCAAAGACCGGCTGTCCGGTCTCGCAGGCCCTGGCCGGCATCAGCATCACCATGGACGCGGTACTGGAGGCCTGAACTTGGCCGATCTGCGTACTGAATCCGTAGGTCACAGTGCCGCACCGGCCCAAAGACCGGCAAGTGCAGCCAGCACGGAAAACACAAGCATCACCACACCGCTGACGAAGGAGACGGCGTGCCGTCCCTCCCTGATTAACTGCACCGTTTCGTAACTGGCCGTGCTGAAGGTGGTGTATCCGCCGAGGAACGCCGTGCCGATCACGATGCTGAGTTCGCCGGGGAGCACCCGGTCGATGGTGAATCCCGTGAGCAAACCAAGTACGACGGAACCGGACACGTTGATGATGGTTGTAGCCCACTGGAACGTGGTGTTGAGGCGGGAGCGGATCAGTCCATCGACAACGAACCGCAGCGCCGCACCTGCCCCTCCTGACAGCGCCAGCAGCAGGTAAAGCCAAGGTGTCATCGACTCGGCCCCTCATCCTTTTCTTGCGCCCGGCGCAATGACCTGCGGCTGATGGCACTGGAGAGGAGTATGCCTGCCCACGTCGCACATGCGCCAACAACAATCGTTCCGAGCGCGTAGACCAACGCTGCCAGGGCAAATCCGTCCCGGAACAGCACTGCGGTGTCCCTTGCAAGAGCGCTATAGGTAGTGAATCCACCACAGAAGCCCGTTCCCAGCAGCAGCCTAAGCCTTATGCCAGTCGAACGCTCCTTGTCCAGGTTCGCGAGGGCCTCATACAGATACCCAAGAAGGAAGGCGCCGGTGAGGTTGACGGCCGGAATAGCCAGCGGCACGGCACTAACGCTCGGTATCAGCAGCGAAAGGCCCTCCCTGCAGGCTGCCCCGAGCGTGCCTCCAACAGCAACCAACCCGATCGGTCCCAAGCGCAGGTGCGGCGGGCGCCCGGGGTCGTTCATTCCCCCACCCCCTTCTGCACGCCTCCCGCGCCATTTTCGCCATCCGGAATCACAAACACTGCTCGAAGCTCACGCCACCTACTCCCGCTCACCGGCGGATGTTGTTTGGACACCGGCTTTCAGTCCATCTTCGAAGCCGGACCGGTCCTGCGGCCGCGGCGGCAGCGGTGCCGGGCGCAGGCTGGGATAACCTTCGCGGGCCGGCGGTACGTCAGTCGGGATCTCCGCCAGCATTTCCTTGAGGATGGCTACGCCCTGTTCCAGCTGCGGGTCCTCCCCTGCTGCGTACGCGTGCGGCGGATAAGGAACCTCGATGTCCGGCTCCACGCCGCGGTTCTCCACCCCGAAGCCCACCCCCTGGGTGAACCAGAAGGCGTAGCGCGGCTGGGTCACCGAGGTGCCGTCTGCCAGGTCAAAGCGTCCGTCGACGCCGACGACGCCGCCCCACGTCCGGGTGCCGACCACGGGTCCGATTCCCCGCAGCTTCGCCACCTGGGTGACGATGTCGCCGTCAGAGCCGGCAAACTCGTCGGTGAGGATCACGACGGGACCGCGGGGAGCCTGCTCAGGGTAGGTTCCGGCCTGGTCGCCGCGCGGCAGCATCCACGCCGTCACCTTCCTGCCGATCAGTTCAGCTACCAGCTGGGACGTGTGTCCGCCGCGGTTGTGCCGGACGTCGATGATCAGTCCGTTCTTCGCTGCCTCGCTGTCCAGGTCACGGTGCAGCTGTGCCCATCCGCTGGCCACCATGTCCGGGATGTGCAGGTAACCGAAGGCGCCGTCGGAGGCAGCGCGCACCGCCCGGCGGTTTGCGTTGACCCAGTTCTGGTAGCGCAGGCGTTCCTCGCTGCGCAGGGGCACGACGGCGATGCGGCGCTGCTCAGGCGCCCCCTCACCGCTGCTGCGGACAACGGTCAGTTCGACGACCCGCCCGCCGGCACCCACCAGCAAAGCAGCCGGTCCCTTGTCTGCGGGGACTGGAAGCCCGTCCACGGCAGCGATGATGTCACCGGGACGCACATCGGCTCCCGGTCCGCTCAGCGGGGAGATGGCTTTGGGATCGGAGGACTCGGGGTCCAGGATTCGGACGACTTCCCATCCGCCGGTTCCGGGCCAGAGGTCTGCACCCAGGAACCCCTGCGCTCCTCCCCCGGCTTCCGCCACGCCTGCGGCAGTGACGTACGCGTGGGAGGTTCCCAGCTCGCCGTGCAGTTCCCACAGCAGGTCCACCAGGTCATCATGCGAGCCCAGGTTCTGTACCAGCGGGCGGTAGCGTGCATGCACTGCATCCCAGTCCAAGCCGCCCATATCCGGAGTCCAGAAGAACTCCCGCTGCAGCCGCCACGCTTCGTCAAAGGCCTGGCCCCAGACCTTCAGCGGTTCCAGCAGGACCCGGATCCTCGCCAGGTCCACGGTCACGTTCTCCGGTGAATCTTCATCCGCCCGGGCGCCGGCCGGCACGGCACGAACGCGGTGTTCGTGCTGCAGCACCACGGTGGAGGCATCCCCGGAGAGCTCATAGTCATCCAGTGCCGGCACCACTACCGAGACCTCCTTCCTGACCAGGTCAAAGCGCTCCAGGCGCTTGCCCGGTGCGCGGTCGGAAGAACTGGCCCGCCCGTCGCCGGTCACACCGTAGACGTCTTCAGCCAGCCAGAGCAGGGCACCCTCTGCGGCGCGCAGCTTGGCGTAGCTGCCCTGGGGAACGGGGACCGCGATGATGCGCTCTGCCAGCCGGTCCAAATCCACGGCTGTGCGGGGCGTCCCGGCAGGCGCGTCCTGGGGATCATCCGATGCCGCGGTTTCTGCCGCTGCAGGTTCCACTGCGTGGGCGGCGGGACCGAACGGTGAGGCAGTCTCCGCTGAAAGGGCTATCAGGAACGGCTTGGTGGATGTCGGGAAACCGAGATCGAATCCGTGTGTGTCATAAACGGGGTCGAAGCTGCGTTCAGAGAGGAACGCCAGGAACTTTCCGTCCGGGGTGAAGGAGGGGCTGTGGTCGTGGAACCTGCCGTCGGTCACGTCCGTGACCGCCGTTTTCCCCACCGGTGTTTCCCGGAGCCGGATCCTGCTGCGCGTGCCGTGGACGGTAACCGGTTCGGCCCAGGCCAGCCAGTTGGAATCGGGGCTGAAGGCCAGATCCTCTACTGCCCCGTGTCCACTGTCAGCGACCTCGAGCAGTTCGGCGGACTCGACGTCGAGCAGATACACCTTGCCGAATTCGGTGGCAACGGCGACCAGCTTTCCGTCCGGGCTGGGGACAAGCTGGGACGTGCGGGCAGGTGCCGGGAACGGAACACGCACCAGCCCGGTCTCTGCAGCCTTCTCCTGTGATGCGAGCACCGCGTCGGAGGCGCCCTGCGCATTTTCCTGGACCTCGTCACCTGCGGCCGGAACGGGCGCGGGAGCAGTTACGGGCTGTGCAGCGGTACTGCCGGCTGCAGGCCGCTTCAGTGCGGAGACCGGCCGGGGCAGTTCGGCTTCTTCTTGCCCCTTCCGGGCCTGGGTCTGGGCCGGAGCGGGGGCCGGCACGGAAGCCGGGCGAGCGTCTCCGGCTGCTGGCAGGGACGCAAAGACGTCCTTGATGAACAGTGCTTCTTCGTTGTCCGGATCAGCCACGAACACGGCACGGCCGCCGGGCAGCGGCCGTCCCAGCCTGGCGCGTACGCCCGGGGTTGCCTCAATAACCCGGGACGGTCCGTCCTTGTGCGTCAGCCAGTGAAGGGTGCCGTGGGTTTCAATCACGCTGGAGGATCCGGCAGCGTCCGGGACGGCTGCCTGAAGGTGCTGAGCGGCGTTGAGCGGCCGGGGCCGGCGGCTGGTACCGGCGGAACCCAGCGTGATGTCCAGCCGTTCCGGCTCGGCGTCAAGGCTGGGCAGGAGCCAGAGGGAACCGGCCGATTCGAAGATGATCCGGGCGCCATCCGAGGAGGGATGGCGGACGTAGAAGTCCTGGAAGTCGGTATGCCGGCGCAGGTCGGTGCCGGACGGCGTCACGGAGTAGATGTTGCCGTAGCCCTCATGGTCCGAGAAGAACGCGATGCGGCCGTCAATCCACATGGGGTAGGCCAGGTTGCCGTCCAGCTCCGGGACCAGCCGGACAAACTCGCCGTTGCCGTCGGAGTCGATCCAGAGTTTTCCTGCGGTACCGCCGCGGTAGCGCTTCCAGCGGGCCGGTTCGCGGCTGAGCACTGATCCGATGACGAGCGGCTGTTCGTCGCCGAGTGCAGGGCCATGGGCAAGAGTGTCCAGCGGACCATACGGCAGCCTGGACGGCGCGGAGCCGTCCAGCGGAACCTCATAGGCCCAGCGGAGGCGGAGGTCCTCGAACTCAAACGGACTGGTGGCAATCACTGCACCCGAGGGAGCGAAGCCGCGGACGGTGGTGTTGGGGTTGCCCCAGAAGGTGAGCTGGCGGAAGTCACCGCCGTCGGTGTCAGCGGTCACGACTTCCGGAGCGGCACCCTGGGCAACGCTCCAGGCAATCCTCGAACCATCAGGAGAGAACCGCGGGTTGCGGGCCGGGAGCTGCATTGAGGAGACTCGCCAGGCCCGGCCGCCGGAGACCGGTGCAACCCACACGTCATCCTCGGCAACGAAGGTCACGCGGTCGCCGTGCAGGTCAGGATAGCGGAGGTACGGAGTTGAACTCATACCTCCGATCCTATCTTTTGGCGTCGGCGCGCTCCTGAAGGCTTGCCGCCGCCGGCAGCACTGCCGTGATCCGCCACTGCGCGTCCGTCCGCTCCAGCTCCAGGAGCACCTCCTGCCGCACCGGTCCACCCGGCCCAGCAGTAACCGTTCCATCGCTGCGCACCTGCTCCCACTCCGAAAGGAGAGCCGAGACGGCTACACGCGCCGTCGATTCGGACGGGGCGGCGACGGCGGAGGTCCGGAACACTTCGATGGCCAGACCTGACAGCCGCTCGCCGCGTTCCTCCAGCGCCCGGACCTGTGCCAGGTCTGCGGCTTCCGCAGGGGATCCTGCCGCGTTCACCCAGCCAAGCAGCTGCGCGCTGCCCTGTTCGAAAGCGCGTGCACGCAGTACCGAGAGCACCTTGGCTGCGGCCGCCGGATCTTCGCCGGCCAGCGCTGCGGCCTCCTCAGGAGAAGGTTCGGCCGGTGTGTTTGCTCCCGGGCCCGAAGCTGACCCGGAGGCCGCCGGTGCCGGATCCCGTGTGCCGCCGGCGGCTGGAATAACCCGTGCAGTATCCGGCCTCAGGAGCTGCGGTGCCGCCAGTGCCACCACACCAAGCACCGCAGTGACGCCCACCAGAAGGGTGGCTGCGATCAGCCAGGTGTTCCTCGCCGCGTACCCCGCGGACCTGCGGCCGCCATCATGCCACGGTGCCCTTCCGGGCCTGCGCCATCGCGGCGCCCCTCGCCGCAGCGGACGTCGTCGCCGCGGACGCTCTGCGGCACCGGCGGTCCGGCGGGTACGCAACTCCAACCGAACTGAGGGATGGACCGCGGGCAGCAGGTCCACCGGCTCTGCCGGGCAGGCCCGGAGCGCACGCGCGGCGAAGTTCCCGGCCTGCGGCCGCAGGGCCGGATCTTCCTCCAGTGCGGAGTCAACCAGGTCCCGCAGGGCCGGCGGAAGATCAGGCAGCAGCACGCTGAGCGGAGGGCGCAGGCCCGGCACCAGCACCCTCCCGGTCAGCATGAACCACCCCAAAGCTCCCAGGGCATAAACATCAGCTGCCTGCCCCGCGCCCTCAGCTGCCGAAGCGGCCTCATCAGGAGGCATAAAACCCGGCGTTCCTAATTCCCGGCCGCCGGGCTCCGCAAGCAGCTTGGCGGTACCGAAATCCGCCAGCAGCGGTTTCCCGTTGGCGGTGAAGAGCACGTTGCCCGGGGCGACGTCCCCGTGCGCGGCCCCCTCAGCATGCAGGCAGGCCAGCGCTCTTCCCACGGCGACCAGTACAGTGACGGCCTCGCCGGCACTCAGAGTTCCGCGGACTGCAAGGAGCCGCGCAAGGCTGTCTCCCGGCGCGTACTCCAGCAGCAGCCCCGGCCCGGACGCCGTCGCAAGAATCCCCTCCACACCGAGCAGGTTCTCGTGGCGGTACTTGGAGAGGATGGCCAGCTCACGGCGCAGCTCAAAGTCCTCCCCTGCCGGGCCCCGCTCCAGCGGCATCTTCAGGGCGTAACGCCTGCCACCGGCGCGCTGCTCCACCAGCCACACTGATGAGCTGCTGCCGGAGCCCAGGCAGCGGCCGACGCGCCACTGCGCTTCCGGCAGCACCGGCGGGGGCAGCACTCCGGCGGGCATGTCCGAGGCTGGGTTCGTCTGCATGCCGACAGTTTTAGCCTGCCCGGCGCAGCCCTGCAGAAGTTATCCACAGCAGCGGCCAAACGTGACGGGAAACACAACTGCTTTCCGTTCCATTCACCGCTAGGGTAGCCCCTATGAATCTGCAGTTTCTGCGCGTTGGCCTTGCCCCGGGGTACCTCGATTACCGGGAAGGCTGGGAACTCCAGCGCAACGCCCACCGGGACGTCCTTGAAGGAACCCTCCCGAACACGGTCTTCCTGCTGGAGCACACCCCGGTCTACACGGCCGGCCGCCGTACCGAGCCGCACGAGCGCCCCTTCGACGGCACGGAAGTGGTCAATGTGGACCGCGGGGGCAAGCTCACCTGGCACGGCCCCGGCCAGCTGGTGGGGTACCCAATTCTCCGCCTGCCGGATCCCGTGCTGGTGGTGGACTACGTAGCGGCGCTGGAAGACGCCGTTATCGCCGTGCTGGCTGGCTACGGTGTCTCCGGCCAGCGTGTGGAGGGCCGTTCCGGTGTCTGGATTCGCGGTGGCGACGGCGGGCAGGACCGCAAGATCGCCGCCGTCGGAATCCGGGTGGACCACGGTGTCACCATGCACGGTTTTTCCCTGAACTGCAGCAATGACCTCGCCCCGTATGCGCAGATCATTGCCTGCGGCATCACTGATGCCGGAACAACGTCCCTCAGCCAGGAAACGGGCACCCTGGTGACCCCCGCCGCCGTCGTGCAGCGGGTGGAAGAAGAACTGCAGCGCACCCTCGGCGGCCTGCTGAACCGCCCCGGAGCCTCCGGGTCCGTACCTGCGGGCACCGGCCCAGCCGAAAAAGCACAAGGAGCCATGACGTGACACTCGCCCCCGAAGGCCGCCGCCTGCTGCGCATCGAGCAGCGAAACGTCGCTGTTCCGGTGGAACGCAAGCCCGACTGGATCAAAGCCAAAGTCAACATTGGGCCGGAGTACGTCCACTTGAAGGGGCAGGTCAAGAAGGAAGGCCTGCACACAGTCTGTGAAGAGGCAGGCTGCCCGAACATCTTCGAGTGCTGGGAAGACAAGGAGGCAACGTTCCTGATCGGCGGCTCCGAATGCACCCGGCGCTGCGACTTCTGCCAGATTGACACCGGCAAGCCGTCGCCGCTGGACCGCCTGGAACCGGGAAAGGTCGCCCGCTCCGTCCAGTCCATGAACCTGCGCTACGCCACAGTCACCGGCGTCGCGCGGGATGACCTCGCGGACGAGGGAACGTGGCTCTACGCCGAAACCATCCGGCAGATCCATGCCCTTAACCCCGGCACCGGCGTCGAAATCCTGATCCCGGACTTCTCCGGCAAGCCCGAACATATCCAGGCCATCTGCGACGCCGCTCCCGAAGTGTTCGCGCACAACGTGGAGACGGTGCCCCGCCTGTTCAAGCGGATCCGGCCGGCGTTCCGCTACGAGCGGTCCCTCGACGTCATTACCCAGGGCCAGGCGCTGGGCATGGTGACCAAATCGAACCTGATTCTGGGCATGGGCGAAACCAGGGAGGAGATCTCCGGTGCGCTGCGCGACCTGCGGGAGGCAGGCTGCGACCTGCTGACCATTACCCAGTACCTGCGTCCCAGTGAGCGCCACCTGCCTGTGGACCGCTGGGTCAAGCCCGAGGAGTTCGTCGAGCTCAGTGCCGAGGCCGAAGAGCTTGGGTTCCTCGGTGTGATGAGCGGGCCGCTGGTGCGTTCCTCCTACCGTGCCGGACGGCTGTGGGCGGGCGCCATGCGCAAGAAGGGCCGCGTCCTGCCGCCCAACCTGGCACACATTGCCGATTCAGGGACCGCCGCACAGGAGGCATCCGCCGTGCTGGCCCGCCAGTAAGCGGCACTTTTTACCCGTCTTCGACGGCCCGGCGCGCCCCTGTGTCACGGGGAGAAAGCGCCGGGCCGTCATCACGTAGAATTGACGCATTATGGCCAACAGCACTGATTCCGACGCATCCAAGGGCGCCCGCCGCGGCCTCTTCTCCCGCAAGCCGAAGGCGGAAAAGAAGAACAAGCAGCCCGGCCGCATGAAACAGATCGCCGATGTCTTCAAAATGACCCGGCGAAACGACCCCAGCGTTGTCTGGCGGATGGTTGGTGCCTTCTTCGGCATCATCGCCATCGGTCTGATCATTGGGTTCCTGATCGATAACTGGATCACGATGCTCATCATCGCGATCCCGCTTGGTCTGCTCGCCGCCATGTTCATCCTTTCCCGCCGCGCCGAGCGTGCCGCCTTCGCCCAGATCGAGGGACAGCCCGGTGCTTCCGGGGCTGCGCTCTCCGTCCTGCGCCGCGGCTGGATCCTGGAAGAGCAGCCGGTGGCCGTCAGCCCGCGCACCCAGGATGCAGTGTTCCGCGCAATCGGCCGTCCCGGCATCATCCTGGTGACGGAAGGTCCTTCGAACCGCGTGAAGGCCCTGGTCGACGGCGAACGCCGCAAGATGAACCGTATTGTTCCCAACGTTCCGGTCCACGTCATCCAGACCGGCCGCGGCGAAGGCCAGGTTCCCCTGCAGCAGGTGGCCAAGAAGGTCAAAAAGCTCAAGAAGTCCCTGACCAAGCAGGAGGTCCAGGCTGTGAACAAGCGCCTCTCTGCCATCGGCCAGCGCCTGCCGATCCCCAAGGGAATCGATCCGTACAAGGCACGCCCGGACCGCAAGGCCGCACGCGGCCGCTAAACGAAGGCAAAGAAAGAACGCCTCCGGCAGATGATGCCGGGGGCGTTCTTTTTTGGTTTGCGGGGAGGATCAGCGTCCGTGCCGGACCTTCACCAGGACGGTCTTCATGGCCCGGTCATGCAGGCCGCGCTGGTCGGCGTCAAAAATCAGAGCCGGGATGACCAGGCACAGCAGGACAGTGCGTACGACGCCGGCAAGGGGGCCTGCTGCCCCGCCGTCCAGTTTTTGGACCTGCAGACTGAAGACACGGTGGCCGATGCTGTAGCCCAGCAGGCCAACAAGCAGGATTTGCTCTGCCGCGAACACCAGCAGGATCGAGTTTCCGGTGCCGCCGAAGAAGGCGTAGGCGATCAGTGAGGCAACAGCCCAGTCAATGGCCAGGGCTCCCAGCCGCGGCCCTACCCGGGCAATGGAACCGGGACCGCTGCGCGGCCGTCCCAGCCTGCGGCCGGGCCAGTTCTCTTCATCAGAGGGGGGGCCTTCGAGCCATGAACCTAAGCTTCTTCTATCAACCACCGTTTAAGACTACCGGGTTGCCGATGCTCGGCGGACTGACTGTGAAGCCGCAAATTATGCCTGTGGCAGCGCGCACAGGCTAGGGTGGAGTCAGGAGCCCGGTGCACGTAACGTTGCCGAAACACTGGTGACACGGGCGGGTAATGGGGCGCTCCTAGACTATTTTCAGTCGCCGGATCCTGCGGGAAACACCGACTGGCGCACGGACAGGCCACCGCCCGAGGCCTTCCAACCAAACATGTATAAGGAGCATAGACACGATGTTCAAGAATGCGGACGAGGTCCTCAAGTTCATCGCTGACGAAGATGTGAAGTTCGTCGACATCCGGTTCACCGACCTTCCCGGCGTGCAGCAGCACTTCAACGTACCGGCCAAGTCAGTGGACGCCGACTTCTTCGTCAACGGCCAGCTCTTCGACGGGTCCTCCATCCGCGGTTTCCAGGGAATCGCCGAGTCCGACATGCAGCTGATCCCCGACGTCACCACCGCATTCCTGGACCCGTTCCGCATCGAGAAGACGCTCGCGCTGAACTTCTCCATCGTCAACCCCCGCACCGGTGAGCCCTACCACCGTGATCCGCGCGGCGTTGCGGAGCGTGCCGAGGCCTACCTGGCTTCCACCGGCATCGCCGACACCGCGTTCTTCGCTCCCGAAGCCGAATTCTTCATCTTCGACAACGTGCAGTACGAATCCGCCCCGCAGGGCAGCTTCTACAAGGTCGACTCCATCGAGGCACCCTGGAACAGCGGCCGTGAAGAAGAAGGCGGCAACCTGGGCAACAAGACCCCGTTCAAGGGCGGCTACTTCCCCGTTGCACCCGTGGACAAGCAAGCCGATCTCCGCGACGCAATCTGCGTTGAGCTGGACAACGCCGGCCTTGAGGTTGAGCGCTCCCACCACGAGGTTGGCGGCGCCGGCCAGGCAGAAATCAACTACAAGTTCACCACGCTGACCCACGCTGCTGACGACCTGATGAAGTTCAAGTACATCGTCAAGAACGTTGCAGATGCCTGGGGAAAGTCCGCCACCTTCATGCCGAAGCCGGTCTTCAACGACAACGGCTCGGGCATGCACTGCCACCAGTCGCTCTGGAACGGCGGCGAGCCGCTGTTCTACGACGAGAAGGGCTACGCCGGCCTCTCTGACGTTGCCCGCTGGTACATCGGCGGCCTGCTGAAGCACGCCTCCGCTGTCCTGGCCTTCACCAACCCGACGGTGAACTCCTACCGCCGCCTGGTCAAGGGCTTCGAAGCTCCGGTCAACATGGTCTACTCGCAGGGCAACCGCTCGGCCGGCATCCGCATCCCGATCACCGGTTCCAACCCGAAGGCCAAGCGCATCGAGTTCCGCGCTCCGGACCCCTCCTCCAACCCGTACCTGGCATTCGCTGCACAGCTGATGGCAGGCCTGGACGGAATCAAGAACCGCATCGAGCCGGCAGACCCGATCGACAAGGACCTCTACGAGCTCCCGGCTGAGGAAGCCAAGGACATCCAGAAAGCTCCGGGCTCCCTCGAGGAAGCCCTGGATGCCCTCGAAGCTGACAACGAGTTCCTGCAGGCCGGCGGCGTGTTCACCCAGGACATGATCGATGCCTGGATCGCCTACAAGCGCGAGAAGGAAATCTTCCCCCTCTCCCTGCGCCCGAACCCCTACGAGTTCGAGCTCTACTACGGCGTCTAGGACGTACGGCGGCTGAACCAGCCGCCCTCAAAGGCCCGCACCGCTGCTCCGGCAGCAGTGCGGGCCTTTCGCTTTCCCTCCATCAGCACAGGGGCATTGACCTTGCGGGCAATCCGGTGGACGGTGGACGCATGCCCGGATCAACACAGCCGCTGTGGGACAGCCTCGCCTCGCAGGTGGACTCCGGGTGGTGCCCCGGTCTTGTTGCCGGCGTCCGCATCGCCGGTATGACGGAGGTCCGGGCGTTTGGCGCCCTGGATACCGCGGGGACAGCACCGGTCACGGCTGACACTCCGTTCCGCATTTCCTCGCTCAGCAAGCTGATCGGCGGCGCCCTGGCGCTGGACCTGGTGGCAGAGGGCAGGCTGAACCTGGACGACGATGTTTCCCGCTGGCTTCCCGGCCTGGGCGGGCTGCGCGTGCTGGCCTCCCCCGACGCCCCGCTCTCCGTCACTGTTCCGGTACGCGGGCCGGTAACACTGCGGCACCTACTGACGTTGACGGCCGGCTTTGGCATCGACTTCGAGCAGACCCCCTACTCCGCAGCCACCCGCGAACTGCTGTGGGGGCCGAATCCCCCGGACATGGACCCGGACACCTATCTGGCCCGGCTCGTGGAACTGCCGCTGGCTGCCCAGCCGGGCCAGCGCTGGATGTATCACTCGGGTGCCGACCTGCTCTCGGTCCTGCTGGCAAAAGTTGCGGGCAAGCCGGTTTCGGAGCTGCTCGCTGAGCGCGTCACCGGGCCGTTTGGCCTCACCGGCACAGGTTTCCCCACCGGCCGCGAACAGTTTCCAGCGGTGTACCGGGCTGAAGCAGACAGGCTGGTAGAAGCCGAAGACTACCGGGACGTGTTCAGCACTCCTCCGCGCTTTGAATCCCTGGCCGGCGGCATGGTCTCGACCGTGCCGGATTATCTGGCGTTCCTGGCGGCCCTGGCTGACGATGTGCTGCTCCCCGCCGGGTTTGCCGCCGAGATGGCCTCTGCTCAGCTGGTCGGCAGCCAGCGCGCCGGGTTTGCCCAGCTGGCCGGTCCGGAGGAGAGCTGGGGATACATGACCGCGGTGCAGACTGAACCGGGCGCCCCGTGGTCCGAGCCGGGCATGTGGGGGTGGTCCGGCGGTTCCGGCACGAGTGCTGCGGTCTACCCGAACGGGGACATTGGGGTGGTCTTCACCCAGCGCTTTATAAGCGGCCCCAATGACAGCTTCGACTGGTTCTGGAAGCCCTTCGGGACCGTACGGAGCCCACACCGGGGATCCGGCAGTTAGGTGCGGGGCTGCGCAGGATTGGTCGGATCACCCTGCGACGGCGGATTGATCTTGGGTCCGGTGGTTGCCGGGGAAACCTTGGAACCACCCGCGTTCTGCGTCATCTCCGGCATGTCTTCCGGGAGCGAGCCGCTGGGTTCCGCACCGTTCCTCAGCGCGTCGAGCCGCGCTTCGAGCACCTGCACAACCGGGAGGCGGTTCCCGTGCTCGCGTTCATAGGACAGCAGGGCGGAGATCCCGTCCTGGTCCAACGCCGTGATCCGGGTGGGCAGGGTACCGAGTGGAATATGGTCGTAATCGGGAAGCGGCAGGTTGGCGTGCGTCATGGATCCTCCTACGGTTCGGTTCCGATAATCAGCCACCTTAGCGTTTTCCTGGCCGCCGCTGCCACCCGGGCCAACTGCCGGCGCTTAACGCCCGACGGCGGCGCCGCACCCATCCGGGCACCGCACCGCCGTCGTTGCCAGGTCAGGTCTTAGAGGACCTTCGCCAGGAAGTCCTGCAGCCGAGGGGACTGCGGATTGCCGAAGAGCTCCTCGGGCGAGTTCTCCTCCACGATGTAGCCGTCGGCCATGAACACAACGCGGTCGGCCACTTCGCGGGCGAAGCCCATCTCGTGGGTGACCACAACCATGGTCATGCCCTCCTGGGCCAGGTCACGGATGACCTGCAGCACTTCCCCCACCATCTCCGGGTCAAGTGCCGACGTAGCCTCGTCAAAGAGCATCACGTCCGGCTTCATGGCCAGGGCACGGGCAATCGCCACACGCTGCTTCTGGCCGCCGGAGAGCTGTGCCGGGCGGGCATCAGCCTTGTCTGACAGGCCAACGCGGTCCAGCAGGGCCAGGGCGTTGCTGCGCACCTCGGCCTTGGAACCCTTCTTCAGTTCCACCGGTGCCAGCATGATGTTCTCCAGCACGGACATGTGCGGGAACAGGTTGAAGTGCTGGAACACCATGCCGATGTGCTGGCGGACCTTGTTCAGGTCAACCTTCGGGTCAGTGAGGTCAAAGCCGTCGATGACGACCTTGCCGCCGGTAATGTCTTCGAGCTTGTTCAGGCAGCGCAGGAAGGTGGACTTGCCGGAGCCGGACGGGCCGATCACGCAGACCACTTCGCCTTCGGCGACGGCAACGTCCAGCCCCTTGAGGACCTCGACCGGACCGTAGGACTTGCGCAGGCCGATGGTTTGGATCTTGCTCACTTGTTGAACCTCTTATCCAGGACGTCCGCCAGCTTGGTCAGCAGCGTGATGACGATGAAGTACAGGGCTGCGACGATAATCAGCACCTCTGCGGTACGGAAGTTCACCGCGTAGACCTGCTGAGCCTGGTACGTCAGCTCCGCGAAGCCGATAACGGCCAGCAGGGACGTGTCCTTCAGGGTGATCACGAACTGGTTGATGAAGGACGGGGTCATGATCTTCACGGCCTGCGGAATGATGATCTTCTGCATGGTCTTGCCGTAGCCCAGGCCCAGGCTGCGGGCAGCTTCCATCTGGCCCGGATCAACGGACTGGATGCCGCCGCGCACGATTTCGGTCATGTAGGCACCGGCGTTCAGGCTCAGCGTGAGTACGCCGGCGGTCAGCACGTCCACCGGCTGGCCGATGAGCTGCGGAAGGCCGAAGTAGAAGAAGAAGGCCTGCACCAGCACCGGGGTGCCGCGGAAGATCGAAACGTAGGTGGTGGCAATGCCTCGCAGCACCAGCTTGGAGCTGACCTTGAAGAAGCCGAAGATCACGCCCAGGATCAGGGCGAAGAAGAGGGACAGCGCGGTGGCCAGCAGCGTCAGGCCAAGGCCTTTGGCGAAGGCGGGGGCATTGTCGGTGACCAGGGACCAGAAGCTCGAGTCGGCTGCGCCGGCGTCCAGGTAGCGGTCCAGGATCTCGTCGTATTCACCAGATTCGCGCAGGTCTGCCAGACCGGCGTTGAAGGCCTCAAGGAGTTCGGGGTTGGTGTCAGCGTTGACGGCGAAACCGTAGGAGGAACCGACCTCCTTGTCGGTGACGGTCTTCAGGCCGTTGCCGGACTTGATACCGTACGCCAGGACGGGGTAATCGTCGAAGACGGCGACCGAGGAGCCGGCCTTAACGTCGTCGTACATCTGCGCGGACTGGGCGAAGGCGATGACGTCGAAGCCGTACTGGTCCTTGATGGAATCGGCGAAGGCCTGGCCTTCAGTGCCCGTCTTGACGGCCACGCGCTTGCCTTCAAGGTCTTCGTAACCGGAGACGTCGTTGTTGTTTTCCGCCACGGCCATCTGGATGCCCGACTCGAAGTACGGGTCGGAGAAGTCGAAGACCTTTTGGCGTTCTTCGGTGATGGACATACCTGCGATGACGCCGTCCACCTGGTTGGACTGCAGTGCCTGCAGAGCAGCATCGAAGCCGAGGGAACGGATTTCCACGGAGAAACCCTGGTCTTCGGCAATCGCGTTCATGAGGTCGATGTCAATGCCGACCAGTTCGCCGTTCTCGCGGAACTCGAAGGGCGCAAAAGTTGTGTCTGTACCGATGGTGTAAGTCTTGCCGGCCGCCCCACCGGCGTCCGGAGAGGTGGCCGCGAAGGCCCCGGATGCGGGAATCCCCAGCAGCAGCGCTACCGCTGCCAGCAGGGAGGTGAGGGGAACCGCGAGTGAGGCGGGGGCCTTGGGCACCCGTTTGCCACTGTGCAAAGTAAACATCTCCTAGCTAATGGTTCGCGGCGATGCGCAGCAAACGCCACCAAAGAGCCTACTAGGAATGCGGGCACCGAAATTACCGACGGGCGCCGGAAGCCGCCTCAGCCAACCCCGTAACCGTAGAACCAGCGTTCAAAGACCCCGCGCGCCCGGCGGGTGATCCGAAGGTAGTCTTCCTCCAGAACACCCCCCTGACCTGCAGGGTAACCGCACCAGCGGGCAACAGCCTCCAGCTCGCGGCGGGATGAGGGCAGCACATCCGGGTTCCGTCCGCCGCGAATCACATTTGCACAACGGATCCGGCTGGCCAGCAGCCAGCTCTCCCGCAGGATGGCCGTATCGGCCTCCGGAAGGAAGCCGGCATCGGACAGCGCCTCGAGCGCCGGAAGCGTGGCCGTAGTACGAAGAGCCGGATACTGGCGGGCATGCTGGAGCTGGAGCAGCTGCACGAGCCACTCGACGTCGCTGAGTCCGCCGCGGCCCAGTTTCAGCTGGCGGGAAGGGTCGGCGCCGCGCGGCAGCCGCTCGGCTTCGACCCGGGCCTTGATCCGGCGGATCTCGCGCACATCGGTTTCGGTCAGCTGTTCCGGGTACCTGATCGGATCAATCAGGGAGATGAAGTCCTCCCCCAGCCGGTCATCCCCTGCCATGGGACGGGCACGCAGCAGTGCCTGCGCTTCCCAGGCAAGCGACCAGCGCTCGTAATACCCGGCGTAGGAGTCCAGGCTGCGCACCAGCGGTCCCTGGCGCCCCTCCGGGCGAAGTGCGGCGTCGAGTTCCAGGACCCGTTCGGCCTGGACGGCCGGGCGGCAGGGCTGCTGGAGCAGGGAAGAGACCAGCTGCACGATCCTCTCCGCCTGGCGCTGCGCTGCCTGGGCGTCGCTGCCGGGCAGCGGGCGGTGCACGTACAGCACGTCGGCGTCTGAGCCGTAGCCGATTTCCCGTCCGCCCTGCCGGCCCATGGCGACCACCAGGACGTCAGTGAGCTGCTCCTCACCGGCATAGACCTCGTTCTCGGCCACGTGCAGGGTGCCCAGGACCGCAGCACGGTCATTGTCTGACAACGCCCGGCCGACTTCTTCCTGGCTAAGCAGGCCGGCACTGTCTGCCAGCGCTATGCGCAGCATTTCCCGGCGTCGGATGAGCCGGATCAGGCGGACTGCCTCTGCCGGGCGCGGATGCCGGGACATTTTGGCCCGCATCTCCTGCCAGAGCGAGTCGAAGCTGGACGGCTGCAGGTCCTTGTCCGTTCCCAGCCAGGCAGTGGATTCCGGGGAGACCTCCAGCAGTTCACTGATGAACCGGGAAGAGGAGAGGATCTGGCAGAGCCGCTCCCCCGCTGCGGAGGAATCCCGGATCATGCCCAGGAACCAGTGGCTGTCCCCCAGCGCCTCGCTCAGCCTGCGGAAGCCCAGCAGTCCGGCGTCGGCGTCCACGCCGTCGCCGAGCCAGCCCAGCAGGACCGGCAGCAGCTGGCGCTGCAGTGCTGCCCGCCGGCTGATGCCGCTGGTGAGCGCCTCAATGTGCTTCATGGCGCCGCGCGGATCGGCGTAGCCCAGGGCCGCCAGCCGGGCCTGTGCGGCCTCCGGGCTGAGCCGGACCTCGGCTTCGGAGAGGTTCGCCGCGGTGGCCAGCAGCGGGCGGTAGAAAATTGCTTCATGCAGCCGCCGCACAAGCCGTTTGGTCCGCTGCCAGTTCTCCAGCAACCGCTCGGCGCTCGGCCGGACCAGGGCCAGGGCTCCCGCGGAGGACTTGGAGAGGGCACGCAGGGCGGGCTCGGATTCGGGCATCAGGTGGGTCCGGCGCATGTGCACCATTTGGATCCGGTGTTCCAGCACGCGCAGGTACCGGTAGGCCGCATCAAGGTCCGCTGCGTCGCCGCGGCCAATGTAGCCGCCCTCGCTAAGCGCAGCGATGGCTGCCGTGGTGGTGCGGACCCGCAGCGATTCATCGATCCTGCCGTGGACCAGCTGCAGCAGCTGGACAGTGAACTCCACGTCCCTCAGCCCGCCCTTGCCGAGCTTGATCTGCCGGGTCTCCTCATGGGAGGGAATGTGGTCCGTGACCCGGCGGCGCATGGCCTGTACCGACTCGACGAACCCGTCCCGCTCCGAGCTGGACCAGATCAGCGGTGCAACGGCGTCCTCGTAGCGGCGGCCAAGCTCCGGATCCCCGGCCACGGCACGTGCCTTGAGCAGCGCCTGGAACTCCCAGGTATGCGCCCACCGCCGGTAGTAGTTCAGGTGTGAATCCAGGGTCCGGACCAGCGGACCGTCCTTCCCTTCGGGACGCAGGTTGGCGTCCACTTCCCACAGCCCCGGTTCCGGAGCCGAAGCGTTGATCACGCGGGAAATGCCGGCGGCCATGGCGGTGCCGATGCGGCCGGCCAGCGTTTCGTCCAGACCCGGGGCGTCGAGCACATAGATGACGTCGACGTCGGATATGTAGTTCAGCTCGCTGGCACCGCACTTGCCCATGCCGATCACGGCCAGGCGCACCGCAGCGACGTCGGCCGGGTCAAAGGCGTCCGCCAGCTCGGCACGGGACACTGCCAGCGCCGCCTCAAGCGCTGCTCCGGCCAGGTCAGCCAGTTCCCGGCCGACGGCGGGCATGGTGTCTTCGGGCGAAGCGGCTCCGAGATCACGGATCGCCAGGTCCAGCAGGTGCCGGCGGTAGCGGGTGCGCAGCTGCACATAGGCGTCGGGACCGGTCAGGCGGGCCATCGGGTTGGGACCGGATGCGGCCTGCACGGATTCGAGCAGCGACGCACGCAGTATCCGGGCCGGAACCTGCCCAGGCTCGGCACGCAGCCCGGTGTTGAACAGCTCTGCGTTCTCCGGGTGCCGCATGACGAACTCGGCCAGCGCCTCGGAGGCTCCGAGGACCCGGAAGAGGGCCTCGGACTCATCCTGTTCCCCGGCCACGAGTTCCCCGAGCGCGGGAATGCGGGAGAGTAACCGGACCAGGGACTGCAGTGCCATGTCCGGGTTCGCTGCCCGGACAAACCCGGCGAAGAGCCGTTCCTGGTCAATCCCGTCCAGTTCCGGGGCGGCCAGGAACCGTTCGCTTTTCTCCAGATCCGTAAAACCGGCGGCGATCAGGCGTCTGGTCAGGCTCATCGGCAGTCAGCTTCCGCTAGAGGATGCTCAGGTTCTTCTTCAGCTCGAAGGCCGTGACCTGCTGGCGGTATTCGTTCCAGTCAGCCTGCTTGTTGCGCAGGAAGTTCTCAAAGACCTGCTCCCCCAGGATCTCCGCGACCAGCTCCGAATCCTCCATGACGCGGATCGCGTCGTGCAGGCTGGAGGGCAGGGGGGCGTGTCCCATCGCGCGGCGCTCGGCGGCGCTCAGCGACTCGATGTCGTCCTCGGCGCCCGGGGGCAGCTCGTAGCCTTCTTCGATGCCCTTCAGCCCTGCTCCGAGGAGCACTGCGTAGGACAGGTAGGGGTTGGCCGCGGAGTCGATGCCGCGGTATTCGATCCGTGCGGACTGTCCCTTGCCCGGCTTGTACAGCGGCACCCGCAGCAGGGCGGAGCGGTTGTTGTGCCCCCAGGACAGATAACTCGGAGCTTCTCCCCCGCCCCACAGGCGCTTGTAGGAGTTCACGAACTGGTTGGTCACCGCGGTGAATTCCGGTGCGTGCCGCAGGACGCCGGCCATAAACTGCCGGGCTGTGGTGGAGAGCTGGAATTCAGCACCGGCTTCAAAGAACGCGTTCGAATCGCCCTCGAACAGGGAAAAGTGGGTGTGCATCCCTGAGCCCGGGTGGTCGGAGAACGGCTTGGGCATAAAAGTCGCGTAGCAGTTGGTCATCAGGGCGACTTCCTTGACCACCGTGCGGAACGTCATGATGTTGTCCGCGGTCTGCAGTGCGTCCGCGTAGCGCAGGTCTATCTCATTCTGGCCGGGGCCTGCCTCGTGGTGGCTGAATTCCACGGAAATGCCCACCGCCTCCAGCATCGAAACCGCGGTGCGGCGGAAATCCTGGGCCACGCCGCCGGGGACGTGGTCGAAGTAGCCTGCGCGGTCCACCGGAACCGGCTCACCGTCGGGGCCGGGCTGGTCCGACTTCAGCAGGTAGAACTCGATTTCAGGGTGGGTGTAGCAGGTGAAGCCCATGTCCGCTGCCTTGGCGAGCTGGCGCTTGAGGACATAGCGGGGATCCGCTGCCGAGGGCTGGCCGTCCGGGGTGAGGATGTCGCAGAACATCCGGGAGGTCTGCTCCTCGTCACCGCGCCAGGGCAGGATCTGGAAGGTGGAGGGATCCGGCTGGGCCAGCATGTCCGACTCGAAGATGCGGGCCAGTCCCTCAATCGAGGAGCCGTCAAAGCCGAGGCCTTCCTCGAAGGCGCCTTCAACTTCGGCCGGGGCCAGGGCCACGGATTTCATCGATCCCACAACGTCGGTAAACCACAGCCGCACGAACCGCACGTCACGTTCTTCGATCGTTCGCAGAACGAATTCCTGCTGGCGGTTCATGCTTAACCTCTTTCGCTGTACTTCGCTGGGCGGTTTTCCGGATTCGGCCTGCATTTACTCTACCCAGCCCAGGGGCTTTTTCGGCTCTGGACAACGCGTGGCTTCGGACATTACGCGCAGGACATATTCCCCGGTCCGCGGCACAGGCTAAGTGAACGTTTAGTAGTCTCGAAGGATGACCAGCGCTGAACAGCCCAAACCGTACGGCACCGAGAAGAGCCCGGCACCGGCGCCGCCCCGCCGGGTCCGAACCTCCTACCTGCAGCAGCTCAAGGACACCGGCGGAAAGTTCGCCATGCTCACCGCCTACGACCAGTACACGGCGCAGATCTTCGACGAGGCCGGCATCGAAACCCTGCTTATCGGCGATTCAGCGGCCAATAACGTGATGGGCCACGAAACCACCCTGCCCATCACGCTGGATGAAATGATCGTCTTCGCCAAGTCGGTCTCTGCCGGCGCCAAGCGTGCGCTGATCGTCTGCGACCTGCCGTTTGGATCCTACGAGGTGTCCCCTGCGCAGGCCATTGAGTCTTCGGTTCGCCTGATGAAGGAGGCCGGTGTCCAGGCCGTGAAGATGGAAGGCGGCGCGCACTACGCGGATCATGTCCGTGCCATGACGGCCGCTGGCATTCCGGTCATGGCGCACGTCGGTTTCACCCCGCAGAGCGAGCATGCCCTGGGCGGCTACAAGGTCCAGGGCCGGGGCGAGGCCGCGCAGACAGTGATTGACGACGCCGCCGCACTGGCTGAGGCGGGCGCCTTCTGTGTGCTAATGGAAATGGTCCCCGCCGACGTCGCGGCCGCAGTGGATGCCGCGGTCCGCGTGCCCACGATCGGCATCGGAGCCGGCAACGCCACGACCGGCCAGGTGCTGGTGTGGCAGGATATGGCCGGCATGCGCGGGGGCAAGGCACCCAAGTTCGTTAAGGCTTTCGCGGATGTCCGCTCAGTTCTTTCCGCTGCGGCCCGCGAGTACGCGGACGAGGTCCGCAGCGGAACGTTCCCGGGACCGGAGCACAGCTTCTAGCCGCTTATCCCGCGGGCAGCCGCGGCCGCCCGCGGGGAATGCTCAGTCTTCGTCCTTGTCCCATGCTTCGTTGCGGGCCTGGACTTTCTGCAGGGCTGCCGCAGCTTCTTCTCGGGTCTGGTACGGCCCCAGCAGCTTCGTCCAGTCCGACTGCGGGCCCACCTCTACCTCATGGGTCTGAACGTTGAACCAGTACTCGGCCATGGGCCCTCCTCCAATTCGGCCCGGACGGCCGATTGGGCCGGCCGGGGACGCACATTCCAGCGGCCATGCAGCAGCACGGAACGCTGGCGATAAGATCGATACTATGCCCCAGAATATTGCCACCGCACCCCTTGGCCGCCTGCAGCCGGGAACACTCTCCCCCCGCCGGCCGGTGCCGGCGTCGATTGCCCGTCCCGAATACGTGGACAAGGATGCACCCGCGAAATTCACCGGCTCGGAGGTCAAGTCTGCGGAGACCATCGAGAAGATCCGGGTTGCCGGCCGGATCGCCGCACAGGCAATCGTAGAGGTGGGCCGGCACATTGAACCCGGTGTCACCACCGATGAGCTGGACCGCGTTGCCCATGAGTTCCTGCTGGATCACAACGCCTACCCGTCCACGCTGGGCTACCGGCACTTCCCGAAGTCCATCTGCA
>JBELZL010000006.1:0-111728 GCA_040274025.1 Arthrobacter sp. | reverse complement strand
ACCGCGTCAACCACGCCTACCTCTTCTCAGGTCCGCGCGGCTGCGGCAAGACCACTTCTGCGCGGATTCTCGCCCGATGCCTGAACTGCGCCCAGGGTCCGACGCCGACCCCCTGCGGTATGTGCGACAGCTGCGTTGAGCTTGCCCGCAACGGCGCCGGCAGCCTTGACGTCATTGAAATTGACGCAGCCAGCCACGGCGGCGTGGACGATGCCCGCGACCTGCGCGAACGCGCCACCTTTGCCCCCGTGCGGGACCGCTACAAGATCTTCATCATCGATGAGGCCCACATGGTCACCTCAGCAGGGTTCAACGCCCTGCTGAAGATCGTCGAAGAGCCGCCGGAACACATCAAGTTCATCTTCGCCACCACGGAGCCGGACAAGGTGATCGGCACCATCCGCTCCCGTACCCACCACTACCCGTTCCGGCTGGTTCCTCCGGAGCCCCTGCTGGCTTACCTTGAGAAGCTTTGCGTCCAGGAAGGTGTGCCGGTTGCTCCGGGCGTGCTGTCCCTGGTGATCCGGGCCGGCGGCGGATCCGTTCGCGACTCGCTCTCCGTCCTGGACCAGCTGATGGCCGGCGCCGGGGAGTCCGGCCTGGACTATGAGCTGGCAGTGAATCTGCTTGGCTATACCCACGTGGCCCTGCTCGACGACGTCGTCGATGCCTTTGCTGCCGGCGATGCCGCCACCGTTTTCAGCGCCGTGGACCGCGTGATCCAGACTGGACAGGATCCCCGCCGTTTCGTCGAGGACCTCCTGGAGCGTTTTCGGGACCTGATCGTTGTCAATGCAATGCCCGACGCCGCTGCCGCCGTGCTCCGTGGCGTACCGGAAGACCAGATCAACCGGATGCGCACGCAGGCCGCACAGTTTGGCGGGGCGGAACTCTCCCGCGCGGCGGACATCACGAACACCGCCCTCACCGAAATGACCGGCGCCACCTCACCCCGGCTGCACCTCGAGCTGCTCTGCGCGAGGATCCTTCTGCCCGCTGCAGATCAGTCCGAGCGCGGCACTGCGGCGCGGGTCGACCGGATCGAGCGCCGGTTGAGCTACGCGGGCGACGCCGCCCCGGCCTCCGCGGGACTTCCCCCGCAGCGCGCGGCGCAGGCTCCGGAGCAAACCCCCGCGCCTGCCGCTGCACCACAGCAGGTATCGCAGCAGCCGGCAGCACCGGCACCGGAGCCTGCTCCAGCCGCCAGCGCTCCTGCCGCCGCACCTTCCTCCAACGGAGCAGCGGACTGGGGTGGAACGTGGGCTACGCCCGCGGCTCCCTCGGCTCCTGCCGCGTCCGGTACCCGTCCGGCAGACACCACAACTGGCTCGGCACCCTCCGCACCCAGCCGGACCTGGGACGATGTTTCCCGCGAGGCCGCTTCGCAGCAGACGGCAGGGCAGGGCCAGCAGGGCGCTGCTCCGCAGGGTCAGGATGCGCGGAACCAGGCGCCGCAGCCGGCCAGGGCGCAGGGGGATCCCAGCCAGCAGGATCCCGGCCAGCAGCAGAATCTTGGCCAGCGGCAGGATGCCGGTCGCGCCGCGCAGCCCCAGGGACAGCCGGTACCTCAGGGACAGCCGGGCCAGCAGACGGGCCCCGCTCAGGCACCCGCCGGCATTGCACCAGCCGCTGCAGCCCCCGCCGCGCCGACCACATCGGCACAGGGCGCGCCGGACGGAACGTCCCCTGCCCCCTCCGCTGCAGGCCCCGGCCAGGTGGAAATGATCCGCCGGGCATGGCCGGAAATCATGGACGCTCTGACCAGCATCCGCAGGGCCACCTGGCTCAACGTCAGCAAGAACGCATCACCGCGTTCCTTCGACGGCAGGGTGCTGGAGCTTTCCTTCTCCAACCCCGGCGCTGCCACCAACTTCAACCGTCCGGACCATCTGGAGAACCTCCGCAAGGCCATCCATCAGGTCCTGGGCGTGGACTGCCAGGTCAACGCAGTACATGACAGCGCCGCGTCAGCGGGTGAACCCGGCCCAAAAGCTGGTAGCCGGCTGACCCCGCCGGCACAGACTCCGGCACAGTCTTCAGCACCGGCACAGCCGCAGGGAGCCGCACCGGCTCCCTCAGCACCCCCGCAGGCTGAACCCGTGCGCGGCTCCAGTGCTGCCGCCCAAAACCGGGGCGCCGTGCCCTCCCCGCAGGCTGCCAAGCAGCAGGCGGAGTACCGGCAGCAGGCTCAGCAACAGGGGGCACCGCAACAGCCGCGCCCGGAGACCGGCGCAGCGGCTGCCACCGGTCCAGCTGCTGCCACCGGACCCGCTGCCAGCGCACCCGTCTGGAACATCCCTCCGGCGGCTCCGTCCCGCCCGGAGCCCGGACCGGAGCAGGCGGCCCCCGCCGCAGCCGTCACCGGAGCCGCAGCATCACACCGAGGCGGAGCCGACGGTGACACCGCATCGGGCAGCATGCCTTCCCGCAGCGGCGGATCAACCCGCAGCAGCGCACCGTTGCCAGAGGACTGGCCGCAGGAACCCTCAGAACCCGCAGACGTACCCGAAAGCAACGCCTGGGAAACCGCTGCCGTCCCTGATGACATCCACGTCAGCAGCGCCGTCAGCGACGAAGAGTGGGCCAGCACCAACTGGGCCGGAACCACCGCCACTCGGCCCGGCACAGGTGCCGGCACGCCCGGACGCGGCACCCCGGCCGGCCACGCGCCCGCAGGAAACGGATCCCCAGAAAACGGATCCCCAGAAAACACTGCCGCGCCGGAAGCCCACGGGTCCTCCGCCCACCAAGCCGCCCACCAACCGGCCCACCGGCAGGCCTCACACCCCGTGCCGGCAGCCGGTGCAAAACCGGTCCAGGCCAGCCCCGACGGCAACGGCACTGCCGCCCGTCCGTCAGCAGCCGGCGCCTACGCAGCAGCACCCGGAACCAACGGAAGCTCCGCCCCGCAGCCCGAAGCGCCGTCGGGCACCCGGGAACAGGGCAGCCAGGCCCCAGCACACCGCCCGGGACAAAAACTCAGCCGCTACCAGCAGCTGCTCAACGAAGCAGCACAACGCGGCGGCACCCCGGCCGTTGCAGCCCGCGGCAAAGTAGACTTGGCCTACGTCGAAGATGTCCCCAGCGCCGACGACGTAACCCTTGAAGATTCAGGACTCGTGGGCCGCAAGGCGATCGAGCGGATCCTGGGCGGGCGGCTGATTGAGGAACGCAGCCTCGACGGCCACAGCATCCCCCGGTAAACAGGCAGCAGCCAGCCGGAACAAACAACTATTTCCCTAAGAAGGCCAAGTGTACGAAGGTGCGGTTCAGGAACTGATCGACGAGTTGGGCCGCCTCCCCGGCGTGGGCCCCAAGTCGGCCCAGCGGATCGCGTTCCACATCCTTGAGTCCAACGCCGAGGACATGTCCCGGCTGGCTTCGGCCATTGTGACGGTGAAGGAAAAGGTGAAGTTCTGCCAGGTGTGCGGCAACGTCACCGAGCAGGAGACCTGCAACATCTGCCGCGACCCCCGCCGGGACCCCACCATGATCTGCGTGGTGGAAGAGTCCAAGGACGTAATCGCCGTGGAGCGCACCCGCTCCTTCCGCGGCCGCTACCACGTCCTCGGCGGGGCAATCAACCCCATCGCCGGCGTCGGCCCGGACCAGCTGCGCATCCGCGAACTGCTCAGCCGTCTCTCTGATGAACAGATCAGCGAAATCATCATTGCCACTGATCCGAACCTGGAAGGCGAGGCGACGGCCACCTACCTGGTCCGCATGCTCAAGACGCTGGGCATCACCGTCACGCGGCTGGCCTCCGGGCTGCCCGTCGGCGGTGACCTTGAATACGCCGATGAGATCACCCTGGGCCGCGCCTTCGAAGGACGCCGCAGCCTCAGCTAGGCGCGGGCAACTTTCCCCGTCCGGGATTCGTTAAGTACAGGTTGAGCGGCATGTCGGCGTCATTTCGGTGCCGCAGCGGCGCCGCTATAGACTTTGGAGGTTGGCCGCCGTCGTGCGGCCTTTTCCACGGACATTTAGTGCCGCAGCGGCTTACACGCCGCCGGCAGCAACTTGGAAGAGTTCCAGAGAGCGTGTACGCATGAGCCTGATAGTGCAGAAATTCGGCGGATCCTCCGTATCGGACGCCGAAGGCATCAAGCGCGTCGCCAAGCGCGTAGTGGATACCCAGAACGCCGGGAACGACGTCATTGTGGTGGTCTCCGCCATGGGCGACAGCACCGACGAGCTGCTGGACCTGGCCGGGCAGATCACCACCGGCGCCTACCCGCGTGAGATGGACATGCTGCTGAGCTCCGGGGAACGCATCTCCATGGCCCTGCTGGCCATGGCCATCAACGAACTCGGTGCCTCAGCCCAGTCCTTCACCGGCAGCCAGGCCGGCATGATCACCGACGCGATCCACGGCAAGGCCCGGATCATCGACGTCTCCCCGCACCGGATCAAGACGGCCATCGAAAAGGGCGACGTCGCGATCGTCGCCGGTTTCCAGGGCATGAGCCGGGACAGCCACGACATCACCACCTTGGGCCGTGGCGGCTCGGACACCACCGCCGTCGCCCTCGCTGCAGCGCTCGACGCCGATGTCTGCGAGATTTACACAGATGTGGACGGTGTCTACACCGCCGATCCCCGTGTGGCCCCGACCGCCCAGAAGATCGAACAGATCTCCAGCGAGGAAATGCTGGAGATGGCGGCATCAGGTGCCAAGATCCTGCACCTGCGCTGCGTCGAATACGCCCGCCGCTTCGGAGTACCGCTGCATGTGCGGTCTTCCTTCAGCCAGCACGAGGGGACCTGGGTACTGCCCAGCCCGGATGACAAGATCAAGATTCAAGAGGGAGAACCCTTGGAACAGCCCATCATTTCCGGCGTCGCGCATGACCGCTCCGAAGCCAAGCTCACCGTTGTGGGCGTCCCCGACATCCCCGGCAAGGCCGCGGAGATCTTCGGTATCGTCGCCGGCGCCAACACGAACATCGACATGATCGTGCAGAACGTCTCCACCAAGGGCTCCGGCAGGACGGACATTTCCTTCACCCTGCCGATCGTTGACGGGCAGGCCGCGATGGCCGCCCTGAACGCCGCGAAGGCCGAGGTTGGCTTCGACAGCATCGATTACGACGAGCAGATCGGCAAGCTGTCCCTGATTGGCGCCGGCATGCGCTCCAACCCGGGCGTTTCGCACAAGTTCTTCGAAGCACTGCACCTGGCCGGCGTGAACATCGACATGATTTCGACGTCGGAAATCCGCATCTCCGTGGTTACCAGCGCTTCCAAGCTCGATGATGCAGTCCGTGCGGTCCACGCAGCCTTCGGGCTCGACGGCGAGGCGGAAGCCACCGTGTACGGCGGCACCGGCCGCTAGGCACAGCCGATTTCGAGGGGCGTCCGGGACACCGGGCGCCCCTTGTGCTTAAAACCTGTTCCCGACGGTGTCAGTGTGGCCAACGCAGGTCCCTACAGGATAGGATTCCGGGCCAGAAAAACTCCGGGTTTAGAAAACTCAGTCCGGTTTGCGGGGCAGGATGTAGCTGCTGCCGTCAGCGCGCGTCACGGTCTCCCACTTGGCCTTCTCTTCGGCCTGCTGGGCCTCGAGGAGGCGCTTGTTTTCCTCGGTCATTTCATGGGTCAGGGAGGAGCTCTGGGCGGGCCCGAAAATCAGCCGCGCCTTGCCGGTTATGCGCATGAATTTGGCGGTGAAGCTTTCCCGAGCTGCCATGAGATGTCCCTTCCGAGGTGTACCTGTGACCTATAGTACGCTAATTGTTAGTGCACTAACCATTAGGAGGCGGCCATGGATCCGGTCGACGATGATCTGCTGCTGGAACACCAGCTGTGCTTCGCCCTGTCCGTCGCGTCCCGGTCGGTGGTCGGAGCGTACCGCCCTGTACTGGAGGACCTGGGCGTTACCCACCCGCAGTACCTGGTGCTGCTGGCACTCTGGGAGCAGAGTCCGCGCACTGTCCGCAACCTCAGTGACGCACTCCTGATGGAACCGGCCACCCTCTCGCCCATGCTCAAGCGGATGGAGAGTGCAGGCCTGATCTCCCGCAACCGCGCCCCGGACAATGACCGCGCACTGGCAGTGGACCTGACCGAGCGCGGCCGCAGCCTGCGCCGGAAGGCCCTGGCCGTTCCCGGCGCCATGATGGAGCGCCTGAAGCTCAGCCGGGAGGAAGTGCTGGAGCTCAACGCCGCAATGCAGCGCCTGATCGAAGCCACACAGGACCCGGCAGCTAATGATGCCAATTGAGCAAATGCGTGCATAAAAAGCAACAACAAGATAACAATTAAAGTGTGGTATATAAGCGCCCTTACTGTGCAAAACGGTAAAACATAACCGGCGTATTCTTCTTCGCGTCCCGAAACGCACCCCATGGGCGGCAGCACGTCCGCCCCAAGGAGAAGAATCCCGTGGCAACACCGCCCTCATCCAGGCAGACACAGCCCGCCGGGCCGCCCGAAGACGGCGCACCGGACGGCTCCGGCCTATCCCGGCGAAGCAGGGAATCACTGCCCAAAGCTTCCATGGGCCAGCGCGCTGCACGCGTGCTGCGCAGGGAAAAGAAGAAGTACCCGCACGACACCCACCCCGGCCTGGTCCCCGGAATCGCCGTCGACGACCAGCGCGTCCGCTACCGGACGGACCCGCTGGTCTTCGGAGTCGCGGCCGTACTGGTCCTCGGATTCGTCGCCTGGGGCGTATTCTCCACCGAGTCGCTGAAATCTATCTCAGACCTGGCCCTTGGCTGGGTCGTGACGAACACCGGCTGGCTGTTCAGCTCCCTGGTGGCGGTGGTCCTCGTGTTTATGCTGTTCGTCGGATTCAGCCGCTATGGCAAGATCCCGCTCGGCGTTGACGGGGAGAAGCCCGAATACTCGAAATTCTCCTGGGTTGCCATGATGTTCTCCGCGGGCGTCGGCATCGGCCTGTTCTTCTTCGGACCGTACGAGCCGCTGACCTACTTCATGACACCGGCACCGGGCGAGGCGCAGCCGGAAACAACCGAAGCCCTGCACAAAGCCATGTCCCAGACCTACTTCCACTGGGGGTTCAACGCCTGGGCCATCTATGCGCTGGTGGGCGCAGCCGTGGCCTACGGTTCCTACCGCCGCGGCAGGGTGCCGCTGATGAGCGCCATCTTCACCCCGCTGCTCGGACGCAGGCAGACCGAAGGTGCTGCCGGACGCCTGATCGACATGTTCGCCATCGTCGCCACCCTGTTCGGCACGGCGGCATCGCTGGGCATCGGCGCCCTGCAGATTGGCCGCGGGGTGGAGATCGTCAGCGGCATCGGACGTCTCCCCAACGCGGCCCTGATCGGCATCATCGCCATTCTCACGGCGGCGTTCATCGCTTCCGCCGTCTCCGGCATCGGCCGTGGCATCCGGATGCTCTCCAACGTCAATATGTCCCTGGCGATCGCCCTGGTGGTCTTTATCTTCCTGACCGGCCCCACACTGTTCCTGCTGAACCTGATTCCCGCTTCCATCACGGAGTACCTCTCCGACGTCCTGCACCTGATGAGCAAGGGCCCATCATGGGGTGCTGAGGCAGCAGACTTCTCCGCCAACTGGACCGTTTTCTACTGGGCCTGGTGGATTTCCTGGTCCCCGTTCGTAGGCATTTTCCTCGCCCGGATCTCCCGCGGACGGACACTTCGCGAGTATGTCCAGTATGTCCTGGTGGTGCCCACCCTGGTTTGTGTGCTCGCGTTCGGCATTTTCGGCGGCACAGCGATCTGGATGCGGATGCAGGGAGCCGACATCTCGGCCGACGGCGCCCCGGAAGCTTTGTTCTTCCAGATACTGGATGGGCTCCCCCTCAGCTCGATCACGCCGTTCCTGGCAATGTTCTGCATCGCCATTTTCTTCATCACTTCCGCCGACTCCGCGTCTCTGGTCATGGGAAGCCTGTCCCAGCGAGGCAAGCCGGAGCCTGACCGGAAAGTCACCGTCTTCTGGGGCCTGGCCATGATGGGCATTGCCGTGGTCATGCTGCTGGTGGGAGGCAATGAGGCGCTGTCCGGACTCCAGAACCTGATCATCGTTTCTGCCCTGCCCTTCGCCGTCATCCTGGCGCTGATGATGGTCGCCTTCATCCGGGACCTGCAGACCGACCCGCTGATCATCCGCCGGGAATACGCAACGGCCGCCCTTGAGCAGGCAGTGCGCACCGGGATCGACGAACACGGCGACGACTTCGCCATCGCCGTGCAGAAGGCCCCGGACGGCCAGGGCGCAGGAGCCGATTTCGATTCCCACGACAAGACCGTCACCGACTGGTACCAGCGCAGGGACGAAGACGGAAAGCCCGTGGACTATGACTATGAGTCCGGTGAGTACGCCGACGGATGGACGCCGGAAGGCACCTCGGCGGATTCCGGCGCCCGCAGCAGCACCGGCATGGAAGGGGACAGGGATAAGGACAGCGGGCTGTCCGGAGATCCACAGCCCTCGCCCGTCCGCTAGGAGACCGGGCAGCACGGCAGGATAATGGGGGCGTGAGCCTCTCTTATCCAACCGTGCTGTCCGAGGAGCAGTGGGTTCCCCGGCAGGCCGCCTATCAGGACCGGGTCCGCCCGTTCACGGAAGGCTTCCTGCGGCGGCGTTCCGCCGGGCAGAAGCATCCGGTGGAGGATTTCCTCTTCACCTACTACTCCTTGAAACCCGGCCAGCTGATGCGCTGGCACCCGGGTGCCGGCGTCGTGCTTACCGGTGCCGCTGCAGCGGAGCGGGCGGACTGGAAGTTCTACCGCACCCTGGCGCCGGAAGAACGAACGGCCGCCGGGCTGGATCCGGACACACCTGCAGTCACGGTGGATGTGGCCGGTTTTGCCGCGGCCCGCGGGACAGCGGCCGGGTTCACCCGCATGCTGCTCTCCCGGACCGCTGCCCGGAAACCGTCGCTGGGCTGCTTCGGGATGCACGAGTGGGCGATGGCCTACAAGTCCGAGGTGAACGGGATCCGGCATGAATACCTCGGACTGCGGCTGGGCGCCCAGGGGACAAATGACCTGGTGGAGCAGAGCCGGATCCGCTGCACCCACTTCGATGCTTTCCGGTTCTACGCGCCCGAGGCCACGGCCCTCAATGAGCTCACGCCCACGCGGGAAAACCAGCGCGATCTGGAACAGCCCGGCTGCCTGCACGCGAACATGGATCTGTACAAGTGGGCTTACAAACTGACTCCGCTGCTGCCGGGGGACCTGGTAATGGACTGCTTCGAACTGGCCTGGCGCATCCGTGAAATGGATATGCGCGCCTCACCCTACGATCTGCGGGACTGGGGCTATGAACCCATCCAGGTAGAGACTCCGGCGGGGCGGGCGGCGTACGCTTCCCTCCAACGCGGTTTTACCGAGGAATCGCAGCAGCTGCGGGTCCGCATCCTGGACCTGCTTGAGCCATTCCAGGAGCAGCTATGCAGTCCGAACCCAGCGGAACTGTCCACCGCACCGGCGAGGAATCCTACGACCTCGTCCTGACCCGCCGCCTCTCGGGCAGCCCCGCACAGGTTTGGCCCAGCTTCACGGACGCGGAGCGGACAGCCGCCTGGATCGGACGCTGGGACGGCTTGCCCGAGCCCGGTACTGCGTTCGATTTCCAGCTGCTCTATGAAGAGGAGCAACCAAACAGCCGAGCCAGGCTCTCCCAGTGCGTACCCGGGCAGCGGCTGCGTGTACTCATGGAGGATGAAGGGGGAAGCTGGGACCTGGAGGTCCGGCTATGGGATGACGGCGGCGCCACCCGGGTTGAGTTCATCCAGCACCTGCCGGATCCGTCCGCCGCCGAAGATACCGGGCCGGGCTGGGAGCACTACCTCGACCGGCTCAGCGCTTCCCTCACGGGTGGGCGCATGCCGGATTTCGACCAGCACTACCTCGATCAGGGCCCGTACTACGCCGCGCAGGCACGGGCTGCTGCCGACGCGGCCTCGACACCAACCTGACCGGTGCCGCGTAACACCTTGCAGGCATTGGCTAGGCTGTATGCCAGTCGATCCGGAAGGTCACGCAGATGCCGAACCGCCTGCCCCGCAGCGTAATACTGCTCGCTGCTGCAGCCCTTGTGCTCGCAGGCTGCGCCGAATCGAATCCGGGCAGCGCGCCGTCGTCGTCTGTGCCGGCGCCGTCGCCATCCACTTCCTCCTCCTCGCCGGCCACGTCCCCCGCGGCGGCAACCTCGCTCAGCGTGGAACTGATGGCCGACGGCGAAGCAGTCACCAACACCTGGGTTCTGGAGTGCGACGGCGCTGCTCCGGCCGGAGAATCGGGCGCACCTGATCCCGCGGCGGCATGCGCCGCACTCGCCGAGAGCGGAACCGGGTTGTTCGCGGAACCGGGCAGCGGCGTCGCCTGCACCATGCAGTACGGCGGACCGCAGCGGGCCGCAGTGAGCGGCACCGTGGACGGTGAAGAGGTTGAGGCGGAATTCGCGGCGTCGGACGGCTGCCAGATCAGCCGCTGGGAGGCCCTTAGCGGACTGCTTGGTCCGGCGACGGGGGCAATGTAGCAGTTCCGGCGGCGCTTCCGGCGGCGGGCAGGTCCCGCTTGCGGCGCAGGTAAACCTGCTTGCGTACCCGCGCCACCACATCCCCGCTTGAATCCCGGACTTCAACGCTGAACCACTCGAGCACTTTCGCACCGCCGGCTGCGGCCTCGCGCAGCCGTTCGATGTCGGCTTTCGTAATGGCGAAATGGGCGTACACGTCGCCCCTGCCGGGCTTGATGAAGTCAACCTCGGCTGCACGGTCCCAGATGACGTTCTCTTTGCCCAGGTGGCGCAGCAGCAGCATCATCCAGAACGGGTCTGTCATGGCGAAGAGGCTGCCGCCGAACAGCACGCCCGCAACGTTGCGGTTCCACCAGTGCAGCCGCAGCCGGACCGTAGCGGAGAGGAAGTCTTCGGGCAGTTCGGTGATCTTGATGCCGGAGAAGAGGAAGGGCGGCCAGAGGTTCATGGAGCGCCGGACAATGCCCGGACGTGCAGCAACGAGTTTCACCGGTCCACTGTACCGAGTGTGATTCAGACCATCCCAACTTCCATACTAAGTACCCTTAGGTATATTATTGAATCAGCTTGCTTACTATCCACGTACGGACCGCGCCGTGACAGGCGCACCGGGCTTAGCCGGAGGAACGAAATTGTCGATTGAAGCAACACCCGAAGACCCGCAGTGCCCCGCCGTTCCGGGCACGCAGGCACCCGCAGAGTACGTACCGTGGTGCTCCTACTGCGGTACCGATGAGTTCCTGATCATCGAATCCGTGGAACCGTCCAAGACCGCCGATGCCGCCGAGTTCCTGGAGATCAGCTACAGCTGCGGCGAATGTGACCGTTTCTACGGCCACCCCGTCCGCCATTCCCCGCTATGGGCCCGCCGGGCCATCGCCGAACCGGCAGCGACCGAGTACCTGCACTGCGGTGAGCCAATGAAGCCGAAGGACACCCGCACGGTTTCCCTCTCCGAGCCGCTGAGCACGGAGCCGGATGCCGGCACCGGGGATGTACGCCTGGAGATCAACATCCTGCGCTGCAGCTGCGGCTTCCAGATCGAGCTGCCGGCCTAGCCTTTCCGGCAGTCAAAACTCAAATCGAGACAGCAGTTAGTGCCCGTTTCAGCCTTGTAACGGGCACTTTCTGCTATCTGGATGCGCGGCCGTAGAATGAAGGAGCAAGCTCGCGGAGCGCTGAATCAGCGTGAGACGGCACGGTCCGCGGCCACCCCTTTTCACTCACAGGAGTTACCGGATGCCCCGGATCGTTGTTGACGTCATGCCCAAGCCCGAGATCCTGGATCCGCAGGGCAAAGCCATCGCCGGCGCACTTCCCCGACTTGGCCTGACCGGCTTCTCCGGTGTCCGCCAGGGCAAGCGCTTTGAGCTCACGGTTGACGGGGACGTTACCCCGGAAATCCTCGAGCAGGCCCGCACCGCGGCAGCCACGCTGCTCTCCAACCCCGTGATCGAAGACGTCACCCGCGTCGAAGTTATTTCGGAGGCCTGATTTTGAGCACCCCGCTGATCGGCGACTACTCCGCCGCGCCGGAAGACGCAGCCCTGCGCGCGGTCCGCGTCGGCGTCATCACCTTCCCCGGCACGCTTGACGACCGCGACGCCGCACGCGCCGTGCGCCTGGCCGGCGGCACCGCCGTCGGACTCTGGCACGGTGACGCGAACCTGCACGACGTCGACGCCGTCATCATCCCCGGCGGCTTCTCCTACGGCGATTACCTGCGCGCCGGAGCGATCTCCCGGTTCGCGCCGCTGATGGAGAAGGTCGTGGATGCATCCAAGGGCGGCCTGCCCGTACTCGGCATCTGCAACGGCTTCCAGGTCCTCACCGAGGCGCACCTGCTGCCCGGTTCGATGATCAAGAATGACCACCTGAAGTTCATGTGCCGCGACCAGCTGCTCCGCGTGGAAAACAACTCCACCGCGTGGACCTCCGCCTACGGGCAGGACGAAGGCATGGTCATTCCACTGAAGAACCAGGACGGCCAGTACGTCGCCGACGAAAAGACCCTGGATGAGCTCGAAGGGGAAGGCCGCGTGGTCTTCCGCTACGACGGCTTCAACCCCAACGGCTCCCGCCGCGACATTGCCGGCATCACCAACGCCGCCGGCAACGTCGTCGGCCTCATGCCGCACCCCGAGCATGCCGTGGAAGCCGGCTTCGGCCCGGATTCCTCCGCCCGCGGGGACGTCGCACTGCGCGGCGGCACCGACGGAATCGGCGTCTTCACCTCTGTACTCACCTCGCTCGTTGCCGGAGGCAAATAATGACCGTGTCCGCTAACTCCACCGCCGAGCAGAAGAAATTCAACATCGACACCGTTGAGCACGCGGCGTCCACCCCGGACACGCCGCTGCCCTGGGCCGAACTGGGCCTGAAGGAAGACGAATACAACCGCGTCGTCGAAATCCTGGGCCGCCGCCCCACGGCCGCCGAGCTGGCCATGTACTCCGTCATGTGGTCCGAGCACTGCTCCTACAAGTCCTCCAAGGTGCATCTGAAGCAGTTCGGTGACAAGGTCACTGAGAAGATGAAGGAACACCTGCTGGTCGGCATCGGCGAGAACGCCGGCGTCGTTGACATCGGCGAGGGATGGGCCGTCACCTTCAAGGTCGAGTCCCACAACCACCCGTCCTTCGTGGAGCCCTACCAGGGCGCTGCGACCGGCGTCGGCGGCATTGTCCGCGACATCATCTCCATGGGCGCCCGGCCCGTCGCCGTCATGGATCCGCTGCGTTTCGGCGCGATCGACCACCCGGACACTGCCCGCCTGGTTCACGGCATCGTCTCCGGCATCGGCGGCTACGGCAACTCCCTGGGTCTGCCGAACATCGGCGGCGAAGTCGTCTTCGACTCCGTTTACCAGGGCAACCCGCTGGTCAACGCACTTGCTGTGGGCGTTATGCGCCACGAGGACATTCGCCTGGCCAACGCCTCCGGCGCCGGCAACAAGGTTGTCCTGTTCGGTGCCCGCACGGGCGGCGACGGCATTGGCGGCGCCTCGGTGCTGGCATCCGAATCCTTCGACGACGCCAAGCCCTCCAAGCGCCCCGCGGTGCAGGTGGGCGACCCGTTCGCTGAAAAGGTGCTCATCGAGTGCTGCCTGGAACTGTTCAAGGCCTCCGTGGTCGAGGGGATCCAGGACCTCGGCGCGGCCGGCATTTCCTGCGCGACGTCGGAACTGGCCTCCAACGGCGACGGCGGCATGCACGTTGAGCTGACCAAGGTCCTGCTGCGCGACCCGTCCCTGACACCGGGCGAAATCCTGATGTCCGAGTCGCAGGAACGCATGATGGCCGTCGTGACGCCGGAGAACGTCGAAGCGTTCGAGGCGATCATGGACAAGTGGAACGTCGAATACTCCTGGCTCGGCGAAGTCACCGACACCGGCCGGCTGATCATCGACTGGGACGGCGAGACGATCGTCGACGTCGATCCGCGCACCGTCGCCCACGAAGGCCCGGTCTACAACCGTCCGTTCCACCGCCCCGAGTGGCTGGACGGCGTACAGGCTGACACGTTCGCCGCCGAGCGCCCGTTTGGCGGGGAAGCAGTGAAGAAGGCCATGCTGGAGCTGATGGCTTCCCCGAACATGTGCGACAAGTCCTGGGTCACGAACCAGTACGACCGCTACGTGCAGGGCAACACCGCGCTGGCCATGCCCGACGACGCCGGCGTGATCCGCATTGACGAGGAAACCGGCCTGGGCGTGGCAATCTCCACCGACGCCAACGGCCGCTACACCTACCTGAACCCGTACGAGGGCGCCAAGCTGGCCCTCGCCGAGTCCTACCGCAACGTCGCCACCTCCGGCGCCCGCCCGATGGCCGTCACCGACTGCCTGAACTTCGGCTCCCCCGAGGATCCCGAGGTCATGTGGCAGTTCGCCGAAGCCGTCCGCGGCCTGGCCGACGGCTGCCAGGAACTCGGCGTGCCCGTCACCGGCGGCAACGTTTCGTTGTACAACCAGACCGGCGGCGTCGCCATCCATCCCACCCCCGTGGTGGGCGTGCTGGGTGTGTTCGACGACGTCGCCCGCCGCACGCCGTCAGGCTGGCGCGAAGACGGACAGGCCATCTACCTGATGGGGGTCACCCGCGATGAGCTGGACGGTTCCGAATTCGCAAATCTGCGCGGGCACCTGGGCGGACAGCCGCCGAAGGTGGACCTCCAGGCCGAGAAGCTGCTCGGCGACCTGCTGATCAACGCTTCGCGTGACGGCATGATCGACTCCGCGCACGATCTCTCCGAGGGTGGCCTCGCCGCTGCGCTGTCCGAGATGGCGCTGCGTTTCGGCGTCGGCGCCCGGATCGGCCTGGATGAAGTAGCCGAGCGCGACGGCGTGGACCTGTTCACGCTGCTGTTCTCCGAGTCCCAGGCCCGCGCCGTGGTCTCCGTGGCCCGCAGCGAAGAGGTCCGGTTCAAGGACATGTGCTCCGCCCGCGGCTTTGCGCACTCGCGCATCGGCGTGGTGGACACCGAGATCGGCGCACTGGACTTCCAGGGCCACTTCGTCCTGCCGCTGGATGAGCTTCGCGCCGCGCACGAGGGGACCCTGCCGAAGCACTTCGGCTAACCATCCTCCCGCCTCCGGGATCCCATCGAGAGGCCAGTTACGGCTCGTTTGAAGCGTCATACGAGCCGTAACTGGCCTCTCGTTTTGGGTTTGAGGAGTCTCAGGCTGCGGGGCGTCCTGCGCGCCAGCCGGCTGCCCACAGCGCAGCCCGGACCTTCTCCACTGCCGGCCGGGCGCCGTCGACCATGTGCCGCCGCGAAATCCGCACTTCCGTCCACCCGAGCGCGCGGGTCCGCTCTTCGCGGCTGATGTCCCGCGCCACCTGTTCCGGGCCCGAGTGACCGGCGCCCTCATATTCAACGGCCACCCGGTACTTCCGGTAGCCCAGGTCCGGTTCGTGGTGAAGGACGCCGTCGTCGTCGACAATTGGCTGATTCACTTCCGGCTCCGGCAAGCCGGCTTCACCGAGCGCCAGCCTCAGCAGAGTTTCCGGCGGGGAGTCCGCGCCCACCCGGCTCAAACACAGGGCCTCCCGTGCCGTCCGGATACCGCGCTGGCCTGGATGACGTCCGATGAACGCGTCGAGGTTTTCCTTTGTGGCGTACGGCTCCCGGCGTCCTTCGAAGGCTTCCCGCGGGAAACGGATGAGGTAGTCAGCCACTACTGTCAGGTCCTGGGTGCCCAGAATGTTCGCGAGATCCAACCACGTCCGTTCCCGCGATGTGATGACCAAGCCGTCCAGGTCGTCACCTCGTCGGGCAGGAGGCGCGCCCGGTGACCGACGACGCCGGCCCTCCGCGGGCGGGCAAGCCCGGCCGGACGCGTGATGTGCAGGTCCGCCGCTTCAGCGAAGCGCATCGGGAGCGGGAATCCCCAGGCTTCCGCCGCCGTCGTGTGCGAAGCAACTGAGAACGAGGTGACCCGGGTGTACGCCGCTATGCGTTCCGGTGCCGTCAATTCACGGTGTCCCTGGTCCAGGTTATCCACTGCCCGGATAGCCCGGCTGATCCGCCGAATACGGACGTGCCGTAGCCGTTCCCTGCTCACTCCGAGGGCATCCGAGTCGTAGACCGTGAAGAGCCGCGGACCCAGCGCGTCAGGTAATTCCTTGGGGGTTCTCATGACGAGCATCATGGTTTGCCGAGCAAAACCGCGAATTTGGTTATCCACACCTCATCGAGAGGCCAGTTACGGCTCGTTTGAGCGCCGAAAAGAGCCGTAACTGGCCTCTCGATGGGGGAGAATATCTTCCGTGACCACACTCTCGCATGAGCAGACGCCCGCCAGCAGTCTGCCCACTGAGCGGCTCGAGCTGGCTGAGATGACGCCGGCAGAAGTCGACGCGCTCATAGTCGGTATCCGCTGTGCGGACTGGGCAGCGGACTTCCCCCAAGGTGTCGATAAAGACGCCGCCCAGCAGTACTTCCAGTCCGGCCTGCTGGACCCGAGGGCCGGCACGTTCGGCGCCCGGATGATGCGCGAGCGCGACGGCACCGTGATCGGCACCATCGGATTTCGAGGTCCGCCGGTCGACGGCGCGGTGGAAGTGAGCTACAACGTAGCCCCCTCCCGCCGAGGCCTGGGCTACGCCACGGAAGCGGTGATCGCGCTGAGCCGCTTCGCCCTGGCCCAGCCCGGCGTCAACCGTGTTGTCGCCTACACCGAGGAGACCAACGAGGCTTCAATCTCCCTGCTCCTGACAACGGGTTTTATGCCCGTCGAGTCTTCCGGGCCGGAACTCGCCTTTGTCCTTCACTGCGAGTCCCAGCTGCCCGACGCCCAAGACTGAGCCGCAGGGTCGGCTCAACTCGGCTGCCTGGCAGCAAGACGCCGGGCAGCGCGGAAATAACGCCGGGTAATCAGCTCCTGCGTCCACCGGTTAGCCGGACCTCCGGCTGCAACAAACCAGTTGGCGGGCCGGCTGTAGGCAGCGACCCGGAAGAACAGCTGCCCGTCTTCAGTGAACTCCGCGTAAAACCCTTCTTCTCCAGCTTCGGGATGGCCGCGAAGTGTGCCGTAGCCGAATCCTGCACGCTGTCCCGGCACCGGAACGCCGCCGTCGAGCACCGGCTCGGCACTCCACAGCACCCGGCACGGCGCCTGCCAGCGCAGCGGACCAAGCCCCACCCCGGAGGCCATCTCCACCCCGGCGGCAGCCCGCGGCGTATCGGCAGCCACCCGCAGTCCACTGCCACGGTGCAGGTCCCAGCCGAGCACACCCTCCGCCAGCCGCAGGAAACCGGAAGCCGGGTCCGGCATGTCAACCAGTTCGGACCGCAGCACCAGCCGGTACCCCTCCGGCCATCCGCCCTCCAGGGTCCGGGGATACGGCCGCTGGGTGAACCCGGCGTCCGGGTATGTCAGTGGCTTCACCCTTGCGCCAGGCCCTTCCATGCCAGCGACTCGCGGTCCCGGCGCGGCAGCGAGGCCACCACCAGGTCATAGGAGTCCTCCACCAGGTTCCGCACCAGTTCTTCCTCCAGCTCCCCGGTGAGGTCCAGCTGGTTCCAGTGGGTCTTGTTCATATGCCACGCACCGCTGATCTCCGGGTGGGCCGCCCGCAGCTGCAGCGCCAGCTCAGGTTCGCATTTGAGGCTGACCATCAGCGGATCCGCTTCCAGCGTGCTCATCGCGAACATCTTTGCCGGTCGGGCCGGGCCACCTGCACGCACCTTGAACACAGAGGTTTCCGGCCCGAAAGGGAAGTCTTCGAAGGCCCCGGTCAGGGACAGGCAATACTCCCTCAGCGATGCGGCGTCCATGGATCGACCCTAACCCGCGGTAGGTCAGAGGCACCACAGATGGCAGGATGGAAACAGATTACTAAGCACACGAACTAAGCTGTGGCAGGCCGCAGCATTGGAGGACACATTGGGCAACGGTCGGGCAGCCACACGCGGAGCCAGGGTAACCAAGGCCGCAGAGCGGGCCGCGGAGTCGAAGGCGTTCGAACGCGCGGCACGCATGGGCTACGTCGCCAGCGGCGTCCTGCACGCGCTGATCGGCAGCATTGCCCTGCAGATCGCAGGCGGAGGAGGAGGCGACGCCGATTCCTCCGGAGCGGTCGCAGCACTCGCGGACCAGCCGGGCGGCATTTTCCTGATCTGGGCCTGCTTCCTCGGCTGCCTAGCCCTCGCCCTTTTCCAGGCCACGCGGGTGTTCCTGGATACCGGTGCAGACCGCAAGGAGGTATGGAAGAAGCGGGCCACAGATGCTGGATCCGCTGTGGTCTACGGCGCCATAGGCGTCTCTTTCGGTGTCTTCGCCCTGGGCGGCTCCAGTGACAGCGAACAGAGCCAGGTCGCCTGGACCGGGCAGGTGCTCAGCCAGCCCGCGGGGCAGCTGGTGGTAGGCCTGACCGGCGCAGTGATCGCGGGCATTGGCATCTATTTCATCTTCAAGGGAGCGACGCGCAAGTTCCGCAACGACCTTGGACCGGTACCCGGCCGCACCTGGCAGCGCACTGCCACCGCCAGCGGAATCGCCGGCTTCGTGGCCAAGGGCATCTCGCTGGTAATCCTGGGCGGACTGGTGATAGCCGCCGCCGTGACCGCTGACCCGGAGAAGTCCACAGGGCTCGACGGCGCCCTGCGCGCCCTGCATGAGGCTCCCCTGGGCTGGCTGGTGCTGGGCACCGTCGGCCTGGGACTGATCTTCTACGGCCTGTACATGGCCCTGATCAGGGCCAGGTTCGGCAAGCTCTAGGCCTGCCACCAGGAGTCAAGCTCGTCCAGTGGGTCCGTGTCCCACGGCGTGGGCAGCACGCCGTCCATGTAACCGGCGAACCACTCACGCACTTCAGGCGACTGATAGGCCTCCTGCAGCACCTTTGCCTTCTCCGTCCCGGCAAAGTCCGCGGTTCCGGCGATGACGCAGCGGAACGGAATCTGGTCCGCTTCCTTCTCGAACGCCAGCGCATCATCCGGTGACAGTCCGATTTCAGCAGCCAGCCGCACGAACAAGAACCCGGCGTCCACGTCCGGCAGCGTCTTGGACAGGGACTGCTGGTCCACCTCCACAAATTCGAAGTTCTTCGGATTGGCGGTGATGCTTTCCTGCGAAGTGTGAATGACGCCCACGCCGTCCTTGAGCTCCAGCAGCCCGGCATCGCGCAGCAGGACCAGCGCGCGGCCGTTGTTGGCTGGGTCCACCGGCAGCGCGATCCGTGCGCCGTCGGGAAGCTCCTGCAGGCTGGAATGCCGCTGGGACCAGATGCCTCCTGGCGATCCGTAGACGTAGAACAGCGGCTGCACCTCAAGTTTCTGGTCCACGTTGAACTGCTGCAGGTAGGCCCCGTGCTGGAAGTAGTTGGCGTCGAATTCGCCGTTGGAGACGGCGAGGTTGGGCTGGATGATGTCCGTGACGTAGGTGGCCTCCAGTGTCCAGCCCTTGGCCTTCAGCAGCTCGGCCGCGATCTTGGTGGGTTCCTGGTACGGGGCGGATTCGGTGGCAATGATCTTGATGGTCTTGTCCCCGGAGGCCGCTGCACCGCCGGTCAGGCCGCAGCCGGTAGCCGCGGCCAGTGTGGCAGCACCTGCGCCGGCGAGTGCGAGTTTGAGGAAGTTCCTGCGTTCCATGGTGTTTCCTTTTGAAAGAGTGCGAATGGTTAGCGGTAGGCGGAGGGAACCGGTTCGGTTCCGTTGAGGAAGTACCGGCCGAGCTCGTTGTATTTGTACGCAACGGGGTCGTGCAGGGTGTGGGTGCGGACGTCCCGCCAGTACCGGTCGAACCCGTATTTGGTCCCGGCAGCCCGCGCGCCGGTGACGTCGAAGATCCGTGCCGTGACATCGAGTGACACCTCGTGTGCCGTGATCTTCGCGGCGGCGATCTGCTCCGCTACGCCCGCCCGCTCCGCGGCGGTGAGCGACTCCCCGGCGTCGAAGGCCCACTGCAGGGCAGTGGTGGCCTGGTCGACGACGGCGGCCAGCGCCTGGAGCCGGGCCGCGAAGGAGCCGTAGTGGTTCTGGATAAACGGATCGTCCGACGCCGCTGCCACCTCGGCGTGGAACCACGGCCGGGCCGTGGAGAGGGTGTAGTCCCGCGCTGCGAGGACGGCTCCTTCCGCGGCGGCGAGGTACACGTGCGCGAACAGCAGCTGGAACGCGGGCGTGGTGAGCACCTGGTGCGGGCGGCGTTCACCGTCGTGCGTTCCCAGGCTGGTGATCACCGCTGAGTCCGGAACAAAGACATCCCGGAACTCGATGGTGTTGGTGGCGGTAAGGCGCGAGCCCAGGACATCCCAGTCATCGTGGCGGATGACGCCGTCGGAGGCGGTGTCGATGATCAGCGCCAGCCGGTCGCCGCCGTCGAGCACTGCCCGGCCGTAGATCCTCTCCGCCACCCGGCTTCCGGTGGAGAACGGTTTTTGGCCGGTGACCAGGTAACCTCCCTCGGTTCGGACGGCAGTGGCCTGCGGGCCCTGGGGTGTTCCGGTGGAGGACCAGAGCCACGAGTGGATGAGGCATTCGTCCGCCAGTTCCTGCCCGCGCTTCTCGTCCAGGTCGATGTAGGGGAAGGCCTGGAAAATGTAGTGGTAGCCCAGCAGCTGGCCGATCGAGTTGTCCGCCCGGGCCACCCGCTGCACGGTTTCATACGCGGTACTCCAGTCGATTCCGGCCCCTCCGTACCTTGCGGGGATGGTCAGGGGCAGCAGCCCGGACCGGCGCAGGATTTCAACTTCCGTGAATGGCGGCTTGTTGGCGGCGTCGCGTTCCAGCGCATCGGCGCCGAGGATCGCGGCGACCTCGTCTGCGACGTCGAACCAGCGGGCCGCGTCCTGGGCGGGGCGGTGGCCGTAACGGGTGAGCAGACTGGCAGTCATCGGGTAGCTCCTGGGGTAACGAGGGTGTTTTCGGGGGTGAAGGCGCCGCGGAACTGCGAAGCCCGGTGCCGTTCGTTCAGCAGCGGGCCGGCTCCGAAGAGTTTTTCGCGCAGCGTGCCCGGGGCGTATTCGCTCTGGGCCAGGCCGCGGCGGCGCAGCTCCGGCAGCACTCCGTCGATGAAGTCCGTGTAGGAGCCGGGCAGGATGGCGTTGATGATATTGATGCCGTCCACCCCGGCGTCCTGCCAGCGTTCAAGCTCATCGGCGATTTGGTCCGGGGTTCCGGTGATCTGCTGCGCTTCGGTGCGGTACCGGGCGACGTCGGCAAGGGTCGGGTTCCCGCCCGGGGTGGAGTCGATGATGGCCTGCAGCACGCCGCGGCCGCCCTCGGTCTGCACGTCCCCCAGCGGAGTGTCCAGGTCCAGTCCGCCGAGGTCGATCCCCAGGCCGCCGCCAATGTGTGCGACCACGGCGTCCAGGTCCAGATACTCGTCCAGCTCCGCTTTTTTCCGCTGCGCTTCCGCTTCCGTTCCACCCACCACAAAGGACAGGCCGGTGAACACCTTGACGTCCCCGGGCAGCCGCCCGGCATCGACGGCTCGGGCCCGGACCCCGGCGGAGACCTTCGCGGCATGGGCATGGTTGGGCGCAAAGATGAACGTGGCTTCGGCGTTGGCGGCAGCGAACTGCTGCCCCCGCCCGGAACTTCCAGCCTGGAACAGTACAGGAGTGCGCTGCGGGGACGGTGAGCTCAGGTGGGGTCCGTCGATCGAATACCGCTCGCCGCGGTGGTGGATTTTGTGGACCCTGTCCGGGTCCGCGTGCACTTCGCTGGCCTTGTCCTGAACCAGGGCGCCGTCATCCCAGGATCCTTCCCAGAGCTTGTAGACCGCGTCGGTGTACTCATCCGCCCAGTCGTACCGGCGGTCATGCTCGGTGAGGCCGCCGCCGCCGAAGTTGCGGTGCGCGTTCTCCAGCACGGAGGTGACAATGTTCCATCCCGCCCGGCCCCCGGAGAGGTGGTCCAGCGTGGACATCTGCCGGGCGAACTGGAAGGGATGGCTCTGCACAACCGACGACGTCGCCGCCAGACCGATGTCACGGGTGGCACCGGACAGCGCGGCGAGCAGCAGCAGCGGATCATTGGCCGGCACCTGCAGTCCGCGGCGCACGTGGGAGGCCCACCCGCCGTCGTGGTTTCCGTACAGGCCCACGACGTCGGCGAAGAAGAGGGCGTCGAACTTCGCGTCTTCAAGCTGGCGGGCAAGGTCTGTCCAGAAGGACAGCTCGTTGAAGCGGTGCTGCTCGGCGTCGGGGTGGCGCCACTGGCCGCCGCGGATGTGGCTGGTGGTGTTCATCAGGAAGGCGTTCAGCAACAGGCGCGGGCGCGGTCCGGGAAAACGGGTACTGGGAATGCTCATGGAGGTAACTTTCGGTAGGAGCGGGAAGGCTAGAGGCGCTTGTCGGCGCGGCGGGAGAGCCAGGAGCCGCCCAGCTGGACGGCCTGGACCAGCAGGACCATCAGCACAATCGCGGTGAGCATCAGCCCGGTTTCATAGCGGTAGTAGCCGTAGCGGATGGCGAAGTCGCCGATTCCCCCGCCGCCCACCAGCCCTGCCATCGCGGAGTAGGAGATGAAGCTGACGGTCATGATGGTCACTGAGCTGATCAAGGCCGGACGTGCTTCGACCAGCAGCACGTCCCGCACAATCTGTCCACGGGTGGCGCCCATCGAACGGGCCGCTTCCACTACCCCGCCACCAAGCGCGGTGATGTTCTGCTCCACGAACCGGGCAAAGTACGGGATGGCATTGATGGTCAGCGGCACGATCACCGCTGCGGTGCCGATGGTTGTTCCCACCACAAAGCGGGTGAAGGGGATGATCGCGATCAGCAGGATCAGGAACGGAAAGGAACGCACCAGGTTCACCAGTGAGTCCAAGACCCGGTGCAGGCGCGGTTTGTGCCCCAGCCCGTCCGGCCCAAGGGAGTAGAGCAGCACACCCAGCGGAGTGCCGATCAGCACGGCCAGCGGAATGGCGACCAGCAGCATGGTGCCGGTCTGTCCCAGGGCGGCGAGCAGTTCCGGCCAGACTTCGGCTATACGCTCAAGCAACGCGGGCTCCTTCCCGGTGCTCGGCACGGTCCAGGGTGATTTCATCGGAGATCAGGTACCGGCCAATTGCGGTGGCTGGGGTGAAACCGGGGCGGTTCAGCTCTGCGAGCGCGAACTGTTCCACCACCCGGCCTTCCTCCATGACGGCCACGTTGTCCGCAATGGCTTTGATGACGTTCATTTCATGGGTCACCACCACGATCGTGATGCCAAACCGCGCGTTCACATCACTGAGGTACTGCAGCACGGAGGCTGTGGTGCGGGGATCGACGGCGGACGTCGGTTCATCGCACAGCAGCACCTTGGGCCGGGTGGCCAGGGCGCGGGCAATGGCGACGCGCTGCTTCTGCCCGCCGGAGAGCTTGGCCGGGTAGGTGCCGGCCTTCTCCGAGAGGTCGACGACGGCGAGCGCCTCCAGTGCACGGGTTCTGCGTTCGGCGGCGTTCTTCACTCCGGCGAACTTCAGGGACAGTTCAACGTTCTGCGCCGCGGTGCGGTTGTTCAGCAGGTTGAAGTGCTGGAAGATCATGCCAATCTCATGGCGGGCGGCGCGCAGCTGCGCATCGGCCAGACCGGTCAGGGCCGTTCCGTCCACCAGGACCCGCCCGGAGGTGGGCCGTTCCAGCAGGTTGATGTTGCGCAGCAGGGTGGACTTGCCCGCACCGGAGAAGCCGATGATGCCCTGGATGCTCCCCTTAGGGATGGAAAGGCTGACGTTGTCCACGGCTGTGAAGGCCGATTCACCTCCTCCAAAAACGGTGGAGACGTTTTCAATCCGGATCATGCTGTCCTCCTGCGGTCTAAGCCCGGGAAGAGGGGCACGCCTCCGCGCACCGTGCACGGCCGTGCGGCAGGCACGGGGCAGCGGACCGCAGAAAGCAGGTGCTTCTCCATCGGTCCTGGCGGTAGCACCCTGCTTCGGCGGGTATGCCCGCGGAAGGGGGTTGCTGCGGCGTCACGGAGCCAGGTCTCTCAGCCGCTCTGGATGGTTACGCCACTATCTAAACCGCCTATGCCCCGGCGTGGCCAGAAAATTTCCCCGTGCGGCCCTGTGCGTCGGTACGTAACGCCCATCGGCGTCACAATCCGTTTTGTTACGCCCTTCCATCCAACGCCCGCGGGAATCCATCCAACGCCCGCGGGGGCCGGGCATCACAAACACCCGGCGGGGCTGCGCCGCGGGAACACCGATTCCTGCGGGCATCCGCAAGGATGGGAACGTGACCATTCCGGAACGCCCTGCCCTGTCTTCCTCCCTCGGGGCGGACGAATTCCGCCGCTGGTACTGGCTGAAAGAGGAACTGCAGGCGTTCGCCAGGGCGCAGCAGATTCCGACCACGGGGTCCAAGGAACAGCTGGCCGAACGGGTTGCGGCCTTCCTGGCGGGCGCACCGCTTCCGGCGCCGGCTGCGAAGCCCCGGCGCTCCCGGCAACGGCTCGTTCCGCCGCTGACTATCCAGACGGTGATTCCGGCGGGACATCCATGCAGCCAGGTGCTGCGGGAGTTCTTCGTCCACGCGCTGGGGGCGGGTTTCCGGTTCGATGCACCCATGCGGGAGTTCTTTGCCGCCAATGACGGGACGGCGACCCTGGCCGCTGCCCTCGATCACTGGCATGCCACCCGGGATACGCGGCCGATCGGTCCCCAGTTCGAACTCAATCGCTTTTCCAGGGACTGGCACGCTTCCCACCCGGGCGGCACCCGGGACCAGATGCTCGAAGCTTGGAAAGCACACCGGTCGCTGCCCGTGGACCAGCGGGGCTAGGACAGGTCCGGTTTTCCGGCGTTAGAGCCCGAAGCGCCCGGCCTCAATGACCGGGCAGGTATCCATAACGACGTCGAGGCCCGCGTCCGCGGCGCGCTGGGCGGCGGCTTCATCCACCACACCGAGCTGCAGCCAGACTGCCTTAGCGCCGATTTCGATGGCCTGGTCCACGATGTTCCCCACCTTGGCGGAGTTCACGAAGCAGTCCACCACGTCCACCTGGCCGGGTATCTCAGCCAGCCGGGTGTAGCCCTGGTTGCCATGCACTGCCTCACCGGAGAGGTTCACGGGGATGATGTCCATGCCCAGGGAATCCTGCACAAACCTGGAAACGCCGACGGCGGGACGGGCCGGATTGTTCGACAGTCCCACCACCGCCCACGTGCCCTTGGCCGTGAGCAGCCTGGTGATGACCTCGGGGTCATTGCGGTGTGCCATGCCGTGCCTCCTTGACTGCCGTGACCGGACCAGCTCTCTCCCGGGCTTTCACCCTACGCCCAGGAGGCAACGAGGTCGACGCCGGCCCTATTCCAGAAAAGCCTCCACGGCAGCGGCGAGCGCCGCGTCTTCCAGCGCGTGCCAGCTGCCTTCCAGCAGCTGGAAGGACCCCGCGGGGAGCAGCTCGGCTGTTTCACGGGCCCATTCGCGCAGCCTGCTGTCGCTGCCGGTGCTGGCCAGCACCAGCACGGGCACCTGGATCCCGGTCAGGCTCCGTACATCGGTTTCCAGCAGCAGGGTCAGGTCATAGGAGATGGTGTGGGCCACCGGCTCGAAGGGGCCCGGGTCTAAACCCTCGATGATCTCTGCCGGCACTCCGATGGATTCCTGGAAAAGCCGGATGGCTCCGGACCGGTCACCGGCTGCCAGCAGCTCCTCCAGCTCGGGGCGGATGTCCGGTTCTTCCGCGGCGTCGGCAAGCGGCGGTTCCACGGCGATCACACTGGAGATGACAGCAGACTCCGAGGCCGCCCGGAGCGCCAGCACGGCGCCCGAGGAGGTGCCCAGCAGGGCTGCTGTTCCCCCGGCCGTCTCCACCACGGCCAGCAGGTCATCCACCTCGGATTCCGGGGTGTATTCCTCCCCGTCCCCGCTTTGACCTTTGCCCCGGCGGTCATAGGTGTAGACGGTGTGCCCGGCCGCCAGCAGTTCGGCAACCCCTGCCATCGATGACGTAGTCCGGTCCATCATGACCGGGTCCACCACCACCAGCGGCGGCCCCTCACCCTGCCGCTGCCACGCAATCGGCGTTCCGTCAGCGGAAAGCACACGTCCTGAGGCACTTGCTGGATCCATGGGACTCTCCTTGGCGGGAGGATGGGGGTTCCTCAACGGTAGGAGCGACGGCGAACCGGGTCAATGCCTTTGCCCGGCGTTACCGCCGGAGCGCGGGCGCCAGCCGGTACCGGGCGCCGCGGTGCTCTGCCGGGAGCTTGTCCCCGGCGCCGAAGAGCTTGTTCCGCAGCGTGCCCGGGGCGTACTCCGTGGGGTAGGCGCCGCGCTTCTGCAGTTCCGGAACCACGAACTCCACGACGTCCTCAAACGTGCCCGGGGTGACGGCGTAGGCCAGGTTGAACCCGTCGACGTCGGTCTCCTCCACCCAGCGGATCAGTTCCTCAGCAACCTCGGCGCCGGAGCCCACTAGCCGCGGGCCCAGCCCGCCGATTCCGGCGCTCTCGGCGATGTCCCGCACCGTCCAGGGTTCGCCGTCGTCCTTCACTTTCTGGAAGTTCGCCGCGGCTGACTGGATGGCGTTGGACTTCACCGAGCCCAGCGGCTCGTCAAGGTTGTAGGTGGAAAGGTCAACACCCATCCAGCCGGACATCAGCGCCAGCGCGCCTTCGTCACTGATGTAGCTCTGGTAGTCCAGGTGCTTGGCTTCGGCCTCCTCGGCCGTGGCGGCGGTGATGATGGTCAGCAGCGTGTAGATCCGGATGGAGTGCCGGTCCCGTCCGGCCGCTTCGGCGGCGTCGCGGATCTTCGTGACGGTTGCCTTGAGCTTCTCCACCGTGGAGGCGCCCACAAACACGGCCTCGGCATTTTCGGAAGCGAAGGCGATGCCGCGCGGGGACGCGCCAGCCTGGTAGATCACCGGGGTGCGCTGCGGGGAGGGTTCGGAAATGTGGATGCCGGGGACCTTGAAGTACCTGCCCTCGTGGTTGATGTCGTGGACCTTGGCCGGGTCGGTGAACACGCCCGTCTCCCGGTCGCGGACAACGGCGTCATCCTCCCAGGAGCCTTCGAGCAGCTTGTAGACCACTTCGAGGTATTCATCGGCGTGGTTGTAGCGCTCGTCGTGCTCCAGCTGGTCTTCCTGGCCCATGTTGCGGGCAGCGGAGGGCAGGTAGCCGGTCACCACGTTCCAGCCCACCCGTCCCTCGGTGAGGTGGTCCAGGGTGGAGAGCCGGCGGGCGAACGGGTACGGGTGCTCATAGGCAGTGCCGGCGGTGACGCCGAAGCCCAGGTGTTCGGTGACCAGCGCCATGGCGGAGACCAGCAGCAGCGGATCATTCACGGGCACCTGCGTGCCCTGACGCAGGGTGGCCTCGTTGGAGGACCCGTAGACGTCGTAGGTGCCCAGGACGTCGGCAATGAAGATCCCGTCGAACAGGCCCCGTTCGCAGGTCTGGGCCAGGTGGGTCCAGTAGCTGAGCTTGGTGTAGTCCGCGGAACGGTCTTCGGGGTGGCGCCACAGTCCGGGCGACTGGTGGCCAACGCAGTTCATGTCGAAGGCGTTGAAGCGGATGTGGCGGGCGGGCGTGGTGGCCATGAGGGTCCTTCGCGTGCGGGACGCCGCGCAGGGGCGCCGTACTTGCCGCCGGCGGTCTTGCCGGTCGACCGGATCGTCATCTGGGGCACCCCGCTACGGGAGAGGGTTGCCGCCCAACCAGCCAGAGCTTCGCGTTGGGACTCATGATCCTGCGGGTCCAGTATGCGCCCGTTCCCCTGGCCGCACGCAAGCCCCGTCCGTCACGCGGCGTAACGGCCCGCCGTCGTGCTCCCCCGCCCGAGCGCCCAGCCGCCCCGCCCCCGCCAACCCATCGAGAGGCCAGTTACGGCTGGTTTGCGCGCTCAAAAGAGCCGTAACTGGCCTCTCGGCGGGAAAACAGGGCGGGGAGGGAACGGGATTCGAAATGTTACGCCGGGACTTGCCGGGAACGGACTTCAGGGCGTTTAGTTGGGTCTTGACCATCCCGAGCGGCTGAGAGACCTGGATCAGTGAAGCCGCAGCAACCCTGGTCGGAGTGCTTCCTCCTTGAGGCACTGCGATAGCGAGGTGGACGTCGCAGGAGGCCGGTTACGGCCCAGGACGTTTTCCGTAGGGTGCTACTGCCAGGACCGATGGAGTGTTCAATGACTGCTGTACTGCCCTCTGGGTCCCATGCTGTGTCCGCTGCCGCGCCCACCGCACCCGACACCGCCCTGTCCGTGACGTTCGACGGCGTTGGCCGCAGCTTCGGCTCCGGCGCAGACGCCCATGTGGTGCTCCGCGACATCAACTTTGAAGTCCGTCCGGGGGAAGTCCTGGCGATCCTTGGTTCCAGCGGCTGCGGCAAGTCCACGCTGCTGCGTGCCACCGCAGGGCTCGACGCCGCTTCCACAGGCCAGGTGCTGATCGATGGAACCGCTGTGCGCGGCATCGACGACCGCTGTGCCGTTGCCTTCCAGGAACCCCGCCTGCTGCCGTGGCAGACCCTGCAGGCCAACGTTGCGATCGGCCTGCCGAAAGGCACCAGCGCCTCAGAGGGCAAAGCCAAGGTCTCCGAGCTGCTCAAGCTCGTGGAACTGGACAGCTTCGCCAAGCACCAGCCCCGCGCCGTCTCCGGCGGCATGGCCCAGCGTGCGTCGCTGGCCCGTGCCTTGGCCCGCAGGCCCGGCGTCCTGCTGCTCGACGAACCGTTCGGCGCCCTGGACGCCCTGACCCGGCTGAAGATGCAGGACCTGCTGCTGGACGTGCACCGCGCCGCACCGGCCACCGTCCTGCTGGTCACGCACGACGTCGATGAAGCCCTGCAGCTCGCTGACCGGATCATCGTGCTGGGCCGGGAACCGGGCAAACCCGGGGCCACCATCACGCAGACCATCACCGTGCCCGGTGCCCGTCCCCGGGACCGTGCCTCGGCGGAGCTGGCCCGAATGCGCGGCGAGCTCCTGGCGAGCCTCGGCGTCGACCGCCACTAAGGCGCACCCGCCCCTGCCCCGGCTGCAAACCGGGGCCAATCCGCGGACGCACTGTGCCCGCACCAGCTGAACTCCATTCTTCTGCTCCACCCGTCTCGAAGGAATCCCCATGAACAGCCGTTCCCTCTTCTCCCGCCGCCCGCCCCGCTTCTCCCGCCGCCCGCTCACAGCACTGGCAACCACCGCCGCCGCCGTTTCGCTGGCCCTGACTGGCTGCGTGGCCGGCGAAGATTCCTCCGGCGCAGCCGCTAACGAAGCGGCTGACGGCGGCACCCTGAACATCGACTTCGCCACCTACAACCCGCTGAGCCTGGTCATCAAGGACCAGGGCTGGCTCGAAGCCACCCTCGAAGAGCAGGGCGTGGAGGTCAACTGGGTACAGTCCGCCGGGTCCAACAAGGCCAACGAGGCGCTGCGCGCCGGAGCGATCGACGTCGGTTCCACCGCTGGTTCGGCTGCCCTGCTGGCCCGCGCCAACGGTTCGGAAATCAAGACCATCAGCATCTACTCCCAGCCGGAGTGGGCCGGCCTCCTGGTCTCCCCCGAGTCGGACCTCACCTCCGTGGCTGACCTGGCCGGCAAGTCCGTCGCTGCCACTAAGGGCACCGACCCGTACTTCTTCCTGGTCCAGGCACTGGAAGAGGCCGGGCTGAGCACCTCCGACGTGACGGTGGAGAACCTGCAGCATGCAGACGGCCGCACGGCCCTTGAAAACGGTGCGGTGGATGCCTGGTCCGGCCTCGATCCGATCATGGCCGGAGCCGAGCACGCCGGGGCGAAGTTCCTCTACCGCAACCTGGACTTCAACACCTACGGTTTCCTCAACGCCACCGAGTCCTTCCTGGAAGAGCAGCCGGAACTGGCCCAGACAGTCGTCGACGCCTACGAAAAGGCCCGCGCCTGGGCAGCAGAAAACCCGGAAGAAACCGCGCAGATCCTCGCCGACGTCGCCGGCCTGGACCTCGAGGTGGCCCGCACCGTCATCCTGGAACGCAGCAACCTCGACGTCGACGCGGCGCCGGGCGATGCGCAGCGCAAGGTCCTGGAGAAGGTGGGCCCCGTATTCGTCGAAACCGGTGACGTTGCCAACCAGCAGGCGATCGACGACGCCGTGGCCTCCCTGCTGGATGACACCTTCGTGCAGAAGGCCGACGCCGCAACGGTCAAGGACGCCTAATGAGCAGCAATACCTCCCTGACCGGTGCTGTCCCCGGCGGCATCCAGGGCCCGCCGGCAGTCTCTGTGCAGCCGGCCGCGCCGGCGCGCGGCTCCGACGGCATCCTCTCCAAAACCTGGGCCCGCGTGGCCCTGGGCCTGGTGGTCCCCGTCCTGCTGCTGGGCCTCTGGCAGCTGGTCTCCGTGCTCGGCGTCTTCAGCGCAGTACAGCTGCCTTCCCCCGGCGCCGTCCTGACCTCCGCGGCGGACCTGATTGAACGCGGCGAGCTGGGCACCCACATCGCCATCTCCACGCAGCGTGTCCTCACCGGCTTCGCGCTCGGTGCCGCCCTGGGCCTGGTTCTGGGGGCCCTGCTGGGTCTGTCCCGGCTGGCCGATGTCCTGCTCGGCCCGCTGTTCGGCGCCGTCCGTGCTGTCCCCTCTCTGGCACTGGTTCCGCTGCTGATCCTCTGGATGGGCATCGGCGAGGACTCCAAGGTCACGCTGATCACCATCGGCGCGTTCTTCCCGGTCTTCACCACCGTGTCCCTGGCCCTGCGGCACGTGGACAAGAACCTCGTCGAGGCCGCCCGCGCCTTTGGCCTCAACGGCCTGAAGCTGCTCACCACGGTGCAGCTGCCCGCCGTCGTTCCCGCAGTCTTCTCCGGGCTGCGGCTGGCGCTGGCGCAGTCCTGGCTGTTCCTGGTGGCCGCCGAGCTGATCGCCTCCTCCATGGGGCTTGGCTTCCTGCTCACTGATTCGCAGAACAACGGCCGCACCGACCGGATGTTTTTGGCGATCGTGCTGCTGGCAGTCATCGGCAAGACAACGGATGCCCTGCTGGGCGTCGCAGAGAAGTGGGCAGTGAAGAAGTGGGCGTAACAACAGCACTAGGACAGACCGAACCCACACTCACCACCGAAGCAGAGCGCATTGCGTTCTGGGAGGACGCAGCCCGCCGGCTGCAGTGGGAACAGCCTTGGCACACAGCCCACACGTTCACCCCGCCGCAGCGCCTCAGCGGCCCGGAGGTTCCGGAAGCCGACGCCGAGTACAGCGTTCCGGAAATCGAATGGTTCGCCGGCGGCCAGCTGAATGTCGCGGTGAACTGCGTGGACCGGCACGTGGCGGCCGGCCGCGGGGACAAGGTGGCGCTGCACTGCGAAGGTGAACCGGGCGACCGCCGCAGCATCACCTATGCCCAGCTGCAGAAGGAAGTCTCCAAGGCCGCCAACGCCCTGCTGGCACTGGGCATCGAAAAGGGCGACCGGGTGGTCATCTACCTTCCCGTCATCGCCGAAACCATCATCATCACCCTGGCCTGCGCCCGGATCGGCGCCATCCACTCACTGGTCTTCGGCGGGTTCTCCGCAGAGGCGCTGAAGTTCCGAGTGGAAGACACCCGGGCCAAGCTCCTGGTCACCACGGACGGACAGTTCCGCCGCGGCGCCGCCGTCCCCGTCAAGGACAACGCGGACGAGGCGGTTTCCGGCGAGAACGCGATCGAACACGTGCTGGTCATCCGGCGCACAGGCTGCGACATCGCCTGGACCGAAGGACGGGACATCTGGTGGCACAACACGGTGGAAACCGCCTCCGACGTCCACGAACCCGAGGCCTTCGACGCCGAAACGCCGCTGTTCATCATGTACACCTCCGGCACCACCGGAAAGCCCAAGGGCCTGGTGCACACCATGGGCGGCTACCTCACCCAGGCGTCCTGGAGCTACGAGTTCCTGTTCGCCAACCCGGACGAGTCCGCCCGCGGGAACGACGTCCACTGGTGCACCGCGGACCTGGCCTGGGTCACCGCGCACACCTATGAGATTTACGGACCGCTCTCCAACGGCGTCACCCAGGTGATCTTCGAGGGCACCCCGAACACCCCGCATCCCGGCCGGCACTTCGAAATCATCGAGCGCTACAAGGTCACCAGCTACTACACCGCCCCCACCCTGGTCCGCTCCCTGATGGGCTGGTTCCCCGACGGCGTCCCGGACACCTGGGACCTGTCCTCCATCCGGCTGCTGGGCACCGTGGGCGAAGCCGTGAACCCCGAGGCCTGGCGCTGGATGCGGGAGAACATCGGCCGCGGCGAGGTACCGGTGATCGACACCTGGTGGCAGTCCGAAACCGGCGCCACGATCCTTTCCCCGCGGCAGACCGACACGGATTTCAAGCCCGGCTGCGCCTCCCGCGCCCTGCCCGGCGTCTCCACCCGGATCGTCGACGAGCACGGCGCCGAAGTGCCCCCAAATGTGCAGGGCTTCATTGTGGTGGACCGGATCGGCCCGTCCATGGCCCGGACCTGCTGGGGCGATCCGCAGCGCTACCTTTCTTCCTACTGGCGGCAGTACGCACAGCAGGGCTGGTTCCTTGCCGGGGACGGCGCCCGCTATGACGACGACGGGGACACCTGGATCCTGGGGCGCGTGGACGACGTCCTGAACGTCTCCGGGCACCGGCTATCCACGATCGAAATCGAATCCGCACTCGTCTCCCACCCCTGGGTGGTGGAAGCCGGGGTCTGCCCCGTCGCCGATCCCAAGACCGGGCACGCCATCGCCGCGTTTGTGGTCCTCACCGACGCCGCGTCGACGGACGCGGAAACTGTCACGGCGGAACTGCGGGCGCACGTCGCGAAGGAGATCGGACCGATCGCCAAGCCCGCCGCCGTCGTCGTGGTTCCAGATGTGCCCAAGACCCGCTCCGGCAAGATCATGCGGCGCCTGCTCACCCAGCTGTTCGAGGGAACCACGCTCGGGGACACCACCAGCCTGCAGAACGAACCCTGCATTCCTGCGATCCACGCCGCCTGCGAGGAGCGGCGTGCGCGGAGCGCGGCCTAGTGAACCCGCGCCAGCGTCACCCGGTCCAGCTCCACTGCGCCGCCCATGGCCCGGTGCAGCCGGAGAAACTCCACCGGGGAGACTTCCAGGAACGAGGTGTCGTTCTTCTCCGGCAGCAGTTCGGGGTGCCCGCCGTCCATCATTTCGGTGAACATCTTTTCCGCGGCAAGGCGGTCCATCGGTTCGGTGGGGGTGATCTTGTGGTTCGCGGACGCCAGTTTGTAGCCGGTCTCGATCACGATCACGTACTCGTCCATGCCCGCTCCCCGGGTCGCCTCGTCGCATCTGTTCTTCACATTGTTGGTTTCCTGCACGTAATAAAGCAACCATCGGAGAACCGCTTACCCGCGGTTCCCCCAAGGAAGGAGCACTCAGTCCATGAGTGACCGCCAGTTCGGATTCCGCACCCGCGCCCTGCACGCAGGTGGAACCCCCGATGCCATCCACGGTGCCCGTGCCGTTCCCATCTACCAGTCCACGTCGTTCGTCTTTAAGGACACCGCCGACGCCGCGAACCTGTTCTCGCTGCAGAAGTACGGCAACATCTACTCCCGGATCGGCAACCCCACAGTCGCCGCGTTCGAGGAGCGCATCGCCTCCCTGGAAGGTGGAATCGGCGCGGTCGCCACGGCGTCGGGCATGTCGGCTGAATTCGTCACGTTCGCGGCGATCTGCTCCGCCGGGGACCACATTGTGGCCGCCTCGCAGCTGTACGGCGGAACGGTCACGCAGCTGGATGTCACGCTGCGCCGCTTCGGCATCGAAACCACCTTTGTGCCCGGCACGGATCCCGCGGACTACGCAGCGGCGATCCAGGAAAACACCAAGGCCGTCTATGCCGAGGTGGTGGCCAACCCCAGCGGCGAGGTCACGGACATTGAGGGCCTGGCCAAGGTGGCGCACGACGCCGGTGTGCCGCTGATCCTCGACGCCACCCTGAGCACTCCTTACCTGGTGCAGCCGTTCAAGCACGGAGCGGACATTGTGATCCACTCCGCCACCAAGTTCATCGGCGGACACGGCACCACCCTGGGCGGCGTCGTCGTGGAGGCCGGCACCTTCAACTGGGGCAACGGCAAGTTCCCTGCCATGACCGAGCCGGTGCCGTCCTACGGCAACATTTCCTGGTGGGGGAACTTCGGGGAGTACGGGTTCCTGACCAAACTGCGGTCCGAGCAGCTGCGCGACATTGGACCGACGCTGAGCGCGCAGTCCGCGTTCCAGCTACTGCAGGGTGTGGAAACCCTGGCCCAGCGTGTGGATGAGCACCTGCGCAACGCCCAGGCCGTGGCCGAATGGCTGGAAGCGGATGAGCGCGTGGCCTGGGTCTCCTACGCCGGCCTGGAATCCCATCCGCACCACGAACGGGCCAAAAAGTACCTGCCCAAAGGACCCGGTTCCGTGTTCAGCTTCGGAGTAAAGGGCGGCCGCGCTGCCGGACAGACGTTCATCGAATCCCTGCAGCTCGCCTCGCACCTTGCCAACGTGGGCGACTCCCGCACGCTGGTGATCCACCCGGCGTCGACCACCCACCAGCAGCTCTCCCCCGAGCAGCTGGCGGCCGGCGGCGTACCCGAGGACCTTGTGCGCATTTCCGTGGGCTTGGAGGACCTGGACGATATTCTCTGGGACCTGGACCAGGCACTGACCGCAGCTGCCGCAGGCGGGGCGGCCGCCGCCGTCGAACCCGCTGCGTCCTGCAGCATTCCGTCCGCAACCGAGGAGTCAGCCAATGTCTGAGAACCGCACCTGGGTGGGACCCAGCGCCCCGGAACGCCTGTCCCTGCTGCGTTCGGCCAAGTCGGTCGCCATTGTGGGTGCCTCGGACAAGCCGTCCCGGGCGTCCTACTTCGTGGCCACGTACCTGCTCTCCTCCTCGCCGTACAAGGTGTACTTCGTGAACCCGGTGGCAAAGGAGATCCTGGGCCAGCCGGTGTACGCCTCACTGGCGGACCTGCCGGAGACCCCGGACATTGTGGACGTGTTCCGCCGGCACGACGACCTGCCGACCGTGCTGGAAGAGGCCAAGGCCGTGGGCGCCAAGACGCTCTGGCTGCAGCTGGGCTCCTGGCATGAAGAAGTTGCCCGGGACGCTGAAGCTGCGGGCATGAACGTCGTGATGGACCGCTGCGTGAAGATCGAGCATGCCCGGTTCCACGGCGGCCTGAACCTCGCCGGCTTCAACACCGGCGTCATTTCCTCCAAGCGGCAGCTCACCGCGTAGCCTGGGCGCCGTCCCGCCCATAACCATCGAGAGGCCAGTTACGGCTTGTTTCACACCTGAAACGAGCCGTAACTGGCCTCTCGTTTGGGCTGGGGACGGGTCAGTCGGAGCCCCGGCCGCCGCCGGGACCGTTCCCGTGCGGAGGCCCGCCGCGGCCGTCCTCCCTGGCACCTTTGCCGTCCTTGCCGGCGTCGCCCCGGCCCTGGTTGTTGTCCCGGCCCACGCCCTGGCCGTTATCCCGGCCGTGCCCCTGCTCGTTATTTCCGTCCGGGCGGGCGGGACCTTCCTGGCCTTTGTCCCGGCCGGGGCCATTCCGGTTCTCTTCCCGTCCGCTGCCGGGGTGCCCGTCCCTGCCGGCGCCGGAGCCGCCGTTCCACCCGGACCCGGCTGGCTCACCGTCGGATCCTTCAGGTCCGGCAGGAACAGGCTCAGCAGGGCCGGGATTATCGGCGGCCGGGCCCAGTGCCGGCTCCTCGGGCGCGGCGGGAAGGGCCGGGGGCACCGTGGCAGGATCAGTGTCCGCCGGAGCAGGAGTCGGCGCGGGTACCTGCTCAAACTTCACCGGCGCCGGGGCCTGGGCGTCTTCTGCCGTGATCCACAGGCCGCCATTGGCAGCGGCGACACCCGTGGTGCCCGCTGCCATGGCGGCAATGATCGCTCCGCCCAGCAGGTAACCCCGCCGGCGTGAGGGCTTGCGCAGCGGCGTGACCCCTGCGGTGAAGAGTGCTTCCAGCTCTGCGTTCGGAGCAGGCGGGGGTGTGCGGGCTTCAGCACGCAGGTCCACAAGTGTGCCGCTGATCTCCGGTGTCTCCTCGACGCCGGACTCCGCGAGGAGGCGCCGGATCGCTTCGGCATCACCGAGTTCGCTGGACTTGCTGTTCATCTTGCGCGGCCTCCTTCCCTGCGACTCTTTCCTTGAGCGCCAGGAGCGCCCGTCTTTGAAGCTGTTTTACGGTGTTGACCGTTTTCCCCATAATCGCTGCTGTGTCCTCCAGCGAAAGGTCCGCCACGACCCGCAGCAGGAGGACCTCGCGCTGCGCCCCGGTAAGCCCGTCCAGCATTTCTGCCGCTCCCAGCCGGGATTGGAGAACCGTGTCCTCGGCTGAGTCCGTGGACCTGTTGTCGAGCTGCGGATCATACGGGGCCGTGGCCGGCTGGCGCTCACGACGCCGGTGTTCGTCCACCATCCGGGCGTGGGCTACGGAAAAGGCGAAGGTCCGCAGCCCCGGCGGTCCTCCGGAAACCGTTGAGATCTTGGCGAACACCGTCAGGAAGACGTCCTGGGTGAGTGCTTCCGGGTCTTCGCATCCCTTGGAGCGCAGGTACCCGTGGACCGCCGGCGCCAGCGACTCATAAACCGCCCGCAGTGCCGCCGGGTTGTTCGCGCGCGCTGCAGAGACCGTCTGCTCTGTCAGCGGATCAGCCAAGACGGGGTCCTTTTATCTGGGACGTTGGGGCGAACCAAAATCGTACCCCGCCATGGCTGATCCTGCGCAGGAGATGGCCGCGCCGTTGCTCGTTGGGGGGATAAGCCCCGGCGCGGCCACTACATACGGGTAATCGCCGCAGCTGCCGGAAAGGTTACGCGGCCGCCGGGATAGTTTTCGGGGCCCCGGCCGGGAGCCCCCGGAGGAGAATATGGAAGACTTGACGGCGGTCCGCCCTCCGGCGGCGAATCCGGCACGGCGGGCTGAACCCGACCCCTGCCCCGCTCCGAACCACCAAATGCCGGGCCCCGGGGCCCGGTCCAGGAAGACAATGCCCAGCACCACGCCCCACCACACAGACCTCAAGCGCGGCCTCTCGCTGCGGCACATCCGCTTCATTGCCCTGGGATCCGCGATCGGCACCGGACTCTTCTACGGTTCCTCGGAAACCATCCAGGCAGCCGGCCCGGCCGTCCTGATTGCCTACATCATCGCCGGCTGCGCTGTGTTTCTGGTCATGCGGGCATTGGGAGAGATGGCGGTCCGCCACCCCGTGGCAGGGTCCTTTTCCCAGTACGCCGGCCGCTACCTCGGCCCTCGGATGGGTTTCCTCACGGGCTGGACCTTCGCCTTTGAAATGCTCATCGTGGCGATCGCGGATATGACAGCCGTCAGTATGTACATGGGCCTGTGGTTCCCGGACACACCGGGATGGACCTGGATGATTGCCGCGATGCTGCTCATCGGCGGATTGAACCTGATGCGGGTCAGTGTTTTCGGCGAGATGGAGTTCTGGTTCACGCTCATCAAGGTCTCCACCATCGTTGCGATGATCGCCGGCGGCCTGTACCTGATCCTCTTCGGGGTCAGCACCGGGGGCTACGAGCCGGGTGTCAACCATCTGGTGGATCACGGCGGGTTCGCACCGTTTGGCGTTTGGGGCATCGTGATGAGCCTGGGCATCGTGGTGTTCTCCTTCGGCGGGATTGAGACCCTCGGGGTCACGGCGGGTGAGACCGGGGATCCGCAGCGTGCCATCCCCAAGGCCGTGAACACCGTGCCGGTGCGCATCCTGCTTTTCTACGTATTGTCCCTGGGCGTCATGCTCTGCCTGCTGCCCTGGGACCGGATCGGCTCTGAAGGCAGCCCGTTTGTGCAGGTCTTCTCCGGGCTCGGCATCCCGTTCGCGGAGCACCTGATCAACGCCGTGGTGCTCACCGCCGCCCTGTCTGCGATGAACTCCATCTTCTATGCTGCCTCGCGGACCATGTACGGCCTGGCTGAACAGGGGCATGCACCGCGGAACTTCACCACCGTCTCCCGCTACGGGGTACCGGTGTGGCCGGTGGCCATCATCATGGCCAGCCTCGTCGCGGGCCTGGGACTCTACCTGTGGATTCCGGAGCAGCTTTTCCTGGTGGTCGCGTCCACCGCTACCTTCGCCACGATTTTCACCTGGTCATCGATCCTGCTCAGCCACCACCGGATGCGGCGGCAGATGCGCCAGGACGGCACGCCGTCGGCCGGTTTCCCATTCCCGGGGTGGCCCGTCCTGAACTATGTGGTCCTGGCGTTTATGGCCCTGGTGACCGTAATCCTGGCATTCACCGCGCCCGGACGCACGGCGCTAGTGGTTGGCGCGGTGTGGCTGCTGCTCATGCTCGCCGCCTATCGGTTCCTGGTGAAGGACGAGGGACGGACACCGATCGAGCTGCCCGAGCCGGAGGCGGGACGCGGGAACTAAGGACCTTCGAGAATCTCTTCCGCGGGCGCGAATCGCCGGTTGGCCAGCACCGGGAGATACTCCCGTACCTCTTCGATCCGGTTCCGGACCACATCGGCGGTGGCCACGGCATCGGTTTCTTCGCCGAGGAAAACCTGCGGCACGCCCATCGGGTCCAGGACCGCGGAATGCCCGATCGTGTGGCCGCTCGAGGTGCCCGCAGCAGCCACCCAAACCGTGTTTTCGATGGCACGTGCCTTCAGCAGCGTTTCCCAGTGGTCGATCTTGTGCTCGCCCTTGAACCAGGCAGCCGGAACGGCAATCAGGTCCGCGCCCTGCACGGCCAGCGCCCGGGCCAGTTCGGGGAAGCGCAGGTCATAGCAGGTCATCAGGCCAACCCGCAGTCCCCCCAGTTCCACCACCTGGATGCCCCGGTCACCGGCTTTGATCCGGGTGGATTCGGAATAGCTGAACGCGTCGTAAAGGTGCAGCTTGCGGTACGTGGCCGCGATCCGGCCGTCCGCTTCGATGGCCACCAGCGTGTTGTAGGGCCGCTCCTCCCCCGAGGATTCATAACCGCCGGCGACGACGGCGATGCCCAGTTCCGCGGCAGCCAGGGACAGCTGCTGCACAAAGGAGGTCCAGCCGGCGTCGACGGCCGCGGCCAGCGGCCCTTCCACCTTGCCGATGCTGAACATCGACTCTTCCGGGAAAACGATCAGCTCCGACCCCTCGGCCTTTGCCTTTTCCGCCAGTGAGCGCATTACCGCAAGGTTCGCCGCGACGTCGCCGCTGGGACTGAACTGACCTACGCTGACCAACATGGAGGAACCGCCTTGGAATCGGGACCGGGTGTGATCCCAGCCTAATGCAGGTCCTCGAAGTGCAGCACAGGTTTCAGGACCCGCCCAGATTTCGCGTCCGCCGCTGCGGTATTGATGTCCTTGAACCCGTAGCGGGTGATCATCTTCTGCAGCGGGAACCTGCCCTGCTGGATCAGGTCCACCAGCGCGGGGAGGAACAGCTGCGGGGTCGCGTCACCTTCGGTGATGCCTATGACCTGGCGCCCGTTGAGCATAAAGTTCACGTCCAGTTCCACCGTGGACCCGGGCGCAGGGGCGCCGATCAGGCCGAGTTTGCCCAGCGGTGCCAGCGCGTCCGCAGCAGTCGCCGCCACCCGGGTGCTGCCGGTGGTTTCCAGCGCGTGGGTAACCCCGGCGCCGTCGGTCAGTTCAAACAGCGCCTGCAGCGCGTCGGTGCTGCCGGAATTGACGACGTCGGTGGCCCCGAGTTCGCGGGCGAGCTCCAGCCGGGAGTCCACCAGGTCCATCACCACAATCCGGGTGGAACCGCTAAGCGCGGCGGCCATGACCGCGGAGAGGCCCACCGGCCCGGCCCCGAACACGGCGAGGATGGATCCGGGCTCGGGCCGGAGCACGTTTAGAACGGCACCGGCACCGGTTTGGACACCGCAGCCCAGCGGTGCCAGCAGGGACAGGTCCGCGTCCGGATCCACCTTCGTGACTCCGCGTTCATCCGCGAGCACCAGGTCGGAGAAGGAGGACTGGGCAAAGAAGTGCCCGTGCACTCCCTTCCCGTCCTTGCTGATGGTGGCACTGCCGTCCATCCGCTGCCCGCCCACCAGATTGAGCTCCAGGAAGTGAGTGCAGTAGGCCGGGTGTCCGCTGCGGCAGTTCCGGCATTCCCCGCAGCTGGTGAAACTGAGCAGCACATGGTCGCCGGGCACCACAGACGTCACGGCGGAGCCGACCGCTTCCACGATTCCGGCGCCTTCGTGCCCCAGCACTCCGGGAAGCGGGAAGGGAATGTGTCCGGCCTGGACGCCCAGGTCCGTTCCGCAGACGCCGGCGGCCTGCACCCGGACCAGGACCTCGTCCGGACGGGGGTCGTCCAGGACCACGTCGGTGATTTCGAATGGTTCGTTGATGCCGCGCAGGATCGCGGCGCGCGCCTGGGTAGTCATAGCGCCCACGCTACGCGGATGGGCGCCCGCACGTCAGGGTCCGGACACGGATCGGGGCGGCAGGCGGAAACTCCGCCTGCCGCCCCGGAAGGGCGCGGTGCCGTTAGGCGCTGACGGCCTCGGTCTCCTTGTGCTCTTCCGCGGCCTTGAGGGAGGCGCTGGAACCGGACTGCACCTCGATGCGGCGCGGCCGAGCCTTCTCACTGACCGGAATGATCACATTGAGCACCCCGTTCTCGTAGTGCGCGGTAATACCGTCGGTGTCGATGCCCTGGCCGAGGCTGAGCTGGCGCAGGAAGGACCCGCCTTCGCGTTCGCGGGTGAGCCACTGGACCCCGTCTGCGCCGCGCAGCGTGCGCTCGGCACGGATGGTCAGCAGCTGCCCGTCGACGTCGATGTCCACGGACCCGGGGTCAATGCCCGGAAGATCAACGCTCAGGACGTACCGGTCGTCCTGCCGGTACAGGTCCATGGGCATGCCGCGCAGGGAATCACTGCGCACTGCCTGGGCAAGACGGTCGAGTTCACGGAACGGATCAAAACGTGTTGCCATCACAAATCAACTCCTTCACTCCGCTGTACGCAGCGGGCTGATCTGCCATTTCATCAAAGTTGAGTTGGCTTCACTCAACTTTCGGCAGTAGATTAGCACTTGCAACTCGAGAGTGCTAACCCGAGATGTTGCAGCGGAGAAATCCGCTTTCTTTCATTCGAACCTTGTCTGGAAGGAAGGGAAGCAGTGCCCCATCCTGCGTTGTTCCGCCGTGGAACAGGCAACCCCACCGAACGCCTGGAGAAACTCCGCACGCTCCCGAGCCGGATAGCCGGCTCAGCGCCGTCTCCCGTACTGGATGCGGCTGGCTGGATCAGCGGACTGTGGCTGTCCGCCGCGCTGCTGGGCATCGGCGTTTTCTCAGGTGGAACAACTTCCCTGGTGCTGGCGGTGGTGCTGCTCTACGGCACCGGAGCCGCGCTGGCCGTACTGGGCTGGCTGGCCTGGCGGGCACTCAGCGTGCGCATGCGCCGGCGCGCAGTCTCCGACCCCGGGGCGGCGGCAGCCCGGGACTTCCTAGCCGCAGCAGCTTCGGCACGGGAAGAGATTGTCCAGGCACTCTTCCCCGCGGGAGCCACCGGCACTCCCGAAGTACTGCGGGCAACGGCGCCGGCACGGGCAGCCGCTGCGGCCGCTCCCAACAGCCCCCTTCCGGGGAAGGCCCCGGACAGCGGCCCGGGCACAACACCTCGGACCGCGCCGCGCTCCGGCAAGTCTGCAATCCGCAAGAAGGCCATCTGCAAGTCCGCCCACCGGCGCCGCGGCGTAAAGCCGCCCGCCCCGCCGGTGCAGGATGATTTCGCCCGCGCCGCCTAGACTCGGGCGCCATGGAAGAAATCAAGGAACCCGTCCAGCTGGCCCTGGGAAACGGGAAGCTGAACCCGGCTGCAGCGGGCTTTTCGCGCACGCCGCTGCACGCCTTCGCGGACCTTCCCCAGGGCCTGCGGCACGGCTGGCGGACCAAACGGTGGGAATACTGGGGCGTGCTGACCCCGGACCTGGTGCTTGGCATGACAATTGCGCATCTCGACTACGCCGCCACTCTCCAGCTGTACGTGTTTGAGCGTGCAACCGGCCGGGAGATCACGAGCGATCCGCTCACCATCCCGCCAAGCTCCGCCGCCATCCTCCCGGGGACGGTTCCGCCCCTTACCGCAGTGGGCACCATGGGCGGGCTGCATCTTCGCTTCCATGACGACGGCGGCGGCACGCACCTGCGCGCCGAGTCCGAACGCGTCGGCGTCGAGCTTTATGCGCCGGCCGCGGGCGATGTGCTGGGGGTTGTGGTTCCGTGGTCAGACTCGCATTACCAGTACACACTCAAGGACGTGGCCCGCGAGGTCAGCGGGACCATCACCGTAGACGGCCGGCAATACCCGGTGGGCGAAGGCGCTTTCGCCGTCCTGGACCGCGGCCGCGGACGCTGGCCCTACTCCCGGCGCTGGAACTGGGCAGCGGGCTACGGCACTTCCGCAGGCACCCGGCTTGGCCTGCAGCTGGGCGGGATGTGGACCGAGGGCACACCCGCGACCGAAAACGCGCTGATCGTGGACGGGGTGCTGCACCACTACGACGCCGAACTTGAGTTCAGCTACGACCTCACCGATCCGCAGGCGCCATGGCATGTCCGCGGGGACTGGATCGAGGCCACTCTCACTCCGTTCCACCGGCGGCTGGCGGCAACCAACGTACTCGCCGTGGCCTCAAAGACCTGGCAGGCATTTGGTGCGTGGTCCGGCTGGGCCGCGGCTCCGGACGGCACTCGCTATGACCTGGCAGGCGTGCACGGCTGGATTGAGGAGGCGCGCAACCGCTGGTAGCCGGCTAGGTCTTTCCCACTGGAAGACACGCTGCTAGGTTCTTACCGACCTCACCCGATCCGAAGGAGCCTCACGTGGCCAACAGGTTTTCCTCCCTCGCCCTTGATGCCGTCAACGTGGAGAGCCAGGCCAGTTTCTGGACCGAAGCCCTGGGCTACCGGGTCGCCGAACTGTTCGACGGCGGCATCTCACTGGCACCGGCGGAAGGGTTGGCAGGGCCTCCGATCGACATCATCCCCGTTCCGGACGCCAAGACCGCGAAGCTCCGCCTGCACATGGACCTGGTTCCCGACGGCTGTACCCAGGAAGAGGAAGTTGAGCGGCTGCTGGCTCTCGGAGCGGTGCGCGCCGACGTCGGGCAGTCACCGGATGTCCCCTGGGTTGTGCTCGCAGATCCCGAGGGCAACGAATTCTGCGTACTTTCGGCGCGGGACTAGGCGCGCCAAAAAGAAGCAGCCCCGCAGCTTTCCAGCTGCGGGGCTTTTCCAGGCGGACTATTCGCCGATCAGGTCCCGGATCACGATCGTCTGGTCGCGGTCCGGGCCAACGCCGATGGCGGAAAACCGGGTGCCGGACATCTTCTCCAGCGCGAGCACGTAGTTCCGGGCGTTCTCCGGCAGGTCCTCGAGGGTCTTGGCGCCGGTGATGTCCTCGGTCCAGCCGTCGAAGTACTCGAAGATCGGCTTGGCGTGGTGGAAGTCGGTCTGCGTCATGGGCATTTCATCGAAACGCACGCCGTCGACGTCGTAGGCCACGCACACCGGGATCTTCTCGATGCCGGTGAGCACATCCAGCTTGGTGACGAAGTAGTCCGTGAAACCGTTGACGCGGGAAGCGTGGCGCGCCAGCACGGCGTCGTACCAGCCGCAGCGGCGCGGGCGGCCGGTGTTCACACCGAACTCGCCGCCGGTCTTCTGCAGGTACAGGCCCATGTCATCGAAGAGTTCGGTGGGGAACGGCCCGGCGCCAACGCGCGTGGTGTAGGCCTTGATGATGCCCACGGCGCGGTTGATTCGGGTGGGGCCGATGCCGGAGCCCACCGACGCGCCGCCGGCCGTCGGGTTGGAGGACGTCACGAAGGGGTAGGTGCCGTGGTCAACGTCCAGGAAGGTGGCCTGACCGCCTTCCATCAGGATGACCTTGCCTTCATCCAGGGCGCGGTTGAGCTCGTAGGTGGAGTCGATGACCATCGGGCGCAGGCGGTCCGCGTAGGAGAGGAAGTACTGCACCATCTCTTCGACGTCTACGTCGCGGCGGTTGTAGACCTTCAGGAGCAGCTGGTTCTTCTGACGCAGCGAGCCTTCAACCTTCTGGCGCAGGATCGACTCGTCGAAGATGTCCTGCACGCGGATGCCCAGCCGGGCCACCTTGTCCATGTAGGCCGGGCCAATGCCGCGGCCGGTAGTGCCAATGGCGCGCTTGCCCAGGAAACGCTCGGTGACCTTGTCCATAACCTGGTGGAACGGTGCCACCAGGTGGGCGTTGGCGGAGATCCGCAGCTTGGAGGTATCCGCACCGCGCGCTTCAAGTCCGTCGATTTCCGTGAAGAGTGCCTCGAGGTTCACCACGCAGCCGTTGCCGATGACGGGGATGGCATTGGGGCTCAGGATGCCGGCGGGAAGCAGCTTCAGTTCGTACTTTTCACCACCGACGACGACGGTGTGGCCGGCGTTGTTTCCCCCGTTGGGCTTGACGACGTAGTCGACGCGGCCGCCAAGCAGGTCGGTGGCCTTACCTTTACCTTCGTCGCCCCACTGGGCGCCGACGATGACAATTGCGGGCATGGGATCCTCCCCCATTAGTTACGCTAGGGAGCCGCGCCAGGCGCTGAACCGCTACCGTGCATGAGAACGCCCCTGCACCGTGAGACTGGGGACACAGCGGTCCGTGATCCGGGATGCGGGGCTCTTACCTGTCAAGTTTAGCCGATCTGCGGCTTTCCCCGTTTGGCGCGTGCCATCGGGGGCGTACGGTTTAGGGATGGAGCGCTTCCGCGGCTATATCGCCGGGCTGGGCACTGCCTCGGGAACCCGCCTGGTTGTTGGGCACTGGCCGGAGTCCCCCTTCGGCCCGTTCACCGACGTGATGGTGGAAAACCGGTTCGGTTCCCGGCTGCTGCTGGCGCCTTCGGAGCCCGTGGCCCGGTACGTTTCCTCCACCTATTCCTTTGATGCGGTGGACGTGGTTCCGGTCAGCGCCTGCCTCGCGGACGGCCGGCTGACCGTCGACGGCGGGCCCCTGCAGCTGCGCGCGCAGCTGGGAGCAGTGACCCTACTGGGCACGCTTCTTCAGGCCGTTCCTGCTTCCCTGGCTGTTCACCCGCTGTGGCTTCGGGCGGTCAATCCGCTGGCCGGGCTGATTGTCCGCGGGGTCCGCACCGCCGGCACCACCGGCGACCGGCTGGAGTTCTACGGGGTGCGTTCGATCCGCCGGCTCTCCTCGGCGCAGTGTTTCTGGAACGGCGAGGATCTGGGCCCCCTTGCACCTGTGAGTCCGCCGGTCCGTTTTGGGTTTTCCTCAGTTCCGGCACGGCCGCAGATCCTGGCCGTCACCACCACCATCACTGCCAGGGAGCCGGCTCAGAGAAAAGGAATCCGCGCATGGAAAACCGCTTTCACCCGCATGCCGAGTCCGTCTGGTCCTATCCCCGTCCGCCCCGAATCGAACCAAGCGGTGAACGCGTCAAGGTCTGGTTTGGCGGAACGCTGATCGCGGACACCACCGAAGCACTGCGGGTCCTGGAGACCAGCCACCCGCCGGTCTATTACCTGCCTTTGGACGTCTTTGCGCCGGGAGTCCTCCAGCCGGTCAGCGGAGTGACGCACTGCGAATACAAGGGCGCCGCGTCCTACTTCGACGTCGTCTCCGGTCAGCGGCGGGCTGCGCGCGCGGCGTGGACCTATCCGCACCCGTTTCCCGGCTACGAAGAGCTCGCGCACGCTGCTGCGCCCTATCCGGGACTGATGGATTCAGTAACCGTGGACGGAGAGGAAGTTCAGCCGCAGGAAGGGGATTTCTACGGCGGCTGGATCACCAGCCGGGTCACCGGCCCCTTCAAGGGATCACCGGGCACCTGGGGCTGGTAAACCCCGTAGCCGGACACGGCGAAGGCGCCTCCGGATGGGAGGCGCCTTCGCTTTGAACAGAGGCTTGTTAGGCCTGGATTGCGGCTTTGGCGGCCGGATCGGAAGCGTCCAGGAACTTCTCGATCCGATCCACTTCTTCGGCCTCGCCGATCGCGGCTGCGGCTCGGCCCAGGGCGTAGAGCGCGCGCAGGAAGCCGCGGTTGGGCTCGTGCTCCCACGGAATCGGGCCGGTGCCGCGCCAGCCGGCGCGCCGCAGTGCGTCCAGGCCGCGGTGGTAACCCACCCGGGCGTAGGCGTAGGACTCCACCGGACGTCCGTCAGCGAAGGCCTCGTCAGCCAGCGTGGCCCAGACCTGGGAAGAAGTGGGGAACTTGGCAGCCAGGTCCACCGCCTCGTCACCGGCGGCGAGGCGGGCGACGACGTCGGTCTCTTCGGGCAGGTACGTGGGCTCGGGGCCCAGCAGGTTCTTGCGGAATTCGTCTGACATTAGAGGTGCTTTCCTGCCGATCCGAGGGACTGTGCGGCTTCGACCACGCGGGCAGCCATACCCTTTTCGGCTGAGGCCCCCCAGACGCGCGGGTCGTACTGCTTCTTGTTGCCGACCTCGCCGTCCACTTTGAGCACGCCGTCGTAGTAGCGGAACATGTGGTCGGCAACCGGACGGGTGTACGCGTACTGGGTGTCGGTGTCGATGTTCATCTTCACCACGCCGTAGGAGACGGCGTCGGCGATTTCCTGCGCGGAGGAGCCGGAGCCGCCGTGGAAGACCAAGTCGAACGGGCGTTCCTTGCCGATTGAGCCGCCGACGGCGGTCTGGATTTCCTCGAGGATCTCCGGGCGCAGCTTCACGCCGCCGGGCTTGTAGACGCCGTGGACGTTGCCGAAGGTCAGGGCGGTGAGGTAGCGGCCCTTGCTGCCGTCGCCAAGCGCCTCGATGGTGGCCATGCCGTCTGCAACGGTGGTGTACAGCTTCTCGTTGATCTCGTTCTCGACGCCGTCCTCTTCGCCGCCTACGGTGCCGATCTCGACTTCGAGGATGATCTTGGCTGCTGCGGTGCGGGCCAGCAGGTCCTGGGCGATCTTCAGGTTCTCTTCGAGGGTCTCGGCGGAGCCGTCCCACATGTGGGAGTTGAAGATGGGGTCCTCGCCGCGCTTGACGCGCTCTTCGGAGGCTGCCAGCAGCGGCAGGACGAAGTCGTCCAGCTTGTCCTTGGGGCAGTGGTCGGTGTGCAGGGCAATGTTCACGTCGTAGCTCTTGGCCACTTCGCGGGCGTAGGCGGCGAAGGCCAGCGAGCCGGTGACCATGTTCTTGACGGAAGCGCCGGACCAGTAGGCGGCGCCGCCGGTGGAAACCTGGACAATGCCGTCGGAACCGGCTTCAGCGAAACCGGCGAGCGCGGCGTTGAGGGTCTGGGAGGAGGTGACGTTGACAGCCGGGTATGCGAATCCCCCCGCCTTGGCCCGGTCGATCATCTCTGCATAGATCTCGGGGGTTGCAATAGGCATGCTGACTCCTTAGCGAAGATTCGAAACTGCGGCAGGGCCGGGCCCTCTTTGGCTTCTCCCATCCTAGCCACAAGAGTCCTTTGTGCATCAGATAACTCCGCTTCCGCGCTTCGCACAGCCGACACGTGCGGGGGGTCAGTTCACCTTCTGCCCAAACACGTGCCGGCGGACCCAGCCGTGCATGGCGATGGCCGCAGCGGCAGATGCGTTCATGGAACGGGTGGAGCCGAACTGCGCGATCGAGAGCGTGGCTTCGGCGGCCTGATGCACCTCCGGGGTCAGTCCCGGGCCTTCCTGGCCAAAGACCAGGACACAGTTGCGCGGCAGATCATAGGTTTCAAGCGGCACGGAATCGGGAAAGTTGTCGATGCCGATGATCGCCAGCCCCTCGGAGCGAGCCCACTGGGTGAACTCTTCCACGCTGGGGTGGTGGCGGACGTGCTGGTAGCGGTCGGTGACCATGGCCCCGCGCCGGTTCCACCGGCGTCGGCCAATGATGTGGACTTCCTTGGCCAGGAATGCGTTGGCGGTGCGCACCACCGACCCAATGTTCAGGTCGTGCTGCCAGTTTTCAATCGCAACATGGAACTCATGGCGCTTGGAGTCCAGGTCCGCCACGATCGCGTCGTGCTTCCAGTAGCGGTATCCGTCGACGACGTTGCGCCGGTCTCCGGCGGCCAGGAGTTCGGGATCCCACTGCTCACCCTCCGGCCACGGCCCCTCCCACGGTCCAACGCCAACCTGCGGCGTTTCAGCCGGCTCAGCTGGGGGCATTACTTCAGGGCTCTCTATCACCCTTCCAGCGTAAGGTGAAAGACTGAACCATCCCGCATCCGCACCGGGAGCATCCGGCCTGCGCCAGGACCCGGATCGGCGCGGGCACGAAGCAAAACACGCACTGGAGGCAGACTGTGGGCGAGAACGAGAACATCGAGTGCTGGCTAACCGACATGGACGGCGTGCTGGTCCATGAGAACCAGGCAATTCCCGGAGCCGCAGAGCTGATCAACCGCTGGGTGGACACCTCCAAGCGGTTCCTCGTGCTGACGAACAACTCGATCTACACGCCGCGGGACCTCGCCGCCCGGCTGCACGCCTCCGGGCTGGACGTTCCGGAGGAGAACCTCTGGACCTCCGCCCTGGCCACCGCCGAATTCCTGAAGGACCAGCTCAAGGGCTCAACGTCGCCGGGCCGCGCCTTCGTGATCGGCGAAGCGGGACTCACGACGGCGCTGCACGAGGCTGGGCTGATCCTCACCGACACCAGTCCGGACTACGTGGTGCTGGGCGAAACCCGGACCTATTCCTTCGGTACCATCACCAAGGCCATCCGGCTGATCCTGGACGGCGCACGCTTCATCGCCACCAACCCGGATGTCACCGGCCCCTCTCCGGAGGGACCCATTCCGGCGACCGGCGCCATCGCCGCGCTGATTACCGCGGCCACCAACCGGGAGCCCTACATTGTGGGCAAGCCGAACCCGATGATGTTCCGCTCCGCCATGAACAAGATCGACGCCCACTCCGAAACCACCGGCATGATCGGGGACCGGATGGACACGGACATCATCGCCGGCATCGAAGCCGGGCTGACGACGGTGTTGGTGCTCACCGGCATCACGCAGCGCCAGGACATTGCCCGCTACTCCTTCCGGCCCACGCAGATCATTGACTCCGTCGCGGACCTGATCAAGACCATCTGATCCCCGGGGCCTAGAACGGAACCCTGCCTCCGCCGCCACCCACCGCGGGGAGCGGAACGTGGGTGTCCAGGACCTCGTCCACCACCCGCTGGTAGACCAGCGGGTTCCACTGCGGGCTGGCGTGTGCCGGGCGCGCACCTTCGGTAATGAGGGAGTTGGAGACCATGTTGGCCGGGAACACCTCGGTCCAGCGGGCGCGGGCGGTGTAGTAGTTCACGGTCTCGTCGTCCGGGTTACCGATGAAGGCCAGCTCGGCGTTGCCAATCGCACCCGCGTAGGCGGCGGCGTCGTAATGGTAGATGTAGGACGATTCCGACTGGATCAGGGTGCTCGACGGCGCCAGCGGGGACAGCTGTTCAAGCGTCTGGTCCAGGACCGTACCCCAGCTGCGCTCGTCCTTGTGCAGGATCCGCTCCCCCAGTTCGTAGCCGCCGCGCAGTGCGCTTGGAATGCGGTAGCCGGCCTCATAAAGGAGCACGACGCCGCGGATCATGTTCTGGTCCAGGACGTCGAACCGTCCGGCCGGGCTGGAGTCCAGAATGATTACTTCCACCTGGACGCCGCGGGCCAGCAGCCGTGCGGCCATTTCAACGGCCACCATCCCGCCGAAGCTGTGGCCGTAGAAGTAGACCCGGTTGATCCGGCGGGTGCGGATGTACCGGAATACCTCCGCCTCGATGGTGTCCAGGTCCAGACCCTTGTTGGAGTAGCCGACGGCGGCCATCTGGCCCCGGGTGGCGAGCACAGGGCGCAGCGAATTTACGATCCACACCGCTTCTTCCCAGCTGGTTTTATAGCCGGGGAAGAGGAACCACATGGCGCGCGGGAAGCGGGAGGCGGCGTCGTCGTCCCGCACCGGGAGGATTTCCAGCTGTTCGCGCTGCTCCTGGATCAGCCGGGTGACAAAGAGGTCAGCGGCCAGCGTCAAGCCGGCGGCGGCTCCCACCAGGAACCGGCGCCGGGAAAAGCGTCCCAGGCTCTCCGCATAGCGGAGGACCTTTGCTGGGTCATCGGTCATAGGCTCCCGCAACCGGCCTGGTGCTTAGTCGAGCCCGAGCTCATCCTTGCCGAAAGCGAACAGGTACGGCACGCCCGCTTCGGCTTCGATGCGCTCCTTGGCGCCAGTGTCCCGGTCAACGATCACGGCAACAGCGACGACGTTGCCGCCCGCGTTGCGCACACCCTCCACCGCTGTCAGGGCCGAACCGCCGGTGGTCGAGGTGTCTTCCAGGACAACGACGTCGCGGCCCGCGACGTCGGGACCTTCCACCTGCCGGCCCATGCCGTAGGACTTCTGCGCCTTGCGGACCACAAACGCATCAACGGTGCCGCCGCTGCGGGCGGAGGCGTTCATAACGGCGGTGGCGACCGGGTCTGCGCCCATGGTCAGCCCGCCGGCGCTGGCGAACCCGATGCCTGCGGATTCGATCATGTCCAGCATGACCTCGCCGACCAGCTGCGAAGCCTCGTGGTGCAGGGTGATGCGGCGCAGGTCAATGTAGTAATCGGCTTCCTTGCCGGACGAAAGAATCACCTTTCCACGCACCACGGCCAGCTCCTTGATCAGTTCCAGGAGGCGGGCACGGGACGCGGCGATCTGCGGGGAAGTCATGCACCAATCCTATCCGAGCAGCCCCTTTGGACCCTTCGGCGCGGCACGGCACCGCGTCACAGAACGCGCGGCCTCTGCCCGGGAAAAGAATGCGTTGTATAGGCTGAACGCCATGCGCGAACTTCAAGCCGAAATCATTGCCGAAATGGGTGTGCACCCCGCCATTGATCCGGAAGCGGAGATCCGGCGCCGGGTGGACTTCCTCAAGGACTACCTGCACGCATCCCACACCAAGGGGTTCGTGCTGGGCATCAGCGGCGGCGTGGACTCCACGCTCGCGGGCCGCCTGGCCCAGCTCGCCGTCGAGGAACTGAACGCGGAGGGCACGGACGCGAACTTCATTGCGCTGCGCCTGCCGTACCGGGTCCAGCACGACGAAGACGACGCCCAGGCCGCCCTGGAGTTCATCCAGCCCAGGACCTCGTGGACCTACAACATCGGCGATGCCGTTGACGGGTTCGAGAAGGCGTACGCCGCTATGGGGAACGGCAGCCTCAGCGACTTCAACAAGGGCAACATCAAGGCGCGGGTGCGGATGACCGCCCAGTACGCCGTGGGCGGAGAACATAACCTGCTCGTCATCGGCACGGACCACGGCGCCGAATCCGTGACCGGCTTCTTCACCAAGTACGGCGACGGCGGCGCGGACATCCTGCCGTTGTTCGGCCTCAACAAGCGCCAGGTCCGGTCGCTGCTCACCGCCCTGGACGCGCCGGAGAAGCTCGTAGGCAAGGCACCGACCGCTGACCTGCTCGACGGCGTTCCCGGCCAGACGGACGAAACCGAGCTGGGCATCACGTACGACGAGATCGACGACTACCTTGAGGGCCGGGAAGTCTCCGACGAGGCAGCAGAGAAGATCGAGAAGCGGTACCTCATGACGCGGCACAAGCGGACGACGCCGGTGTCGATTCTTGACGGCTGGTGGAAATAGTTCTTCGCTGGCAGGCAGTCCCGGAACGGCGGCAACGAAACTCCTCGCTCGCAGAGCTCGCTTGGAGTATTAAAGCCGCCTAACCCGGGACTGCCTGCACGCTCGGGTGGAGGGAGCGAGCCGCCTAACCCGGCCCGTCCGGACCCGCTGCCGCCCGAGGGCGGGTAGGTGGCGAGTCAGACCGCCGAAACGGATTCAAGGCCCACCGCAAACTCCGCTGCAGTGTCTGCGCGCAGTGAGTCGATGTCCTGATCGGGAGCCATTCGCCGGAGGACCAGAGCGTTGTCGACGACGTCGAAAACGGCACGGTCGGTGATGATGCGGTCCACCACGCCGACGCCGGTCAAGGGAAGGTCACACTGGGGAACGATTTTCGGGGAGCCGTCCTTGGCGACGTGGTCGGTAATCACAAGAACTCGCGGGGTGCCCGCAACCAGGTCCATGGCGCCGCCCATGCCTTTGACGAGTTTGCCGGGGATGGTCCAGTTCGCCAGGTCGCCCGAAGCGGAGACCTGGAGCGCGCCGAGGATCGCGGTCTGCACGTGGCCGCCGCGGATCATGCCAAAGGATGTAGCCGAGTCAAAGAAGCTGCCGCCGGGAAGCACCGTGACGGTCTGCTTGCCTGCGTTGATCAGGTCCGCGTCCTCTTCGCCCTCGTAGGGGAAGGGCCCCATGCCCAGCAGTCCGTTCTCGCTTTGCAGGAAAACGTTCACGCCCGGCGGCAGGTGGTTGGCCACCAGCGTGGGAATACCGATGCCCAGGTTGACGTACTGGCCGTCCTCAAGCTCCGCAGCGGCAATGGCCGCCATCTCATCCCGTGTCCACATGGTTCTAGGCCTCCACCCGGACCCGAACGGTCCGCTGCTCGATGTGCTTTTCTGAGTTCTCAGCTTTCACCACTCGCTGGACAAAGATGCCCGGCGTATGGATCCGGTCGGGTTCCAGGAAATCCGGACTGATTTCCTCGGCCTCGGCGATGGTCAGCCGGCCGGCCGCGGCGACCAGCGGGTTGAAGTTCTGCGCCGTCATCCGGTACCGCAGATTGCCCTCAGCATCCGCCACATGGGCCCGGACCAGGGCTATGTCAGCAACGATGCCGCGCTCCAGGATGGCCCGCCTCCCGTCGAAGACCGCTTCCGGCTTGCCTTCCGCGACCGGGGTTCCGACGCCGGTGGGCGTGTAGAAGGCCGGGATCCCAGCCCCACCGGCACGCAGCCGCTCCGCCAGGGTCCCCTGCGGAACAAACTCCACCTCCAGGTCCCCGGACAAATACTGTTCGGCAAAGAGCTTGTTTTCCCCGACGTAGGAACCCAGCACCTTGGACACCTGCTTGTTCTCCAGCAGCAGTCCCAGTCCCTTGCCGTCCACGCCCATATTGTTCGAAACAATGGTCAGGCCGGTGGCCCCGCTCTCCCGAAGCGCCGTGATCATGTTGACCGGAATACCGCTCAGACCAAACCCGCCGACGGCAACAGTCATGCCGTCCCGAATGGCTCCTGCCAGCGCTTCGCCGGCACTACCGAGTATTTTGCTCCCCATCAATATGCTCCTGCGCTCATAATGTGGACTTCCGCTTGGGTTGGACTTCGAGGCTAGATAGCGGTCTGCTGAGGGTCAACCAAAGCAATAAAAGTGTTCGGATCATGGCCAGGGCACCGATATGCGTTCATAATGTGGACATGACGGAAGGTATACAGGGTGCGCAGGTTGTGCACCGGCTAGCCGGAGTCCTGCGAACCGTGAGCGCTGCGATGCCCCAGGGCATAGGAACCAGCGACGTCGCCCGGGCCGCTTCACTGCCCCGGCCTACCGCCCACCGTTTGCTTGCTTCCCTCGCCGCCGAGGGGTTCCTGGACCACAATCACCGCACCGGGCGCTGGCTGTTGGGCCCGGAGCTGTATCTGATGGGGTCGGTGGCCGCCGAACGCTACGATATTTCCTCCCTGGCCCGGGAGCACGTCCGGGCCTTGGCTGCGGCCACCGGAGAGAGCGCCTTCTTCTCGGTTCGCCGCGGAAATGAAACCGTCTGCCTGCTGCGCGAAGACGGTGCCTTCCCGATCCGCTCGTTTGTCCTCCACGAAGGCAAGCGCTTTCCGCTCGGCGTCGCCTCCGCTGGGCTGGCGATCCTGGCCTTCCTGCCGGAGAACGCCGTTGAGAACTACCTTGCTGCGGCGGACCTCTCCGCTGAACACGGCGAGGGCCATGATCCGGACTCGATCCGGGCCCGGATCCGCGATACCCGCACACTCGGCTATGCCGTCAACCCGGGCCTGATCGTCACAGGCAGCTGGGGCATGGGTGCCGCCGTCTTCGACCCCTCCGGCCAGCCTGCCTGGGCCCTGAGCCTGACCGGCATAGCTCCCCGTTTCACTCCCGAGCGCCGTCCCGACCTTGGCCGTCTTCTCCTCCACCACGCCCACGAACTCTCCAAGAAACTCTCGCCCTCCACTTCCCGCTAGCACAGCTCTCCGGACGTTGTACTTGCGGGCGCCCTGCACTCTGAGACATTTTCGCCACCATGTGGCGGCGCAGCCCCGGATTCCCTCCACCTCGGGTCATCCCTGCACTTTGTAACCAGCGAGGGTACGGCAATCCTGCACTTTGGGACTTCCCTGCCAGTTGGGACGAGCAGGGACCCCCTTTTTCCTGCACTTTGAGACATCCCTGCCGGTTTGGGACGAGCCTGCGCGGCGCCGAGGCAGGAAAGTCCCAAACCGGCAGGATTGTCCCGAAACGGAGCAAAAACCCTGCCCCACAGAACCCCGAGGGACCGCATCACTGGCGCCTGGACCTGCCGCTGGACCTGCCACTGGACCTGCCACCCGACGCCTGGACCCCGCCACTGGATCTGCACCTCTATACCTGCCACCCCGTCTGGACCTGCCGGTGCACCCACACCTGGACCTGCCGTCTGCCGCTGAATTTAGACCTGCCGCTGGACCTGATCCTGCCACTGCGTCTGCGCCCAAAGTGAGCACCGTCCCGCGGCGGCCCTGGTTCCGGGGTCTCTAGATTGGGGCCAGTTCGGCCCCCGGACGGGCCGGGTTAGGCGGCTTTAATACTCCAAGCGAGCTCTGCCAGCGAAGGAGTTTCGTTGCCGCCGTTCCGGCCCGCCCAGCCGCCCGTCCCGCGCGCCAACCCCTGCCCGCCCCACGCGCCACGCCCGGCCCGCCCGGCAACCACCACGGCGGCAAAGACGAAAAGGAACGCACCCACCGCCCCGTAGGCCCCTCTTGCGCGGATTGGGTAACGTAGCAAGGGTGAAGATTGCTACTTGGAACGTGAACTCAATTCGTGCCCGTGCCGACCGCGTTGAGGCCTGGCTGCAGCGCTCTGACGTTGATGTCCTGGCTATTCAGGAGACCAAGGCCAAGGATGACAACTTCCCCTGGGAGATGTTCGAGTTCAACGGCTACGAGGTAGCGCACTTCGGGCTGAGCCAGTGGAACGGCGTCGCCATCGCGTCCCGGGTGGGCCTCGACGACGTCGAGCGCACCTTCCCGGGCCAGCCGCACTTCGGCAAGACCGAGGAAACCACTGCTGCTGAGGCCCGTGCAATCGGTGCCACCTGCGGCGGCGTGCGGATCTGGAGCCTTTACGTTCCGAACGGCCGTGCCGTGGATGACCCCCACATGCCATACAAGCTCGAGTGGCTGAAGGTCCTCCGCGACCAGGCCTCCTCCTGGGTCGAGGCTGATCCCGGCCTGAACCTGGCCCTGATGGGCGACTGGAACATTGCCCCCCGCGACGAGGACGTCTGGGACATCGACTGGTTCCGTGCCCAGAACGCCACCCACATCACCGAACCGGAGCGGGCTGCCTTCCAGGCGTTCCTGGATTCCGGTTTCCAGGACCTGTCCCGCCCGTACACCGAGGGTCCGGGCGTCTACACCTACTGGGACTACACACAGCTTCGCTTCCCGAAAAGGCAGGGCATGCGCATCGACTTCGCCCTCGGTTCCCCCGCCCTGGCTGCCCGGGTTACCGGCGCCAGCATCGACCGGGAGGAACGCAAGGGCAAGGGCGCCTCTGACCACGCTCCCGTGATCGTGGAACTGGACTAGCCATGGCCGGGACACCGGAGGCTACTGTGTGGCGGACGTTTCCTTATGTGTCCTACCTTCGCGCCTACGAACCGCTGGACGCCTTCGACGACGCCCAGCAGCTGCACATCCTCAACCAGCGCTCCCGTGCACGCCACGAGACCGAAGTGCTGGAACGCAGCGACGCCGTCCGTCGGCTGGTGCGCGCCGTCTCCGACCCGTTCCCGCATAACTCCACGGACCTCGTCCGGGTGCTGCACCATCCCGGGCCGGACGGCACCACTACGCGGTTGTACTGCCCAAACCAGCTGGCGGTCCGGACGTCGCTGGCCGCGGAATCCCTGGGCGAAACCGTGCACGGGCCGCTGGTGGATGTGCTGCTGCCGGAGGTGGCACGGGAGGCCCACGCCGCCCGAATCGACCCGGATTCCTTCGCGGATTCCCTGGCCAAGCTGCACACCCGCTCAGCCACCTGGGGCGTGCCGTTCGGCTGGTTTGTGCTGATGCATGAGGACGACCAGGCCGAGGTGGTCGAGGAAGACGGCCGGGTGCTCACCGTCCGGCTTTCAGCCCCTGTACAGCAGTGCATGGAACGCGCCCGGCACGCCGCTGCAGCGCTGGCCCTCGCCGCCCCGGAACTCGACCTGCTGGACGAACTGACGGACCTGGTGGCCTGGATGGAGGTCTTCGCCCCCGCCGCCGTGCTGGAACTGGACTACGGGCCCGTGGCAGACCTGGTCTATCCGGATGATTCCCCCTCCGATGTGCGGCTGGGCATCGAATCGCTGGCCGACGGCGACATGACCGGCGCCGCGGCGGCCTACCGGCGGCTGGCTGGCCGCTGGATCCCGATCCGGCAGCTCGCCCGCGCGTCCTAAGGACCGTCGCGCCACCACAACCTGGGAAACCGCCGGGACCCGGACTTTGTCAGCGGACCCGTTCCTCCCGGCCCAGCCGGTAGCGCCGGCCCGCTTCAATGCTGATCAGCACGGTTGAGCTGCGGCCAAGCGCGGCGTCCAGGGCATCGATGAGGCTGGTCGCGTCGGCTGCCACCAGGTGCGGCGCTGCACCCTGCCGCGGCACGATCCGCACACGGAGCCCGTTGCCGTCCTGCAGTGCCCAGGTGCTGACTCCCACCGAGGTCACGTCGGGATCTTTGAGCAGGGCTTCCCGGAGCGCCTGTTCCGGCACCGAACCGCTGACGGCAATCCGCCCCGGCGCGCCGTCGTCGTCATATTCGGCAACCAGCGTGTCCGCCCTGCCGCGTCCCTGCGCAGCGATCCAGAGCACAAGCAGCACAACAATGACGATCATGGCCAGGGCCAGCGCCGGCCAAAGCCAGCTCTGGCTCAGTCCCGGCATGGCGGTGCCGCTGAGCAGGCGCCCACCTCCGCCAAGAACGGCCGGTGCAGTGTCCTGCCACCAGCGGGCGGCGGCGGGATCAACGCTGAGCAGCACCAGCCCGGCGCCCACAGCGAGCAGCAGCAGGCCGCCGAGCCCTAAGAGCAGGCGGTTCAAGGAGCGTGGGGTGCGGTTCACTGTCCGATCGCCCCCATGGTTGATACCAGCACGGTTACTGCCGGCTGCGGCTGGAGTCCGGTGAGCGCCAGTTCATCCTCCACAGCGGCACGCACGGCCTCCGAATCGACGGGGATTCCGGAGGTGGGACGGATCCTTACTTCGACCCGCGTCCGGCCAACGGTCACCAGGACCTGACTGGAGGTAACCCCCGCGGTCAGGCGGGCGCGCCGGGCCAGGGATGAGGCCAGGACTTCGGCATCCACGACGACGGCGGCGCGCGGGTTCGGGATGGCATAGCGGGCCCGGCGGCCGGGAAGCACTGCCATCAGGAAGAACCAAAGGCCGGCCGCGAAGACCAGGGCGCCGGTCAAGCCCAGCACCAGTGGATCTGCGTCCCCCGGCAGCCCGCCGAGCCAGTGCGCGAAGGTGGGCGGGTCAATCAGCCATTCGTCCTGGCCCAGGGACTGCAGCACTGACTCCAGCAGCACGTACAGGCAGAAGAGAATGCCGAGGCCGGCCGCGATCACTGCGGGAACAGTCCGTGCGGCATGGGTTTCCCGCCGGACGATCCGGCCGATTGAGCCCTTCGTGGGAGGGGCAGCGGTGGTGTCGCTCATCTCACCCGGCTCCCTTCCTGCACCCGGATGCCGGTAACCCGGATGTCCACGAGGGAGAGGATGGACCCGGTGAGATAGGTGACGCGCTCCAGCAGCACCGGCTTCGCGGCGTGCACCCGGTCCCAGACCGACCCGCCGGTACGTTCCACCAGCCCCGGATCCTTCACGACGGCGCCCAGCGGCGGCATGGTGACCGGCAGTGCCAGGGACAGGGCCAGCAGGCCCTGGTCATCGCTCCAGGTAACCCTGATCACTGATGCCGGAACGCCGAAATGTTCCGCCGCCACGGCCTGCGCAGTGCTGGTCAGCGCCTGGGTGCTGATCCGGTTGTGTCCGGCCAGCGGCGCGGCGGTGCGGGGCCTGGTCTCCCCGGGCACAACGGCAGTGCTCATGAGGAGGAGCGGCGCCCGGTGAGGGCGTCCCGCACGCTGCGGAAATCGACTTTGCCCTCAGCGGCCCGGCCCAGGAAGGCTCCGACCGCAATGAACAGGGCCATCAGCAGGAAGCCCCAGAAATCAAAGAGGAGGGCGGTAAAAGCCAGCACGGCCCCCACGGCCATCCCCACCACGGTCGGTTTCATTGTTCCTGCCTTACTTTCAGTCCCGTACGGGACCGGATACGCGTTGGTTGATCCTTCAAAGTCCGGAAGTTTGCGCATTCTCAGTCCTGGACCGTGCCAGGCTGGCGCTTAGCCGCTCGGGGATCCAGCGCCTCGGGGATGTGCACATCCGCAACGGAAACGTTGACTTCCACCACGTTCAGGCCCACCAGCTCTTCCACGGCGGAGTAGACGGCGGAGCGGACGGAGTCGGCAAGGCCGGTCAGCGGGATTCCGTAATCGGCCACCAGGGTGATGTCCACGGCGGCCTCGGTCTCGCCGACTTCAACGTTCACACCGGCAGTGGCGCTGGTATCCGAGCCGGCGACGGCGTCACGCACCGCTCCCAGGGTTCTTCCGGCACCCGTGCCTAGGGTGTAGACGCCGGGAACTGTCCGCGCCGCGATGGCTGCGACCTTAGCCACGGCCTGTTCGGCAATGGAGGTGCGCCCGCCCGGCTCTCCTGCGGCACCTGGCGCGGCAGGCGGAACCGGAACGGCCGGTGCGGTGGTGTTTAGCTTAGGGCCGGGTCCGGACGGTATTGAGGAGGCCGGATCCCCACCGGCGGGCACCGGACTCCCTGGCTGGTTTCCGGCGGCGGCAGGGCCGTTTCCCGGAGTGATCTGGGCATCTTCCATAAGAGCCAAGCCTAGCCCCTCACCTGCTCCGTTGGGCAGGGAGGCCTCAGCCCATCCGGACGCGGCGGCCCGTCACCTGCGTTGGATCGATTCCCACGAACATGTTGCGCTGCCCCCCGCCGTAGGGCGCGGCACTGCGCATTCCCCACAGTGTGGTCAGCAGCGACTCGTCGCGAACGGCATTCGCGCGTCCGCTGACCAGGACGGACCAGCCGGCCATGGCATCGCCGTCGTGCGCGTCCACCTGGAAGGAAGTATTCAGGTCCCCGGGCAGCAGGGCCAGCCCGCTGTCTTCACTGGTCCGGAAATAGACTGCGTTCCCGTGCACCACATAGTTCACGGGGAACACCATCAGGCGCCCGTCCTGCAGGAACGCGACCCTGCCCGTTTCCTGCCCGCCCAGCAGGGACCAGCACTGGGCAACGCTGAGCTCCTCGTTCTCATGCGGGCTAACGGAGTCCCACTGGAATGCTTCACTGCTTGGAATCATCTTTGACCTCCATAGGGTTCGACCGCTCAAGTGAACGCGCCGGGGCACGGGAAGGAAAGGGTGACGGGGATTCCAGGGGCCTGAGAAGGCAAAATGCGCACAGGCAAAAAGAAACCCCGCACTCACTGAGTGCGGGGTTCTAGCTGGTGGCTCCGACCGGCGTCGATCCGGTGACCTTTCGATTTTCAGTCGAACGCTCTACCAACTGAGCTACAGAGCCGGGCATCATCGAAAAGATGATCACCGAGATCTTCCAAATCGCTTCAGAAAATCTGAGCGACCCTGACGGGACTTGAACCCGCGACCTCCGCCGTGACAGGGCGGCGCGCTAACCAACTGCGCTACAGGGCCTTGCTTTTCACGAGTGTAAACTCTACCAGCTTTTCAGCGGTTGAATTACCACTCTCGTGAGTACCCCCAACGGGATTCGAACCCGTGCCGCCGCCGTGAAAGGGCGGTGTCCTAGGCCGCTAGACGATGGGGGCTCAGAACACGCAGCTTTTCACTTGGCTGACCCCGAGGGTTCTCGGTTCCAGTCGCGTTTCCCGGCTGCGGACTTATAAAACTATAGGGCCTACTCTCGCGATCTTCAAAATCGTGTTCCGGGCACCCCCGGCTAGAGTGGAAATGTGCCGATCGAGATGAGCCCCGATGAGTTCGAAGCCGCCGTCGACGACGCCCTGAACTCCATCCCGGAAGACCTGGCCAAGGCGATGAACAACGTGGCTGTCTTCATTGAGGACGAGTACATTCCCGGCCCGCACGAGGATCCGGAGACTGAACTGCTGGGACTCTATGACGGAACGCCCCTGACTGAGCGGGACTCCTGGTGGGGAGCGGGTTCCCTGCCTGACAGGATCGTTATTTTCAGCGGTCCGCTGACCCGTATGTGTGAAAGCAGGGAAGAACTGGTGGACGAAATCCGCATCACAGTCATCCACGAGGTGGCCCATCACTTCGGGATCGACGACGCACGGCTTCATGAACTGGGCTGGGGCTGAATCATGGGAGATCATTCCGGCCACAGCCACGGGCTGCCGTCAGGCACGGCCACCGGCAGGCACCGCGGCAAGCTGCTGGCTGTTTTCCTCATCACCATCTCGGTGGTCGTCATCCAGGCGGCAGGCGCACTGATTTCCGGTTCGCTGGCGCTGCTGGCCGACGCCGGCCACATGCTCTCGGACGCGGCCGGCGTTTCAATTGCCCTGCTGGCGGCCTGGATAGCCGGCCGGCCGGCGACGTCGAAACGCACCTACGGCTACCAGCGGGCGGAGGTCCTTGCTGCCCTGGCCAATGCGGTCCTGCTGATCGTGATTGCCGTGGTCATCTTCACGGAAGCCGTCCGCCGGATAGGTGACGCGCCGGAGGTCCATACCGGGATCATGCTTTCCGCGGCGATCGTCGGCGGGCTGGCGAACCTCATCTCGCTGCTGATCCTGCGCTCGGGGCGCAGGGAAAGCCTGAACGTCCGCGGGGCCTACCTGGAGGTGCTGGGCGATCTGCTGGGGTCGGCCGCCGTGGTGATTTCCGCCGTCGTCATCATTCTGACCGGTCACCAGCAGGCGGACGTCTGGGCCTCGTTCCTGATTGCGGCCATGATCCTGCCGCGGGCCTGGTCACTCCTGCGTGAGGTGATCGATGTGCTGCTGGAGGCGACGCCGCAGGGCGTGGACGTCGAGATGATCCGCGAGCACATAGTCCGGGTGGACGGGGTGCAGGATGCGCATGACATCCACATCTGGACCATCACTTCCGGGGTTCCGGTGTTCTCAGCCCACGTAGTGGTGGACGAGGAGTACCTCACCCCGCACGGAATGGACACCATCCTGGACCGGCTCTCTGGCTGCCTCTCCAGCCACTTTGACACCGAGCACTGCACCTTCCAGCTCGAGCCGGAACGGCATGCCGTCCACGAGGGTGAACGGCACGCCTGAGCCGTTCCCCTACTGTTCGGCCATCGGGCCGAACTTCGCCCGGTCAGCCAGCCGGGGATCGTCGTAGTCCGGAACCACCATGACGGGGCCCTTGGCGTGATGCAGCACGCTCTGGCTGGTTGAGCCCAGCAGCATACCGGCGAATCCACCGCGGCCGCGGGTGCCAAGCACCACCAGCTCCACGTTTGCGGTGCGTCCCACCATGATTTCCGCCGGCGGGCCGTCCACGAGCTCCACGGACATTTCCACGTCCGGGAAGTGGCTCTGCAGCCAGTTCCGGCCGGCGTTCAGCTGTTCCATCAGTTCAGCGTGCAGCGCATCAACGTCCAGCGGTGCCGGCACCCAGGCCAGCGACCCGCTGAACGGGGGCAGGGCGCAGACAATACGCAGCGGCAGTCCGGTGCTGCGTGCCTGCTCAGCGGCCACCAGGGAGGCGGCCCGGCCCTGTTCGGAGCCGTCAACGCCGACGACGATTGCCTGGTGCACATCGTCAGCCACCGGCGATCCTGCCGGGGCGGAAACCCCTGCTTCGGGCAGCCGCCCGGCGGTGCGCAGCGGAACAATCACCGTGGGGCATTTGGCGTGGGCAGGCAGTGCGCTGGAGACGGAGCCGAGGAGCCGCCCAACAAATCCGCCGCGGCCGCGCGAACCGACCACCATAAGATCCGCATCCTCGGAAAGTTCCAGCAGGACTGCGGCAGCATCTCCGGTCTCCACCCGGGAGATGACCTCGAGTCCATCGTGGGAGATGCGGGTTAGGGCTTTTTCCTGGACCGAGCGGGCGCCGTCGCGGATCACCGCGTCGTCGACGGCTGTGTAGCCGGCATCCATGGACGACGCCGCGAAGATGGGAACGGTATAGGCCGTCACCACATGCAGCGGGACACTGCGCCTCCGGGCTTCCCTGGCGGCCCAGGTGAGGGCGCAGATGCTCTGGTCCGAGCCGTCCACTCCGACCACGATTCCGGACCGGACCGGGTCCGCCTCAAACTCAGCATTGAACACAACCGGCTCCCTTCGGGTGCACGCAGCCCCCTTCGGCTGCGCTCCTAGTGCCAGCCTACCCGCGAAGGTTCCCCGCCGGGGGTACGTGTTTCGGCGGGACCTGCGCATTAAAAGCTCGGGGCACCGCAGGACTAATATCGAAACTGGTGCTTTCGCACATCCCCGAGCCACAACACTCACTCAGAGGAAAACAGTCATGCTCAAGCAAGGTTCAAGACTGGACCGGTATTTCGAAATCTCCAAGCGGGGCTCCACGGTTGGCACGGAGATCCGCGGAGGTCTGGCCACATTCTTCGCCATGAGCTACATCGTGGTCCTGAACCCGCTGATCCTCGGAGGAGAAGACGGTGCCGGCAACGTCCTGGGTGCACCTGCGGTCGCCGCGGCCACAGCACTGGTTGCCGGTGTCCTGACCATCATCATGGGCGCGTGGGCCAAGCACCCGTTTGCCCTGGCCACCGGCCTGGGCGTCAACGCGTTCGTCGCCGTCACCGTTGCCACGACCGATGACCTCACCTGGCCCGATGTGATGGGTCTGGTAGTCCTGGCTGGCATCACAATGCTTATCCTGGTGCTGACCGGGTTCCGGACAGCGGTCTTCAAGGCCGTCCCGGCGAGCCTCAAGACCGCCATCGTTGTGGGCATTGGGCTCTTCATTGCGCTGCTCGGATTCGTAAACGCCGGTTTCGTCCGCCGCGTCCCGGACGCCGCCGGCACCACTGTTCCTGTCGAACTTGGCTCCGGCGGAGACTTGCTGGGCTGGCCGACCTTCGTGTTCGTTTTTGGCCTGATCCTCACCATCGTGCTCATGGCCCGCAAGGTTCGCGGCGCCATCCTCATTGGCATCCTGTCCTCCACGGTGCTGGCCGTGATCATTGAAACCGTTGCCACCCCCGGCAGCCAGGGCGCAGGCGTAGCAACCGGCTGGTCCCTGGTTACCCCGAGCATGCCGCAGTGGGGCGCCCCCGATCTTTCCCTGATCGGCAACTTCAACCTCTTCGGGTCCTTCGAGACGATGGGCATCATTGGTGCGTCACTGCTGGCCTTCGTGATCCTGCTCAGCATCTTCTTCGATGCCATGGGAACCATGGTGGGTCTCTCCACCGGCGCCGGGAGCATCGACAAGGACGGCAACATCCCCAACGTTGACCGTGTGCTGCTTGTTGACGCAGCCGGCGCGATCGCCGGCGGCGGTGCCAGCGTCTCCTCCAACCAGCTGTTCGTTGAATCCGGTGCCGGCATCGGTGAAGGCGCCCGCACCGGTCTGGCATCGATCGTCACCGGCCTGCTGTTTATCGCAGCAATGTTCCTGACCCCGCTGATCTACCTGGTGCCGTTCGAAGCAGTGGCACCGGCACTCGTCGTCGTGGGTTACCTGATGGCCACCCAGGTGGCGAAGATCGATTGGTCGGACATCGGGCTGGCCCTGCCGTCCTTCCTGACCATTGTGCTGATGCCCTTCACCTACTCGATCGCTAACGGCCTGGGTGCCGGTTTCGTCTCCTACGTGCTCATCCGCACGGTCCAGGGCCGGGCCCGGGAAGTCCACCCGGTCATGTGGGTTGTTGCTGCGGCCTTCGCCGTCTTCTTCTGCGTCGGCCCGATCGAAGCGGCTCTGGGGATCATCTAGGACTAGCCCGGCCACTAAAAACAGCGGTGCCCCTTCCGGATTCGGCAGGGGCACCGCTGCTTGCCTGCAGGCCTCAGGCCGGCTGCTGCCCGCCTGGGCTCCCGGCGTCGTGGATCACCTGGGCTCCCCGTCCGAAGGCACGAACCTTGGCGTCGTCCCAGAGCTGGGCCGGCAGCGCGCCGCCCAGCAGCGTGCGCGGCAGGGAGGCGTCCTCGGCGAAGGGGACATCGGAGCCGGCAATGATGATGTTCCCGTAGCGCCTGCCCTTGAGCATGGCCGGGTCCGCAATGATGGCGGTGTGCCGGAACGATTCGGCGATGGTCGCCGCTTCCCGGCGGGCCATCCGCAGGTCCGGGGCGTCGCCGCAGTTCACCACGTACAGTCCGTCCGCTGACAGCACACGCTTGGCGTGGGCCAGGAACTCCGCGGAGGTCAGCGGGGCCGGAGTCTTGTCCCCGGCGAACACGTCGCGGATGATCAGGTCCCGGCTGTCCCCGCTGAGGGATTCAGTGACCTCCCTCGCTTCGCCTACCCGCAGCCGCATCAGCGGCGCACGCGGCAGGTCGAACCAGCTGCGCACCAGCTCGGCCAGCTTCCCGTCCAGTTCGACGACGACCTGCCGGGCACCGGGGTAAACGTCCGCGAAGTACCGCGCCATGGAGCACGCACCTCCGCCCAGGTGCAGTGCCCGCAGCCGGGCATCCTCAGGGAACCTGGATTCCACAAGGGCCGCGATCCACCGCATGTACTCGAAATCCAGTTCCCGCGGATTCGCCAGGTCGATGTGTGAGGAATGCACGCCGTTGATCTTCAGCAGCCATCCGGTGGAGGAGAACTGGTCCGGAAGCAGTTCGCAGGTTCCGGTATCGATCTCATGGCGGCCGGCTACGGGCCCGCTTCCGGGCGCCGGCTCTTCCGTTTTGTCCTTGCCGGGGCGCTGGCGGCCCATCAGTCGGCCGCCGGGGGAACGTGGGTGTAGCTCATGGTTCCAGCTTAGGCTTCGCCGGAGGCAGCGAAGTTCCGCCGGGGCTAGGAGTGGCCCCGGTATTCGTCCTCCGCCGCCAGCACCTGCTCCAGCCGCTCGACTTTGCCGGTCAGTTCGCCCGTATGGCCGGGACGGATATCCGCCTTAAGCACCAGGGACACCCGGCTTCCGTACCGGCCCACCGCTTCGGTGGCACGGCGGATGACGTCCATGACTTCATCCCATTCACCCTCAATCGTGGTGAACATGGCGTCCGTGCGGCTCGGCAGGCCGGACTGGCGGACGATTTTGACGGCGGCAGCAACGGCGTCGTGCACCGAAGCGTCTGCGGACGGACCGCCGGGACCTGTTTCGGGTCCCACACCGGACGGGGCAACTGAGAAGGCTACAAGCATGCGCCCAGTCTGCCACCGGAAGCGGCGAACCTGAACCGTACCGTCGTGCAGCGCAACAGAACTACGGTTCCGGCTTCGCCTGCGGCGTTGCAGCCGCGGCCCCGTGGGCCGGCACCGGTTCGGCGTTCTTCGGGTTCAGCCGGGAACGGCGCTGGCCGTAGACGAAGTACAGCACGAAGCCGAACGCCAGCCAGAACATAAAGTAGATCCAGGTTTCCACGGACAGGTTGGTCATCAGGTACAGGCACAGCAGAGCGGACAGGACGGGCAGGACAGGACCGAACGGCACCCGGAAAGCGGGCTTGAGGTCCGGGCGCTTGCGCCGCAGCACCAGGACGCCGGCGCTGACCACAACGAACGCGGAGAGCGTGCCGATGTTGATCATTTCCTCCAACACGTCCACCTGCGTAAATCCTGCCACCAGAGCCACCAGGACACCGCAGAGGATCTGCAGGCGGGCAGGCGTGGCGTGCTTGGAGCTGGTCCGCGAGAGCGCGCGGGGCAGCAGCCCGTCGCGGGACATGGCCAGCACCACGCGGGCCAGGCCCATCAGCAGCACCATGATCACGGTGGTCAGGCCAATCAGCGAGCCGATGGCAATGACCTGCGCCGCGCCGGTGTTACCCCCCAGGCTGAAGGCAGTGGCCAGGTTGGGCGCGTCCACGGAGGCCAGTTCGGTATAGGAGACCATGCCGGTCAGTGCCAGCGAGACGCCGATGTACAGGGCGGTCACAACTGCCAGGCCGGCGAAGATGCCGCGGGGCAGGGTGCGCCCGGGGTTTTTGACCTCTTCGGCGGAGGTGGCAACGACGTCGAATCCGATGAACGCGAAGAACACAACGGCCGCACCGGCGAAGACTCCCAGCACGCCGTACTGGGCCGGTGCGGCTCCGGTCAGGAAGGAGAACAGCGACTGCGCCATCACGCCCTCGCTGCCGGCACCTTCCGTGGAAACGGGGTCCGGGATGAACGGGGTGTAGTTCTCAAAGTCGATGTAGAAGAACCCCGCAATGATCACGAACAGCACGACGCCGATCTTGATCAGCGTGAACACGTTGCCTACCCGGGCCGAGAGCTTGGTGCCCATCACCAGCAGCACGGTGAACAGGGCCACGATGAAGAACGGACCCCAGGTCATATCCACCGGGCCAAGTGAAATGGTGGGCGGGATGTCCCAGCCGATCAGCCCAAATACTTCACTGAGATAGATTCCCCAGTACTTGGCGATCACAGCTGCGGCCGTGAAGAGTTCCAGGATCAGGTTCCAGCCGATGATCCAGGCGATCAGCTCGCCCATGGTGGCGTAGGTGAAAACGTAGGCGGAGCCTGCCACCGGGATCGCCGTGGCGAATTCCGCATAGCACATGATGGCCAGCGCGCAGGTGACTGCGGCAAGGATAAAGGACAGCGTGACGGCCGGTCCGGAGAACTCAGCGGCGGCCTTGGCTCCGACGGAGAAAATGCCTGCCCCCACGGCCACGGCTACGCCCATGATCATGAGGTCCCACGTAGTCAGGGACCGCTTTAGGCGCCTCCCCTCCTCGTCGGCATCTGCCAGTGATTGCTCAATTGGCTTTGTACGGAACAGGCTCACTGCTTGGGTCCTTGCTATGTGGGGGTGCTAGGACCGGTCATTAGAAGGCCGGCGGTACAAGTGTAGACACAGGCTGCTGGCTAAGTGCAGTTCGCTTTGCAAGTATGGATTCAGGCCCGTGCGTGCCATGCGGGCGCCTTCCTAGAGAACGGACATCGCCATGGCCCGCGGAATCTATGTAAGCGCCATGACTCCGGGATCCGGCAAGTCCCTCATCAGCCTTGGGCTGGCAGATATGCTCCAGCGGCATGCGGACCGGATCGGCTTTTTCCGGCCGATTGTGGAGGGCACGGACCGCGAAAACGATCCGATGGTCCGGCTGATGCAGCGCCGGTTCGACCTCAGCACCTCCAACTGCCGCGGCGGCCTGACCCGGCCCGAACTGCGCGCCCTTCTGGTAGCTGGTGAACGCGGGGAAGTCGACGCCCGGTGCCTCGCGGTCTACAGCGAAATCGCTGCCGGCTGCGACGTGGTGATTGTGGAGGGGACGGACCTTTCAGGGCACGACGTCGCGCTGGAATTCGACCTCAACGCGCGGCTGGCGAACAACCTGGGAGCCACGGTGATGGCCGTGGTCAATGCCCGGGACATGGGCGTGGAAGAAGTGGCCGATGCCGTGGACGTCAGCCGGCGCGAGCTCGCCGCCGCCAAGTGCGACCTGCTGGCCGTAATGGTTAACCGGGCGGAGGAAACGGCGGTGGATGAGCTGCGGGTCCACGTCCGGCCCGGCGCGTCCCACCGGCCCGTGTACGTGCTGCCGGAATTGAATGAGATTTCCCAGCCGTCCGTTTCCGAAGTGGCAAAGGCACTGGGCGCCAGGCAGATTGCGGGCAGCCGGTCCCTGGAACGCGACGTCACCGGGGTGAAGGTGGCGGCAATGACGGTGGGCAACTTCATCGGCCAGCTGGCGGACGGTTCGCTGGTGATTGCCCCCGGTGACCGCGCGGATGTGATGGTCGCTGCCCTGGCATCCTCCTTCTCCTCGGAGTTCCCGGTCCCCAGCGGCATGATCCTCACCGGCGGGCTGCCGCTGGAAGCCGGGGTTCTGGCGCTTCTGGCGCAGGCGCCGTTCCCGGTCTTCACCGTAGATTCGGATACCTATGCCGCGGCGCGGGACGTGAGCAATGTGCGGGGTGAAATCGCCACAGGCCAGCCGCGGAAGGTCGCTGCGGCGCTTGGTGTCTGGTCACGCTACGTGGATGAAAGCGAGCTGCTGGAGCGCCTGGAGCTTCCGCGCCCGGCAAAGACGACGCCGCTGCGCTTCCTGAACGAACTCATTGTCCGGGCACGCACCAACCGCCGGCACATAGTGCTGCCCGAGGGCCTGGACGTGCGGATCCTGCGGGCCGCGGAGATCCTCCGCCGCCGGGACGTCTGTGCTCTGACCCTGCTGGGACCCGCTGACCAGGTCCGTGAACTGGCAGCGAGCGAAGGCATTGACCTCAGCGGAATTACCGTGATCAACCCCGCCACCAGTGGGATGCGGGACGACTTCGCCCGGGAGTACCAGCAGCTGCGCGCCAAGAAGGGGGTCACGCTGGAGGAAGCCAACGAACGTATGCTCCAGGGGGCATACTTCGGAACCATGATGGTGAAACTGGGCCGGGTGGATGGAATGGTCTCCGGCGCAGCGCACACCACGGCCAACACCATCCGCCCGGCACTGGAGTTCATCCGAACCCGGGAGAACGTGCAGATAGTCTCCTCCGTCTTCCTGATGCTGCTGCAGGACCGGGTGCTGGTCTACGGCGACTGTGCCGTGAACCCGGAACCTGACGCCGGCCAGCTGGCAGACATTGCCCTCGCTTCTGCGGCGACGGCCACGCAGTTCGGCATCACCCCCCGGGTTGCCATGCTCTCCTACTCCACGGGTGCCTCCGGCAAGGGCGACTCCGTGGAAAAGGTCCGCGAGGCAACCGAACTGGTCCGCAGGGCCCGCCCTGACCTGCCGGTCGAAGGACCGATCCAGTACGACGCCGCCGTGGACGCTTCAGTGGCAGCCTCCAAGGCGCCCGGATCCTCCGTGGCCGGGCAGGCGACCGTGTTCATCTTCCCGGACCTGAACACGGGCAACAACACCTACAAGGCCGTCCAGCAGTCCGCAGGGGCCGTGGCGGTCGGCCCGATCCTGCAGGGCCTGCGCAAACCGGTCAATGACCTATCCCGCGGCTGCACCGTTGATGACATCGTCAACACCGTAGCCATCACCGCCGTCCAGGCGCAGGAGGACTAATGCTGGTACTTGTGGTCAATTCCGGCTCCTCGTCACTGAAGTACCAGGTGCGGGACACCGACACACACGAGGTCTTGGCCAAGGGCCTGATCGACCGCATCGGCGGCCCGGATGTCCCGGACCACCATGAAGCACTGGTGCAGCTGCGCCAGGAAGTCACCAGCGCACTTGAGGGCAGGTCCATCGACGCCGTCGGGCACCGGGTTGTGCACGGCGGCGAGCGCTTCAGCGAGCCCGTACTGGTGGACAATGAGATCACCCGGGCCATTGAGCGCCTTAGCCCGCTGGCGCCGCTGCACAACCCCGCCAGCGCCATGGGCATCCGGGCGGTGGCGGACCTCTATCCGAACATTCCCCAGGTAGCGGTTTTTGACACCGCGTTCCACCGGACCCTCCCCCAGCGTGCCTGGCGCTACGCCATCCCGCAGTCCCTCTACCGCCGGTACGGGATCCGCCGCTACGGGTTCCACGGCACCAGCTGCGATTACGTGAGCGGGCTGGCAGCTGAGTTCCTGGGGGTTGCGGTGGAAGAGTTCGACGCCGTGATCGCCCATCTGGGCAACGGCGCGTCCATAACGGCGCTCAAGGCCGGCCGCAGCATCGACACCTCCATGGGGTTCACCCCGATGGCCGGGCTGGTCATGGGTACCCGCTCCGGGGACATCGATCCGTCCATCCTGGTCTTTCTGGGACGGGAAGGGTACGGCCCGGATGACATCGACACACTGCTGAACCGGGAATCGGGGTTGCTGGCCCTGGGCGGAGCGGCGGATATGCGCGAGGTCGAAGTGGATGCTGACGCCGGAAACGAGCAGGCGCGGCTGGCTCTGGAGATCGCGGCCTACCGGCTGGCAAAGTACATCGGCGCTTATCACGTGGCCGTAGGAGGGGCGAAGGCAATCGTGTTCACCGCCGGGATCGGTGAGAACGCGGGCGAATTCCGGGAGCAGGTGGTGGGAATGCTCGGTGCCCTGAACGTGCGCCTCGATCCGGAAGCCAACGCGGCCCGCTCCCGGCAGGTGCGGCGGATCAGCGCACCTGACTCGGCAATCGAGGTACTGGTTGTCCCCACTGACGAAGAGGAAGCAATCGCCGAAGCCACGGTGGATACCGTCCTGGCTTCCCGGCGGAAATAGGAACCACGGGTCCCGGCGCCGCGCAACCCTTCCGGCGGATACTTAGGCAATCCCCCGCCGGCGCCCGTTCCGATGCGACAGCAGGCTGAAAGCGTTGCTATATTGCAGGTCAGGTCAAGCAGAGGCCGCAGATTATTCTCGTGCGTGGAGTTGGCATGGAGCACACCCTGCGGGTACTGGTACGAATCGACACAAAGACCTCATCTGCATGCATAGAGGTGCGCGGCTGCCTGGTGCCGGACAACTGTGCGGACCTCGTCGAAATCCTCCGGCACACCTCCCTTCTGGGCGCACATGTGGTGGTGAACCTGTCCCGCGCGCACCATCTTGACGCCCTGGCGCTGGACGAACTGCTGGCCCGGGCTGAAGAGGTCCCGCCGCAGCCAATAGCCAGCGGACTCACCACGGTTTCGGTGCAGATTCCACCGCGGATGCCCGTCTGCCTTCCGCCGGTGCCGCAGCACCGGGATCCGCTGGACAACGAACTCGCCTTCGAAATGGCCTTCCTGCAGCGCAGCACGTCCGTCTTCCGCCGTCCCGGATAACCGCCACCCCGCTGCACTGCGTCTGGATCCCGCTCCGCCCCTGGCCCGGAGAATGGCCCCGTCTGCCCGCCACGCCGCGTAATTGTCAGCAGGCTTATAAATTTGGCAGGATAGAGCCAACTTATCCCGCAGCATCGAGCAGGAGGTCAGCATGAAGGCAGTCACGTGGCAGGGCAAGCGGAAGATCAGCGTCGAAGAGGTTCCTGATCCGGTAATCCAGGAGCCGACGGACGCGGTCATCCGAATCACTTCCACCGCACTGTGCGGCTCGGACCTGCACCTCTATGAGGTCCTGGGCCCCTACATGAACGCAGGGGACATCGTTGGCCATGAGCCGATGGGCATCGTGGAAGAGGTGGGCAGCGCCGTCACCAACCTCAAGCGCGGCGACCGCGTGGTGATCCCTTTCCAGATCGCCTGCGGCCAGTGCTTTATGTGCCGCCAGGGCCTGCAGACCCAGTGCGAGGTCACCCAGGTCCGGGAAAAGGGCTCCGGAGCCGCCCTGTTCGGCTACTCCGAGCTGTACGGCTCCGTTCCGGGCGGCCAGGCCGAGTACCTGCGTGTCCCGCACGCGGACTACGGGCCCATCAAGGTCAGCTCCGAAGGCCCGGATGACAAGTACCTGTTCCTCTCCGACATCCTTCCCACCGCCTGGCAGGGCGTGCAGTACGCCAACGTGCCCGACGGCGGCACCCTCGCCGTCTACGGCCTGGGACCGGTGGGACAGTTCGCCGCGCGGATCGGCACCCACCTCGGCTACCGGGTGATCGGGATCGAGCCGGAGGCTGAACGCCGGGATCTCGCCGCCCGCTACGGGGCCGAGGTGCTGGATTTCACCAAGGACCTTGGCGACGAGATGCGGGAAATGACCAACGGGCGCGGACCGGACTCGGTGGTGGACGCCGTCGGCATGGAAGCCCACGGTTCCGGCGTCGGCGCCTTTGCCCAGGCAGCCGTGGGCCTGCTTCCCGACGCCCTGGCGCAGAAGGCGATGGAAACCGCCGGAACGGACCGCCTGTCCGTCCTGCACAGCGCCATCGACGCGGTGCGCCGCGGCGGCACCATCTCCCTGAGCGGCGTCTACGGCGGAACTGCGAGCCCCATGCCGCTGATGAACATGTTCGACAAACAGCTGAACTTCCGCATGGGCCAGGCAAACGTGAAGCGCTGGATCGATGACCTGCTGCCGCTGGTCGAGGATTCAGCGGATCCGCTGGGCGTAACGGACCTGGTGACACACCGCGCCGGGCTGGAGGCAGCACCGGAGCTCTACGAGAAGTTCCAGAAGAAGGAAGACGGCTGCATCAAGGTGGTCTTCCAGCCCGGCCTGAACTAGGCAGGACAGATACTGGCTGAAGAGGCTGTCTCCGCGCGGGTGTCCGGGCGGAGACAGCCTCTTTTATGCGCCATCAGTGCTGTTCCGGTTGCCGGGGTTGCGGAAGTGGTTCACGGCACTGGCGGTGAGCACGGCAGCCATGGCGGCAGTGGAGAGTCTCTGGTTGGTCATGGGCTGCTTTCCACCGGTTCCGCGGGCTGGGCGCTGCGGACACGCTGTTCTGCTTCCGCCGCATGGATGGCATCTGCCGCGCGGACCAGGGCCAGATGAGAGAAGGCCTGCGGGTAGTTGCCGGCCATCCGCCCGTTCACTGTGTCATATTCCTCACTGAGCAGCCCAACCTCGTTGGCGTAGCCCACCAGCTGGTCCATCAGCCGGACCGCTTCCGGGAGCCGCCCGGTATGGGCGTATTGCTCCACCAGCCAGAAAGTGCAGGCCAGGAAGGGGTTCTCTCCCGGTTCCAGCCCGTCGATCCCGGTCCCGGTGCGGTAGCGGAGCAGCAGGCCCTGGTCATTGAGCAGTTCCTGTTCCAGGAATGCAACGGTCCCGAGCATCCGCGGATCGTCATAGTCCAGGAACCCGACGTGGGTCAGCTGGAGCAGGGAGGCATCTGCCTCCGAGGACCCGTAGCTCTGGACGAAGGTATTCCGGCCGGCATCAAAGCCGCGGTTCATTATTTCGGTGCGCAGTCCGTCGCGAAGGGCTTCCCATAGCTCCACCGGCCCTTCCATGCCGCCTGCCCGGGCAGCCTGAGCCGCGCGGTCGAACGCCGCCCACATCATGACCCTGGAATAGGTGAAGAGCCTCGGCTCGCCGCGCACCTCCCAGATTCCGTGGTCCGGTTCCTCCAGGTGGCGTTCCAGGAAGCCCAGCAGGGCCCGCTGCAGCGGCCATGAGAAGCTGTCCTCCGCCACTCCCCGGTCCCGCATCCGGGCCAGTGCCACCATCACCGTGCCAACGACGTCGGCCTGGTACTGCTCTACCGCGGCGTTGCCAAGCCGGACCGGGAGCGAACCCGCGTATCCGGGGAACTGGGGCAGGATCCGTTCGGGCAGCTCGCGCCCTCCGTCCACGGCGTACATGATCTGGAGATCGTCCGGGTCCCCGGCCACCGCGCGCAGGAGCCAGTTCCGCCATTGCTCGGCTTCGTCGTCGTACCCGTGGGTCATCATCGCTTCGAGCGTCAGCGCAGCGTCCCGCAGCCAGCAGTACCGGTAGTCCCAGTTCCGGGAGCCGCCGAATTCCTCCGGCAGGGACATAGTGGGCGCCGCTACGATTCCGCCGGTGTCCTCATGCGTCAGCGCCCGCAGGACCAGCAGCGAGCGCCGGACCGGCAAACGGTAGCGTTCCCGGTCGACGCACAGCCCGGCCCAGTCCTGCCAGTACCCGATGGTGCGGACCAGCGCAGCGTCAATATCCGCTTTCCCGGGCGTCTCCCGGTGCGAGGGGTACCAAAGCAGCTCCAGGTCCACGGTTTCACCCGCACGGACCAGGAACTCCCCGGTGTGCCGGTGATCGCTGCCGTGGGGGATGTTTCCGCCGTTCAGCACCATGGCGCTGGGACCGGCGATGCAGAGCAGCCGTTCAGTATCTCCATGGGTTTCCCGGCGCATCCAGGGCACTGTGGTCCCGTAGTTAAACCGGACCTCCAGCTCCTGCCGCATCAGCACCTTGCCGCCGAGGCCCTCCACCCGGCGAACCACGGAGGCACGCCGGTCCCTGACCGGCATAAAGTCGGTTACCAGCACTTCGCCGCTGTCCGTGCGCCAGCACGTCTGCAGGATAAAGGTTGACTCGAGGTAGCCCCGGCGCAGCACCCTGGCGCCGCGCTGGTCCGGTGCCAGCAGCCACCGGCCATGCTCTTCGGTGCCCAGCAGGGCGCCAAAGACCGACGGCGAGTCGAATCTGGGAAGGCACAGCCAGTCGATGCTCCCGGACCGTGACACCAGGGCGCCGGTGTGGAGATCGGAAATCAGGGCGTAGTCCTCGATTGGAGTGGCCATTGCACCACTCAACCACAGGCCCGCCCGGCAGCCTACGGCTGCGGCGCTGCGGCTGCCCCGGAGCCTTCGAGGCCGGCAAGGATGCTGCGCATCCGGCCCGGATAGTTGGTGGTGAATTCCCGGACACCCAGCCCGTAGGCATATTCGGCATCCCGGGGCTCATCCACTGTCCAGGCGCGGACTGCACGTCCGGCCTTTACCCAGTCCGAGACCAGCCCAGGATGTGCGTAGAGGAATTCAACTCCCGGACCCGCGATTCCGGCAGTCCCGGATGCCAGCATCGCCTTGGCCCCTGCCAGTCCTGCCTCCAGCACTGTCCGGGCGTCCATACCCGGGGGCAGCACCCCGGCCGCTTCGGCAATCGCCGCCGCATCGACGTCGGACACCAGCTGGCACACGAACCCTGCGTCCACGGTGCGGCGCAGGTGGGCAACCGACTCCGGGCTGAAACTCATAAAGCTGACCTGGATGCTGGCCAGGCGCGAAGTCCCGGCGTCCCAGCCCCGGGACGCCAAAAGCTGCAGGACCGTGTCTTCAAGCTTCAGCCCAAACGGACCGGGCTGCTTGAACTCCACCGCCAGGCCCACGTCCCTGCCGGCGGCAAGCAGCAGGTCCAGCAGTTCGGCGAGCGTGAGGAACTGCTCCGCGGCGCGTCCCCGGTCCGCCGGGACCTGCGCGCCCTTCCAGCTGCTGAAGTCCAGGTCCCGCAACTGCGCCAGGGTGTAACCGGACACCGGACCGGTCCCGTTGGAGGTCCGGTCCACGACGGAGTCATGCAGCAGGACCGGATGCAGGTCGGCGCTGAGGTGGACGTCGCATTCAACTCCGTCGGCGCCCTCTGCCAGTGCCTGCAGGTACGCAGCCCTGGTGTGCTCGGCGTACTGGCCGCTGGCTCCCCGGTGGGCATAGATCTGGGTCTGCACGCAGGACCTTTCGCTCGGGTTCGGACTTCCACGGTACGTGAATGCACCTCCCTGCACGGACACTGCCGCTTCGGCACAGCGTGGCGCCGAAACCGTGCTGCTGATTAGATGGCAGTGCGGTAAGGCGCGGGCTCGCCGCGCACCGGACGACCGGTACCGCAACCGAGCTGGGACTGGAGGAGCGCCGGTGAGCACACCGCTGCTGGAAAAGGATGCCGTCAAAGCCGCGGCACTGCGCCGGATGAAGCTGGTGGCCACCGGGCTGCTGGTGCTGCTGGGCATCATCTTCGTTATCGCATTCGCCCTTCAGGACCGCTATCCGTGGCTGCAGTATGTCCGGGCCGCCGCCGAGGGCGGAATGGTCGGCGCGCTGGCCGACTGGTTTGCGGTCACCGCTTTGTTTAAGCATCCGCTGGGCCTGAAGATCCCGCACACCGCGATCATTCCCCGGAACAAGGACCAGATCGGCGCCACCCTGGGCGACTTTGTGGAGGACAACTTCCTCTCGGACGAGGTGGTGAAAACCAAGCTCGATTCGGTCGGCATCGCGCAGCGCGCCGGCGCCTGGCTGTCCCGCCCCGAGGGTGCCGACCGGGTGGCCACCGAAGGGGCTGCGGCCATCCGCGGTATTCTGCGGGTCCTCGATGACGAAGCCGTGCGCGATGTCCTGGAGTCAATGTTCCGCAGGCACGTTGTTGATGTTCCGTGGGGCCCTCCGGTGGGCCGCATGGCCGAGCGCGTATTTGAAGAGGGCCACCACCACCAGCTTGTAGACCTGCTGGTGGACAGCCTGAACGACTGGGTGCACCAGAACCCCGACGTCGTGGCCCGGCTGGTGGCCGAGCGGTCGCCGTCGTGGGTGCCAGGCTTCCTAGACGATCTGGTAGGCGAGCGCGTCCAGATTGAACTGGGCCGGTTCCTTGATGCGGTGCAGGATGACCCCAACCACCAGGTGCGCCGCTCACTCGACGATTACCTACGCGGCCTGGCCGCGGACCTGCAGCATGACCCCGGAGCGATGGCCAAGGCGGAGCGCATCAAGGAGCAGGTGCTCGATGATCCGCGGGTCAAGGACCTTATGGCCCAGACGTGGGCCACCATCAAGGGCGCGCTGGCCAACGCCGTGGACGACCCGGAAAGCGAACTGACCTCGAACTTCAAGTCCGCGGTGCAGGACTTCGGCACCCGGCTGGTCAGCGAGCCTGAGCTCGCCGCGAAGGTCAATGCCTACGTGGCCGACGCCGCGGGCTACCTGGTGCGGACCTACCGCAAGGACATTGCCGGTGTCATTACCGAAACGGTGGAACGCTGGGATGCCGAGGAGACCTCAGAAAAGATTGAACTGCAGGTCGGCAAGGACCTGCAGTTCATCCGCATCAACGGCACCGTGGTGGGTTCACTCGCCGGGCTGGCCATCTTCTCGGTGGCCCACGCCGTTTTCGGCTAGTCCGCACTTAGTCGCCGCGGCTTTCGGGGAGATCCCGGATTTCAGCGGCAAGTTCGCCCGGGATGGTGTCGGGCGCTTCGCCGAAGGCCCGGTGCGCAGCCTTAATCACGGATCGGCCCATCGTGTAGTTGCCTGCACCGCCAATCACCGCACCCACCCCCAGCGGGAGCGCCCGGCCCACGATCACGGATCCCTGGCGGGCCAGCATCTTCTTCAGGAACTGCTTGCGGATGGTGGAGCCGATAGTGCCGAGCATGCCCGAGGAGGCCCCGCCCAGGGCGCTGCCCCAGGGCTGGCCCTTGCCTAGCTGCTGCATCATGGCCGTGCCCTCTTCGCCCAGCATGATCGCCATTACCACCGTGCGGGACCGGTCCGGGTCCTGCAGGCGCACCCCGTGCAGCTCCGCGACGGACTGTGCGTACAGTGCCGTCGCTTCCAGGAAGCCCACGGTGGCTGCCACGGAAAGCCCCAGTGCCGCTGCGGTGCCAACGGCGGGAACTATCGCAGTCGCTCCGACTGCGGCGCCTCCGCCTGCGACTGCCGCCAGGTAGTGGTGCTCAAGAATCTTCACGAGCTCCGCTGCGGAGGCATCCGGGTGCTTCCGCTGCAGCCGCCGGATATTGGCCAGGACCAGGGGGCGCTGGACTTCCACGGCCCGCTCAATGCCGCGGGCAATATGCGTCTTGGGGCGCCCGTCGCGGTCGAAGACGGCACCGCCTGCAAGCCGCAGTGCGCTGTTGGTCTTGAAGCCCATGGATGCTCCTTAGGTAGTGCCGGACACAGAATCCGGGCGGCCGCTTATCCAGCCTACGCGACGGGTGCTTAACCGGAACGGACCCACGGAATAGCTTCCGTGGGCCCATTCTTGGCTGCAGGCGCTGCCCGCATGCTGACCTACTAAGCGCGGGCACCGCGCTTGGTGATCATGCCGTAAACCAGCAGGACGATGACAGAGCCAAGAATGGCTACGATCCAAGTCTGAATCGAGAAGAACTCCTCGAGGCCAATACCGAAGATCGCGTTGCCGATGAAACCGCCCAGCAGAGCGCCAACGACGCCGAGGACCATGGTGATGATCCAGCCGCCGCCCTGGCGGCCCGGAAGCAGCGCCTTCGCAATGGCGCCTGCAATGAGTCCCAGAATAAGGAAAGCAATGATACCCATGTGAATACTCCTTGCTGTGTGTGAGTGACTGGTGAAAGTCTGCGTGACCTGTGGGCCGCGCTTTCCATAAGCCTACTTCATAAGCATGCTTACGCGAAGCCGTTTCGGCCTAAATTCCACCCCTCCGAAGACATAACGCCTAGTCAGAGCGCTAATAAGGAACCTTATTTTTTTCCGGCGGGACAGCAAAAGCGCGCAGGAAAATGCCCACATCGCGTACTTCATCCGCTCCGATCCGGTGGCCCATGCCGGGGTAGGTGCGGGCCGTCAGGGCGGTGTTCTCTTCCAGCCAGTGAGCTGCCGCTGCGACGGCGTCGGAATGGATCACCCAGTCCGCACGGTCCCGCCCCCAGAAAAACGGCACTGGCCGGGACAGCGGTTCGGCCATCGCCAGGAGTTCGCTGCGCACAATGAATCCGGACAGCCCGACCACGCAGGTGAAATCCTCCGGGCGGAGCCGCAGAGCTGTCACTGCCATGGCCATCCCCTGTGAGAAACCCAGCAGTGAGACGCCGCTGAAGCTGCCCTGCCGCTTCAGCTCGGAAACCGTATTCAGGAGACTGCTTCCCGCCGCCAGCACATCGGCCTCGTCCGACTCCAGCATCGGGTCCAGCAGGAACCAGCCGCTGCGCCCGCCCACATCGAACGGGCCCCGCAGTGCGGCGCCGGTAATGCCCTCCGGCAGGTGCGCGAACAGCGGCGTCAGCGCGGACTCGTCCGATCCGTAACCGTGCAGCATAACGAGCAGATGTGTTCCCCCGCGCGCTTCTTCCGGGGCGGACCAGGTGACCGGATACATGCTCTCCAGCCTAGGTGCCGGCGGGCATGCCGGGCGTTTGTGCCGGCATGCCCGCCGGCCAACCGCTGCCCCATTGCATTGGCCACACGGGGAACCTACCGTTGCAGAGTGCGCATAGTCGTGCGTCGAGGCCACTGATTGCGGGGGCACATGTACGCAGGAAAGAACCGGGGCGCCGTTGTGACGCTCACCGCCAATCCCAGCCTTGACCGGACCGTGGAGCTATCAGGAGTCCTGGTCCGCGGCGCGGTGCAGCGGGCCGCGGGGGTCCACGAGGAGCCGGGCGGCAAGGGAGTGAACGTCTGCCGGGCGCTGGCTGCCTCCGGCGTGCCCAGCGTGGCAGTACTGCCCGGAGACAACGCCGATCCGGTTATGCAGGCCCTGCGCAGCACAGGAATTGCACACCGCAACCTTCCCATCGGCTCGGCCCTGCGGGCGAACCTCACCCTCACCGAGCCCGACGGCACCACCACCAAGGTCAACCTTCCCGGGCCGGAGCTCAGTGCCGCCGTGCAGGAGGGGCTGCTGGCCCTGGCCGTTGACGCGTGCGGCGGGGAGGGAGCAGAACCGGCAAGCTGGCTGGTCCTGGCCGGATCGCTGCCGCCCGGAGTTCCCGCAGACTACTACGCCGTCGTCGCCCACACCCTCCGCGAACGCTTTGCAGCCGCCGCTCCCCTGCTGGCCATCGATTCCTCCGGCCCGCCGCTGCTTGGCGCGCTGCTGCATGATGCCATGCCGGACCTGCTGAAACCCAACGGGGAAGAACTTGCCGAAGTGACCGGCATTGCCTCCGGTGATGCGCTGGAAGCCGATCCTGCGCTGGCCGCCGGCGCCGCCATGACACTGATTGAAAGGGGTGTCGGCGCGGTACTGGCCACGCTGGGCGCCCGGGGCGCGCTCCTGGTGACGGCCGACGGCGCCTGGCTGGCAACCCGCCCGCCCGTCACACCCAAATCCACGGTTGGTGCCGGAGATTCCTCACTCGCCGGATACCTCCTGGCGCAGACCGAGGGACGAAGCCCGCCGGAATGCCTGCGGCAGGCCGTGGCGCACGGTGCGGCCGCGGCTTCCCTGCCTGGAACCACCGTGCCCTCTCTTGAACAGACGGATCCCGGCGCCGTAACGGTGACCCCGCTTGAACTCCACCCAGTGCCCGCCTCCACCACAAAGCGCGGCCCGGCCACACGCACGCCGAAGGAGCATAACTGATGTCAGAGCTTATAACCCCGGACCTGGTCACACTGGACCAGAATCTTGGCGGTACGCGGGAGTCGGTCATCCGGCATTTGGCGGAGAAAGTGGCGGCCGCGGGCCGGGCATCCAGCCTTGAGGAACTCTTTGGCGATGCCATGGCGAGGGAACAGAAAACTGCCACGGGCGTACCGGGCGGAATCGCCATTCCACACTGCCGGTCCGCCGCAGTTACCCAGGCAAGCCTGGCTATGGCCCGGCTGAAACCCCCGGTGGACTGGGGCGCCAAGGACGGTCCGGCGGACATTGTGTTCTTTATTGCCGCACCGGAAGGCGCTGACCAGGAGCACCTGCAGCTGCTGGCCAAGCTGGCACGGTCCCTGATCAAGAAGGACTTCACGGGTGCGCTGCGCAGCGCTGAAACCCCGCAGGCCATCGTCGAGCTGGTGGACGGCGCCCTGGGACTCGGACCCGCGCAGGAATCGCCGCAGGCCCCGGCAGCCCGCACCGCGGATAACGGCCAGGCGTCAGCAGGCGCCTCGGGCAGCGGAACCGGCGGCACCGCGGCAGGCCCCGCTGCCGGCGCGCCAGCCGGAGCAGCAGCCGCAGCCGGGTCAACAGGGGCGCATGCCGAAAGCAGCGCCGGAACCGGCGAGGTTCACGACGAGGGCGGGACGCTGACGTCGGACGATACCCCGGCATCGGCGTCGGGCCCCCGGCCGGAGCGCCTGGTGGCCGTGACCGCCTGCCCCACCGGAATCGCCCACACCTATATGGCCGCGGATTCACTTGCCGCCGCCGCCGCTGAGCGCGGCATAGACCTGCAGGTGGAAACCCAGGGGTCGGCAGGCTCCACCCCGCTGGACCCCGAAGTGATCCGGAATGCCGACGCAGTGATCTTCGCTGTCGACGTCGATGTCCGGGACAAGGGCCGTTTCGCCGGGAAACCGGTGGTCAGCGGACCGGTGAAACGCGGCATAGACGAGCCCGGAGTCATGATCGAGGAGGCCCTGGCGGCCGCCAAGGACCCGGCTGCCCGGACGGTATCCGGCGGCGGAGGCGGCGGAGAGGAACGTGCCTCCGCCGGCGGGGAGAACTTCGGCGGACAGCTGAAGCGGGCGCTGCTCACCGGCGTCAGCTACATGATTCCGTTCGTTGCAGGCGGCGGCCTGCTGATCGCCCTGGGATTCCTGCTGGGCGGGTATGAACTCTCCCTCTCGAATGACGAAGGCGTCGCCAACGGTGACCTCATCCTGGACGGGACCAGCATCTTCTCGCTGCCCCCGGAAGGACTGCTGTCGTATCTGGGTGCGGTCTTCTGGAAGATCGGCAATATCTCCCTCGGGTTCCTGGTCCCGGCGCTGGCCGGTTACATCGCCTACGCCCTGGCTGACCGGCCGGGCATCGCCCCCGGGTTCACCGCCGGCGCCGTCGCCCTTTACATGGACGCCGGGTTCCTCGGCGGAATCGCCGGAGGCCTGCTGGCTGGGTACGTGGCGATGTGGGTGGGCGGCTGGAAGGTGCCAAGCTGGCTCCGCGGACTCATGCCTGTGGTGATCATTCCGCTCATAGCCTCACTCATAGCCTCCGGCCTGCTGCTGCTGGTCCTCGGCGGGCCCATCGCTGCGCTCACCCTCGCCCTGAACGACTGGCTCTCCGGGCTCACGGGTGTCGCTGCCATCGGCCTGGGCATAATCCTGGGCCTGATGATGGGCGCGGACCTCGGCGGCCCGATCAACAAGGTGGCCTACGCCTTCGCGGTGGCCGGACTGGGTGAAGGCGCCTTCGACAATCAGGCGCCCTGGCAGATCATGGCTGCCGTTATGGCAGCCGGCATGGTTCCGCCGCTGGGCATGGCCCTGGCAACGGTCCTGGACAAGAGCCAGTTCAGCATGGCGCTTCGGGAAAACGGCAAGGCAGCCTGGCTGCTCGGTGCAGCGTTCATTTCCGAGGGTGCCATCCCGTTCGCCGCAGCGGATCCGCTGCGCGTAATCCCTTCCACCATGCTTGGCGGCGCCGTGGCAGGTGCCATCTGCATGGCCGCAGGGGTGACTTCCCAGGCACCGCACGGCGGAATCTTCGTATTCTTCGCCATCGGCAACATCTTTATGTTCATCGTGGCCATCCTGGCCGGTATGGTCGTCAGCGCACTGGTGCTCGTTGGGCTCAAACGCCTCACTGGGTCGAAGAAGGCGGAGGAACCCGTTGTTGCCTAGGAATCCGGTTTTGGTTTACAGGAAGGTTCAGTGATGCGCACCATCAAGGGAATCGGAGTCAGTCCCGGCCGGGTCCTGGGGCCGTCACTGCGGATGCCTCCGCCTGTGCCGGAGCCCGGCGCCGGCTCCAAGTACGCGCCGGACAGCTCCGTTGACCAGGAAAAGGCCCGGTTGAAGGACGCCGCAGAAGCGGTGCGGGAGGACCTATTGCACCGCTCCTCCGTGGCCTCGGGAGACGCCAAGGCCGTCCTGAACGCCACCGCAATGATGGCCACGGACCCCATGCTGCTCAAGGCAGCAGGCAAGCACATCAACCAGGGCATGGCCGCGGACCGGGCAATCTGGGAGGCAGGGCTGGAAGTCGCGGCGATGCTGCAGGGCCTGGGCGGATACATGGCAGAGCGCACGCAGGACGTGCTCGATGTCCGTTCCCGGATTGTGGCGCAGCTGGACGGCCTTCCGGCACCCGGCATACCGGCGTCGGACGTTCCGTTTATCCTCACCGCCGAGGAACTCGCACCTGCAGACACCGCCACGCTGGATCCGGCCCTCGTTATCGGGCTTGTCACCAGCGGGGGCGGACCCCAGTCCCACACCGCGATCCTGGCGCGGTCGCTCGGGCTGCCCGCGGTGGTGGGTGCCGGGAGCGCTGATTCAATCATTGACGGGGCGGAGATCTACCTCGACGGCGGAACCGGAACGGTAGTGGTCAACCCCGGCGTGGCGGAGCGGGAGGCCGCCCAGAAGTACGCTTCCAGGTCTTCCCTTCCCGCATTCAACGGCACCGGGAGCACCTCTGACGGCCACCGGGTGCCGCTGCTGGCCAACGTTGGATCCGGGAAGGACGCCGAAGCCGCCGCTGCGGCCGGAGCCGAGGGTGTGGGCCTGCTGCGCACCGAATTCTGCTTCCTCGGCAGGGACTCCGAACCCAGCCTGCAGGAACAGGTTGCGGCCTACGGTGCGGTCTTTGACGCCTTTCCCGGGCGCAAAGTGGTGGTGCGGACCCTGGATGCAGGTGCGGACAAACCGCTGCCCTTCCTCACCGACGCAACCGAGCCGAACCCGGCGCTGGGGGTGCGCGGGTTCCGGACCGACCGGTCTGCCCCAGGCGTCCTGACCCGGCAGCTGGAGGCGATCGCCGAGGCCGCCGGATCGCACGACTGCGATGTCTGGGTCATGGCGCCGATGGTCTCCACCGCCGATGAAGCCTCCGACTTTGCCGTGATGTGTGCTGCAGCCGGTTTGGCGACTCCGGGAGTCATGATCGAGGTTCCGGCCGCGGCCATCAAGTCCGAGGCCGTGCTCACCAAGGTGAAGTTTGCGTCATTGGGCACCAATGACCTGACGCAGTACACCATGGCCGCGGACCGGCAGCTGGGGACACTCGCGTCCCTGAATGACCCGTGGCAGCCGGCCGTCCTGCAGCTGATCGCCATGACTGTCCAGGGCGCTGCCCTGGCCGGCGCAGCGGACAGCGTGCCGCGCAATGTGGGTGTGTGCGGTGAGGCGGCAGCGGACCCGGCCCTCGCCGTCGTCCTGACCGGCATCGGCGTGAACACCCTGTCCATGACCCCGCGGGCGCTGTCCACGGTGGGTGCCGTGCTGGGCTCCGTGACGCTGGCCCAGGCGCAGGAGCTCGCAGGAATCGCACTGGTCGCCAACACCGCAGCCGAGGCACGGACACAGGTCCGGAGCCGTCTGCCCATCCTTGAACAACTCGGCCTCTAGCACCGGCCGCAAGCCAGCAGAACCCAACCGGAAGGAAGAACCCGATGCCAGAACGCGAAGCCACCATAGCCAGCAGGGTGGGGCTCCACGCCCGCCCGGCTTCCCTCTTCGCCGAAGCGGCCGCCGCCCAGCCCGTGGAAGTCACCATCGCCATGCAGGGCGAACCGGCGGAGGAGGCGATGGATGCCTCAAGCATGCTCTCCCTTATGAGCCTCGGGGCCTCCCACGGAGACGTGGTAGTTCTGCGCGCTGAGGGTGAAGGCGCTGACGCCGCACTGGATGCGCTGGTGAAGATCCTCGAAACGGACCTCGACGCCACCTAGGGACGGCGCCGGAACGGGTTCTTAAAGGAGCGAAGCCAGCGGCCGGGGGCCGCTGGCTTCGATAGCAACTTCACGCTGACCCCCCACAGGCAGCGGACGTTACATATTCATTAGTCTGGCACACAGACATGAATTTGTGAACGCATTCTGTGATTTTCATTTCACGTTTTCATAACGGTCTGCCAGCGCACTCCGCCGGGGTCGTCTTAGCTGGAGACGGTGCGAGATCCACATGACCGCCAGCCCCAGCGTCACGAGGATTACGGCCGAGAACGGCAGCAGCACCATAAAGACGCCAAGCTCCATAACCATCGTCAGTGCCGTGAAGACCACAACGACCGCCAGCCCGGCACCAAAGAACCCGGAGCCTATCCGGTGCGGCACACGGTAGCGGGGGTTCCGGGCAGCTGCGAGCGCAGGGGCGCAGACGCAGGCCGCCACGTAGGCCGGATACAGCCGGCCCAGCATTCCGTACACCTCAACGGTGACCTGGCCGCTGTAGTCAAGCAGTCCGGTGGAAGTCGCGGGAATATCGCTCGCCACAAAGAACCCGGCGGTCAGCACCACAACCATGCCGAGGACGGCCAGGCCGACAGGCCCGATGATCAGCCGGCGTGCCCAGTCGGCTCCGAAGGCTGCGGCCCCGCGCAGTCCCAGAATCACAAAGACACCATAGAGGGCGTACCGCAGCAGAAGGTTGGCCAGGTTCATTCCGCCCAGCAGCGGGTCAATGAATTCATAGAACACCGGCAGGCTCAGACCTGTTGATACGGCAATGAGCACCATGCAGAAGAACATGCTGCGGTTCCGGCCGCGGATGGCATCCGGCAGCCGGAACAGGGCGAAAAGCGAACTCAGGGCGAACGCCAACACCTGAAAAGCAAGTCCTACGGTCATCCCAAATTCTCCAAGAGTGCATGGTCGTACTTTTCGTCTTGTTCCTTCTTGCGCAGCACCTTTGCCAGCGCATCGAGCCGGTCCCTGGCCAGGGAAACCAGTTCGGCGTCGGACAGTGCAGCCAGCGCTGCTTCGCGCCCCCGGGGCGGCCAGCCACCCTCATCGGGGTGCAGCACGCCGGTGACAACCAGCCCGCTGGTCAGGGACACTCCCGCCTGGCGCGCGGCCTCAACCGCGAGCCGGGTGGAAAGCCGCCCGGCAGTCAGCTGGGCTGAGATGTTCTGCGGGGCAATCCCTGTGGCCGCGGAAAGCTGGTGGCGGAGGTCTCCCGGGTCCACGGCGTCGAACCAGGGCCGGACGGCGATGGACTCGGCATAGCTGGCTATCCGGGGGACCGGGGGGTGCTCATGGTCCGCCTCGGCCCTGCTCAGCAAATACTTGAGGATGCACTGGTATGGCACCTGGCTGATGAGTTCAGCCTGCGTTGGTTCCCGCCGCCCTTCGGCCAGCCCTTGGAACCCGTCGAAACCGGACAGGGCAACAACCGGATCCACACCGTAGGCGCGGGCAGCCCGGACCACGGTGGACACAGCAACGTTTCCGCGCACCAGCTGCTGGGCAAGGGTAGAGCGCTTGATGCCGGTACGCCGGCACAGATCAGCGGTGGATTCATCAGGTGCAACCAGGGTCCGCCAACTCTGGAAGGCCTTCGCGGAGACCCCCATCCGACCCCCCGTACTGCTTGATTGGATTCCGTGCGACTGGATCAGTATACTTCTAGCACTGGCTTCCTCCTCTGCGTTCCCCCCATATGCAGAGGAGGAAGCCAGCTCCAATTAACCCGCCTTCGGACGCTTGCCAGGAACCGGGCACACAAATCGTCCGCCGGCGGGGAGAGAACTATCCGGCGCGTTTCCGGGCAGCGGCGCGGGCGCGCTCCCAGGCCGCCTCGAGTTCACTGACGGCGCTGCCGTAGCGCGCCACAGCCTCATCGCCCCCCGCCTGCGCAGCCTCATGTGCTGAGAGTGCTTCCCGCGCGGCACGTGCCAGCAGGCTGGTTTCCTTCTCCCGGACATCCGTCAGGCCGGGGAACTCCACGCCTTTCCAGGGATCGAGTTCGTAGCAGCCCCACTCCAGCAGGACCGCTTCGCGCCGCTGGGCGAGCGCCTGGATTCTGCGGCGGCGGAGTTTGTCCAGCCGGGCACGCTTCCTGGCGCGATCCCTGCGCGCCAGCCAGTACCAGGCACCGGCGGAACCGCCCAGCGCCAGAACACCAACTACGGCCGCGGACCCCGGCGCGGCCAGCCCCGCCCAGGCGATGGCGGCGACAACGGCCAGCCCGCCGGTGAGCCCAACCCAGAAGATCCGCTCGCCATCCTCCCGGCGAAGCGCCGAGTCAAGCGCAGGGGCCGTTAGCCCGACGGCGGCAGCGGCGAGCAGCAGGGCAGGGAGAGCCGCCAGAAAGCCTGCATCCATCCTTCTGCTCCCTTCGCCGTGCCGGCCGCGAAAGCACGCATCAACGCAACCGATTGTTACCAAGTATGCTGATAAACAGCGTTTTCCACCGCGGTACGCTCAAGCATTGCATGACGCCTCACAGCTAAGGAATGACATGTTGGTACCTGCCCCGCGCGGAGAGCTCAGCTCCGCGCTCCTGAACGTGCTGCATGATGGCCCGCAGGCGACTGCCGCACAGTACGGCAAGCTGGACGAGACCGCTTCCCTGGTCCTGGCCGGCAGCACGGACATCCTGCGTGATGATGACCTGCAGCTTGCCCTCTTCCTCCTGTATGAACTCCACTACAGCGGCCTGGACGGGATCGACGCGGACCTGGAATGGCAGCCGGAACTGATCCGGGTGCGCAGAAAGCTGGAGGCTGCCTTCGAAGCAGCGCTGCGCCAGGCTGTTCCCGTGCCCGCTGCTCCCGCGCCTGCCGCGGAGGAGGTGGCGCAGGCACTGTTCAAGCTGGCCGCCGACGACGACGGGCCCAGTGTGTCCCGCTTCGTCGCCCGGCACGCCACCGAAGACCAGCTGCGGGAGTTCCTGGTGCTCCGGTCGGTTTACCAGCTCCGTGAGGCTGATCCGCACAGCTGGGCCATCCCCCGCCTGGCAGTGGGCCGGGCCAAGGCTGCACTGGTGGAAATCCAGGCTGACGAGTACGGCGGCGGGCGGCCCGAACGGATGCACTCTGCGCTCTTCGCCCGCACCATGGAGGGACTGGGCCTGGAAACGGCGTACGGCTATTACCTGGACCGCATTCCCGCCCTGGTCCTTGCCTCCTCCAACGCCATGTCCCTCTTTGGGCTGAACCGCCGGCTCCGCGGTTGCATCGCAGGGCATTTGGCTGCCTTTGAGATGACCTCGTCCATACCGAATTCCTTCTACGCCCGGGGTTTCAAACGGGCCGGATACGGACCGGAGGTCACGTTCTACTTCGATGAGCACGTTGAAGCCGACGCCGTGCACGAACAGATAGCCGCCCGTGACCTGGCCGGAGGGCTGGCCGAGGCGGAGCCGGAACTGCTCGAGGACATTCTTTTCGGCGCCGCGACCGTCCTGGCCCTGGACGCCCTGCAGGGCGAGGAACAGCTGGCCGCGTGGAAAGAGGGGCGCTCTGCCCTGCTCGAGCGGTCAGGATCCAGTATCGAGGCCCAGGCACTGGATGCGGCTGCTGCAGCTGCGGGGGTTCCGGCATGAGCTCCGGGGCGGGCACGGTATCCGTACCCGGCTCAAAGGTCACCGTGGTTCCCCCTGCAGATGCGCGGGACGAAGAACCGTTTGCTGTGACAGCGTGTCCGAACGGCCCGCTGCTGGTGCGCGGCGACTTTGAGATCCAGGACGGCGAGGGCAACGAGGTGCCGAAGAACCGGGAAACCGTTGCCCTGTGCCGGTGCGCCGGCTCCCGGATCAAGCCCTGGTGCGACGGCACCCACAAGCTGCTCCGCCGGGCAAACGAGAACTGACCGGTTTCCGCCGAGACAGCCCTGGACAGAAGAACACCCCGGTTCCCAACGGAACCGGGGTGTTCTTCTCCATTCGGCGGGTGGGCCCTGTGGGGCTCGAACCCACGACCCACGGATTAAAAGTCCGATGGTATCTCTGTAGTTCAATGATGTGTATTCTCTGTCATTACAAAGCCGCATGCCTTGCATTGTCGCTCGGCAAGGACACCGGTGCGACTGAGTGTCTTGACGGAGGGCTAAAGTGCAAGTGCAGATTGTGGGCCGGACCGAAGCCGGCCAGCCAAATAGGTGGGCAGTCTTCGACGACGATGACCGCCTGATTCCCGAGGTGAACCGGTTTCTCGAATACCTACGGTCCATCGAACGACCCGACAATTCGGTCCGCGCCGCAGCCTATGACCTCCGCGCTTACTGCGAGTTCCTCCTGGAAACTGGGCGTGACTTTGATGACGTAACCAATGAAGTTTTGGCGTTTTTCGCTAGGTGGTACCGAAACCCGGCCGGCAACGTGATATCAATCGTCGATAGCGCCGCGATGCGGACAAGAAGCAGCACCAATCGAGCTCTGGCTTCCATCTCTAGCTTCTACCGGTTCTTGGGTTCTCTCGGAGAAAACACGTCTGGCTCCATCGGATTGAGGCGCCTCCAGCAGTCATCGCACACCTACAAGCGACCGCGGGTCACCGTTGTCGACAACGTCAGCAAAGCAAACCCACACAGGGATCGCAGTCGGCTCGGCCCGCGCCTGCCGCGAACCCAACAGCGGGCGAAGCTACTGACAATTCAGCAAGTCCACACGATTCTGCTGGAGTGTCGGGACCGACGCGACAGGCTGCTCATAATGCTCGCCTTCACTACAGGAATGAGAATCGGCCAGATACTGGGTCTACGTCATGAAGACGTAGACACTCGAGCACGCTCGATCCGGATCGAATCGCGGGACGACAACCCCAATGGAGCACGCTCCAAGGGGAGGAAATCAGGCACAATCCCGATTACCGAGCAGGTGAACCGGCTCTACATCGAGTACATGCACGAGGAGTATGGCTACATCGACAGCCCGTACGTGTTCATCAACTTTGAGACATTGCAGCCGATGACGTACTCGGCCGCTGACTCGGTCGTTCAGCGACTAAGGCGCCGCACCGGGAACGATCAATGGTCCATCCACACGTTGCGGCACACTTTCGTGACGCTAAGTCGTCGCGCGGGTGTGCCAATCGACGTCGTCAGCAACTTGGTGCTCCACAAGAACATCCAAACAACAATCGACATGTACTCTCATTTGGATGTCGAGGATCTCAGACGGACTCTGATTGAACACGGCGCATGGGAAGAGGGCACGTGAACGACATAGCCAGCGTTACTCCGATCGGCGTCAACGGCGACGCCCAGTCGTACATTAAGTGGTTGAACAAGCGCACCTCTCCGGAATTCATCACCATGCTCATCCCGCCTGACCCCCGAGGACTGTACTCCCGCCCTCCGTGTCCGATCGCAGGTTGCGGCCGGGTATCCAGCTCCAAAACAGGTCTCTGCAGGCCGCACGCGAAGCAGTACACAGACTCGGGTTACGAAGACCTGGAGGAGTTTGGCCGATCTGTCGTGACCCGACCAGTGGCTAAGAGGAAGCACGGAGGATATTCCGCGCAAGGCGTCTTCGACCTGTCCATCTGCGCGTCGCCAACGATACGAGCTGAATTACAGTTCGCCATTAGTTGTAAGGCCAGCGGTGATTTTGGCGGACCGCTCCGCGCCGAAGCATTCAATGCTTTTATTCGCTCACTAAACAGAGTTGGGGCACTGTCCATTCGTGATCTGAGTCCCAGTTCAGCGGAGACAGCGGCACGGCTGGACGGAGCCGGTTCTCACGCTGCGACGCACCGAATGTATGTCTCCGAATTCCAAAACTGGATTGAGCTCGCGGAGGGGGCCCTCTCCGTAAAGCGTCGAATAGGTACTAGGCGCGGAGGCAGCCAGCGATGGTCGAAGTCTCAGAACATCACTCAGCCCTGGTTGAAAGAGATCATAGATCGATGGGTTGCGTATCGTCTCAACACCGAAGCTGCGGACCCCCAGCACATTGGCCAGCAAGAGTCGCATGTGGTCGAGTTTGCCCAGTGGGCGGAAACCCGAGATGTCAGAAGTGGAAAAGACATTACAAGGCGATTGTTACTCGACTGGCTCGCGGAGGTGAACTCGCAAACCAACGACAAAGGCAAAAAATACAGCGGCGTCTACCGGGCTTCCAAAGTCAGCGCAGTCAACATGATGGTTCAGTATGCGCGGGTTGAAATTACCCAGCACATCCCATCCAACGCCGTCTACCTTCCCGGTGAGTTCCCCGCGCGCGACATCCCTTCGCCCAGGTATCTGGAACCCCGCCTCATCGAAACTCTGAGGCGGCCCGAGAATTTGGACTTGATCATCGACCCATCGCATCGGACGGCCATCCTCATCATGATGCAGGTGGGACTCAGGTCGGGGCACACTTGCGTCCTACCATTCGACTGCCTGATTGATTTGAATAGGGGAGATTCCACCGATAAATGGGCGCTGAACTTCATTGACACGAAGTCGGATACGAATATAACTGTCCCCATCGAGACCCACGTTGCCATTGCTATCCAAGAGCAACAAAAACGGGCGTTGGTCGAGACCACTAAAATGGGCCGAAAGGTCCCGGAATACTTGTTTGCTAACGCCCGAGCCAGCGCGACTCGGCAGCTTGCCCCGGAGAGAATAAACGTCACTCTCAGACGATGGGTCCTCGATCTAGATCTAAGAGATGCCGCTGGCCAGTCAGAGAACATAACGCCGCACCGATTCCGTCACACCTTCGCCACGGAAATGCTAGGGAAGGGCGTTCCAATCGAGGTTGTTCAGAAGCTCCTGGGTCACCGATCGCTCTCATCTACCCAGATCTACGCGACGACAACCGATCTACGAATGCGAAACGAGTGGGAGAACGCCAAGTTCGTGAATGTTAGCGGTGAAGTAATTCAGATGGCTGATGGCCCGGCGGGCGACGCCGAGTGGCTGCTACACCGGATGAGCAAGGCCATCCAACCGCTTCCGAATGGCGCCTGCGGACTGCCGACGCAGCTCAGGTGTCCTCACGCTAACGCCTGTCTGGACAACTGCACCCATTTCATGACGTCGAGGGAATTCTTGCCAGTGCACAAGGCACAGCATGAAGAGTTCGAACGGACGATTAGTAAGGCCGAGGCAAACGGCCATTTGCGCATCGTAGAGATCAATAGGAGACCCAACGAGAACTTGAAGAAGATCATCCACGCACTCGAAAGCGATTCCACAGAGTCCGACCATGTTGGATAGAGAGTTGCGAGTAGGGAACCTACAGTCTGCGAACGCTAAAAAGGCAGATGCTGCTCGCGCGGCAGTGTTGCGGGCACTCGATGAGCTCGTCCTATCTTCCTCCGCCATCAACATCAAGGCTGTTGCTGAAGCCGCCGGCGTCTCTCGCGGGTTCATCTACTCGCATACTGAGCTGCGCGAACAGATAGCTAAAGCCTCGAGGAGCAGAAAAACCAAAATGCGCGCTACCAGCAGCACACCGAACGAAGCGTCCTTGGCGGCGCGGCTGGAGATAGCCTTGGACACCATCAAGGGTCTCAAAGCGGAGAACCGCCAGCTAAAAACAAAAATCGAGAATCTTGCGGCTCAGGTCCTAGACCAAGAGATGTCGAATTGATCCCGGAGAGCCCAATCGCGGCAGCGGGAGGCTGAAGCGGATCAGTCATGTATCCAGTCTCCGGGCGACAATGGGCATGTGCCGGATGCGGAGGACTCCCGGCAGGCAAACGCAGAACGTGCTTAGCTAGGCAGGATCGAGCCCTACACGATAGGGGGCAACTAGTTACTGAGGATACTGAGGGGACGGCTCAGACAGCCAGCGTTGCAGGTGACCCGCAAGTGTCTGTGCCGCCCCCCCCTAGCACCAGCCCAGTCAATGTGGCTTTGCGGTTCTAGTAATTCTCCGATACGTAGGAATATGCCCGGTCAAAGAGTTCTCCCGTAGCGGGAAGCCCATATCGGACTAAGACCTTACGGATGGCAATGCGGACTGCTTTGTCGCCTTCCTTCGTGCTATTCCACCCATCCCAGCGAACTTCTTTGACGATGGCGTCGATGTCGGCAACCACTTTGCCGACTATGACCGGCACACCTTCGGGCTTGTACTCCTCGAAGATTTGGGTCAAGGCACCGGTGTGCGGGTTCGGCAGCAGGTCCAGCCCTTTGGACCCAGATTCGTCTTCTGCTTTCTCTGCGGCAGCCAGGTCGCGCGCCAAGTCCAGCAGTTCCCGGAGGAAGTCAACAGATTCTTGAGCTTTGGCCACTTGTCTTTCACGGAGACGCTCTAGCCTCTCCGCCAAGGACTGGTAGGCGCGGTGGAGTCCGTTAGTTCCGGCCAGACGTTTCCTAAGACGCGCAGCGATATTGTCCACGACTTCGGCCGCGGTGATGACTTCCGTGTCCGCTTTCTCGAGGGCGTCTGGGTCGATGACCCCTGCTTCGGCAAGACGTTTAATGGTGCCTTCGTCAGCAATGACCACATCAACGCCGGTGTCCTTGACACTAACTTCGCCGATGTGGCCGTGCACGAGTTCTAGAGTTTTCGCTCCGAGACGGTGCCACAGTAGTCCGCGGGTGTCATCGGCTGGCGCCACGGAGGCGTACACCTTGGACAACCATTTGTAATCTGACCGATGTGCTTCCAGACGGAGGTCCGGATAAGCAGCTTCCCAAATACCTTGGAGCATCCCGTACTGGGCGCAGAATCGTTCCCTCGCTTTGCCATCCGGCAGGCGATCATGGGCCGCCTGCAAGGCTTCGAATCCACTGTTGTCGCGGTCGATGCCGGCAAATCGGTCAAGGACGTTGGCGATTTCAATCTCGAACTGCTGCAGGAGGGAGTCAACTTCAACCTCCCGGCGCTTACGCTCCGGATCAGTTGGGGCCATCGCCCGTGCGAATCCATCCCCCAGACCCACGTAGTCCACGATGAGGCCATACTTCTTCTCCTGGCCGGTGACTGTGTTCTTCCAGTTTCGGTTGGTCCGGGTAATGGTCTGGTAGAGGGTGTGCATTTTGAGCGGCTTGTCCAGATACATGACTCCCTCGATGGGCGCGTCGAATCCGGTGCCGAGCTTGGAGGTCACGACCAGAAACTTGAGTGGGTCTCCGAGTTGCTGGAAGCGGTTCAGCAGGCCGGCTTCCTGGCTGTCACTGACCTCATCGCGAGCCTCCTTCGTGTCTGAAGGGCTGGCTATGAGGACTTCAAGGACGTGGGCTTCAAAAGACATGGCCCGAGCCTACCGAACCTAAGAGATCCGTAGCCAGAAAGCGAACATGCTTTGCGGGGACCCAACGCAGCTCGCGCGCTCCGAGGGCCCACTTCGGAAACTAAGAAACAACTACGGCTGCCTGCCGATCCACCCAGAAAACAGATATGCCGAGGACGGACAACGAAGGTTGAATCAGAGCCAGCGTTCGCCGGTGCGAAGGATTGTCAGGAAGCGCAATCCCGGCTTCCGCCCCTTGCGACACAGCCTGCAGAGCCTTGTAAGTTGCCATGGCAACGTGAGTCGTCACTTGGCTGCTGCTGAATGCAAAACCAAATCGCCTACTCTTAGGATCTGAGCTGCCTTCTCCTTTCACCTCTATGACCAACCGCCTACCGTCCACCTCTGCGACAATGTCGTCGCCGTGTATCCGACCGGCGGCCGGCGCCAAATTGGTGATCGTCCAGCCTTCTTTTTCGAGGTAGATCCGCACTGCCAGGGAGACAGCATCCTCAGTCAGGAGTTGCGTGGTGTCTCGACCCGAGGAGATTCCCATGCTGTCAGTATGCCGCATGCGTGCCCCTCGATTCCGAGATGTCGGGCGAACCTAGGCCGCCGGATCTGGGGAGACATCAGGGAGTGCGGTCACCATGCTGAACTCCGTATCTAGCGATTCACTGCCGCAGGGGGCACCCTACCTCGCGTTCACCCCTTTCACAAGAGGCAAATAGTTATCTGAGTCAGGTGGCATTCTTTGGCTTCCGATCCATCTAGAAGGATGGAAATGTTCGCCGGGTACGGCACAAAGTTGTGCCGATTCAAAAAAGGAGAATCATGGGGAACAGAAGTATTCAATGCAAAAAGTCTCAAGCAATAAAGTTGTCAGCCAGTATGGGCATCGCCGCGGCACTGGTCCTGGTTAGTGCCGGACCAGGCCTAGCATCTCCTACGGGCGAGGAGAGACCGCCGGCTTCCGTCAGTTCTACCGCCTCGACAATCGACCCAGCAATCGACGCAATCTTGGATAACGTAGCGGCGTCGGCACCTGAAACGCTCGACCCTTCCGCTGTATCGCTGCCCTCAACAGCGGTCGGGATCAACGTTGGAATACTTACGGCGTCCGGCGATGGATCAGGTCCCCCCGAGCTAAGCACCCAGGAGACAGTTCCCAGCGGGCTCAGAGCCGACACTCCCATCACACTGCAAGCAGTAGATGTGGACAACTCAGCGGTGAAGCTAACAGACGAGGTCCAGAGTCTGATTACCGTTCTCCATGAGGGGACAAGCACCGCCGAGTTCACCATGGAAGTCCCCGTTGGCTTGACGGCGTCGATCCAGCCAGATGGATCAATCAACCTGGTTGACGAAAACCAGATATCGTACACATTTGTCGCCGCCCCGTGGGCCGTGGACGCGAACGGTCAGCATCTGCCGACCCATTACCAGGTGGAGGGAGATATGCTTGTTCAGCATGTCGACACCACCGACGCTACGTTCCCTGTGGCTGCCGATCCGAGCCTCCAGTGGGTGCCGTTGCCGCATTTGGCACTGTGGGGGTTCCAAATCAAGCAGTTCCAAGTCATTGCGACAGCCCTTGCCACCGGTGGGGCATGGACGGGCTGCACATTCTCCAAGCTGACCGGCGTTCCGGGTAAGATTCTTAATCAGATCTGCACCGTCCTCGGAGTCTCAGGTGCGATCGGTGTCGTGAATATTGTGAAAAATGTATGGTCGAATAACAGCACGGTGAACAATTCCACGTGTTACGGAATCCCTCTTTACAACCCGGGTAGCAGTCTGCGAATTATGCCAGCCAGGGATTGTGCTTAAGGAAGAATCATCTTGAAGTCATATCGAATCGTTCATCAGATCCTCTTCACACTGGCTTTCATCCCTCTGGTCCTATCGTGGGGGCCATGGTACCTCATGATGCTCATACCTCTTGCTCTAGTTATTCCATATGGCATAAACGAGTTATTCATCGAGAGAAGGTTCGGGCCCGCGGAGGTCGATGACGACGAGTGCGACATTGCGCATGCGTACGTGCAGAAGTAGCTGCCGTCAAAGATAGTTGGCCTGAGGGTGGGGACTCTGATGAGTCCCCACCCTCAGGCGCATGTGCCGCTTTCAAGGACGATCGTGTACAGGACATGGTGCTCCGCCACTCGCGCCGCGCACAGTACCTAGAGACTCCTCGGCGCGGAATGTCTGTCTAACCACTGGAGTGCCTAGCTACCTCGTAGGGTCTGCTCTCACTAAGCAACAAGTCGACCCGCATCATCACATCTCACTGCCCCCTACTCCAACCGGATTGAGGCGCGGATGATTCGCGGAGTGCCGCGCCATGCCGAGCTCACTCAGCGACTGAAGCGAACGCCTAGGAGCTGTTGCCGAAACGCGGGAACCAGGCAAACCATGGGATACGTTCTTGCGCCCGGGCAGGACCGGAGCGCCGCCAAACCGATCCTGGGCTACGAACCTCTCTCGTTTGATACAGCTATCTTGCAATGATTGGCGGCCATGGGAGCAGGCCCGAGTTCAGGCAGCACATGCCATGGTCGCCCGGCCTAGGATGCCACTCGGACACGGTTGGTAACGACTGACGCTATGACCGAAAGCTTTAAGGAGTTAGGACCCCTCGGAAAACCGAGAGGTCCTAACTCGCATATTCAGCACTAGCACTGGGTGCCCCCGCAGGGATTCGAACCCTGGACCCACGGATTAACCTGCTGCACTAAGTTTCCCTAGCCACCGCCTAAGCGGCTTGCAGTCTGGACTATCTCACCACCTTCGGCCAAAACCGGTCAGGTGCGCCGCGTATAGTCTCTGAGGTTCCCTTGCGGTTACCTGCTGATTGCCCAATCCTTCGGATTGTCACTGCCCAGAGGGCGAGTACCTAAGGCTCTAAGGGTGTTCCAGCATATAGCGGCGTTCATCCAACTTGTTTCCAAGCTGGCGCTCCTATTTTTGTTGAAGTCCGTTGCTCTAACCAGCTGAGCTACAGAGGCGTTCAGTCAACACTAGCATCGACCGTCTTAAGTCGGCCAAACCGACCTTGGTGAAGACATGTCATCACCGGGGGACTGAAGCATCAGCAACTCTTGAGGTTCAACTACAGAGATAACCGATGCTCTACCAACTGAGCTAAAGGCCCCCCATCGGCACGGCGGCAATAGTGCTGCCACGTCGACTTTTCCACTTTATCGCACGCCTCGGGAATCGCGGAAACCCCTCCGGGGCCGGATAATCCACAGCCTTCCGGCAGCTGGTTTCCGCCTGCCGAAAGCGGCTTCGATTCCCTCCACCGGCGGGAGTATTCTCAAGACATGACTGAGTCGAATGCATCGGTTCCCCGTCACCACAAGCCCAAGCTGTATGCGCCCATGGACTTCGCCAACCACCCGGGCGGCGCTGATCCGGCCCGTGTCTCGGAAGCCGCCCACCTGGCGGCGCAGGCCCTGGTGCACCACGGCCGGGAGAGCGATGACCCCGAAGTCACCCGCAGGCTGGTTGAACTCGCCGACCAGCAGGGTCTCGAGGCAGTCGCGGAAATCTGGGCCACCAGTCCGGCCCGCTCCCTGCCCGGTGCCCTCTGGCGCCTTTATGCCCTGCGTGCTGCGGTGCAGCAGAACCCGGAAAAAGTTGCAGCCTTCTACGCAGCAGGCAAGGAAGCCGCCCAGGTGTCCAGGGTGGTGTCCGGCGTAGCCGAACCGCTGGGCGCTGACGAGGTACGCGCCATGGCGGACACCATTCTCTCCGGTGCCTTCGAGGGAGACTTCGACGTCGCGCTGGAGCGGTTCGCCGCCTTCTGCAGGGTGGTTGCCTTGGGCGAAACCCACCATGCCGACTCCGCGGAAGCAGCCAGCAGCGCCCGGGCAACGGAGCTGACGCGCAACGCCCGCCAGCTGGTCCTGACCGCCGAGGACCTCGAGCATTCCGCCGAAGCCTGGCGGCGCGGAGAGCTGGACTGAGGCCGCAGGACCCTGCCCCGGGGGTGTGGATACCCCGGTTGACATCAGGGACTGTGAGTAGAAAACTGAAGGTGGTGTCGGACCGCGGAACCCCCGGGCTTCAACTTAGAGCCGCTTCGAGCGGCCTTCCGCCGAGAGGCGCTCCCGGTCCGGCACCGTTACTCTTTTCCGCATCGGATATTCTTACCGGTGTGATGACCCCCCAGCGCAACAGGTCAGTCCGGTGAAGCTCAGGCTATTTCCCCAGGAAAACGCCGGCCTGGACCTTCTGTCCCGGATGGCCGCCCAGGCTGTCCGCGGTACGGCAACCCTCTCGGAGGCCCTTGGGGCCGACCCTTCGGAGTTCGCCCGGCTGGCGGAGGAACTGCACTCCCTGGAGGCGGAAACCACGGAGCTGCACTTCGCGCTGATGACCCAGATGCGCACCAGCTTCATCAACCCGCTTCCCCGCGAAGACCTGTACGACCTCTCGCTGATCCTGCTCGGGCTAATGGAGCGGCTGGACAGCGCAGCGGAGATTGTCTCCCTGTACAAGCTGACCAATGTTTCCCGCCGGGCAGCCGAACAGCTGGAGGTCCTAGGCAGGCAGGCCGAACTTACTGTGGCCGCCATGCGCACGCTTGCCTCACTGGAGGACCTGGAAGACTACTGGATCGAGATGCTTCGGCTGAGCAAGCGGGTGGAACGCACTCACCGTATGTGGCTGGCCGAGCTGATCCACGACCACAAAGCGCTTTCCTACATCCGCCACCGGGACCTGGCCGACCAGCTCGCGGCCGCGTCGAAGGAACTGCGCCGGCTGGGCACCTATGTGGGCAACATCCTGGTCCGGGAATCGTAGTTGACCACCGTACTGCTGGTGGCCGTGTTCGCCTTCGCGGGGGCGTATGCCTTTATCAACGGCTTCCATGACGTCTCCAATTCGGTGGCCGCTGCCATCCGCACCCGGGCACTCACCCCGGGTGTCGCCGTCGTACTGGCCAGCGTATTCAACCTCCTGGGTGCCCTGATCAGCACTGCCCTGGCGCTGGTCCTCGCGGATCTGTTCGTGAAGCTGCCGGCGGGCAGCAGCGGGCTGGGCATCCTGATTGCCGGCCTTGCGGCTGCGTGTGCGTGGGGTTTGTGGACCTGGTGGCGGCGTATGCCCTCATCCTCCACCCACGCCCTTGTAGGCGGAATTGTGGGCTCCTCAGCGGCCTCCACCCTGGTGGGTGGACCCAGTGTGTCCGAATCCTTCCGCCTGCTCTGGGACCAGATCGCCCTGCCGCTGCTGCTCTCGCCTGTCATTGCCTTCGTACTGGCCTACCTGCTGGTGTATCCGGTGATGTGGCTGATGCGGTACAGCTCGCTGCGTCGGGGAGATGCGGGAAACCGCATCGCCCAGTCAGTGCTCTCTGCCGCGTTTTCCCTCGGCCACGGCATGCAGGACGGGCAGCGGACCATGGCCGTGCTGGTGCTTGGACTGGCCGCGGCAGGGTTTTCCACGGGCGGTCAAATCCCGTGGGGCGTGCAGGTATTTGCCGGCGTGGCGCTGGCCGTGGGCGCGCTGTTCGGCGGCTGGCGGATCACGCACACGCTGGGCTACCGGCTGGTGCGCATCGACCCGCTGCGCGGCATGAGTGCTCAGGCCGTTGCTACCGGCATGCTTTTCCTGGGCGGCCTGTGGCTGCATATGCCGCTCTCCAGCACGCAGACCATGACCAGTGCGGTTGTTGGTGCCGGCGCCAACCGCCGGTTCGCAGCGGTGCGGTTCATTCCCCTGCGCGAGATCCTCTTCACCTGGCTGGTCACCGCCCCGGCCGCAGCCCTGCTGGGCGGCATCTTCCTGCTGGCCCTCAGCCCGCTGCTCTGACCCCTGGCCTCTCGGTGGGGAGGGGAGCCGCGCCCGGGTTTACCCGAAGCGGCCGGAGACGTAGTCCTCCGTGGCCTTCACGGTCGGGTTGTTGAAGATGACCGTGGTGTCGTCGTACTCGATGAGCTTGCCCGGCTTCCCGGTGCCTGCAATGTTGAAGAACGCGGTCTTATCCGAGACACGGGCTGCCTGCTGCATGTTGTGCGTGACGATCACAACGGTGTAGTCGCTCTTCAGTTCCTCGATGAGGTCCTCGATGGCCAGCGTGGAAATGGGGTCCAGGGCGGAGCAGGGCTCGTCCATGAGGATCACTTCGGGGGACACGGCAATTGCGCGCGCAATGCAGAGGCGCTGCTGCTGTCCGCCGGAGAGGCCGGAGCCGGGCTTGTCCAGCCGGTCCTTGACCTCCCGCCACAGGTTGGCGCCCGTGAGGGATTTCTCCACCAGGTCATCGGCGTCCGAGCGGGAAATCCGCTTGTTGTTCAGTTTCACGCCGGCCAGTACGTTGTCCCGGATGGACATGGTGGGGAACGGGTTGGGCCGCTGGAAGACCATGCCGATGTGGCTGCGGACCGTTACGGGGTCCACGCCGGCACCATACAGGTTCTCCCCGTCCAGCAGCACCTCGCCCTCCACACGGGCACCGGGGAGCACCTCGTGCATGCGGTTCAGGGTGCGCAGGAAGGTGGACTTGCCGCAGCCGGACGGGCCGATGAACGCGGTAACCGAACGCGCATCGATCTTGATGCTGACGTCTTCGACCGCCAGAAAGTCGCCGTAGTAGACGTTGAGGTCCTTGACGTCGATTCGCTTGGACATTTGCTTCCTTCTGTTCTTTTCCTTGGGAGTTCCCGTGCGGGTCCTCCCGCGCCGCCGGAGCGGTGAGGGGTCTGGGGTCAGCGTCCGGTCTTGGGCGCGAAGATGCGGGCCACGAGCCGGGCGCCGAGGTTCAGCAGCATGACCATGAGGATCAGCAGCAGCGCCGCAGCCCAGGCGCGCTGGGTGCTCGGATCGGTGTTGGTGGGCGAGGTGGGGCTCATCAGCTGCCGGTAGATGAAGGTGGGCAGGGAAGCCATCCAGCCGGCGAAAACGTTCAGGTTGATGGTGTTCACGAACCCGGCGGTCACCAGCAGCGGAGCGGTTTCACCGATCACGCGGGCGATCGCGAGCGTGACGCCGGAGGCGATGCCGGAGATTGCCGTGGGCACCACGACCTTCAGGATGGTCCGCCACTTGCGCACGCCCAGGGCATAGGACGCCTCGCGCAGCTCATTGGGGACGATCTTGAGCATCTCTTCGGTGGAACGCACCACTACCGGGATCATCAGAACAGAAAGCGCGACGGCGGCAACAAAGCCGGTGCGTGTGCCCGGACCGAAGAGCAGGCTGAAGAACGCAGCGGCAAAGAGGCCCGCCACGATCGAGGGGATGCCGGTCATGACGTCCACAAAGAAGGTGATGGCGCGGGCCAGCGGACCGCCCTTGCTGTATTCCACCAGGTAGACGGCGGTGAGCAGGCCGATCGGCACGGAGATAATGGTGGCCCAGAGCGTGATCAGCAGGGTGCCCATGATGGCGTGGTAGGCGCCGCCGAGGACCGGTCCGCCGTTTGCCACCGTGTCATTGTCCACGGTTCCGGTCATGCCGCCCATGGAGGTAAAGAGGAAGTCACCGCTCAGGCCGGGGATGCCGCGGACCAGGACGGTGAAGATCACCGAGACCAGCGGCACCAGGGCCAGGATGAACGCACCGTAAATGAGGTTGGTGGCGAACCGGTCGGTGGCCCGCCGGCTGCCTTCAACGACGCGGGTGGCGATGGTGCTGCCGGCCACGAAAAGCACCGCGGCGAAGATGGCGAACGTGGCGATGCTGAAGCCCAGCAGCGCGGAGAACGCGGCCCCGAGGACGATCGAAGCGGCAAAGGCGGCCCAGAGCGCCCAGCCGGGCAGCTGGTTTTTGGTCAGCGACGAGGAGCGGGTGAGGGTGGTCTCAATCATCAGTTGGCTCCCGAGAATTCTTTGTGGCGGCTGATGATCCAGCGGGCAATGACGTTCACGATCAGGGTGATCACGAACAGCACCAGGCCGGCAGCGATCAGCTCAGAGAGGCGCAGGCCGTAGGCCTCCGGGAAGTTCAGCGCGATTTCCGCGGCGATGGTCTGGTTGCCGGGGCGGATGAGGGAGGCAATCAGGCCGCCGGAGGAGAGCACCAGGGCCACGGCCATTGTCTCACCGAGGGCACGTCCCAGGCCCAGCATGACGGCGCTGATGATGCCCGGGCGCGCGAACGGGAAGACGGACATGCGGATCATTTCCCAGCGGGTGGCGCCCATGGCCAGAGCCGCTTCCTCATGCAGCTTCGGAGTCTGCAGGAAGATTTCCCGGCTCAGGGAGGTGATGATCGGCAGCACCATCACCGAGAGCACGATTCCTGCGGTCAGCATGGTCTTGCCGGTCTGGCTGGCCGGTCCGGTGAAGAGCGGGAACCAGCCCGCGTTCTCAGCCAGCCAGTTGTACGGGCCCACCAGGGCCGGTGCCAGCACGGTCATGCCCCAGGCGCCGTAGACAACGGAGGGGATCGCAGCGAGCAGGTCGACGACGTAGCCCAGGCCCTGGGAGAGCCGCCGGGGCGCGTAATGCGAAATGAAGAGCGCGACGCCGATTCCCACCGGTGTGGCGATCAGCAGCGCGATTGCCGCTGCGATCACTGTGCCGATCACCAGCGGGAAGATGTAGGCCAGGAAACCCGAGCCGCCGGAAATCTCGTCCGAGGAGGCGGTGAAAGTGGGAAGGGCCTGCCAGAGCAGGAAGGCAGCTACCGCAAAGAGGACGGTAAGGATCAGACAGCCTGCCAGCAGTGTGATGCCGGAGAAGACTTTGTCCCCCGCGCGCCCGGCACCGCCGGTGCCCTGTATTGACTTGCTTGACACTGCACAACCCTTCGAACTTTGTTGGCAACTTGCTTGATGTGGACAAGACACCGCACTCGCCAGTTTTCACTGATCCCGGGCCAGATTCAAGCTGGCCCCCGGCCCGGCAAATGCCCCCGCACCGCGCTTGTGGCGCTGTGCGGGGGCATCTGCTGCTTCCCTGCGGTTAGGAAGCAGCCTTGATGGATTCGATTGCTTCGCTCGCCTTCTGCTGCAGGGCGGCGGACATCGGCGCATTACCTGCGGCTTCGCTCGCCGCGGCCTGTCCCTCTTCGCTGACCACGTAGGAACCGAAGGCCTTGATAAGGTCAACGGTCTCCTGGTCCTCGTAGGTGGTGCAGTAGAGGTGGTAGGAGACCAACACCACAGGGTAGGCACCGGACTCGGTGGTGTCGCGGGCCAGTTCCATGGCCATGTCCAGCCCGGGGCGTCCCTCGCCCGTCACCGGGGTGGAGGCCTCAACGGCCTTGGAAGCGGCGTCGGCGCTGTAGCCTACGTACTCCTCGCCGACCTTCACTGCCACGGTGCCCATGGTGCCGACGGCGGAAGCGTCTGCGTAGGTGATCGCGCCGTCAGTGGAGCTGGCAGCGGAGACGACGCCGGAGGTTCCCTGGGCGTTCTCCTGGCCGTCGAGCTCGGCCGGCCATTCGCCGCTGGCTTCGGCGGTCCATACCTGCGGCGCCGCGGCCGAGAGGTATTCGGTGAAGTTCTCCGTGGTGCCGGATTCATCGGAGCGGTGGACTACGGTGATCGCCGTGTCCGGCAGCTCGGTGCCCTCGTTCTGGGCAGCAATGCCCGGGTCGTTCCAGGTGCTGATCTCGCCGCGGAAGATTCCGGCGATGGTGTCGGCATCGAGGTTCAGTTCATCGATACCTTCGAGGTTGAAGGCGATGGCGATCGGGGAAATGTAGGCGGGAACGTGCAGCACGCCGTCGGGGCCGCAGGTTTCGAGGGAGGCCTGGACTTCCTCGTCCTTCAGGATGGCGTCCGATCCGGCGAACTGCACACCGCCGGCCAGCAGTGCCTCGCGGCCCGCACCGGAACCGTCCGGAGAGTACTGGATGGAGGCGTTCGGGTTTGCTTCGTTGAACCCTGCAATCCAGGCGTCCATGGCCGAGGCCTGGGAGCTGGCACCGGCGCCGGACAGTGTCCCCGTCAGGGCCGAGTCGGAAGAACCGGTGCCGGCAGCTGCGTTCGTGGCGTTGTCACTGCCGCAGGCAGCCAGGGCCAGCGCTGCCACCGAGAGGACGGCCGCGGTGCGGCCAATGCGGAATACCTTCACAATCGTGGTCCCTTTCAAGGGTGGTATATCCGGCGCGTCAACGCCGGGAGTCTTGTCGCTGGGACGTTTTCGTTCGTCCCAACTGAAGACTGGCGTGCCAAGGTGAACAAAAAGTTAACTGGGGCCAAGCAGTGCAGGAATAATCCCCGGACACGTCACAGACTCCGTGCCTTCCCCTCCCGGACCGCCGCCGCCCTAGACTGTTTCCATGCCAGCCCGTGACCGTCTCAGTTCCTCGAGCAGGTTCCTGCGCAACAGGTTCCGGATTGGGCTCAAGCGCAGCGGCGCCTCTGTCTATCCCGCATTGCAGATGACGATCTGCGCGGTGGGCGCCTACGCCTTCGCGGAGTACGTCCTGGGCCATGAGGGCCCGCTCTTCGCCGCGACCGCCGCACTGATCTCCCTGGGGTTCTCCCGCGAACCGCGGACCCGCCGGGTGCTTGAGGTCGGAATCGGCTGCACGCTGGGTATCACCATCGGGGAGCTGCTGCTGCATGTACTGGGCAACGGACTGTGGCAGGCCGCCGTAGTGCTTTTTGCCTCGCTGATGCTGGCACGGTTCCTGGACCGCGGCGTCATCTTCACGACGCAGCTGGGCCTGCAGTCCCTGCTGGTGGTGCTGCTGCCGGCGCCGGACGGCGGGGTGTTCACGCGCAGCGTCGACGCGATTGTGGGCGGGGTCTTCGCACTTGTGGTCACCATGCTCGCCCCGCGGGATCCGCGGCGGGAACCGAAGTCCAACATCCGCGAACTGCTCAGCGAGCTCTCCGCCGTGCTGCGCCAGGTAGCCGATGCCCTGGCCCGCAGCGACTCAACGCTGGCCTGGCACGCCCTGGTCCGTGCCCGCAACACCCAGCCCCAGCTGGACCTGCTGGCCCGCAGCATCCGCGATGCCCGCGAGATTGCGCGCATCTCGCCGGCTTACCGCCGGCACCTTGCGGAACTTGGAGACCTGCGCGGTTCAGTTGGCTACCTGGACCTGGCGGTGCGCAACAGCCGGGTCTTCGCCCGCCGGACAACCTCCGTCATAAATCACGCCTCGCTCTCCGATTCGGCCGTGGACAAGGTTTCGGAGGTCATCAATGACACCGCCGACGCCGTGGACATCCTGGCCCGCGCGCTGGGCGGCGGTGAATCCCAGCCCACCCGCGAGCGCCACCTGCGCCAGGCACGGAACGAGCTTGCCGCCGTCGCCTCCCGGCTGCACCCGGCGTCGCTGGAAGTGACAGACCTGTACGGGGACGCCCTGGTGATGCTGTTCCGGCCGCTGGTGGTGGATCTGCTGGAGGCCACCGGGCTCAGCCACGAGGAAGCCGTGGGCTACCTTTCTGAGGTCTGAGAGCCGGCTTCCGGAACTGAACAGTGTTGTCAGTGCCGGCAGATAGCCTGTTGGCATGGCAACAAAGACTTCCCGGGCGAAAACCGCCAACTACCGCTGCACTGAATGCGGCTGGACCGCCGTTAAGTGGGTGGGTCGGTGCGGTGAATGCCAGGCCTGGGGCACCGTGGAGGAAGCCGGCGAGGTCCTCGCCCGCACTACCCCGGCAGCCGTGGTGGCGCGTCCCGCGCAGCTGATCGCCGACGTCGATGCCACCACCGCCGCCTACCAGCCCACCGGTGTGGGTGAGCTGGACCGGGTGCTCGGCGGGGGGCTCGTTCCCGGCGCCGTGATCCTGCTGGCCGGCGAACCTGGCGTGGGCAAGTCCACGCTCCTGCTGGATGTCGCCGCCCGCGTGGCCGGGCAGGGCCGGGACGTCCTCTATGTCACCGGCGAGGAGTCCACTGCACAGGTGAAACTGCGCGCAGAACGGATCGGGGCGGTCGCCCCCAGCCTGTACCTGAGTGCCGAAACGGATCTGGGGCAGGCCCTGGGCCAGGTGGAGCAGGTGAAGCCCGCCCTGCTGATTGTGGATTCGGTGCAGACCCTTAGCAGCACCGCCGTGGACGGCAGCGCCGGCGGCGTCAGCCAGGTTCGGGAAGTCGCGGCGTCGCTGATCAATGCGGCCAAGACCCGGAACATGACCACTCTCCTGGTTGGGCACGTCACCAAGGACGGATCAATCGCCGGACCGCGGCTGCTGGAGCACCTGGTGGATGTTGTCTGCCAGTTCGACGGGGACAGGCACTCCCGGCTGCGCCTGGTCCGGGCGGTCAAGAACCGCTACGGCCCCACGGACGAGGTGGGCTGCTTCGACCTGACGGAAGACGGCATTGAGGGCCTTGCCGATCCCAGCGGCCTGTTCGTCTCCCGCACCAAGGAGCCCGTTTCCGGCACCTGTATCACCGTCACGCTGGAAGGCCGGCGGCCTTTGGTGGCGGAGGTCCAGGCACTGCTGGCGGAGACCGGCAACGCGCAGGCCAGGCGGGCCACCAGCGGGCTGGACTCATCCCGGGTGGCGATGCTCCTTGCCGTACTGCAGCAGCGGGCCTCCATGAACCTGGCCAAGGATGACAGCTATGTGGCGACGGTGGGCGGCGTGAAGCTGACTGAACCGGCCACCGACCTGGCGGTGGCCCTCGCCGTCGCCTCCGCGAAGATGAACAAGCCCCTGCCGGCACGGCTGATCGCCTTCGGGGAAGTGGGACTGGCCGGAGAGGTACGTCCCATCCCGGGAATCGCCCGCCGGGTCCAGGAGGCTGAACGGCTGGGCTTCAGCCACGCCGTTGTACCCGCGTCTCCCAACGGACCGGGCCAGGTGCCGGCGGGGTTCAAAGTGCGGGAAGTCTCCACCCTCTCCGAGGCACTGGAACTGCTCTTCTAGGGCGCGCCGGACCCGGTTCCGCGTCCAGTGCTGTCATACTCCGGGGACCGAAGTGGCAGAGGGGCACACCTTGCGCACTACTATGGGGAAGTGTCTGCGCATATCCACGCCCAGAACGCCCCGTGGGCCGGAGTGGCCGGAAGGAAGTGACCATGCCTCGCACGCCCGAGGACGCGCTCAAAGCGACCCTTGCAAGGGTTGCCCCAGGAACGGCCCTGCGCGACGGCCTGGAACGCATCCTCCGCGGCCGTACCGGCGCCTTGATTGTCCTGGGCTTCGACCGGACGGTGGACTCCATCTGTTCCGGCGGGTTCGACATCGGCATCGAGTTTTCCTCCACCCGCCTGCGTGAGCTGGCAAAGATGGACGGAGCGATCGTCTGCGACAAGGACGGCGCCAACATCCTCCGCGCCGCCGTACAGCTGGTCCCGGACCACACGATCGAAACGCACGAGTCCGGCACCCGCCACCGCACCGCGGAGCGGGTCGCCATTCAGACCGGATTCCCCGTGATCTCCGTCAGCCAGTCGATGCAGATCATCCAGCTTTACGTCGGCGGCCTCCGCCACGTCCTGGAAGGCTCCGAACCGGTGCTTGCCCGCGCCAACCAGGCACTGGCCACACTGGAGCGCTACCGTACCCGGCTGGACCAGGTCACCAATTCACTTTCCGCACTTGAAATCGAAGCGATGGTCACCGTCCGGGACGTTGCCGTTACGCTGCAGCGCCAGGAGATGGTGCGCCGGATCTCTGAGGAAATCTCCCAGTACGTCCTGGAACTGGGCGTCGACGGCCGGCTGCTCTCACTCCAGCTTGAAGAGCTGACCACCGGCCTGGGCCCGGGCAGCGAGATGATCGTGCGTGATTACGCAGACATTGGCGGAACCCAGGGCAACGTGGATGAACAGGTTGCCACGCTGCAGGGCCTAAGTTCCTCCGACATGGTGGATCTGGGCAAGATCGCCGCGGTGGTGGGTTTCCAGCCAGGGCAGGATTCCCTCGAAGCAGTGGTCCAGCCCCGGGGCTACCGCCTGCTGAGCAACATCAAGAGCGTTCCGCCGGCCGTCTCCAACCGCCTGGTGGATCACTTCGGCGGCCTGCAGAATCTGATGGCGGCGAATATCGAGGACCTCATGCAGGTGGACGGCATCGGCGAACAACGTGCCCGCACGGTACGCGAAGGCCTCTCCCGCATCGCCGAGACGAGCCTGCTCGACCGGTTTATGTAGCGGCTTCAGGAACATCTTTCGGGAACCGGCGAAGGTGTTCGGGCTAATCCAGCTGGAACACTGCTTTTTCGCTGGTCGCCTCACCCAGCCGCGCGGTGAAGACGTACCAGCCGGGATTCGGATTGCTGGCCACCGCTGCGCAGCCGGGAGCCGACCGGAGCCGTTCCCAGGTAAAGTTCGCTTTCTCCGTGGCGCCGGGTTCAAACTCCTTGAGCAGGTCTTCCGCTCCGTCCTGGCAGTCAGCTGAGGAAAAGATCCGGTCCGAGCCGGAGGTGACAACGAATTCCATCTGGCTAGTACCGACGTTGATTTTGCACGGTTCTGCGCCGGTGTTGGTGACTGAGAGCGTGAGCAGCGGATTCGCCCCTGCAGGATAGGCGGCAGCGTCCGTGGCGGCTTCGACCTTCACCACTGCCGGCGGGCAGGTGCCGTCCTCAGCCGCGGGAGCGCCGTCGGCGGTTTTCTCCGGATTGGCCTTGTCCGGCTCCTGGGCAGCTGTGGAGGGAACAGGCGTCGGCGCAGTCTGGAACGGTTCAGGGGCGTCAGCATCCGGGCCGCCGGCAAGTGCGCCGGCAACCGCCACCCCGCCCCAGACCAGGACTGAAATGACCAGCAGCGCCAGCAGGGACAGAACCAACCGGCGGCGGCGGTAGACGGCCTGGCTCGGGCGGGCCGTGGCGTTTCCGTACCCGCGCCCGGAACCTCCCCTTGGTTTCTGCCCTGCGCCGCGCCGGGCTCCTTTTGCCGCCATGGGTTAAGGCTATGAACCCGGGCACGGATTACGGCGGACACCACGCCGGTCAGTAGAGTATTGCTGGTCAATACCGAGGGAGTGGCATGGAACCGGAGCACACGCGGGCACTGCACGGCCGCATCATTTCCTGGTTCTCCGAGCAGGCCCGCGACCTGCCCTGGCGGCACGCGGACTGTTCCCCCTGGGGCATCCTGGTCAGCGAAGTGATGCTTCAGCAGACCCCGGTGGTACGGGTCCTGCCGGTCTGGCAGGAGTGGATGCAGCGCTGGCCCGAACCCGCTGACCTGGCTGCCGAACCCAGCGGGGAAGCAGTACGGGCCTGGGGCCGGCTGGGTTACCCGCGCAGGGCGCTGCGACTGCACGCCGCCGCCGCCGAAATCACGGCCAGCCATGGCGGGAAGGTCCCGGACACGCACAGTGCACTGCTTGAACTGCCGGGGGTGGGTGACTACACCGCAGCTGCCGTCGCATCCTTTGCGTTCGGGCGGCGCGAAACTGTGGTGGACACCAACATTCGCAGGGTCCACGCCCGACTGGTAACCGGCGATGCGCTGCCGTCACAGTCGCTGACGGCCGCGGAAAAGCAGCTCGCTGTTTCCCTGCTTCCCGCAGACGACGCCGAATCCGTCGCCTGGAACGCCTCGGTTATGGAACTGGGAGCACTCGTCTGTACAGCGCGCACTCCTCGCTGCGCAGAATGTCCCGTGCTGGCCGAGTGTGCCTGGGTTGCCGCCGGACGTCCCGAGCCGCACTACGTTCCCAAGGGACAGGCCTGGCACGGTACCGACCGGCAGGTTCGCGGCGCCATGATGGCTGTGCTGCGGCAGGCGGACGGACCGGTGCTGCGCGAACTGCTGCTAACCGGCCCGGTTGACCTGGTGGCTCCGGAGGCCGACGCCGCCCTGGCGCCGCTGGCTGCCCTGCATGCCCTCGCGGCGCCGCAGGAGCAGCTTGAACGGGCCTTGGAAGGACTGCTCCGCGACGGGCTGGCTGAGACTGCAGGCGCAGGAGTGCGCCTTCCCGCCTAACGGGCGCCGGCCGGTGCCGGAAAGCTAGATCTCCCCGAAACCGTTGCGGACTTCCAGCCCCAGCATCTCCACGGCCCGCGCGGCGTCTGGCCCGTGGGCGGAAACAGTTAGCGTATCCCCCGCCTTCAGGCCCAGGGTCATGAGCATCATGACCGACTTGCCGTCCACACCGTTGATGGTGATGTCTGCATCCAGGTCCGCCATGGCCTGCGCGACGGCGGCTGCCGGACGAGCGTGCAGGCCCATGGGGTTGATCAGTTCCCAGGAGGCCTCGTGCACCCCGTCGTCATCCTGGTCGATGTCATCCAGGGTGTCCCCGGCATCCGGAGCTGTACCGGCATCGGCACCCGGTTCTGGAGCCGCTGAACCACCCATGGTGGCCGTCACCGCCTCCGCGTCGCGGATAACGGCGGCCAGGTCCTGTCCGGTCTGGGCGGCGACGGCGGCAGCAACCGCACCTTCAACCAGCGGGGCGTCCGCCAGCCGGACCTTCTCCCGCTGATCGGGGTCCAGAAACTCAAGCGCCATCTCCGCGGTCATGACCGCAGAACCGAGGTCCGCCAGGAGCGCCACTCCGGCACCGCCGTCGGCCTGGGCGATCCCTGCCTGGATTTTCTCCAGGCTGGTTCCGATTCCGCCGTCGTCCGTGCCGCCGGCGGCGATGATCGCGACGTCGGGGGCCATCTGGCCGGCCAGTTCGGACAGCCCCTCGGCCAGCTTCCCGCTGTGGGAGACGAGCACCAGTCCAACCTTCATGCCTGCTCCCCTGCCGCCCTGGCGGCCGCCTGCAGGATCAGTGTGGCGGATGCCGCGCCCGGGTCCAGGTGCCCGGCGCTGCGTTCGCCGAGGTAGCTGGCCCGGCCCTTGCGGGCGACCAGCGGCTCCGTGCCGGCAAGCCCGCCCTCGGCTGCGTTGGCGGCGGCGGCGAGCGTTTCCACCCCGTCAGCGCCTGCTGCAGCGGCCGTTTCCGCGGCCTCCACGGCGGGCGTGAACGCGTCGACCATGGTTTTGTCCCCGGGTTCTGCCTTGCCGCGGCTGACGATCCCGTCGCGGGCCGCAGTGAGGAACGCGATGACGTCGCCCGCGTCAAGGACGTCCTTGCCGGCGACGGCGGTGGAACCGCGCAGGAAGGCAGTGCCGTAGAGCGGACCGGCGGCACCGCCCACCCGGGACATCAGCGTCATGGCGGCCAGCTTGAACACGTCCGCCGGCGTGGCCGGGGTACCGTCGGCGTCGAGCTTTTCAACAATGGAGGTAAAGCCTCTGTCCATGTTCTCGCCGTGGTCGGCGTCGCCGATGGCCCGGTCCAGGTCAATCAGCCGCTGCCGGTTCTCATCCATCAAAGCAGCGGCGTCCCGCATCCATGTCTCTGCCCACTGTGCGTTGAGTTCCATGCTCAGGCTCCCCACCGCAGGGCCGCGGTGTGCACCGGGGAGTCCCACAGATCGATCATGTCGTCGTCGAGTTTCAGCACCGTTATCGAGGCGCCCTGCATTTCCAGGGCAGTAATGTAGTTGCCCACCAGCGACCGTTCAACGTGCAGGCCGCGGTCGGCAAGCAGCTTCGCTGCGTGCCGGTAGACGATGTAGAGCTCGCTCAGGGGCGTGCCGCCCATGCCGTTAACGAACAGCAGCACGCGCTCCCTGCTCCCGGCCCCAAGGTCGGAAAGGATCAGTTCAAGAAGCTGGTCGGTGATCGCGTCGGCCGTTGCCATGGGCATCCTCCGCCGGCCCGGCTCGCCGTGAATGCCCACACCCAGCTCAATCTCGTTCTCATCGAGATCGAAGCTTGGTTCCCCGGCGTGCGGCACGGTGCAGGCGCTCAGCGCCACGCCCATGGACCGGACGCCTGCGTTGACCCGCCCGGCGAGGTCCGCGACGGCGTCCAGGGAATCCCCGCGCTCGGCAGCAGCGCCGGCGATGCGCTCCACCAGCACGGTCCCGCCAACACCGCGCCTGCCGGCTGTATAGAGCGAATCCTCCACGGCGACGTCGTCATTGACCACCACTGACCTGACCTCGATGCCCTCGGCCTGGGCCAGCTCCGCAGCGGTCTCGAAGTTCAGGATGTCGCCGGTGTAGTTCTTAACGATCAGCAGCACCCCTGCACCGGAATCGGTGTTGGTGATCGCGGGCAGGATCTGATCGGGTGTCGGCGAGGTAAATACGGCTCCGGGAACGGCGGCGTCCAGCATTCCACGGCCCACGTAGCCGGAGTGCAGCGGCTCGTGCCCGCTGCCTCCGCCGGATACCAGGGACACCTTGCCGGAGACCGGTGCATCCCGCCGGGTGACATACGCGGGGTCCGCGTGGACCTTTACCAGGTCGTGGTGGGCCATCCCGAAGCCTTCGAGGGATTCGGCCACCACGGCGCGCGGATCATTTATGAGTTTTTTCATGCCTGACGCTCCTTTGCCCGCAAAAGGCTCCACTGCGCTGGACCGGGCACCGTTGCCCGCTCTCCTGAGTGAAGCAACCCTACCGCGCGCAGGGAGCGCCTGCACAGGCTTTGCTGGCCGGTTAACGCACTGAAGGAAGGGCCGTTATGACCCTTCCTTCAGTGTTCCCCGGCCAGCAGCGACAACAGCGACCGGGAGCCTAAGTGTTCCGGCGGACTCAGCGGTCCCGCGTCGGCTTATTTGCCCTTGAAGGCATCCTTGACGTGTTCGCCGGCCTGCTTCGCGTTGGCTTTTGCCTGGTCGCCCTGGCCGTCGGCTTCCATACTGTGGTCGCCGGTGACCTTGCCGAGGCCTTCCTTGACCTTGCCGCCGAGTTCTTCGCCCTTGTTCTGCATCTTGT
>JBELZL010000005.1:0-113581 GCA_040274025.1 Arthrobacter sp. | reverse complement strand
AAGCGCTGCTGCGTGCCGGCATTTCCATGTCCTACCTCGCCCCCGACTCGGTCAACAATCCGGCGGTTTTCGACGACCACGTCGACGCCGCTGTCCGGGCCTTTCAGCAGAGCCGCGGGCTGATCGTCGACGGCGTCGCCGGCCCTGACACACAGCGCGCCCTCGCTGAGGCCCAGTTCCGCTTTGGGGACCGGGTCCTGGCCTACGTCGAAGGGCAGCCCGCGGTACGCGGGGATGACGTCGCCGAACTGCAGCGCCACCTCTCCCACCTGGGCTTCTATTACGGGCACATCGACGGGGAGTTCAGTATTAGGACCCGCTACGCCGTGGCCGAGCTGCAGGAGAACCTGGGCATCCCCGGAACCGGCGTGTGCGACGGCGATACCACTGCCTCCATGTCCCGGGTGAACCGTGCCATCTCCCCCAGCCAGGCCTTCGCCCTGCGCGACTACGAGCGGCTGGACCGTTCCACGGCTGCCCTGCGCGGCCGAACCATTACCCTCAACACCGGCCGCTCCCAGACTGCCTCCGAGCACGCTGCGGAACGGCTCACGGGCGCTCCGCTGACGGAACGCCTCGTGGCTTCCGACGTCCGGGCACGGGTAGAGCGGATCCTGCGGGAGTTCGGCGCGGAGGTAGTCGAGTACGACGCCGCTGCCGCCGATGACCTCGCACCGGGCCGGGCACCGAGCCTCAACGTAAACATCCATTGTGACTGGCTGGACCAGCCTGCAGCCTCAGGTATTGCCGCGTACTACTGGGGCCTGCCCGTCACCGGCGAACCCCGGTCCCCCATCGGGCAGCGCGCTGCCATCCTGATGATCAAGGAGCTCGCTGCACGCACCGACATGGCCAGTCTGGGGACCCACGCACGCACCTGGGACACCCTGAAGCTGCCCGGCATCCCCTCGGTGGGGATCGATCTTGGCTACCTGAGCAACTTCCACGATGCTCACCGGCTTGCAGATCCGGTGTTCCGGCAGACCGTTGCCGACTCAATCGTGATTGCCATCCAGCGGCTGTACCTCTTGGAGGAGGAAGACCAGCCGACGGGCACCCTGGCGCTGGACGACGTGAGCCGCTTCAACCCCATGGAAGACCGCCGGAGGGTTTCAGGGCTGTAGTGCCTTCGATGCCGTGCAGACCCTGAACACTGGTCTGCACGGCATTACTCTTTCCTGACTGGAAACTATGTCGTATCGTTTCCGCCATGGAAACTAACGGGCCATACCCCGACGCCAACCGCGCATCGGCAGATCTCTCTGCTGTCAGGAGAGGGCAGGACGCCATCCGCAGCCTCCCCTGGCCCTGGTGGCTGTACACCGGGAACGGGACCCTTCTCGGCATTATGGCCTTGCTTCCGCTGCTGGGCTCGCCCACTGGGGCCGGGCTCCTGGTTGTCCTGGTGCTGGGACTGGTCCTTTTCAACTATTGGGCCGGGTCCAGAATGGGCGCGCCGTATGCCGTTCCGCGGAACCGGGTTTTCCTCGCTGCCGTCGCACTTTCTGCATTGTTCCTGACTGGCTCAATTGCCGCTGCCGGGGTTGGACAGACCGGGCTCGTGTGGCTCTGCGCCGGCGGAACCGTGCTGAGCTACGCCCTCGGGTCCCTGGTTCATTACCGAGGAACCCGCGCGTGAAGACGAAACTCGATCCCGTCATCCACCCCGCCGCCCGGCTGCAGCTCTGTGCCATGCTGGCTGCGGGAACATCGGTGGAGACATCCGTCCTCCGCCAGGCCCTGGGCCTCTCCCCTTCTGCTTTCAGCAAGCAGGTTTCCGCACTGACAGATGCGGGCTATGTCAGTCACGAGCGCGGCACGCTGGATTCAAGGAAAACCTGGCTCAGTCTCACCAGGGCCGGTGCCAAGGCATACCGGAGCCATATCGGTGCGCTGGAGGAGATAGTGTCCGGGAGATTCATTCCGGGTGCTTAGCTGAAGCGCCTAGGCGGCCTCCCCCTGGACCCCGCCCAGCGGGCTTCTCACTATCACTTAGTCCCAAGGTGCTCGAGGGATTACACATGTCCCGGAAACGGCCCGCGTTGCCTTCAACACCATGAGTCTTAATAGAAGCTACCGGGACGATCAAGATCTTGGAGTATCAGAGTTACAACGTCTGGACTATCTGCCGGTCCCGGCTGCGCGCAGGATCGCTGGCCTGCACCCCGGCCAGAAGAAAACCCACGCCCGGGACGCCGCCATCATTGCCGAAGCAGCACGGTCCATGCCGCATACGCTTCGGCCGGCGGAACTCGACGATGAGACCCTTGCCGAACTTGGAGTCCTCTGCGGGTTCGATGAGCACCTCGCCGGCCCTGCACCGCCCGTCCCGAGGGCTCTGCGACTGCAAACGTGCCGAGCGCAGGCTTGGGTGCACACTTCGGATAGAGGTTCCGGAGCAGCGGTGACGGGGGCGATCCCGTAGGAGGCCGGCCATTTCGCCATGGTCCGCGACGGAACGTCGTTTGACTGGCTATCCAGAGGAGACGTTCCGTTGGATGTCAGCGGCCTGCTGAGCGTGAGCCAGTCCTCCTACGACTACACGCGCCAGTACCGGGACCAGCTCGGGGCCACGATCGCCGGCACGCTGTGTCTTCGTCCTGACGGACGGTTGGGCCTTGGTTATGGAATCTGGCAGACGGTACTTTGGTTCTGTCGAATCGCCGCTTCTGCTGGGCGGTCCCGAGGTAGTCACCGGTAACCGGGTTATTCATCTTGAGTATCCCCTTAGCCGCTGACAGTTTTCGCGGCCGTTACCTATTGAGGGCCTTTCCCCTACCTGGAACTCGGCCACTTTGTACCTAATCCAACCCCGTAGATACTCGCAGTCGGCAGGGTCTCATCCAATGGAGAATAAACGACGCCACCATCGGTTGTCCTACCGCACCCCAGTGTCATCCTCTTCCGGCTGAGCATCATTCACATTGGTCAGTGAATAGGGATCTGTTTCACGTGAAACAGCATCAAGGATGTCTCCGCGCATCCAGGATTCAGCGCATAGTTCCACTGGCGCAGTCTGCCCAGCGAGGCCGATGCCGTACCGCGCTACGGGACAGTCGCTTGGCCTCAACGGTGAGTTCCTCTCGGATAAGGTTGGAGAGCCTCGTTCCGGCGTTCAGGCGAACGCAACAGCAGTCCACGGGGTCCTCGTCAGTCCTGGCGTCTTGTATGTCGCCAACCTCGTCCGGACCTGCCCTTTCGTGCCGTCGCGTCTTATCTGCCCCCTCACCGACCGGGATCCCAGGGCGTCTATGTCCCATCAGGCTGGGAAAATCCAACCGTAAAGCAAGCCTCGGCTGAGTTACTCGGATTGGTTCACATCTCACGAGCAGCGTCGGATCGCTGTCCACGACATAGGTCACGGCGGGTCAGCCGTACCATGCCGTAGACAGGCGGGCGGGGAGGTACTGCAAGATGTCTATTCAGCCCGCCTTCTGAAGGCATAGACATGCCAGGCTACAGTAATCTGCCGTCAGCGCTCCCCAGGGAAGCGCATTCCAGATGGAACAGAACAGCGGTACATAGAACACGTTTCACGTGAAACCACACAGTACTCCAACCTGAGTGGACGATGTACCGAGCCGTCTGGCGATTACAGTACGTGATCGAATCCCTAACGGTTGTCGTAGCGGCCAATGTCTCAGGGAAACGAAGGGAAGAAGCCTGACTAACTCTGGAGCGGCTTCACTCAATGGCGGCTATGAGGGGACGCCCGACGCCCAGCGAGCGGGAAGTGCCGGTGTGGCAACTGGCCCCATATGGCCTGCCACTAGGTGGTCGTGTAAGGTCCCGTCCTTGGTGGCAGGCGATTGCATCGTGATTGCAGCCAGGAATGGAGCCCAGAGCTTCTAGGTTCATCGGCGCCACCTCGGGCGCCGAGCATGAGCCCACAGCTGAAATGTTTCACGTGAAACTGCAGGGATGAGGGCTGCTGTTGCTCTGTAGGAACCCAATAGCTTCCTCTGAAGTCAAAGCGTAGCCGCGAAGCAAGGATGCGCTAGCAGTACCCGCGACGGAGGACACTTCGAACCGCATTCATCATGTGGTCAGCTCTCCGCTGTACTGGTGAATTGCATGGAGGGCGACCGTAACAGCATGGAATCTAACATGGAACGGCGGACTCCGTCCGCAGCGCCTTCAATTCGACCGGGAAAGCGCACGTTTCACGCGAAACCGAGTTTGCTCCGTCTGAGCGAGCCGCTACCGTTCCTGGCTCTACGGTGAACACACCAAGCCAAGCGTCAGCCTCCCCACGTCCATCTTTCGGCTCAGCCCGAGTTGTGCCTGCGTCTCCATCACTATGTGGCCCTTATAGCGCCGCGTTGTGTTCTCCACGACCGACTAGCCTCGCCAACTGAAAGAAAGTAACGAAGGTACACTGCCGTATGTCTATCCACTCACTGCAACCCGATGTTCATAACCCACCTAGGCGGAGACAGCGGGAGCGACGACCAGATCTCCCAGCCACCGCAGGAAACGACAGAATACTTCATTTGTGCATACGAACCGTGACTATAACGGGCCGCTAAATTGGCCTGCCGGCGCTGCCTCTTCACGATGTTTCACGTGAAACGACACCCATTTCTCACACCCGAACGCGGATCACGCAAGATGAGGTGACCTGGGACCATGCTTCGGGTCACTGTCCGATGTTCGAACTACCGCTCGATTCGTGGAAACAGCGAACGTACCGTAGTTGGCAGCCACTACAGAAGAGCCTCATGCTGGCTCACAGGGCTACTACAGCAACCGACGCCGGGTGTATGAAAGCTGGAGGCAGGCAGGCATTGAAACTCGGATGTCACTATCGGCGTCTTTGTTCTTGTTTCACGTGGAACGCCGATTCGAAGTGCAGGACCACGAGATGGGCTTGAGCCTTTGCGGCCTGTTCATAGTTATAGGAGTTCCATGGCCCAGGAGGTTCTTGTACGCATGTGCCTCGGCCCAGCTCTCAGGACCAGCTGTAGGTGATGAGGCCAGCGACGGCTGAGTTGCGCCCCAAAGTATGAGTGCGAACGAGAACCCGTCTATTCAGGCCTCGCACACATTCCACAGCCAATTCGTTCTCGTACTCGGCACAAACCCCATACATATGTGCCGTAGCCGCCCTAATTAGGATGATAAACCGAGCCTGCGCTTCACGATGCCCACGGCTGCCGGCTGCCATTGCTGAGTTCTGAGTTCTGTGTTCTGTGTTCTGTTGGGTGTGCTCAACTAGGGTGCCGGTTTCCAAGTCCACGGGTAGGTTCCTGCCTCGCCTTGAAACTACGCGCTAACAGTAGCTGCACGGTCTCCCGATCACGCTGCGACACCCCAGTACTCGTGGTGTTTCACGTGAAACACCGCCGCACATCGGTCTGCCGGGGAACAAGAGCAGCTTCGATCATCTCGAGACGGTGATCAGACCGCGCCCCTGCCCTGCCCGCAGGAGCATTGTTCCCGCTTCATATACACCATGACAGTCGCCAGCCGGTGCGTCGGTTTAATGAGTGCCGCGGCTCCACTGTTCAGTCGATCAAACACCGCAATTGATATCCGGCGCCGGCGTTCGGAGAGAGAAATGCGCAGTTGCTAGGGAGCACCCAGCAACTTATGACCAGAGCTTCGGGCGGCAATGCTGTTTCACGTGAAACACGAATCCCCGTATGGACGTGCAAGGGACACAATCTACAGCCGGTTTGGGCATAGTCGTGGGAGTCCGCAGGCGAAGCGAACGCAACTCTGCCTCTGCTCCTCGCAGAACGGCTGCACACGGGAAAAGGAAAGGGCTCCTGTTTCACGTGAAACAGGAGCCCAGGTCGCCTAGAACTAGGAGACTTGACCGTCCGCGGGATTCAGGACGGTCATGATTCTATTCAGGTCATCGACGCTGGCAAACTCGATGCTTACCTTGCCTTTGCGGGCGCCCAAAGTGATCTTGACGTTGGTGTCGAGTCGATCTGACAGAGAGTTAGCCAGGTAATCGAGGCGCTCGTGACGTGCACCAATCTTGGGCTTGGACTCCTTTGCTGGCCGGCGAATACCGTCTGAAAGCGCCACAACTTCTTCAGTTGCACGCACAGACATTCCCTCGGCAACAATCTTCTGTGCGAGTTTTTCCATCTCTGCCGGGTCACTCAGTCCGAGCAGCGCTCGAGCGTGACCTGCTGACAGAACACCGGCGGCCAGGCGACGCTGGACGAGTGGCGGCAGCTTCATCAACCGGAGCGTGTTGGAGATCTGCGGGCGCGACCGGCCAATTCGCTCGGCCAGCTCCTCGTGAGAGCACTCGAAGTCGTCCAGGAGCTGCTGATAAGCAGCTGCCTCTTCCAGCGGATTGAGCTGGCTGCGGTGCAGGTTCTCCAGGAGGGCATCACGCAGCAGATCAACGTCCTGGGTGGAACGGATGATCGCAGGGACTGCAGACAGTCCGGCTTCCCTGCTTGCTCGCCACCGCCGCTCGCCCATAACGAGCTCGTAAGGATGCTCTGTATCCCCTTCAGCTGAAGGACGAACCACAATGGGCTGCAGGACGCCGATCTCCCGGATAGAGTGCACCAGCTCAGACATGTCATCTTCGTCGAAGACACTCCGGGGCTGCTTACGGTTCGGGTGGATGGAGTCGATCGGCAGTTCCGCGAACCGCGCACCTGGCACTTCCATCAGCGTTTCACGTGAAACGTCGTCGGCAGTAGTCTCCGGGCTTGCCGAGCTTACTTCCTCCATTGACGACGGGGTGTCTTCAGCAACGTCTGGAGCCGGCTCAGATCCAGCTTCCCCGGCGCTGGGAGAGCTGCTGGCGGCCTTAGGTGCGTCCTTGCCGGTGCGCGCCTTGGCAGGGGCCTTCCCGGTCCCCGCAGGGGTCTTGCTGGACGAAGCTTGTTCCTCCACGGTGTCTTGATCAAACTGATCTGTCCTGACAGCCGGTGCCTTCTCGCCGGGTTTGGCGGTTCGGGATGCTGCAGTCCGTGTGGCGGGCTTCTTTTTCGCCGGTGCCCGCAACGCGTCTTTGTTGATTCCAGCCCCGCGGCGGGGTCCTGTGGGACGTCCGGGAGCCGTCTCGTCACTCACAGACGTAAAGAACAAATCAACGGGCCGGCCTGCGCGGGCAGGCTGGCCGCCTTCGGTAGCTTCAACAGACTCAGCGGTACTGGGAATCAGTGCACCCAGACCACGGCCCAAACCACGACGCTTTTCGGTCATGGGTAAGTCCTTCCCTTATGCACACAGCAAGCGGCATGGATTGATTGTGAGAGTATTCTACGGTTCGCCGTTGCGAACCGACGGGATCCCGAAGGGAGTGTCTAGACGGACCGCTGGGCGATCTCAGCTGCTGCTTCCAGATAGGACAGCGCTCCGGTAGAGGACGGATCGTATGTCATGACCGTCTGCTGATAGCTCGGGGCCTCCGAGATACGGACGGAACGAGGAACCACTGCCGAGAGCACCTGCTGAGGGAAGTGCTCACGTACTTCGGCGGCTACCTGTGCTGCAAGGTTGGTACGGCCGTCGTACATGGTCAGCAGAATCGTCGAAACTACCAGATCAGCGTTGAGGTGCTTCTGGATCATTTCGATGTTCTTCAGCAGCTGGCTTAGCCCCTCCAGTGCGTAGTACTCGCACTGAATAGGAATGAGCACCTCGCGTGCCGCAACAAAGGCATTCACGGTGAGCAGGCCCAGGCTGGGCGGGCAGTCGATAAAAATGTAATCCAGGCGTTCTTCGCCCGCGGCCTTGCGTTCAGCGGCATACACGTCGATGGCCCGGCGCAGGCGCTGCTCCCGTGCAACGAGGGAGACCAGTTCAATCTCGGCGCCGGCAAGGTGAATCGTCGCCGGCGCACAGATCAGGTTCTGGATGTCCGGGCACTGTGCAACCACCTTGCCCAGCGGCAGATCATCAATCAGGACGTCGTAAATGCTCTCGACCTCAGCCCGGTGATCGATGCCCAGGGCTGTGGAGGCGTTGCCCTGCGGATCAATGTCAATCACCATCACGTTGAGACCGGCCGTCGCCAGGGCTGCGGCGAGGTTCACTGTGGTGGTTGTCTTGCCAACGCCGCCCTTCTGGTTACTCACCGTCATGATCCGGGTTTCAGCCGGACGCGGCAGTACGCGGCCCCGCAGCTTCTCCCGCCGGCGGGTTTCGCTGGCAAGTTCGCGGGCCAGGGGTGTGCTCTCGTCCATCAGGTCCATAACGTCTACCGACTCGGACGGGAGGACCGCCTGGCCGGCTACACCACCTTCGCTGGTCTCGGGATCAGGCACATGGAATGCGCCGGCAGACTGTGTTGCAACAGCATGTCCTGTTTCACGTGAAACAGGCAAGTGGCTCCTAGTCTCCTCAACCGATTCAGGTTGTGACCTGGAAAAAGGTGACGAGAAGGCAGAGCCGAGCGCGGCAAAGGGGGGAATACGTTTTGCGGCAGAATCGCGCACACTCACCGGGACATGCTCACTTTCACAACATAAGGCATTACTGCCACTAGCCTATCGGCTGCCCCGCCAAATTCCGGGATCGGTCCGGGTGTGTGGACGGCGGATAACCGCCGTCCGGCACTAAACCACAATGCGTACGACTGTGGTGTGTTCCTCGAGGACGTCTTCTCCGGCGGTTACCACCGAAGTCTCCCTGCCGCCCAGGCGGCGAATCTGCTTCGCTGCCTTCTCGATCTCCTCCGCGGCGCTCCTGCCCTTGATGGCCAGTACCTCACCGGAGCCGCCGAGCAGCGGAATAGTGAGTCCTACCAGCCCGGACAGTGCTGACACGGCACGCGCTGTCACGACATCCACGCTGACCTTGCCAGCTACCTGTTCGGCGCGGCCGCGGATCACGGTTACGTTTTCCAGGCCGAGGTCCTCGATGACCTCATTGAGCCACGTCACGCGCCGCTCCAGCGGTTCGATAAGCGTCATGGACAGGTCCGGGCGCGCTATCGCCAGGCACAGGCCCGGCAGACCGGCGCCCGATCCGACGTCGGCTACCTTGCTGGACTCCGGAATAAGGTCAGCTACGACGGCGCAGTTGAGCACGTGGCGGCTCCACAGCCGGGGAACTTCGCGCGGGCCAAGAAGCCCGCGTTCCATCCCGGATGTAGCCAGGTGCTCCACATATCGCTCCGCCAGCGGAAGACGGTCACCGAAAACCTTAACCGCCGCCGAATGCTCAGCCGGCGTAATCTCAACCACGTAAAACTGTCCTTGTCTAAAAAGAGATCCCGGCCCCGGCCGTATTAGGCGTCGGGAAGGGATACCACGATGTGCCGGCCGGCGCCTTCACCTTCGGACTCGCTGACGAGTCCGAGCTCCGCAACGGCGTCGTGCACAATCTTGCGTTCGTATGCACTCATCGGCGCCAGGGCAACATCCTTGCCGGAGGTCTTGGCACGGGAAACTGCGTCTTCCGCAATCCGGTGCAGTTCCTCACTGCGCTCCCTGCGGTACCCGGAGATATCCAGCACCAGGCGCGACCGGCTGTCCGTCGCGGTCAGCACGGAGAGTCGGGTGAGTTCCTGAAGGGCTTCCAGGACCTCGCCCTCATGTCCCACCAGAGCCTGCAGCCCGGAGTCGTCTCCCTCTTCGGAGACCACCGAGATGTAGGTGCGCCCGCTGCGGACCTCGATGTCGATATCACCGTCGATATCGGCGATGTCGAGCAGCTCCTCCAGGTAGTCCGCTGCGACGTCGCCTTCTTCTTCCAGACGGTTCACAGCGCCGTTCCCGGCAGGCTCAGACAGTTCTTCCACGGTCTCGTCGACGTGCTCAGTGCTCATCTTTTCTTCCTGTTCTTGCGCTGGGGCTGCTGGCGCTGGCCCTTGGCGGGGACGGGTACTTCTTCAACCGGCTCGGCCTTCTTCTCACCCAGCAGCGGAACCATGGGCAGGCCCTTGCGCGCACGGCGCTCGGCCAGCGCCTTGGCGGCGGGGGATCCGGGGGTCGGCATGCGGCGAATCACGAAGAACTGCTGGGCCATGGTCCACAGGTTGGTGGTGGTCCAGTAGATCAGAACACCGATGGGGAAGTTGATACCGCCGACGCCGAATACCAGCGGCAGTACGTAGAGCATCATCTTCTGCTGGCGCATGAACGGGCTCTGCAGCGCTTCTTCAGACATGTTCTTGGACATGATCTGCTTCTGCGTAATGAACTGCGACGCCGTCATGGCGATGATCATGATGATCGACAGAACGATGACGGAAGTGTGGCCCTCAGTGCCGAAGCCGTGGAGCAGTGAGGATGAGAGCGGTGCTCCCAGGATGGTCGCTTCGTCGAACTGAACGACGGCGTCGTGGCTCAGGGCACCGATTCCCTGGCCGTCGGAGCTGGCGTTGGAAACACCGTTAAGTACCTGGAAGAGGGCGAAGAAGAACGGCATCTGGATCAGCATCGGCAGGCAGGCCGCGAAGGGATTGGTGCCGTGCTTCTTGTACAGCGCCATCTGCTCCTGCGTCATTGCCTGGCGCGAGAGCTGGTCGGTCTTGCCCTTGTACTTCTGCTGCAGCTTGCGCAGGTCAGGCTGCAGGGACTGCATCCCCCGCTGTGCCTTGATCTGCTTGACGAAGACCGGAATCAGGGCAGCCCGGATGACGATAACCAGACCGATGATGGACAGTGTCCAGGTCCAGCCGGAGGCGGCGTCCATCCCGAGGAAGACAAATCCCTCGTGGAAGATCCACATGATCCATGACACCACCCACTTGAATGGAAACATGATCGTGTCGAAGAAACCCATTTACACTCCTCAAGCCGCCGAGCGGCTGTCTTCGTCTGCCGGAATCACGGGATGATTCAGCACAATAATCTTGGGGACTGACTCCTGGGGCCAGGTCCGGCGGCCTTCGGGCACATGGTCCACTCCGCCGTCGTTCCACGGGTGGCAGCGCACCAGTCTCCGGGCTGCCAGCCATGTTCCCTTGACTGCGCCGTGCACGGTTATGGCCTCAAGGGCATATGCCGAGCAGGAAGGAAAGAAACGGCAAACCGGTCCGTAGAGCGGGGAGACTACCTTGCGGTAGGCAATGAGGAAACCGATGAGAAGGTTTTGGGGCAGGCGCCAGAAGAACAGCAGTAGACGCCGAAAAAAGGCAGCACCAACAGAGGCCTTCGCCGGATCACCGGTGCGGCCCATGGTCTGCCCCTCCCTCATCTGCGTGGATCTTGCCGGGAAAGCTTGTTCAAACATGCGCAGAGGGCACCCGCGTAGTCGGCGCTTAGTTGCGCCCACGACGCCGACGCCGCCGGCGGCAGCGCTCTAACGACTATGTCCAACCCGGTGGGGTGATCCGCCAGGCTCTGCGCTGCTGCTTCTCTCAGTCTTCTCTTAACGAGGTTGCGTGTCACGGCGTTCCCAACCGCCTTCGACACAATGAACCCGACGCGCGTGGGCGCGGCCGGGTTTGGCACTGCATATAAGACTACGTTCCGGCGCCCGCTTCGGGCACCGGAACGTACGGTATGGGAAAAATCCGCCGACGACCGTACCCGGTTCCTCGCGGCCAGCATTCAGGACGCCAAGGGGAGGGGACTGAGCTGCTTATGCAGCATCGGCAAACCTAAGGCTGTTTATGCCGACAGTTCGGTACGGCCCTTGGCGCGGCGTGCGGAAAGAATGGCACGGCCGGCGCGGGTACGCATGCGAAGGCGGAAGCCGTGCTTCTTGGCACGACGGCGGTTATTCGGCTGAAAAGTCCGCTTGCTCACGGTGGTTACTCCAAGACGATCTGCGCTGGCGCTTGCTGCATCAAGGGGGAAGCACAAGCGGCGCTATTTCATGTGACGCTTTGCTCTCAACCCGGACCTGGACCCTGATTCCCAGAACCCTGATGGGCATGAATGAGTGCAAATAGCAGACACAAAGGACTACTCAACGTTAGGTGAGAGCCACTTTCCAGTCAAACCGGGCATCCACGCCCTGTGGGATCTTGGTCGTCAACACCTGTGGACAAGTGGTGGACCCTACTCCAATACATGGCATTGTGAGTGACGTCCCAAGTAGCGCCGGGCGGCAGGAATCCAGCTACCGGCACGGGAAATCATGATCTAGGCTTGGCGCGGGGCGTTTTATCCACGGCTGTGCATAACTCTGTGGATGAGCCCTCCGGAATCCAGGCCTGGATCCGGTTTCTTAGACCGCCCCTGCGGGCGTCACGAGAGGTTTTTGTGGGTACGGACGAAATCAACGATGTCGGCAGCTCCTGGCGCAAGGTCATCCGAACGCTGGAGACCGATGACAGGGTGTCGCCGCGGCAGCGCGGATTCGTGGTCCTGGCCCAGGCTCAGGGCCTGATCGGCACCACCCTGCTGGTGGCTGTTCCCAACGAACTCACCCGCGAAGTCCTCCAGACCCAGCTGAAGAACATTCTTGACGAAGTACTCAAGACGGTCTTCCAGGCCGATATCCAGTGTGCATTTGTGATCGATGCGGATCTGACGCCGGTTGTGCAGGCCGAGCCTGAGCCCGAGCCGGAAGAAAACGCTCCTTCTCCGGTCCCGTCCGGGGAGAGCGCACCTTCGCCCACCCCGCCGAGCACCTCCCAGGAGTTCGGCCGGCTTAATCCCAAGTACGTCTTCGAGACATTCGTGATTGGTTCTTCCAACCGGTTCGCCCATGCAGCTGCCGTTGCCGTGGCGGAAGCTCCGGCCAAGGCATACAACCCGCTGTTCATCTACGGCGACTCCGGACTTGGCAAGACACACCTGCTGCACGCCATCGGGCACTACGCCCGCCACCTCTATACGGGTATCCGGGTCCGGTACGTGAATTCCGAGGAGTTCACCAACGACTTCATCAACTCCATCCGGTACGACGAGGGCGCCAGTTTCAAGCAGCTCTACCGGAACGTGGACATCCTGCTGATTGATGACATCCAGTTCCTGGCCAACAAGGATGCAACGCAGGAGGAGTTCTTCCACACCTTCAATGCGCTGCACAACCACAACAAGCAGGTGGTTATCACCTCCGACCTGCCGCCCAAGCAGCTTTCGGGCTTCGAGGAACGCATGCGGTCCCGGTTCGAGTGGGGCCTGCTGACTGATGTTCAGCCGCCGGAACTTGAAACCCGCATTGCGATTCTCCGGAAGAAGGCAATCGGAGATTCCCTGAGCGCACCGGACGATGTTCTTGAGTACATCGCCTCCAAGATCTCCACCAATATCCGCGAACTTGAAGGTGCCCTCATCCGAGTAACGGCCTTCGCCAGCCTCAACCGGCAGCAGGTTGACGTGGGACTGGCCGAGATTGTGCTCAAGGACCTGATTACCGACGACGGTGCCCAGGAGATCACGGCTGCTTCGATCCTTGGGCAGACTGCGGCATATTTCCAGATCAGCCTGGAAGAGCTGTGCAGCAAGTCACGCACCCGCACCCTGGTGACGGCAAGGCAGATCGCCATGTATCTGTGCCGCGAACTCACTGATATGTCCCTGCCGAAGATCGGCCAGGAGCTCGGTGGACGTGACCACACCACCGTGATCCACGCTGACCGGAAGATCCGGGAGCTCATGGCGGAACGCCGGGCCATCTACAACCAGGTCACTGAACTGACAAACCGGATCAAGCAGCAGCAGCGCGAAGCCTAGGAAATCCGCGCCAGTGCAGGGATGCAAGGGCCCCGAAGGGGCTCGAAATTAACAGATGTGGACAAGGGTGTGGATAACTCGGTGGACAACCCGGAACTACGTGCACTTCCCTGTGGATACGCGGAATGCCAAAAAAGTTCCCAACACCCGGCCTCAGCGCGTAGGCTGACCATCCACAAGTTATCAACAGGCTTAAAACGCAGATCCGGGCCGGTGGGGCGAGTTGTCCACAGTATCCACAGCAGTTATTAACACTACGAATCTTAAGAATTTGGGTTCCACCAAATAACATCTGACCTTCTGCGCCAAACATCCGACCTTCCAGGCAGCCATCCTCCGGATGGTCCGGGGAGGGTGCCAGGTGCTCGTTGGGCAAACGCACAACACCTCGGGAGCTTCGGCATCGTGCAGGGAAAACCCGGCTGGCGGTAAGCTGGCACAGAGTAGTGTTGTGATTCCCAGGCGGACAGCCCGGCGGCTCCGCCGCACGATTTGCTCCCTCACGTGTTCATGAAAGTTCAGTAGTACTGATAAGTACGTTGTGAAAGGCGGCACCCTGCAGTGAAGTTCAGAGTTGAGCGGGATGTCCTGGCCGAGGCGGTTACGTGGACAGCACGGTCCCTGTCCCCCCGCCCGCCGGTTCCGGTGCTTTCGGGCCTGCTGATCAAGGCCGAGTCCGGCTCGCTGAGCATCGCCAGCTTCGACTATGAGATTTCTGCGCGTCTGCAGATCCCAGCGGATATCTCCGAAGAAGGAACCATTCTGGTTTCCGGGCGGCTCCTGGCTGAGATCTGCCGCAGCCTGCCCTCCGCTCCCGTCGACGTCGAAACGGATGGCACAAAGGTCACGCTGACCTGCCGCAACAGCCGTTTCAACCTGGCAACCATGCCGGTTTCGGAATATCCCGAGCTTCCGGCGCTGCCCGACGTCAGCGGCGTCGTTGACGGCGATTCCTTTGCCCAGGCGGTTTCCCAGGTGATCATCGCCGCCAGCCGGGACGACACCCTGCCTATCCTCACCGGCGTGCGCATGGAGATCGAAGACGACCTCATCACCTTCCTCGCCACTGACCGTTACCGGCTTGCCCTGCGTGAACTGCAGTGGAAGCCGGCCACACCGGGCATCTCCACTTCCGCATTGGTCAAGGCAAAGACCCTGAACGAAGTCGCAAAGACTCTTGGCGGCGGAGGGGACCTGAACATTGCACTGTCCTCAGACAGCGAACTGATCGGGTTTGAAAGCGGGGGACGCCGCACAACATCCCTGCTCGTGGACGGCGACTACCCGAAGATCCGTTCGCTTTTCCCCGAGAACACTCCGATTCACGCCACCGTGGAAACCCACGCGCTGGTCGAAGCCGTCCGCCGTGTATCCCTCGTTGCCGAACGGAATACTCCGGTGCGCCTTGCCTTCACGGACGGACAGGTGACCCTCGACGCCGGCACCGGTGAAGACGCGCAGGCATCGGAAGCGCTGGAAGCGTCCCTGGTCGGCGAGGAAATCACCGTGGCTTTCAACCCGCACTATCTCAGCGAGGGCCTTGGTGCCTTCCCGAGCAAGTACGTGCGGTTCTCCTTCACCACTCCGCCGAAGCCTGCCGTGATTTCCGCCCAGGAAGAACTCACCGGAGACGACCAAGAGGATTACCGGTACCTGCTGATGCCGGTCCGGCTGCCTAACCAGTAGGCTTTCGGCAGCATTTCGAGAGCCTTTTCAGTCCACACCGCTGGACCTGAGCAGGAAGGAACCGAAATGCATATTGGCCTAATCGGACTGGGAAAAATGGGCCGGCCCATGCGGGACCGGCTCCGGGCAAGGGGCATCCAGGTATCCGGTTTCGACCGGGACCCGGTGCTGGCTGACGCCGGTTCACTCACTGAACTGGCAGCCGTGCTCACCGTTCCCCGCATTGTGTGGGTCATGGTTCCAAGCGGCGGAGCGACCTCGGCGGTGATCATGGATCTTGCCGAGGTGCTCAGTGAGGGAGATCTCGTTATTGAAGGCGGCAATTCCCGTTACACCGAAGACCGGGAGAACGCCGCCAGGCTTGCAGTCAAAGGCATCCGTTACCTGGACTGCGGTGTTTCCGGCGGCATCTGGGGCAGGGAAAACGGTTACGGGCTTATGGTCGGCGGCGACGCGGCTGAGGTGGCAGAGGCGATGCCGGTATTCGATGCCCTTCGTCCCGACGGCGAACGCGCTGACGGATTTGTACATGCGGGTGCTGTCGGCGCCGGACACTACGCGAAAATGGTGCACAACGGAATCGAATACGGTCTCATGCAGGCCTATGCCGAAGGCTATGAACTGCTTGAATCCCAGGAAATCATCAGGGATGTAGCCGGTATCCTCCGCGCCTGGCAAAGCGGCACCGTTATCCGCTCCTGGCTGCTTGAACTGGCCGTCAGGGCAGTTCAAGACGACCCGGGGCTCGCCAGCATCGCCGGTTTCGTCGAGGATTCCGGTGAAGGACGCTGGAGCGTGGAGGAAGCGCTGGCCGCTGAAGTACCGGCGCCGGTCATCTCAGCCGCAGTGTTTGCCCGGTTCACCTCCCGGCAGAAGGATTCGCCCGCCATGAAACTGGTGGCAGCGCTTCGCGGCCAGTTCGGCGGCCACGCCGTGAAACCGGTAGAAGGACTGGCCGCCGAACCGACGGCAGAACGCCCGCCGTCGGCCGCAGAGCAGGCGATCGGCGAAACCGGAACCCCGGAGTAACCGGCGGTAGTCTGGATGGAAGGGACGCCGGCAACGGCCCGCAGCAACTAAAACGCAAGGACAGGAAGGCAGGCGCAGGTGGAGCAGCGTGTACGTTGATTACCTTTCCCTGACCGGTTTTCGCAGCTACAAACAGCTGGACCTCAGCCTGAACCCCGGTGTCAGCGTCTTTGTTGGCCCCAACGGCACAGGCAAGACGAACATCGTTGAAGCCATTGGTTATATCGCCTCGCTTTCCTCCCACCGGGTCAGCTCCGATGCGCCGCTGGTCGCGTTCGACGCCGAGCAGGCACTGGTGCGCGCCCGCATAGTCCGTGCCTCCCAGACCACAGCTCTGGAAGTGGAGATCAATCCCGGCCGGGCCAACCGCGCCCGCATCAACCGGGCCAATCCGGTCCGGGCCCGCGACATCCTGGGCATCTGCCGCACTGTCCTTTTCGCCCCTGAGGATCTGGCCCTGGTGAAGGGGGATCCCTCTGCACGCCGCCGGTTCCTGGATGACCTCATCGTTTCCCTAGTGCCCCGGCACGCGGCTACCCGCGCCGACTATGAACGGGTCCTCAAACAGCGCAATGCCCTGCTGAAATCGGCCCGCATCAGCGGCCGGTTTACCTCCGCCCATGAAGCGACCCTGGAGGTCTGGGACCACCACATGGCCGAGGCAGGAGCGCAGCTGGTGGCAGCACGCCTGCAGGCACTGGACCGCCTGAGCCCGCACCTGCAGAGCGCTTACCAGGACCTCACGGACGGTTCCAAGCAGGCCCGCGGGCTGTACCGTTCCACGCTGCTGGGAGAAGTGGACGACGACGGCGCTTCGCCCGGCGGAGCGGATCCCGCGGAACTGCTGGGGCTGACTCAGGAGGAACTGCGGGAAAGGTTCCTGCAGGCATTCGCAGCCAACCGGAAGCGGGAAATCGACCGCGGAATTTCGCTGGTGGGACCGCACCGCGACGACGTCGAGCTGTCCCTGGGACAGGCACCGGCCAAGGGATATGCCTCCCACGGGGAGACCTGGTCCCTGGCGCTGTCCATGCGGCTGGCGTCCTACTACCTGCTTCGGGATGACGATCCGGCTCCCGGCTCAGGTCCCATCCTGATCCTGGACGACGTTTTTGCCGAGCTCGACGCCGGCCGCCGCGGGCGCCTTGCCGCGATTGTCGCAGGAGCCGAACAGGTCCTGGTCACGGCCGCCGTTGCCGAAGACATTCCCGAGGCGCTGGCCGGGGAACAGATACCCGTCATTCCTGGAGGAATCCGTGCAGCCGCCAGCTGATACCCCGGACCAGGACGGGCCCGGGCAGGAAGCCAACGATCTTCCGGACGCCGCGCGGGAACAGCTGAACCGGATGCGCCAGGCCGCCCAGGCCCGCGGCAACCAGCGGGTGCCGGTCAGCCGCCGCAAACAGCCGCGAAAGACAACCCCGTTCATCCCGGGGGAGTACACCGGACGGGATCCGCAGGGACTGGGCAAGGTTTTCACCCGGTTCGTCAACGAGCGCGGCTGGAATTCCCCGGTGGCGGTGGGTTCGGTGATTTCCCGCTGGGAGGAACTGGTGGGCCCGGAGGTCAGCGCACACTGCAAACCGGAGTCTTTTTCCGACACCACCGTCCAGGTTCGCTGTGATTCCACCGCCTGGGCCACCCAGCTGCGGCTGCTGCGCCAGACACTCATTGAACGCTTTGACGCGGAACTTGGTCCCGGCGTCGTCACCCGGATCGAGGTAATCGGTCCGGCCGCACCCAACTGGCGCAAGGGCCTGCGCAGCGTAAAGGGAAGAGGGCCCCGGGATACCTACGGCTAGTTACCGCTGGGGTGGACGCGAAAATAGTTGTTGAAAAAACGCTCCGTTTGTGCTCGCATTCACACGCCCTGCGTGCGGGTTTGCGGGCTGCAAACCCCTCAGGAGGTATCCGGAGCCGTACAGCAGCTTGAAAATCGCTCATAAGCCGCTTTGGTGGCCTCTGGAGGGGTGTTTTGGCCAGCAAAGGTCCCCTTAGCACGGTAGAATTGGTAATAGAGGTGCTCTGTCCGCAGCTGGGCGGGGTGCCAAATTCTGACCGACACAAGAGGAGTCGACAGCACCTGTGGCTAACGACAATGAGCGTGACACTGAGCGTGAGAACGAACTCGGCAAAGAGTTGAACAACACGGAGCCCGTCCCCCAGGAAGACAGCGCGGCCGTGGCGCCGCATGAATACGGCGCCAATGAGATCACTGTCCTTGAAGGCCTGGAAGCTGTGCGCAAGCGCCCGGGTATGTACATCGGTTCCACCGGTCCGCGCGGCCTGCACCACCTGGTTTATGAAGTGGTGGACAACTCGGTGGATGAGGCCCTGGCCGGGTACTGCGACCGCATCGACGTGACCCTGCAAGCCGACGGCGGTGTCCGGGTAACGGATAACGGCCGCGGCATCCCCGTGGACATGCACCCGACAGAGAACATGCCGACGGTCCAGGTTGTCATGACCATCCTGCACGCCGGAGGCAAGTTCGGCGGCGGCGGATATGCCGTTTCCGGCGGTCTGCACGGCGTGGGCATCTCTGTGGTCAACGCACTCTCCGCCCGTGTCGAAACCGAGGTCAAGCGCCAGGGCTTCGTCTGGCGGCAGACCTTTGAGAACGGCGGCCACCCGGTAGGCAGCCTCCGCAAGGGTGAGGAAACGGACGAAACCGGCACCACCCAGACGTTCTACCCGGATCCCGAGATCTTCGAGACCACCGAGTTTGACTTCGAGACGCTGCGCGCGCGCTTCCAGCAGATGGCATTCCTGAACAAGGGCCTGCGCATTGTGCTGACCGATGAGCGTGCCCTGGACGAGACGAACGAGGAAATCGCCGACGACACCGGCGAGTCCGAGGACGCGCCGAAGCACCGCACCGTCGACTACATGTATGCCAACGGCCTGCTGGACTACGTTCACCACCTGAACAGCTCCAAAAAGGTGGAGGTTATCCACGACGACATCATTGCCTTTGAAACCGAAGACAATGACAAGAAGATGGCCGTGGAAATGGCCCTGCAGTGGACCACCGCGTACTCCGAAAGCGTCCACACCTACGCGAACACGATCAACACCCACGAAGGCGGCACGCACGAAGAGGGTTTCCGTGCTGCGATGACCTCGCTGATCAACCGGTACGCGCGCGAGAAGAACATCATCAAGGAAAAGGACGACAACCTTACGGGCGACGACATCCGCGAGGGCCTCACCGCCGTCATTTCCGTCAAGATCGCCGAACCGCAGTTCGAAGGCCAGACGAAGACCAAACTCGGCAACTCCGAGGTCAAGGGATTTGTGCAGCGCGTCGTGACTGACCAGCTCGGTGACTGGCTGGAACGCAACCCCGGTCCCGCACGCGACGTCATCCGCAAGTCCATCCAGGCCTCCCAGGCCCGGCTCGCTGCCCGCAAGGCGCGCGAATCCACCCGCCGCAAGGGCCTGCTGGAGTCCGGAGGCATGCCCGGCAAACTCAAGGACTGCTCCTCCAAAGACCCCTCCAAGTCCGAAATCTACATTGTGGAGGGTGACTCGGCCGGCGGCTCCGCTGTCCGCGGCCGCAACCCGGAAACCCAGGCCATCCTGCCGCTGCGCGGCAAGATCCTGAACGTGGAGCGTGCCCGGCTGGACCGTGCGCTCTCCAACGCCGAAGTCCAGTCCATGATCACGGCCTTCGGCGCCGGGATCGGCGAGGACTTTGACGTCGAGAAGGCCCGTTACCACAAGATCGTCCTGATGGCCGATGCCGACGTCGACGGACAGCACATCACCACCCTGCTGCTGACGCTGCTTTTCCGCTACATGCGCCCGCTGATCGAGCAGGGCTACGTCTACCTGGCGCAGCCCCCGCTGTACCGCATCAAGTGGTCCAACCATCCGCACGACTACGTTTACAGCGACCGGGAGCGCGACGAAGTCGTGGCCCGCGGCCTGGCCAACAACCAGCGCCTGCCCAAGGACAACGGCATCCAGCGCTACAAGGGCCTGGGCGAAATGGACTACACCGAGCTCTGGGACACCACCATGGACCCCGACCACCGCACCCTGCTGCAGGTCACCATGGACGACGCCGCCTCCGCGGACCAGGTCTTCTCGGTGCTTATGGGTGAGGACGTCGAATCCCGGCGGAACTTCATCCAGCAGAACGCCAAGGACGTCCGGTTCCTGGACATCTAGTGCCGCAGCTACCCGGACTTTTTCGAGAACTTAGAACGGAATACAAGCAATGAGTGATGAGACCCCGGAGGTCCCCGGCGGCGAACTCGAACCCGTCAGCGGGAACGTCCTCTCCGACCGCGTGGAGCAGATCGACCTGCAGACCGAAATGCAGCGCTCCTATCTGGACTACGCCATGGCGGTCATCGTCGGACGCGCCCTGCCGGACGTGCGCGACGGCCTGAAACCCGTTCACCGCCGCGTGATTTACGCGATGTACGACGGCGGCTACCGCCCCGACCGTTCCTTCAACAAGTGTGCCCGCGTGGTCGGCGAAGTCATGGGCCAGTACCACCCGCATGGCGACTCGGCGATCTACGATGCACTGGTCCGCCTGATCCAGGACTGGGTCATGCGCGCACCGCTGGCCCTTGGCCAGGGCAACTTCGGTTCCCCGGGCAACGACGGCGCTGCCGCACCGCGTTACACCGAAACCAAGATGGCCCCGCTCGCCATGGAGATGGTCCGTGACATCGACGAGGAAACCGTCGATTTCATGGACAACTACGACGGCCGCAACCAGGAACCCACCATCCTGCCGGCCCGGTTCCCGAACCTGCTGGTCAACGGATCCTCCGGCATCGCCGTCGGCATGGCCACCAACATCCCCCCGCACAACCTCCGCGAGGTTGCTGACGGCGTGCAGTGGTACCTACAGCACCCGGAAGCGTCCAACGAGGAGCTGCTCGAGGAACTGATCAAGCGGGTCAAGGGACCCGACTTCCCCACCGGCGCCACGATCCTGGGCCACAAGGGCATCGAGGATGCCTACCGCACCGGCCGCGGCTCCATCACCATGCGCGCCGTGGTCAATGTGGAAGAAATCCAGGGACGCACCTGCCTGGTGGTCACCGAGCTGCCCTACATGGCCAACCCGGACAACCTGGCCATCAAGATTGCCGAGCTCGTCAAGGACGGGAAGATCACCGGCATCGCGGACATGCGCGACGAAACTTCCGGCCGCACGGGCCAGCGCCTGGTGATCGTGCTCAAGCGCGACGCCGTCGCGAAGGTCGTGCTGAACAACCTGTACAAGCACACCCAGCTGCAGGACAACTTCGGTGCCAACATGCTCGCGATCGTCGACGGCGTGCCGCGTACCCTGAGCCTGGACGCGTTCATCCGGCACTGGGTGACCCACCAGCTCGAGGTTATTGTCCGCCGCACCCGCTACCGGCTGCGCAAGGCGGAGGAAGTCGCGCACATCCTGCGCGGCCTGCTCAAGGCACTTGATGCACTGGATGAGGTCATTGCCCTGATCCGCCGCTCGAGCACCGTGGACGAAGCCCGCACCGGCCTGATGCAGCTGCTGGACATTGACGAACTGCAGTCCCAGGCCATCCTGGACATGCAGCTGCGTCGCCTGGCAGCTCTGGAACGGCAGAAGATCCAGGACCAGCACGCCAAGCTGGAAGTTGAAATCGCCGAATACAACGCGATCCTGGCCTCCGAGGAGCGCCAGCGCAGCATTGTCAGCGAAGAGCTGGCGGAGATCGTGGACAAGCACGGGGACGAGCGCCGCACCAAGGTCCTGATGGGCTTTGACGGCGACATGAGTATGGAAGACCTGATCCCCGAAGAGGAAATGGTCGTCACCATCACCCGCGGCGGCTACGTGAAGCGCACCCGGAGCGATAACTACCGCGCTCAGCACCGCGGCGGCAAGGGCATCCGCGGCGCACAGCTGCGCGGAGACGACGTCGTGGAACACTTCTTCGTCACCACCACGCACCACTGGCTGCTGTTCTTCACGAACCTGGGCCGGGTTTACCGGGCCAAGGCCTATGAGCTGGCCGAAGCCGGACGCGATGCCAAGGGCCAGCACGTAGCGAACCTGCTGGCGTTCCAGCCGGACGAGCACATTGCCCAGGTCCTGGACCTGCCCGACTACGAGGCCGCTCCATACCTGGTGCTGGCCACGAAGCGCGGACTGGTCAAGAAGACCCAGCTGGCCGACTATGACACCAACCGTTCCGCAGGCGTCATTGCCATCAACCTGCGCGAGGGCGATGAAGTGGTCTCCGCACAGCTGGTCAGTGAAACCGATGACCTGATGCTGGTTTCGCGCAAGGGACAGTCCCTGCGCTTTACCGCCACCGACGAGGCGCTGCGGCCCATGGGCCGCGCAACCTCCGGTGTGACTGGCATGAAGTTCCGCGAGGATGACGAGCTGCTGGCAGCCGACGTCGTTACCGAGGACTCCTACGTGTTTATCGTCACCGAAGGCGGCTACGCCAAGCGCACCTCAGTGGATGAGTACCGGGTCCAGGGCCGCGGCGGACTGGGTATCAAGGTCGGTAAATACAACGAGGACCGGGGACACCTGGTCGGCGCCATGATTGTCCAGGAAGAAGACGAAGTCCTGGTGGTCATGCAGGGCGGCAAGGTTGTCCGCTCCGCTGTGTCCGGGGTTCCCGCCAAGGGCCGCGACACCATGGGCGTCATCTTCGCCAAGCCGGACAAGAACGACCGCATCATTGCGGTGGCCCGGAACTCCGAGCGCGACCTCGCAGTGGATGCAGACGAGGACGAGGCCGCAGCCGACGGCGAGTCTGTGGAGGCATCTGTGGATGAAGTACCGTTGTCTACAGACGAAACGGCTGGGCGCGACGCGCAGTCTGCTGAAGATGGAGGTAGCGAGTGAGCTCGACCAACTCTAACGCCAGGTCCGGCGGCGGTCCGCGGGTGAAAACCCCGGCACGGCCCGCCCAGCGTCCTGGGACGGGTCAGAGCGCGCCGGGGAACAACCGGCAGCCGCTGGTCAAGCCTGCGCCCAAGGCAAAGGCCCGCAAGGCCCGCCTGCTGGTGAGTAAGATCGACCCGTGGTCGGTGTTGAAAATGTCCTTCCTGCTCTCCGTCGCTTTGGGCGTCGTCACGGTTGTGGCCGCGATCGTACTGTGGTCGGTCCTGAACCTCACCGGCATCTTCGACGAGGTGAACCGTCTCCTGGGCGAGATCGCCGGCTCCGAAGCCGGTGGCTTCGACCTGCGCGAATTCGTGTCCCTGGGACAGGTTGTTTCCTTCGCGACGATCATCGCAGTCGTCAACGTTCTGCTCCTGACAGCCCTGTCCATGCTTTCGGCTGTGCTCTACAACATCGCCTCCACCCTGGTGGGCGGCATCGGCGTCACTTTGACCGACGACTAAAGCCGGTGTTTCTTCCGGCGCGGGCATGCCGCCCGCGCCGGAACAGGAACCCGGATTTGGGGAACTGGCCGAGGGTACGGTAGAGTCTTATCTCGGCCCGGTGAGGTATCGGGGCGTATAGCTCAGGCGGTTAGAGCGCTTCGCTGATAACGAAGAGGTCCCAGGTTCAAGTCCTGGTACGCCCACGGAAGACCATGTGAATGGTTGACCACAACGGCAAGGAGACACTGTGAAGAAGTTGTTTGCAATCGCGGCAGCTGCAGCAGCAGGAGTCTTCGCTTTCCGGAAATGGCAGGATACTGCCGCGGAGAAGTCCGTCTGGAAGGCCTCAACCGACAAGGTTGAGTAGCTCCGCCAAGGAACGGCCCGGTTTGACCACTGTCACAGGTGGGATATACTGGTGAAGTTCCAAATTCGGGGGCATGGCGCAATTGGTAGCGCACCTGCTTTGCAAGCAGGGGGTTCGGGGTTCGAGTCCCCGTGCCTCCACCGAAAGAAAGTCCCGGCCACAGCGGCCGGGACTTTCTGCTTTAACCGCTGCCTTCGTAAAACCTGACGGCGCCGGTGCCGACACAAGCCAGCAGCTGTACATGGTCCGCCCGGTGAACGGCCTCAGGGAATAACCTCAGGGAATGACCTTTTTCCTCGCCGTGATCGGCGTGCTGGGCGTCTCTGCGTCCGGACCCATTATGGCCGCGACGGCGGCTCCTGCGCTGGCCATCGCGTTCTGGCGCAACGCACTCGGTGCCGTCATCATGGGCGTTCCCGCAGGCCTGCGCGGCAAGGACCAGTTCCGCAACCTCAACCGCACCGAAGTGCGCTGGACGGCACTGGCGTCCCTGGCGCTGGCTCTGCACTTTGCCTGCTTTATTACCGCGCTGCAGCTGACCTCAGTAGCGGTGGCGACCGCCTTGGTATGCCTGCAGGCCGGATGGATCGCACTGTTCGATGTATTCCGCGGACGCCGGGTGGCGCCGCAGACCCTGGCGGGCCTTCTCATCGCGTTTGTCGGCGTTCTGGTGATTACCGGATTCGACGTGGGGCTCTCCCCCGAAGCGCTGCTCGGTGACGCTCTGGCCGTAGCCGGCGGCGCTCTGGCCGGCCTGTACACGATCGCCGGCGGCAAAGCCCGGCGGACCATGTCCACCGGCACGTACACCACCCTGTGCTACGGCTCCTGTGCCCTGATCCTGGCCGTAATGTGCCTGGCGTTCCAGCAGCCCTTGATCGGCTTCCCGCCTGCCGCCTGGGCGGGCATCGTCGGTGTCACCGTCATGGCCCAGCTGCTGGGACACACCGTCTTCAACCACCTGCTGGCCGTTATTAGCCCACTGGTGGTCTCCATGATCATCCTGCTGGAAATCCCCGGAGCGGCGATTCTTGCCGCCGTCTTCCTGGGGGAAGAACTGCCCGGCGGCACCTACGTTGGACTGGCGGTAATCCTTGGTGGACTCGCCGTCGTCCTGCTGGGGCAGGCGAGGAAGAAGGAGGCGTTGCCGCCGTCGGAAGACCCGCTCCCGCCGGCTCCGCCGGCGCTGGGCGGCGATGTGGAAGGCTGACTTAAGGCCAAAGGGACCGGACGCCGCGTAGCATCCGGTCCCTTTGTGCTTGTCCGGCGGTTCGCCGGACAATCCTTACTTCTGCGGCTTGTCAGCCTTGGTGTCCGCGTGGGCGCCGCCGGACTTCGCTGCGGCTGCGTCCTGCGTCTTCTTCACGGCTTCACCGGACTTCTCGGATGCCTTGGCGGTGCTGGAAGCGGCAGCTTCCTTCACGTTCTGTGCGGCGTCCTTGGCCTTCTGAGCTGCGCTGGCTGCCGTGTCCTTGGCCTGCTCAGCCGGAGTTTCCGCTGCCTTAGCGGCAGGCTTGGCATCGGTGGCCGGCGCGGCCGGTGCTGCCGGAGCCGGGGCAGGAACGGGGACGGAAGGCTGAGTCTGTGCCGGAGCCGGGGTCTTCCACGGATCCTCGACCGGACGTGAGGCACGCCAGGCGGCTACAGCCGCAACCACGGCGGAAGCAACGATGCCGAAAACAAGCCAGCCCTTGCCGCCGCCCTTGCTCTTGCGGGCTTCCTTGGCAGCCTTGGCCGCAGCCTTTTGGGCGTGCTTCAGCGCCTTCTTGTTGCCGGTAGCCTTCGCGACGGCGGTCTGCACCGGAACAGTGGCGGTGCCCAGACCGCGGGAGACGGAGTCCGCTGCATCACCGATGCGCGTGGACAGGGTGGGAATATAGCTGTCCACAACCTTGTCCTTGGCATGGGTAAGGGCCGGAGTTGCCTTGTCCAGGGTGGTCTGGATCTTCGGCGCAGCATCGTCGACAACCTGGCTGATCCTGGGACCAACCTTCTGCAGACCGTCCTGAAGCCGCGGCGTCACGACTGCGACGCCCTGCGCGATCTCATCGGCTGCGCGCTTGAGTCCGTCCTGGATCTTCGGAGAGGCGGTTTCAATTCCCTTTTCGATGCGGGGAACTGCCCATCCGACGGCGGCCTCTACTTTGGGGGTTGCCCAGTCACGCGCCGTTTCCACGCCTGCGGTGACATTCGCTTCGAAGTCACGGGCAATGCGGTCCTTCTTGTTCAAAACTACCTCCCAGGATAGTGACGGTTCAGCCTTAGCCTACGTGTAATGCCGGTTCTGTGCTATCAGAGCTCCCCGGGCCGCGGGATTTTCACTGTGCGCTGAACAGGGCGATTTCCAGCCGCCTGTAAGGCCGCCGTGGAAGAATGAGGAGTATGACTGCTATTCCTACCGCAAAAGCAACCGTCCACACGACCAAGGGCGATATCCGGATCAACCTCTTCGGCAACCACGCGCCGAAGACTGTCCGCAACTTCGTCGGCCTGGCAACGGGAGAAATTGAATGGACCGACCCGGCCACCGGTGAGAAGACCAGCCGTCCGCTCTACGACGGAACCATCTTCCACCGCATCATCAAGGACTTCATGATCCAGGGCGGAGATCCCCTGGGCCGCGGCACCGGCGGACCGGGCTACCAGTTCGACGACGAGATCAGCCCGGACCTGGACTTTGCCACACCGTACAAGCTGGCCATGGCCAATGCCGGAATCCAGATGGGCCGCGGCACCAACGGCTCGCAGTTCTTCATCACTTCGGTTCCCACCACCTGGCTGCAGGGCAAGCACACCATCTTCGGTGAAGTTGCCGACGACGAGTCCAAGGCCGTCGTTGACGCGCTCAACGCGGTTCCCACCGATATGCGGGACAAGCCGACCGAGGATGTTGTCATTAACAGCATCACCGTCGAGCAGCTCTAGCAGTTTCGCCGTAAACCCCGGCCGGCATGCCGGCCGGGGTTTACTCCTCTAGATATTCCTGGAGCAAACACACCATGTCCTATGGAGTTCCCGCCGAGCCCCCGGCCCACGAAGTGCCTGTCTGCCCGCGGCATCCTGACCGCGTCAGTTACATTAGGTGCCAGCGGTGCGGCCGGGCGGCGTGCCCGGAGTGCCAGCACACCGCGCCGGTAGGGATCCAGTGTGTGGACTGTTTCCAGGAAAGCCGCCGGCAGTCGCCGGCGTACCGGACCCAGTACGGGGGTGCCGTCCGGGCGGGGAAACCGGTAGTGACCATCACCCTTATGGTGCTCTGCGGAGCGGCCTACGCGCTGCAGTGGCTGGTTCCCGGTTTTATGGAACTGCTCTGGTTCGCCCCCGTCTACGCGCAGGCCGAACCGTGGCGGCTGCTAACCGCAGCGTTCCTCCACTCCCCCGGCTTTATCTTCCACATCGCTTTTAATCTGTACGCGCTCTGGCTTCTGGGCAGGTCCCTGGAACCGCTGCTCGGGCGGCTGCGTTTCACCCTGCTGTACCTGATCTCGGCCCTGGGCGGCTCCATCGGTGTGCTGGTCTTCGCCTCTGCTTTCCAAGCGGTTGTCGGAGCATCGGGAGCGATCTTCGGGCTCTTCGGGGCGCTCTTTGTGATCCAGCGGCAGCGCGGCGGTGAAGTGAAGGCCCTGCTGATCCTCATTGCCATCAACCTGGTATTGGGCTTCGTCTATCCGAGCATCTCCTGGCAGGCACACCTCGGCGGCCTGCTCACCGGTGCCGCCTGCGGTGCCATTCTGGCCTACGCGCCCAAGGGACCCCGGCGTTCCCTGGTCCAGTTCGGCGGGCTGGCTGCAGTGGTCCTGATCCTCATGGCCCTGAGCATCTTCTGGACCCCCAGCTTCTAGCCAAAAACCCGCTTCTCAGGCCCCGCCGGCATCCGGCGGGGCCTTTTTCGTACCCGGCACCCGTTCCACAGGTTGGTGGGAAGAAGAACGCTTTCCACAGGATGGATGTGCCTTATCCACAGAGATACCCACATTGTTAATAACTTACAGGCGTGTAACTCACAGGCCGAGGTATCCCTCCGGCTCCCCGGGGCAGGGCTGTTTGCCGGAGCCACGCTGTTATCCACAGCCCATACGCGGAGTTGTACACAGCCGGTGTGTAACTCTGATCGAGAGTTATCCAGTACCGACTCCGAGTTACACACATGTAATTCCACAGCTGTGGATAACTTGGATCCCTTTGAATGCCCGGATCTAGTGCCGAGTAGCCACAACCTTACGCACACCTGTGGATTACTATCTGCACAAGGTGGGTATAAGTATGCACCCTTGCAGTCCGCGTTATCCCCAGCTTTTCCACGTGTATCTGTGGATAACCGCGAAACCTGTGGGGGTCTTGTGACTCCGGGGATCACCACATCACACACATAGTTATCCACGCCTGTGGATAACTATGTGTGGAGAAGTGCCCTCACTGTGGGTAACGCTGTTTAAAACCTGCTTTACTGAACAGCCGTCCCTGCCGCGGTTGAAGGCGGCAAAAACAGAACTCCCCGGATGCTTCGGCATCCGGGGAGTTCTGGAGAAGGTGGACTCTTGGGCGGCTGTCTACCGCCAGCGCGTGGTCATCAGGAAGCCCACGATGGCGACGCCGAAGCCCACCAGGATGTTCCCGGCACCAAGCGCCGGAACCGGGTAGACGCCCTCGGAGATGTAGAAGACGATAATCCAGATCAGGCCAATCAGCATCAGGCCGAACATCACTGGCTTGTACCAGACAGGATTTGGCTTCGGTTCTGATTTGCTCTTGGCAGGGGCGTTTTCGGGTGCTGCCGTGGGCTTCTTGCGGGACTTTGACTCGGGCACGGATCCTCCTAGCGGAACCGGCTCACAGGATGCCGGCACGGATATGGTCTGCGGGATCCCGCACAGTCGCCTGGGCTGGTCCGCGGGCTATATCCTGACGGGGTATCTGCGGTAGGCCTGACGGCTGTGGAAGGTCTCCTCTCTTCCAATCGTAGCGAATGAGAGGCCCGGGTGTGCCCGGATACACAGCAAGCCATGGAGAGGACCGGAGACCGCGTGGAAAGCACGGCAAGTGAAGTTGGGGGCAGCCCGGCACCGGTGCCGTCCCGTTCAGCGAAGCGCAGGCCCAGCCGGCAGCGGAAACAGAGCAGAGACGCCTTTGCCGTCCAGGTGATGGGTGAGCTGCTGATCACCCTGGGCCTGATCCTGGTGCTCTTTGTGGTCTGGGAACTGTGGTGGACGAACATCGAGGCTGACCGTAAGCAGGAAGCGGCCATGGAACAGCTTTACGCGGGCTTCGAACCAGCGCCCGAGGCACCCGCTGCCGATGCTGGGCCGGGGAACCACGGTGATCCTGCAGTGCTTCCGGCTCCGGACGCGGAGGGGACTACATTCGCCGCCATCTACATTCCGCGTTTTGGGGCCGAGCATGCCCGCCCTGTCACGCAGGGAGTGGGCACGGCAGTGCTGGACAAACTGGGTCTGGGACATTATCCGGAGTCGGCCATGCCGGGAGAAGTAGGCAACTTCGCGCTGGCGGGCCACCGGCAGACACACGGCCAGGTGCTCGACGCCGTCGATACCCTGGTGCCCGGAGACCGGATCTACGTGCAGACCGCCCAAGGTTATTACACCTACGTGTACCGCAACAGCCAGATAGTGCTTCCGGACCGGGTGGATGTCCTGGCACCGGTGCCCACCCAACCTGGTGCCGAACCCCAGGAACGGATCCTGACACTGACCACCTGCAATCCGCGGTTTGGTTCCGAGGAGAGATTCATTTCCTATGCGGTTTTGGATTCGTGGCAGCCTGCCTCCGCCGGCCCACCCGAAGAGATTGCAGCACTCGTAACCCGCAGCACGCAAGGACAGGGATAAAATGTACGCTTGGATCTTCCGGCATCTCCCGGGACCGCTCTGGGTTCGGATTCTCACGGCCCTGGTGCTGGCCGCCGGCGTGGTCCTGGTCCTGATGACCTACGTCTTCCCATGGTTCTCGGAATTCAGCTTCCTTGCACCCCTTACGGATTCAACGATTGGCGGTTCTGAAACGCAATGAGTACCCGCATCCTTGTGGTCGACAACTACGACAGCTTTGTTTACACGCTGGTCGGCTACCTCCAGGAACTGGGCGCCGAGACAACAGTCATCCGCAATGACGATGTCAGCGTCGAAGAAGCCCGGGAACTGGCGGCGGCCCGCGACGGCGTCCTCGTCTCGCCCGGCCCCGGTGCGCCCGCTGACGCGGGCATCTGCATTGAGCTCATCCGCTGGTGCCGGGACAACGGCAAGCCCATGCTGGGGATCTGCCTGGGCCATCAGGCACTGGCAGAGGCTTTCGGCGGGACCGTTACCCATGCTCCCGAACTAATGCACGGCAAAACCTCGGAAGTAGAGCATGAAGGAACTGACGTCTTTGCCGGTCTGCCCAGCCCGCTGACCGCCACCCGGTACCACTCCCTGGCAGCGGTTGCAGACACTGTGACGGAGGAACTGGAAGTCACCGCCCGGACGCACAGCGGCATCATCATGGGACTTCGGCACCGCACCGCTCCCCTGTCCGGAGTCCAGTTCCATCCGGAATCAGTGCTAACCGAGGGCGGCTACCAGATGCTCGGAAACTGGCTGGAAAGCCTGGGGCTCAGCGGCGCAGCGGCCCATGCCGCAACGCTGAGCCCGCTGATCAGCTCCAGGGGCTAAAACCCGGCGGCCTCGGCTCAGTCGCCGCCGCCGCCGCGCCTGTTGCCCGGCGCGGACGGTGACTCCGAGGAACTTGGTGACGCCGAGGGAGAAGGCTCGGGAGCTTTGGCGACCGTCAGGGTGATGGTGCTGCCCTGCGGTACGTCGCTGCCGGCCGGTGCGCTCTGGCCCGTCACGGTGCCGGGCTCCACAACACTGTTTTCCACTTCCTCCACTGCGACTCCCAGGCCGTACGCAGGATCAGCAAGATAGGCTTTGGCCTCGTCAACCTTGGTGTCCACGAGGTTGGGCACGGTGACCTTACCGGTGGAGAGAACCAGGTCCACAGTGCTGCCTACCTGCACTGAGGTGCCGATCCCGGGCTTGGTCTCGATGACGCGTCCCTCGGGCACGGTGGGACTGTTTTTCGGTTCTGAATCTCCGCCCTGCAGACCCAGCAAACGCAGTGTGTCACGCGCCTGAGCCTCGCTCATCCCGGGCAGGGTGTCCGGAATCTGTACGGCCGAAGGGCCCTGGGAAATGAACAGCGTGATGTCACTGTCCAGGGCCACGGTGCTGCCCGCCTCCGGTTCGGTGCCAATAGCCAGCCCGGCTTCAACCGTGTCGCTGTACTGGGGCTCGGTCACGGGAGCACGGAACCCCAGCTCCAGCAGCGAGTTGATCGCGTCCGTCTGCGTCATGTTCTCCACCTCCGGAATGCTGGCTGTAGCAGGGGGCGGCGGCGGCTGGTTGGCCAGGTTGTAGGCGAACACCCCGCCTGCGGCGAGCAGGAGGGCAACCGCGACGAACAGCGTAATAATCCAGGCACGCCGGCGTCCGCGCCTTTCCTGGCCGCGGTCTTCAGTACCGGTGGGAAGGGCACGGACCCCGTCTTCCTCAAGGTCGTCCGCCGACATGCTGGTGAGGGGGCCCCCTTCAAGGACACGTGCCATCGCCCGGGTTTGGGGTTCTTCGCCCGGGACCGGCTCGGCGGACACGGGCTGGCGCGGAACCATCTGCGTGGCTGCAGTCCGGAACGGATCAACGGTGCCGTTGCGGGCAGCGATGAGGGCGTCACGGAAGTCGTGGGCACTTTGGTACCGTTCAGTCCGGTCCTTGGCCAAAGCATGTTCCAGGACAGAATCAAGGGCCGGGGAAACCTCCGAATTGAAGCTGCTCGCCTTCGGCGGAGCTTCCCGGACGTGCTGGTAGGCAACGGAAACGGGGCTGTCCCCCACAAAGGGAGGACGTCCGGCGAGCATTTCAAAGAGCAGGCAGGCAGCTGAGTAGAGGTCGCTGCGGGCATCGACCGTTTCCCCGCGTGCCTGTTCCGGGGAGAGGTACTGGGCGGTGCCGATGACGGCCTGGGTCTGGGTCATGGTTGCCGCTGAATCAGCGATTGCCCGGGCTATGCCGAAATCCATCACCTTTACATGGCCGTCGTGGGTGACCATGACGTTGGCAGGTTTGATGTCCCGGTGGACTATTCCGGAACGGTGGCTGTATTCAAGGGCAGCCAGTACACCAAGGGTGTAGTCAATGGCTTCGTCGATCGAGATGTCACCCGATTTGATCAGGTCCCTCAGGGTGCGTCCCGAGACGTACTCCATGACGATAAAGGGCAGGCGCACATCATCGGGGGACCCGCTGGCCGGTTCCTGGTCCCCTGTGTCATAGACGGAGACGATGGAAGCGTGGTTCAGGCCGGCAACGGCCTGTGCCTCCCTGCGGAACCGTGACTGGAAGAGAGGATCCCGCGCAAGATCAGGACGCAGCACCTTGATGGCCACGGCCCGGCCCAGCCGGGAATCGCGGCCGAGGTATACGTCAGCCATGCCGCCCCGGCCGATCAGTTCACCGACCTCGTAGCGACCGTCAAGGATCCGGTCAGTGTTCAGCGTTGGGTGTCCTTTGTCCGCACTCATGGTGTTTAAGGTCCGTCAGGGTTTGAATTTCCAGTTGCACTGGGCTCAGGTGCACCTGTGGAGACAACGATCGTTACAGTCGATCCGCGGTTGACGGAGGCACCCTGCTGCGGATTCACACTGATGACCTGTCCTGCCGGGACATCAGCTGATGGCTGGCGGACAACGTTGGGAATGAGACCGGCGTTGACGATCTGCTGGCTCACCGAGGATTCAGGCTGGTTCAGCAGGCCACCGGGCACGGTTACCTGCTCGGGACCGGAGGAATAGGTAATGGCGACGGCGTCTCCCCGGGAAAGCGTTCCCACCGGATTGACGTCAAGCACTATCCCTTCCGGCTGGTCCGACGGCACCGGGTTCCGGCTGACGGCCAGGCCCAGGGCGCTCAGCTCCTGTGAGACCTCGTTGACGTTCCGGCCCTGGTAGGCGCCGGCGTTTACGATGATCTCTTCCACTGCTTCGGTGGGAGTAGTTGAAGGGCTTGCGGAGGTCGCCGACGGCGACGGCGAGCTTGGCGTAGGAGAAGAACTGCTGCGCGTGGGGCTGCTCGAGGTAGAAGTCGACGGCGACGTCTTCGGCTCGTTGTCCCCTGCGGGATCAGAATTCAGGTTCAGTACGATCGCAGCGATGATGCCCGCGAGTACCAGCGCCAGGACGATGATGACCGGGATGAGCCACTTCCGCTTCGGCTTCTCTTCATAGTCGCCGTCGTTGTAGCCGTCGCCGCCGTCCCCGTCCACATCATCTTCCGTCCATTCGCGGGACGCTGCCAGAGAGCCGGTCTGGTCCCCTGCCGCTGCAACGGGCATGGCGGACGTCGAGGGTGCAGTATCCACTACGCGGGTGGCAGAGGTGTCACCCGGCATCGGGACGGGAGCGGTGACCATGCTGGTGGCAGCGGTACCGCCGGAACCGAAGAGGAGCATTCCCGGGACGGCCTGCTCGGCTGCGGCGATGTCCCCGCGGCGGATGGCTGCCACTGCACGGGCGAGGGACTCAGCATCAGCAGGGCGGTCCGCCGGATCCTTGGCCAGCATGGACATGATCAGTGCCCGCACCGGCGCGGGAATGGATTCCGGCAGGGGCGGCGGAGTGTCGTTGACCTGTGCCAGTGCAATGGCAATCTGGGATTCGCCGGAGAACGGCCGCGTGCCGGCAAGGAGTTCGTAGCCGATCACACCCAGTGCGTAGATATCACTGGAGCCGGTGGCCTGCTGCCCGGTGGCCTGTTCGGGAGCGAGGTACTGAGCCGTGCCCATAACCTGACCGGTGGCGGTGAGGGGAACCTGGTCGGCGAGGCGCGCAATGCCGAAGTCGGTGATCTTTACCCGGCCGTCGGGCATGATGAGCAGGTTGCCGGGCTTTACATCCCGGTGGACGAGTCCCTGGCGGTGTGCCACGGCCAGGGCCGTGGCGGTCTGGCCGATGATAGAGAGGGTCCGGTCCGGAGACAGTACCTTTTCGCGCTCAATGATGGTGGACAGCGGCTGGCCGGGGACCAGTTCCATCACCAGATAAGCTGAGCCCTCTTCCTCGCCGTAGTCGAAGACGTTGGCGATGCCCTCGTGGTTCAGCAGGGCAGTGTGGCGGGCCTCGGCGCGGAAACGGTTAAGGAAACCCGGGTCGCCGGTGTATTCCTCCTTGAGGATCTTGATGGCAACGATCCGGCCCAGGACCAGGTCCCGTGCCTTCCAGACCTCGCCCATGCCGCCGATAGCTATACGATCGGTCAGCTGGAACCTGCCGCCTAAGGTGATTCCCGAAGTAGGCCTCACTTATTCAACACCGCCTCTAGGAGTTTTTGCGCGCTTGGAGTGGTCAATTGGGATCCGGTGGCCAGGTCAACGTTTTCCATCACGATGGAAATGACCACCTCTGGGTCGTCCGCGGGGGCGAAGCCCGTGAACCAGGCATTGTCGCCCCGGCCCTCGACTTCGGCTGTGCCGGTCTTGCCCGCAACCTTGACGCCGGGGATCCGGGCTGCGGATGCGGTGCCGTTGTCTACCACGCTGACCATCCAGTCCGTCAGCTGCGCGGCGGTGCCGGGGCTGACCGATTCATTCAGGACTGTGGGTTCGGGTTCGTCGATCACCGAGAGGTCAGGTGCCCGGACTGACTTGATCAGGTTTGGGGTCATCTGCACGCCGTTGTTGGCTATAGCCGCCGAAATCATGGCTACCTGGAGCGGCGTGGCCGTCACACTGCCCTGGCCGATGGAGGACAGAGCCAGTTCGGCCTGATCTTCAGTTGCGGGGAAGTCGCTGGCAGTCACCGGAGTGGGAATGCTGAACGTTTCGCCGAATCCGAACTTCCGGGCCTGATCGGCGAGGGCATCCTGTCCAACGTCCCACGCGATCTGTGCAAAGACGGTGTTGCAGGACTGCTCAAGGGCGAACTGGATGTCCGCCTCACTGCGGCTGGCGCAGGCGCCGTTCGTGTAGTTGGGCAGTGAGATGTTCGTTCCGGGCAGCGGCACGGCAGGCGGGTTGGGAATCACCGAATCGGCGTTGAACTTCCCGGTCTCCAACGCCGCCGCGGCATCCACCAGCTTGAACGTGGACCCGGGCGCCAGCAGGGACTGGGTAGCCGGGTTCAGGTACGGGGACAGCCCCGGAACGGCCAGAAGCGCGTCCATGTTGGCGTTCACTGCCGCAGTGTCGTGGCCAGCCAGCAGATTCGTGTCATAGGACGGCTTGGACACCATGGCAAGAATGTCACCGGTCTTCGGATCCATCATCACGATCGACCCGCGCTGTCCTTCGGGGATCAGGTCATACGCGAGCCGCTGCAGTTCCGGGTCGATGGTCAATTCAACGGAAGCGCCCTGTGCCTGGGCACCCGAGAACAGCTGTACCAGCCGGTCGTAGAACTGCTGGTCGCTGTTACCGGAGAGCTCATCGGTCATGGCTGATTCAAGCTGGGTGCTGCCGTGCACCAGCGAGAAGTAGCCGGTAAGCGCGGAATAGAGCTCGGGGTCGTTATAGACCCGCTGGTAATTGAACTGGTCGTTCGAAGCCACTGACTCCGCGATCGGCGCACCGTCCACCAGGATGGAGCCACGGTTCTGGCCAAACTCCTTATAGATCTGCCGGTTATTGATCGGGTTCGCGTTCAGTTCATCCGCCGCGAAGAACTGTACGTAGGTCAGGGAAACGAGGATCGCCAGGAACATGGCCAGGGCTACGATCCAGCTGTTGCGGATAGCTTGGTTCATTCGCCTGCCACCTCATTTCCTCCCTTGCCTCGTGTCTTGCCCTTGCCTCCCGTGGTTCCCGCCAAAGCGGGCTCCATGTCCGTTAGCAGACCGGTGGCAGCCGGACGCCTCGCGGCGTCGGAAATCAGCAGCAGCAAGGCCACGATGATCCAGTTGGCCAGCAGCGAAGAACCGCCGGCAGACATAAACGGCGTGGTCAGGCCCGTCAGCGGGATGAGGCGGGTAACGCCGCCGATCACTACGAAACACTGCAGGGCGATCGTGAAGGACAGTCCGCAGGCCAGCAGCTTGCCGAAGCCGTCACGCGTTCCCAGCGCAGCGCGGAACCCGCGGGAAACGAGCAGGACGTACATCAGGACGATCGCAAAGATGCCGATCAGGCCCAGTTCCTCGCCGAGGGCTGCAATGATCATGTCCGAGTTGGCGTAGGTGACCAGATCGGGCCTGCCCTGGCCCAGCCCGGTACCGGTCATGCCCCCGCTGGCAAGGCCAAACAGACCCTGGACCACCTGATAGCTGCCGCCCGGAGACCGTTCGATCACTTCGGGGTCGAAGGCGTTGATCCAGCCGTCGATGCGCAGGGAAACGTGGCTGAAGAGCTGAACGGCAACAAACCCGCCGGCACCGATGAGCGCCAGGCCAATCAGAACCCAGCTCACGCGGCTCGTAGCGACGTAGATCATGGCCATAAAGAGGCCGAAGAAAAGAATCGATGACCCAAGATCACGCTGGAAAACGAGGACACCGATGCTCACGGCCCAGGCAGCCATCATGGGTCCCATGTCCTTGAACCTGGGAAGCTGCAGCGGGCCTACCTTGCGTCCTGCGAGCAGAATGAGGTCACGGTTGGCGGACAAATACCCTGCGAAGAATATGGCCAGGGTGATCTTGGCGATTTCGCCGGGCTGGAACGTCCCGCCTCCAACGCTGATCCAGATCCGCGCGCCGTTGATCGTCAGGCCGAGCGGGGTTAGTGGCAGGAGCAGCAGGACGGCACTGACGATCAGCGAAATGTAGGTGTAGCGGCGCAGGATCCGGTGGTCCTTGATGAGGAACAGCACGGCGATGGCAGCAGCAACCGCAACGGTGCTCCAGAGCAGCTGCCGGTCTGCGGCATCGTTGCCCTCGGCGATGTCCAACCGGTGGATCATGGCCAGGCCAATACCGTTCAGGGCGGTGACGATGGGAAGTATTACCGGATCGGCATATTTGGCCCGGAAGCGCAGCACAAAGTGGAATGCCAAAACCAGTGCCACTAGCGTTCCGCCCTGGACCCAGAAATCCGAGTCGAACGCACGGTCTTCATCGATCCCCACCAGCATGTTGGCTCCGACGCCCACGGCGAGGGCCAGTATCAGCAGGACGGCCTCGATGTTGCGCCGCGGCTTCGCCGGAGCTGAAAGTTCTGACGTCACTGCTGCCCTCCACACGAATCGACGGCGGGGAGTTCGTCTGTTCCGCCGGCAGCGTCAAGTGCCTCAGCCAGGGTCGAAGGGGAGGCTGATGGGCCCGCTTCATCCGGCTGCGGACACAGGATCGCCTTGGCAGTTCCGCGCAGCTGGTCAACGATCTGTTCCGCGTGGACCAGGTCCCTGGCCGGAACAGTGTCGTTGACCCTGCTGCGCCAGTACGCCGGCAGACTGTCCACCGGAATATTGGTGGTTTCCGCCACCTGTGAGAGCTTGATGGGGCCAAGTGTCTGCGAGACGCCGTTGTAGATGGCAACGTGGTTGTCTGCCGAGCCCACGTAGTAGCGCGTCTGTGTCCAGGCGTAACCGACCCAGAGCACTGAAGCGAGCAGCGCGGCAATCACGGCCAGCACAACTACCAGGATCCAGCGGCGGCGCCTGCGCGGCGGCTCAGCCGGCTGGGTCTCGGGATCGCCGGCGTCGTCAGCCTTGTGCATCAGCAGCCGTGCCGCCCTGCGCTCCGCAGAGCGCTTGGTGACAATCGGAATCTGCCCGGTCTCAGTGGCCAGCGACGCCGCACCGACCAGCAGGTGCGGCCGGGAAGCCAGATCCCGGCGGATCACCTCTGCGCGGACAGGGCTGTCTGCCCCTCGCTCGGGATCGTCCTCGGAAGAGCTGTCCGTTTCTCCAGGATTGGGTGCTTCGGCGGCAACTGCACGCCCGGCAACCGGCTCCTGCACCGTGGCCGTTCCTGCCGTGACTGGCGCGGGTTCCCTAACGGGGACGGGCGCATCGGCTTCGTCAGCTACCTCGATGATTGCCACGGTCACGTTGTCCGGGGAGCCACCCGCCAGGGTCAGTTCCACCAGGGTGTCCACGGCTGCCTCAAGATCCGTGGTATCCCGCAGCACGGCTTCAATGTCGCTGTCCCGCAGGACGGCGTTCAGGCCGTCGGAACACAGCAGCCACTTTTCCCCGGGCTCGACTTCGAAGGTTGCCAGATCGAGTTCGGGGCTGGCGTCAACGTCCCCCAGGACGCGCATCAGCACGTTCTTGTGGGGATGCACCTCCGCGTCTTCGGGCCGCAGCCGTCCTTCGTCGATGAGCCGCTGCACAAAGGTGTGATCGACGCTTATCTGTTCAAAGACGCCGTCTTTGAGCCGGTAGGCACGCGAGTCTCCAATGTGGGCCAGGGCAACACGCTCACCCTGGAGGAGCATGGCCGTGACCGTGGTGCCCATGCCGGAAAGTTCCGGGGACGTTGTAACCAGTTCGGAAAGCAGTGAGTTTGCCGCCTGGATCTCATCGGCCAGGACGGTGACGGCCTGATCATCCAGGTCCGGCCGGTCCAGATGCACCAGGTCCAGCACTGTGGACGCGGATGCTACGTTGCCCCCTGCATGGCCGCCCATCCCGTCAGCGACGACAGCCAGATAACGCCCAACATAGGCAGAGTCATCGTTCTTGAAACGAACCATGCCTACATCGGAGCGGGCAGCGTACCGAAGGACCAGGGCCACTGCTATGGCCTCAATTCAATGACTGTTTTGCCGATGCGGATCGGCACCCCGGGGTCAACGGGCTGGGCACGGGAAAGCTGGGAACCGCCAAGGAAGGTGCCGTTGGTGGAACCGAGGTCCTCAATGAACCAGCGGCTGCCCTGCGGGAAGAGGCGCGCGTGGCGGCCGGAGGCATAGTCGTCCTCAAGGACCAGAGTTGCTTCCTGCGCCCGGCCCAGGAGGATTGGGCTGGAAGCCAGGTCCAGTGTGGTGCCGCGCAGCGGACCTTCGGTAACCACCATCTGCCGGGCCTGCACCTTCGCGGGCTGGGGAGCTTCGCGCTCCAGCGCAGGGTTCTTCCGTACCTGCCGGGCCGACGGCGTGGCCGTGCGGTTGCGTGTACCGAGAACGAGGTCGCGGCGGATAGCACCGACCACGCCAAGGACCATGACCCAAAGCAGGATCAGGAAACCGTAGCGCAGCAGAGTCAGGGTCAGGGAACCGTCCATCAGCGTCCCCCGGACCGGACGGGCAGCAGCCGGAAGATGATTCGCGTCCTGCCCATGGCAATAGTTGAGCCGTCGGTAAGAATGGTTTCCCCCTGGACTTTCTGGCCGTTGACGTAGCTGCCGTTGGTGGAACCGAGGTCGATCGCGCGGACCGTGCCGCCGTCGGTCCGGATTTCCAGGTGCCTGCGGGAGACTCCGGTGTCGTCGACCAGGATGTCCGCCTCGGAGGAGCGGCCCAGGACGACGGAAGAGGCGTTAAGTGAGTAGCGCTGGCCGTCGATGTCCAGTACCGGCTGCATCCGGGAGGGACTTTGGCGCGGGGCAGGCGGCTGCGGGGTGCGGGTTCCCGGGGGCCGGGACTTTTCCGTGGCGGAGTCAATCTCGAGGGATCCGGGCTTTAGTGCCGAGTCGCGGGTGAAGGAGACACGAACCGCGCCCTGAAGGGTGTAGGACTGGCTGCGGGCGTGCTTGATGACGACGTCGCAGAGTTCTTCGGCGAGAGGTGCTCCCCATTCCTGCGCGCGCGCAAAATCTTCGTCAGAAAGGCGTGCGGTGAAGACATTGGGGGCGAGTGTGCGCCCCTGCCCAAGGGTCATGGACTTCTCATCCAGCTCGCGGCGGAGCGCAATGGCCAGTTCAAGAGGCTCAACGCGGCCGGAGGATCCGCTGGAAAAGGCACCGCGGACCATTCGCTCAATCCCGCGCTCAACGTTGTCGAGTAGGCCCATCTCCGCCTCCTTTCCCTGGTCTGGGTACTGCCCTGGCCTTGCCTGCCCATGTCTTAGCCTGTTTGCCTTCCAGACAGCAGGCCTGATGCCGGCCGGGCGGTGTCCATTCCGATACTACTGGGGTCAGCTTGCAATTGTCTTAACACCCTAGCGGTGTCCCCGGGCCAATCACTGCAGCCCTGTGGCGTGCAGGAGTTCATCGGAACAAGCCCGGCACAGGCTGGTTTCGCCCCCCGAGCAGCGCAAACGAACGGGGATTTCGGCGCCGGTGAACGGGGTTTTTGGATCGCAGGGAGGCCGTTTAGGTGTTTCGGGAAAATGCCGGTATGCTTGATTCTGCTGTTCCCGAGGAATCGGGATGCGAATCTCACACTCCGGTGTGAGGGAATGCGCATCCGGAACCGAGGGAGATCACTTTGCGCGAGTGGCGGAACGGCAGACGCGCTGGCTTCAGGTGCCAGTGTCCGAAAGGGCGTGGGGGTTCAAATCCCCCCTCGCGCACAAATAGAGAATCACCCCGGTCAAATGGCCGGGGTGATTCTTTTTATGCGTGGCGGGCGGTCCGGGCCGGAGCCGGCTCCTTCCTCCGCGCTGTACGCGCGGAGGAAGTCTGCTGCCGGACCCGGACCGTGCGGGGGCTGCTAGCCGCGGGCCTTTTTGGCAGCTTCCTGCTTGACGCGCTGGTTTTCGGCGCGGACCGCTGCGAAGCTGGCACGCTCGGCCACCAGCCATTCGGGCGGAGAGGCCAGAAGCTCTGTGATCTGTGCGGTGGTCAGCGGATCAGTGATCCCGCCCCGGGCGAGCCCGCCGATGGAGATGTTCAGCTTCTGGGCAACAACCGGGCGCGGGTGGGGTCCGTTGCGCCGAAGCTCGGCGAGCCATTCGGGCGGGTTGGACTGCATCTCATCCAGCTGCGCGCGGGTGACGGGGTTGTCCTGGAACTCCTGCGGAGCAGCGGGAAGGTAGATGCCCAGCTTCTTGGCAGCCGTCGCAGGCTTCATGGACTGGGAAGATTTTTCGGGGGTCATAGATCAAGGGTATCCGCAGCCCGGGAGAGCAGCGGTGGGCTACTGTGAACAGGTGCCCCCAGAGTCTCCGCAGCCGGCCCCGACGGCAGTTCCTCCACTGAAAATCTCCTACGTCCCGGGTGTTACGCCGGGGAAGTGGATAGCGCGGTGGACCGATCGCCGCGGCCGCGCCCTTCAGCCAGTGCAGGTGGAGGAGACACAGGCGCTGGAAGACCTCCGCAGCGGGTCCGCGGACCTGGTCTTCCTCCGTATCCCGGAGGACGGTTTCGAACGGCCCTCGGATCTGCATGTGATCCCGCTGTACCGCGAGCAGCCGGTCGTAGCGGCCGCGAAGGACCATCCACTCTCCGCGTTCGATGAGGTCGAGGCGGCAGACCTGTCCGGTGAGAACATCATGGAAGCCGGCGAACTGGGAACCTCCGCAGCGGCCCTTGAAGTCGTGGCGTCCGGGGCGGGCCTGCTGATTCTTCCTATGTCCGTGGCCCGGATCCATTCCCGGCGGGACGTTCTCACCCGTCCGGTCCACGGCGTGGCTGGAACCCGGATAGCAGTAGCCTGGCTGCAGACCGCCCAGGATCCGGATGTTGAGGAATTCATCGGCATAGTCCGGGGACGCACGGCCAACAGTTCGCGGCAGCCTTCAGCCCAGGGCGAACCCTCGAAGAAGGCACGCAAGAGCCCCGCCCAGGGGCCGCGCGCAGGCGCCGGGGGAGGCAAAGCCGCTGCAAAACCGGTCCGGGGCAAGGGCGGGCACGGTAAGGCAGGCAGGCCCGGTGCAGGTAAGCCCTCGCGGCGCAAGCCGGGAAAAGGCCGAGGCTAGGACTTCAGTCCGGCGTGCTAGGTCAGCCAGCCGCGCAGGGCAAAGAATCCTGCCTCAATAACGCCGTAGATCGCGTAGACGGACACAGGGACCATGATGGCCCATTCCCGCCAGGAACCGGCCCGTCCAATGATCGGCACTGAGAGGCACCCGCTGGTTTTCCAGAATTTGGCCACCAGCGGCATGGATGCGATCTTCCGGGGCCGCTTGATCCGAAGCGGCCACAGGATCATTACTCCCTGATGGGTCAGCAGGTCACCCACAATGTGGACTGCCACTCCCAGTCCCACGGCCAGCGGAAGCCAGCCATTGTTTTCCGGTGCGTAAAGCGCGATGAACGCGGACAGCAGGATGGCCAGGAGCCAGCTGCGGCCGGTACCGCCGGCAATCTTGAGCGCCTTAAGAGCGAACCCCATGAGCAGGATGGACAGCAGCCCAGCCCCGACCTCCACTGTGCCAAAACTGCCTACCTCACTGGTCAGTTCGCCCAGGGCGCCGGCCAGCGCGACGAATACCGCCAGTCCAAGGAGGGAATGAGTGCCGCGCCGGTGGCCGCCGCTAATCCGCTCGGTGATCCTGGCCAGGATCCGGGTTAGCGGGGGCAGGGAGTTGGCAATGGTCCCGCTGTGGTGGTCCAGATCCGGCAGAAGCGCGGCGCCCGCAGTGAGCAGGGCTCCGCTGACGACGCCGAGAGGACTCACCGGATACAGCCCGAATGCGTAGGGGGCAGTCGAGGCTACGGCTACCCATGCCGCTGCGCCGCTCGCGGCGTGATGGCCACCCATCATGGTGTCTAGCTTTCCTTCCGGGCAGTCCACATAAACCGGTTACCCGGAATCCCTCTAATACTTCCAGCTGCCTCTGACACTGCCCCGGCGGGCAACCAGCGGGCGTTCCTGAAAACCGGCTAGGCGCCGGTAAGCAGCAGGCCCTCCAGTATCTTGGCGGAGATCCGGCCGGGGGTCTGGAGGAAATCCAGGGTCAACCCGTCTTCGTCCTGTTCCAGGGGCTCCAGTGCTTCCAGCTGGGAGGGCAGCAGGGACACCGGCATGTAATGTCCCCGTCGTGTTTCCATGCGCTCGGCCAGTACCTCGGCGGCGCCGGCCAAATGCACAAACTGAACCCGGCCGTCGGCGAGGGACAATACCTCGCGGTAGCTGCGCTTCAGGGCGGAGCAGGCCACGATCGTGGAGCGTCCGTTCTGTGCCTGGGTGCTCATCCAGGCGCGGATGGACTCCAGCCAGGGCCAGCGGTCTGCATCCGTGAGCGGCACGCCTGAGGCCATTGCCGCAATGCTGGCAGCGGAATGGAACTCGTCCGCTTCCGCGGCAATCCAGCCCAGGTGCTCGGACAGCGTTGTAGCAACGGTGGTTTTGCCGGATCCGGCAGCGCCCATGATGACTAGATGGCGGGGCACATGGTTCAAGTACTGCTCCTTGGGACGCCGTTGTCGAGCGAAGGTGTACAGGCACTCCGCCGGACCACAAAGGTATCACCATAGGCTGGAGAACAGCTGTGTCCGGCGCTACGCTGATGGCAACGGGCGCAGCCCCAGATGCAACGTGAAGGACGTGCCTTGCAGGACAGAGGAGTTGTTGAGCAGGACCGCCCTGCCGCAGAAGTAATGAACAGCCGCATCACTGAGGTGGTGGGCAGCGGCATTGCAACCGGCGCCATCGCGCCGGGGGACAGGCTGACACTGGAGGGCCTGCAGGAGAGGTTCGGGGTGTCCCGCACCGTGGTCCGGGACTGCATGCAGATCCTGGAAGCCATGAACCTGGTCTATTCAAAGCGACGCATCGGCCTGGTGGTCCAGCATCCCTCGCGCTGGAACGTCTATGATCCGCGGGTCATCCGCTGGCGGCTTTCCGGACCCGGCAGAAGAGAGCAGTTCGAATCGCTCACGGAACTGCGGATCGCCGTCGAACCCCTGGCTGCTGCGGGCGCGGCACGCCATGCCTACCCGGACCAGCGCGAGAAGCTTGTTCTGCTGTCCCGCCGGATGCGGGAGGCGGCGGCCGACCCGGAGGTATTCCTGGCTGCGGACATCACGTTCCACACCTTGCTGCTCCAGGCCAGCGGGAATGAGATGTTTGCCGCGCTCAGCGATGTGGTTGCCGAGGTCCTGTCCGGCAGGAACCGGCAGAACCTCATGCCGTCCGGGCCCAGGCCGGAGGCGCTGGACGGGCATGAGGCAGTCGCAGCAGCCGTGGCAGCCATGGATCCCGCTGCGGCCAGGGCCCGGATGGCGGATCTGCTCTTTGAAGTGGAAGAGGCGATCCACCACCGGGAGTGACGCCGGAAGTTCCTAGGTGGTGGCAGCCGTGTCCGCGTCCTCCGGGGTTACCACGGTGGCGGTCGGCTGCAGGTTCTCGGCATCGACCATCCAGGCGTACTGCTCCAGCTTGCCAATGAATCCGTGCAGGATGTCGGCGGTGGTCGGGTCTTCCTCATCAACCTGGTCGTGAACGTCCCGCATGGTCTGAACCGTGCCGCGGAGCAATCCCACTACCAGAGTGACGGTGTCCTTGGTATCCACCAGTCCAGCGGGGAAAGGCGGCAGGGACGTGCCTTCGGCAACCGCGGTGCTGCGGCCATCCGGAACGGCATGCAGGGCACGCATGCGCTCAGCCAGTTCGTCGGCGAACAGCCGCGCGTCGTCAATGATCTCGTCCAGCTGGAGATGGAGGTCGCGGAAGTTCTTGCCAACCACATTCCAGTGCGCCTGCTTGCCCTGCAGATGCAGTTCGATCAGGTCTACCAGTACGGACTGCAGATTGGTGGCCAGCTGCTGTGATGCCTTCATTGTTCCTCCTGTGTTGACGAACCAAGACCGTGAAAGGTCCCGCGGAAATCCCTCCGTGGAACCTCGATATAAGTAAGCTTACCTTCAGGTTGTGATCTGTTGTCCACTTCGTTACCGTGGGGTCGGAGGGTAATAAGCGCCCTTACTATCGGAGCTTCGTTCCGCAAGGAACGGCGCAATCCGCGACCGAAGGGACAGTATGAGCACCGTAGAAGAGTCAATTGACGTTGCAGTACCCGTCACCACCGCCTACAACCAGTGGACGCAGTTCGAGTCCTTCCCCCATTTCATGAAGGGTGTCGAATCCGTCACCCAGCTATCAGACACGGAATCCCGCTGGGTGACCAGGATCGGCGGGGTTGAGCGGACCTTTGACACGAAGATCACCGAGCAGCACCCCGACGAGCGCGTCGCCTGGAAGAGCACCGACGGCAAGTCCCAGGCCGGAGTCGTGACCTTCCACCGCCTCAGCGCCACGGAAACCAGGGTCAGCGTCCAGCTGGACTGGGATCCGGAAACCTTTGCCGAGAAGGTCGGCTCCGTGGTTGGTGCAGACGACCACCGGGTCAAGGGTGACCTCAAGCGGTTCAAGGAGTTCATTGAGTCCCAGGGTTCCGAGACGGGATCCTGGCGCGGCAACGTGGACGCTGCCCCAACAGCGGCCACGGGCGCGGGTCTGAAGGCCGCCCCAACGGCCGACCCCTCCCTGGATGACCCCGAATCCGGAGGACCCCGGGCAGCCGGCGTCTAGCCGGGCGCTTCCGCAGCCGGCCCGGCACCTTCCTTTCAGGGGGTGCCGGGCCTTTTTCTGCCGCTAGGCCGGATCGAGTCCTTTTACTGCCGGCCCTTCCAGTACCCCGCCGTCCGCGGAGAAGCGGGAGCCGTGCAGCGGGCAGTCCCAGGACGCCTCGGCGTCATTCCATGCCAGGACCCCGTGAAGGTGGGGACAGATGGCCGACCTGCGCGTGGTGACGCCGTTCACCGTGCAGACCGCCACGGGGGAGCCGCCTTCCCGCACCACTACGCCGAGTCCTTCCGGCGGCTCGGTCCCGGCAGTGCGGGAAAGTCCTCCAGCCCACCCGCTGATCATCTGCAGACCCACCTCGGCATTGTCCTTCACCGTTGTGACGGCGTCGGGAAGGCTTACTTTTGCCTTGTAGAGCGCGGCGTCCGGATCGTCGTTGCCCAGGATCCTCGCCGACAGTGACAGTGCCGCGGCAACACCGTTGGTCATTCCCCACTTGTTGAAACCGGTGGCGGCGTAGATGTTCCTGCCCAGGAGCGGCAGCTCGCCCACGTAGGGGACTGAGGATGCCGGCGAGTAGTCCTGGGCGGACCAGTCATACCTCGCCTGATCCACGGAAAAGTTCTGGGTTGTCCATTCGTGCAGGCCGTTGACCCGGTCCCTGGTGTGGGAGGCGCGCCCCACCGGATGCCCGTTGCCGCCCGCAAGCAGGTACTTGGTGCCGTTCACCACGGCGGTGCGCAGTGAGCGCGAAGGGGAGTCGGCCGAGAGATACATGCCTTCCGGGACGTCACCGCTCACGGGAAACGCGCTGGCATAGGACCGCATGGGTTTGAGGACGGCGAAGTAGCCGCCGCGGTCAAGGATGGGAATGCCTGTGGCCAGTACAACCGAGTCGGCCTGCAGGTCGCCGGGATGGGTGACCACGCGCACCTTTCCGGTGTCAGTGTGATGGACCTCAGTGACGCGGACGCCCTCGAAAAGTGCTCCTGAAAGCGAACGCAGTTCGGCTGCCAGGGCTGCAAGTGCCTCCAGTGGATGGAACTGTGCCTGACCTGCCAGCTTTATGGCAGCCTGTACCGGGAACGGCAGCTCGGTCTCCGTGGTGCTCTCCACGGCGAGCCCGGCTGCCCGGCATGCATCGCGCTCCTCGGCGAGGGCAGCGGCGCCGTCCGGGGTGGCGGCGTAGGTCCATGCATCACGGGTCTCATAGCCGACGCCGGCGGTGTCGCAGAAGCGCAGCAGCCACTCCTGTCCACGGCGGTTGGCGGCCGCATAGGCTGCGGCCGTGGATACGTCGTGGTGCCGGGCCACTTCGGAGAGAACAGTCCCCTGCAGCAGTGAGATCTTTGCGGTTGTGTTTCCAGTGGTTACTGCGCCGGTGCGGCGCGCCTCGATAACCGCCACTTTCTGCCCGCCGCGCGCCAGCATGACGGCGGTGGAGAGCCCGGTCAGGCCGGCGCCAACCACCACTGTGTCGAAGGACCCTCCGGGCTCGAAGGCATCGGTAGGGATGGCGGGGGAGGTCTCGAGCCAAAGCGATTCCATGTGCTTCCTTCCTCAGGGATGGCCTCCAGCCCATAGCCCCTGCGGCCCCTGCGTCAAGGGGCATCTCCGGATCGGCTGTCCTCGGCCGGGCGGTTGATAAGCATGCTTCCCATGTGATGACTACTGTGCCACAGTTTAACCGTAGGTTTAGGGCCTCCGTCTGGCCGGAGTCCAGGATTCTCCCTTGGAGATAAGGAGTTGGCCATGTCTTATGCAAGCAGCAGCCGTGGACTTTCTGCCCACCGAACCAGTGCCCAGGTAGCCGCCATTGTTTTCGGCATCGTTTTCCTGGCACTCGGTGTCCTCGGCTTTATTCCGGGAATCACCTCGAACTACGGCGCACTGTATTTCGCCGGGTATGGCTCTGAAGCCGCCCTGCTGGGTATCTTCCAGGTGTCCATCCTCCACAATGTTGTCCACATGCTGCTGGGGTTTGCAGGCCTGTGGATGGCTCGGAGCAACTCATCCGCCCGCACCTACCTCATTGGCGCGGGCGTGCTGTACCTGCTTTTGTTTATTTACGGGCTGATCATTCCGCTGAACTCGGACGCAAACTTTGTCCCGTTCAACTGGGCGGATAACTGGCTTCATCTGTTCCTCGCCGCAGTGATGATCATTCTGGGGTTCGTCCTCGGTTCTGACCGCTCCCGCGGCGAGAGCCGGGGCCCCAGCCGCGGCTCCCCCGGTGAGGGCAGCATTCCGAACTGAATCAGCGCAGGGAAACGGGCGTGGCCGTCAGCGGCCGCGCCCTTTCTGCTGCCCCCGGGGTGTTACGGCCATTCCCCGTCCGGGCCGTACAGGATGTAATTTAGGAAGCACCCTTCTTCAGGACGGAGGCAAGGCCAGTGTCAATCCCCCAAGACCCTACGCCTGCCGCGCATGCACTGAGGCGTGCGGTGGCAGCACATGATCGCCCCGGTACTTCTCTACGCGGACACACCTTCGGCACAGGTGGACGTCCTTTCAGAAATTATGGGTCTGGCACTTGAAACCTATGGTTCTGCTGTGACCTCGCTGCTGCTTCTGAAGCCCGCCACCGACTCCGCGCCGCTGCCCGGCGGGGGCAGAACTCTGGCGCTGTTTGAACTGCTCGCTACGCTGGGTGCGGCCGACCTCACTGCTGCCCGCGTTGTGGAGCCGCACCTGGACGCGCGCGCCATCCTGGCCCAGGCGGCACAGCTCCCGCCGGAGGACGGCAGGGCAGAAGGCATCGACTTCGCTTCCGGGATCTGGGGCGTCTACGCCGCGGAGGGGCCGGAAATGGCCCTAACAGCCACGGAGCACGACGGCGGCTGGCAGCTGTCCGGCCGCAAACCGTGCTGTGCGCTGGCAGACCAGCTGGACTACGCCGTCGTGACGGCCCATACAGCGCGGGGTAACCGGCGTGCCTTCGCAGTGGACCTCCGCGGCCCCGGAGTACGGCCCGCTGGGGGTCTTTGGGTTAGCCGCGGCCTGGCTGCGATCAACAGCGGGCCCGTCGACTTCGTGGATGTACCCGCTCATCCCGTAGGCCGGGACAACTGGTACCTGGAACGGGACGGATTCGCCTGGGGCGGCATGGGCGTCGCTGCCATCTGGTACGGAGGCGCCGTGGCCATTGCCCGGCGGCTGCGCCGGGCAAGCCAACAGGGCAAGGGTGAACAGATCGCTCATGCCCTGCTCGGCTCGGCTGATCTGTCCCTGCAGGCAGCTTCCGGTGTGCTGGCCGCAGCAGCGGCAGCGATTGACGCCGGCCGGGCCACCGGAACGGACGGTGCTCTGTTGGCCCAGCGGGTTCGCGGAATCGTGGCCGACACCGTGGAGCGGGTACTGACCGCTGCCGCCCGGGGACTGGGTCCGGGACCCCTTACCTCCGAAGAGGAATACGCCCGCCGCGTGGCGGACCTGCAGGTTTACGTACGCCAGCACCAGGGTGAACGTGACCATGCAGTTCTGGGCGGGATGCTTCTTGCCCGGGAATCAGACCCGTGGTGACTTACCCACCACAAGCCGGCTCCGACGGGTGGTGCCGGCGCCGCGTGCACTCTAGCGTGGGGGAATGGACTCTGAGCAAATCCACGCACAAATAGAACGCCTGGTCGATCAGGAACAGTCACTTCGCAGCGCCGGACCCGGCGCCAGCGCGGAATCCCATGCCGAACAGCTGCGCAGCATCGGTGAACAGCTGGACCAGTGCTGGGACCTGCTGCGCCAGCGGCGAGCCCGGATCGACGCGGGTGAGAACCCGGACGGTGCCCAGGTACGTCCCGTAGGCGAAGTCGAGGGCTACCGGCAGTAGCTCTTCGGGCATCCCACACCGGCCGGCTAACGGGTCAGGGCACGCACCAGGGTGGCTGCGCCGACCGTGCGGCGGAACGGACTGCGGCCCCGGAAGGTTTCGCCTGCGGCCCACCACATCATGGCGCCCTGGCTGGCCCGGTGCAGCAGGTCCCGGTACCTCGGGGTCAATGCCATCGCTGAAGCCGTGCCGAAACCGGCCCAGGCAATCAGGGGCAAATTTGGCGGAAGGAAGACGGTCTGCCGTCCCCTGCGGTCGCGGAAGTAGCTGGTAACGCCCATTGTCTACGCGCCTTTCCTCGATTTGCGGCCGGAGGACTTGGCCGCGGGTTTCTTGGCTGGCTCTTCCTTCTCCTTCGCTTTGCCGGAGGCCGGTTTCTTGCCCCGGTTCTTTTCGACGCTGCGCCGCAGCGCCTCCATCAGGTCCAGGACCTTTCCGCCTTCTTCCTCTGTCTCTTCGCCGAAGGTCTGCTCAGTGTCCAGGGCTTCGCCCTTCTCCAGCTTGGCCTCAATGAGGGTGCGAAGCTGCTCCTGGTATTCGTCCGTGAACCCGGAAGGGTCAAAATCGGAACTGAAGGAGTCCACCAGCGCCGAGGACATCTCCAGTTCCTTGGCGGAGATGCGCACGGTCTCTTCGAGCGAAGGAAAGGCTGCTTCCCGAACTTCGTCCTCCCAAAGCAGGGTCTGCAGTGTCAGAACGTCTCCGCGGACGCGCAGGGCACCGAGCCGGCTCTTCTGGCGGAGGGAAAACTGCACAATGGCGGTCCGGTCCGTGTCCTCCAGCGTGCGCCGCAGAAGGACATAGGACTTGGTGGACTTCGAATCCGGTTCCAGATAATAGGTGCGGTCGAAAAGGATGGGATCCACCTGGTCACTGGGAACAAACTCCACGACTTCGATCTCCCGGCTTTTCTCCACCGGGAGGGACGCCAGATCCTCGTCCGTGAGGACGACGGTCTGCTCGCCGTCGTCGTAGGCCTTGGCAATGTTCTTGTACTCAACAACTTCACCGCAGATTTCGCAGCGGCGCTGGTACCGTATCCGGCCGCCGTCCTTTTCATGTACCTGATGCAGGCTGACATCGTGGTCCTCGGTCGCTGAATAGACCTTCACAGGCACGTTGACCAGCCCAAACGCAATGGCACCTTTCCAGATGGCTCTCATATACCAAGTGAACACCAAGCCGGCTGATAATCTCCAGACCCTTGATCAGCGCGCTCCGGCAACTGGACTGTGCTTTCGGGGCATCCCTTGGTAGAGAGGTGCTCGGGCCGGCCACTTCTGAACCTTCAGCCTGGGTTCGGGTCTGATCAACTTCCACGGGTCCGCCGGTGATGAACCTGACCGTGCCCGGGCGTGGGAACCGCAAGCTTATGAACTGCTGCGCAACACCAAGGCCAGTTGGGGGGCCGCAGAACCTCTTCCGCTACGGACATGGTGTACCGGCAGTTGGTTTAATGGACACGGCAACCGGCTGAAAATCCGCCGGTCCGTAACGAACAGGCGGCAGCAACTCATCATGGATGGTCAACCCCGGGCCCTTGAAGAGCTCACTGTGGGGCAGGTTGCCCAGCGCAGCGGCGTGGCCGTCTCGGCGCTGCATTTTTACGAGCGGCAGGGACTGATCCGCAGCCGGCGGACCGGAGGCAACCAGCGGCGGTTTGACCGTTCTGTCCTGCGCCGGGTTGCCGTAATCCGTGCAGCCCAGCGGGCTGGCATTCCGCTCTCACATATTGCCGCAGTTTTCGCCGAGCTGCCGGAAGACGGCATTCCCGGCCAGGAAGACTGGCGGAGGCTCAGCGCAGCATGGCGCGCGGAGCTGGATGACCGGATAGGCCAGCTGGAAGCGCTGCGGGACCGGCTGGGCGGTTGTATTGGCTGCGGGTGTCTGTCCCTTGCTGAGTGCAGCTTCATCAATCCGGATGATGCTTCGGGCCGCGGTTTCCGCGGGGCGCGGCTGCTGGAGCCAGACTCCTGATTTGACCTCAACTATTGTTGAGGTTTTACCTTGGATGCATGACTTCAACGGCGGTGACCCATTCTGTGGTGGATGAATTCAAGGACGCGTTTCGGGGACACCCGGCAGGCGTGGCAATCATTACGGCCACGGGTGCTGAAGGCCCGGTGGGGCTGACCGCCTCCTCGGTGAGCTCTGTCTCGGCAGCTCCGCCCATTCTGGCGTTTTCTTTGGCCTCCACGCAGGGCTCAGCCGGTGTGATCGCGGGAGCGGACACCATCGTGGTCCATCTGCTTGGTGCTGACAATGCTGAGCTGGCGGCCCTCTTCGCGGCCCGCGGCACTGACCGTTTCGGCTCCGGCCTGGACTGGAGCACACTGCCGGGCGGGGAGCCGCTGCTGGGCGGAGTGCCCCGGGCCCTCCTCTGCCGGATCCTCTCCCGCACCCAGGCGGGCAGTTCCACCCTGATTGCCGCATCGGTCCTGGAGGTTTACAGCGGCCAGGCGGCCGCCCCGCTGGTCTACCACGACCGCACCTACCACCACCTGGGCTCCCACTCGGCGCTGCCCCTGCCCTAGTAGAGAAGCCCCTTTCCAGCAGCATCGGACAAGGCGCCGGCCACCCGGGACAGAGCAGGAAGCTCCACCCGCCACTGCTGCCAATAGAGCGGTACATCCAGGTGGGCATCCGGGGACAGGAGAACCAGGGATCCTTCTGCCAGCAGCTCCCCGGCCTGCAGCTCCGGGAGCATGCCCCACCCGAATCCCAGCCGTACGGCCTGCAGGAAATCCCAGGATGCCGGCACGTAGTGCCTGGGCGGATCGATCCCTGGCCCAAAAACCGTTTCGAGGAAGCGGGACTGGAGTGCATCCCTGCGGTTGAAAACCACCATGGGCGCCTGTGACGCCGATGCGGCATCCCATCCGCCGGGAAAGAACCGGCGGATGTAATTGGGGCTGGCAGCGGGGCGGTAACGCATGGTTCCCAACGGGATGACCGAGCAGCCCTGCACCGGTTCCGGACTGGAGGTGACCGCAGCCATTGCCGTGCCGTTCCGCAGGCTCTCCGCTGAATAATCCTGGTCCTCCAGTGCGAAATCGAAACTGGTTGCGTCGATCCCGGACAGTGCCGGCAGCACCCAGGTGGATAGCGAATCTGCATTGATCACCAGCTGAACGGTGCTTCGCCCCCGCCGGCTGTCCAGGCCGAGGCGCTCGACGGCGTCGTGCTCCAGGGCGGCAAGCTGCCGCGCCAGCCGCAGCAGCACTGTCCCGGGGTCGGTGGCAGCCAAGGGTCTGGTGCGCTTGATGAGCACACAGCCCGTGCGTGTTTCCAGTGCCTTTACGCGCTGGCTTACAGCCGACGTCGTTAGGTGCAGCGCGGTGGCCGCCGCATCAAAACTGCCGTGGTCCAGCACTGCTGCCAAGGCCCGGAGTTGATCAGCGTTGAAGTTCATATTAAGGAATCCTAAAGATAGTGCAGAAAGATTAGCTAGTCAGGGGACGACTGTCCCCCCAAACTTGGACATATGGACCTTTCGAATGTTGCTCCGCTGGCTGCCGGTTTCGGCAGCGGCCTGGCGCTAATCGTCGCCATTGGCGCACAAAATGCCTTCGTTCTTCGGCAGGGGCTCCGGCGGGAGCACCTGCCGGCGGTTGTCGCCGTCTGCATTCTCAGCGACGCCATCCTCATCCTGGCCGGAACAGCGGGCATCGGGCGGCTGACACAGAGTGCCCCGCTGGTCCTGGACATTATCCGGTGGGCCGGAGCCGCGTTCCTCCTGGCCTACGCGTTTCTTTCGTTGTGGCGGGCGATCAACCCGACAGGACTGCAGGCGGCAGGGCAGGGGAAGGGGACGCTGGCCGCCTCCGTACTAACCTGTCTGAGTCTGACCTGGCTAAATCCCCACGTGTACCTGGACACCGTGGTGCTGCTCGGATCACTCGCAGCAACACACGGAGCAGACGGCCGGTGGATCTTTGCAGCGGGCGCCGTCGCGGCCAGTACGTTCTGGTTCAGCCTGCTTGGGTTCGGTGCCCGGCTGCTGGCCCCGTTTTTTGCGCGGCCCCGGTCCTGGCAGATCCTCGACGCCGCGATCGCTGTGTTTATGGTGGTGCTGGCGGTGAGCCTGATCAACGGTTCGCTCTAGCTGGCAATACTGAACTGCTCACCGAGCCGGGACAAGCTGGAAGCCGCAAAGCCCATCAGCATCGGCAACAACGTGTGGGTTGGCGGCGGGATGTTCGTGCTGCCCGGGGTGAGTATCGGGGGAGAGCACGGTGGTGGGTGCGGGTGCGGTGGTGACCCGGAACCTGCCCGCGAACGTCGTCGCGGTGGGCGATCCGGCCCGTGTTGTCCGGGACCTGCCGGATTCCTAGACGGACCCTGGAGCGGTCCGCAGCTGGGCATCGATCAGGATCTCGGCTGCCTGGCGTGCCTGCTGCGCCGCTTCGGGAGAGCCCGAGATGGCAGCTGTGGTCTGTGCGCCCTCAGCCAGCAGCGCCAGCTGCGGGCCGAGCGCCGGGTTTCCGCCGGCATCGGCAACGAGGCGGGCCAGCACCTGCTGGAAGGACTCCTTATGTGCCCGGGTGCGCTCGGCAATGTCGGGTGACTGGCTGCCCAGCTCGCCAAAGGCGTTAATAAACGCGCAGCCCCGGAAGGAATCCTCGGCAAACCAGTCCGCCAGGTAGTCGTAGACGGCCAGCAGCTTGCGGCGTGGATCTGCGGCGTCGTCGATCCTCCTCTGCAGGCCGGCGGTCCAGATTCGGTGGCGCCTGTCCAGAACCGCGAATACTATGGCCTGCTTAGACGGAAACAGGGCATAAAGCTTCTTCAGCGGGAGGTCCACCTCGCGCCTGAGCTCGGCCATGCCGACCGCCTGGATGCCGCGCTCGTAGAAGAGACGGTCGGCTACTTCGATCACGTGTCCGTGTTCGTTATCAGGATCCATAAGATCAGTGTAGTTGCTTTGAGAACGAACGTTCCCTATAGTTGGGCACTCGGAGAATGATCATTCTCACAGCCTTCTGAGAGGAGCAGCGCCATGGGACGTATCAGCGTCAGCACGGAGAACAGCAGTCCGATCGAGCTTTACTACGAAGACCACGGCAAGGGACAGCCTGTGGTCCTGATTCACGGCTACCCACTGGACGGGGCGTCCTGGGAAAAGCAGACGGCCGCCCTGCTGAAGGCAGGGTACCGGGTTATCACCTATGACCGGCGCGGTTTCGGCCGCTCGGACAAGCCCTCCGACGGTTACGACTACGACACGTTCGCCGCGGACCTGAACGCGGTGCTGAACACCCTGGACCTGCATTCCGTGGTGCTTGTGGGCTTCTCCATGGGAACCGGGGAAGTCGCACGCTACCTCTCGACGTACGGCTCGGACCGCGTGGACAAGGCTGCGTTCCTGGGCTCACTCGAGCCGTACCTGCTTCAGACCGAAGACAATCCCGAAGGTGTTCCGCAGGAAGTCTTTGACGGGCTGCTTGAGGCTGCCACAGCCGACCGGTACGCCTTCTTTACGGAGTTCTTCAAGAACTTCTACAACTCGGAAGAATTCCTGGGCACTCCCCGGCTCAGCCAGGAAGTGATCAACGCCGGGTGGAACCTTGCCTCCTCAGCAAGCCCGATCGCTTCGCTGGCAGCACAGCCCACCTGGCTCACCGACTTCCGTGATGACATCCCCAAGATCGAGGTGCCGGCACTGATCGTGCACGGAACCGCGGACAACATCCTTCCGATTGATGCAACCGGCCGCCGGTTTGCGAAGGCCCTTCCCACCGCGGAGTACGTCGAGATCGTAGGCGCTCCGCACGGGCTGCTCTGGACCCACGCGCAGGAAGTGAATGAGGCACTGCTGTCCTTCCTGGCGCAGGACACCAAGCCCGAGACCGTCGAGGTTCCAGCCGAAGCATAGAAAAGTCCGCCAACGGACCCGGCCCGCTCGCGGGCCGGGTCCGTTACAGTGGCTGCACCAGTGACGCGGCCGATGCTGCCGCTCAACCTGTCCGGAGGGGGAAGGCCATGTCCAGCAGGAACGACGAGATTGATCCGCGGTATGACCCTGCCTACCAGCGCGGGGGAGGCGGGCTGCACCTTTCCCGGGCCGGGGAGGAACCTCCGGCTGTCATGGAAATCAGTGACGCGCCCGCGCCTGTTCAGCTCAGGTCTTCGCCGAACGTCTATTCGGAACTTGAACAGCACCAGCGGAAGTACCGGATTGCAGCTTGGGCCCTCGCCGCAGGATCCCACTGCGCCCACTGCCAACTGGAGCGGGTATCCGGTGGAGCCATGGCCGCAGAAGCTGCGCTGGGCAGCCCCGAACCTGATTATGCTGGGGATACTGACCGCCGTCGTTCAGGTCTTCATCGAACAGGTGCAGACCTTCCGGCTGCGTATGGACCGGTGAAACGCTCCGGCCGCAATTCTTTCTAAGGAGCCCCTATGACCAGGAAAAAAACCCTCAATGACCTGACAACGGGCCAGAAAAAGGGTCTGGGTATCCTCTCCAGCGTCCAGTTCCTGCTGGCGGGAGCCGCGCTGGTGGACATCTGGCGCCGCCCGGGCAGCGAAATCCGCGGACCGAAAGCCGCCTGGAGCGCCGCCTGCGCCGTGAACTTCATTGGCCCGATCAGCTACTTCTTGTTCGGGCGCCGACGCTAGCTGAAACTGCGCTCCAGGCGCAGCTAGCCCTTGGGCTGGGTGGAATATTCCGCCCAGGGCATATTCCAGTCGCCGTAGCCGTCCCAGACGGCTGCCGGTCCCACTTCAGTGTTCAGCACCTGCACCAGGTCGCCCGGCTCGAAGGTGTCATAGAAGTACTTCGCTCCCTCGGGGGACATGCCCACACAGCCGTGCGAGACGTTGCTGACACCGAGTGCTCCCATGGCGCCGGGCAGCGCCTCGTGGACGAACACACCGCTGTTGGTCAGGCGGCTCGCCCAGGATGCGTCGAAAGGCTCGTAGTAGGCGGGGTCTCCGGGCTGCAGGCCGATGCTCTCCGCACGGAAGGGCAGTGTGGCGTGCTGTGACATCACTACCTGGTAGCCGCTGGGGGAAGGCCATTCAGAATCACCCAGGGTGACCGGGAAGGAACGGGTCAGCTGCCCGTCGATGAATACCTGCATGGTCTTGGTCAGATTGTCGACGACGGCGATGCGGCTGTTGTGTACCTGGAACGTCCGGGTTTCGTTGAAGTTGCCAATCATGGAGTTGCCAAAGTCCACACCGAAGAGCTGCATGTCTACGGTCACCGTGCTGTTGGGCTCCCAGAACGTTTCCGGACGGTAGCGGGCCTTGGTATCGGAAATCCAGTAGAAGGCACCCGTCTGGGCACTGGTGCTGGTGACGGTGATGGCGGCTTCAACGGCAGACTTGTTCAGTACCGGTTCGCTGAAGTTGATCTCGATCGGGTGGCCGATGCCGACCACAGACTTATCCATTGGGGCCATAAAGGCATTCGCCTCGTTGGGCGGGGTCACCGTATGGAAGGTCTGTGATGCCGTCGTTGTCTTCCCGCTTGCATCGGCAAGGGTGAAGGCGAAGGTGTACTCGGTGTTGAACTGCAGGGGCTCGGAGGCGGTCCACTCTGATTCTCCGGCAGCAAACTCCCCGGCTACGTCGGCCCCGCCCGCTGCCGGTGCCAGGCTCACGGATTCGATGGTGCCGTTCTCGACTTTCAGAACAGGTACGGAGGCAGGATTCACCTCGGTAGCACTGTCAGCGGGCTCAGCCGTGAATGTCACCGGAACGGCTGCTTCGGTCGGTGTGGGGGACGCCGACGGTTCAGCTGGGCGCTGGGCGGAAGGTGTTCCGGCGTCGAAGGCACCTGTGGCTGCCGCGACGCCCACGGCGCCTCCGGCCACCAGTACCCCAGCCGCTGCGGCCAGGGCAATCCACCGCTTGCGGCTGCTTTTTTCCTGCACTGTGTCTGTCCCCTACGTCTCTCTTAGCTGAAGTCATCCTACGTTAGGCGGCCCGGAGGGCTAACCCGTCAGTCAGTGTTTTTCGAGACTCCGGCCAACAGCGGAGCAAGCTCCCGGGATCCTGCTGCGCTGAGGTGGTAGGCATCGGCGTACAGCGGGACCGTACCCACAAACGCCGGGCACCTGCCGTCCAGGCAGAACCACGCGGTTGTGTCGACCCATTCAACCCCGGGGTTGCCCTGTACCGCGGCCGCGGACTCAAGGGCCAGGCGGGACTGGTGAGCTGCCGGAAGCTGGGTTTCGCAGTCTGCCGGAGCGCTGAACCGCGTGGCGCACTGCGCGGGGTCCTTCGCCTCGGGTGGCGCGGAAAGCACCACGGTGCGCGCTGCCTTGCCGGCCAGCGCGTCATGTATCCGGCGCGTGCCTTCACTCCACTCGGCGTCGGCTGCTTCTCCCGCCGCGCCGCTGGCAAGGGCGGGGTCATACCGGAAAGATGCCATCAGCAGCAGGTCAGGAGCCAGCTCAGCGATGCGCTGGACCGCCCAGTCCCGGAACGCCGGGCATTCAGGGTAGGGCGCACCGCCGATCCGGTTCTGCGGGACATCAGCTGGGGCGCAGCCCGCGGCGGTAAAGACGTGGATCTGCCAGTCCTCCGGCGCCAGCACCGCGCGCAGCGCCGGTAGATAAGCCATGGCAACTGAATCACCGTAGAGCACGAGGTCCTTGGGTGCGCCCGGGCTGCCATAGACGCAGTGTTCGGTGTTGGCTATGGGATCCGCTTCCCGGGACTCGTTTCCGCCGAGACAGCCGTCCTGGATCCATTCGGTAGGCTTGGCGCTCCGCCCGCCCTCCGTGAAAGCTGACGGATCAGGATCCAGGACGGGCCATTCGGTACTGGCCAGGGCAGCACGGAGCGCCGCCGTGTGGGCTGCCACGGGATCCGTCCGGGAAGGGCTGGCGGCCGCCGGCAGGGATGCTGCGGCGGGCGGCTGGGCGGCGGCCGGACTGCCCGGACCATTCAGCGTCGTTTCGATGGTGAGCGCCACGAGGGCCGCGGAAGCAAGGCCGCCGACGGCAGCCATGGCAGCGAGCCGGGCGGGCCGGGGCGCCAGGGCAGGACGCCGGTAGCGGCGTCCGCGTTCCCTTGCCGCGTAGCGCGGCTGCAGCCAGCGCGAGTGGCGCACCGGGTCCTCAATGCAGGAGAACGACAGCACCGCCAGGAGCACTGAGACAGCGAGCAGGAGAAGCGGAGGCGCCGCCGGAACCAGTGCAGCAGAGAAAACGATGACGGGGAAATGCCAGAGGTACAGCGAATAGGAGATGCGGCCCAGATAACGGCTGGCAGGATTGGTCAGCGGCCACATCGCCCGGTTATGGCGCGGGCCGCGGATGCCTGTTCCGGCGGCGAGGACCAGCAGCGCAGAGGCCACGGGCAGGGCGGCAGCCGGCCCCGGAAACACACTCTCTGCTGAAAGAAGGACAAAGGATGCCGCGATGCCGGCCAGCCCGGCCCATCCCGCCGCAGCACGTGCCCCTACGGGAATCCGGCCCAGCCAGGGCGCCGCCACCGCTAGGAGGGCGCCGGCTCCGAGCTCCCATGCGCGGGAGAAGGTGGAGAAGTAGGCAGTGGTTGGCCGGTTAGCGGTCTCCCAGACCGCGAACGCGAAACTTGCGGCGCACAGCGCTCCAATAAAGAGCAGCAGGAGGACCCGCATGCCCCTGTCGGTGCAGCGCAGGGCAACAGCTGCGGCGATGCCTGCCACCAGCACCCAGGGCCAGGCCAGATAGAACTGCTCCTCCACACCCAGGGACCAGAAATGCTGCAGCGGCGAGACAGCCGTGCCGGCGTTCAGGTAATCGCTCCCGGAAGCGGCGAAGCGCAAGTTGCCCAGGAAGAAGAAGGACCAGACGGCGTCCTCCAGGATGGCTGCCGCGCGTCCCGGGCCAAAAACCAAAAAAGCGGCCGCTGAGGTCATGGCCAGGACGGCGGCCGCAGCCGGAACGAGCCGCCGCACCCGCCGCCGGTAGAAATCGGGCAGGGACAGTTTCTGCGGCGAGGTGATTTCCCGAATCAGGATGGTGGTGATCAGGAACCCCGAAATGACGAAGAAGACATCGACGCCGGCATAGCCGCCGGAGGGCCAGGCCAGCAGGTGGTGGCCCAGTACGCCGAGGACTGCCAGCGCACGCAGCCCTTCAATGTCATAGCGGTAGGCGGAACCCGGGCGGTGCCGCGGCAGGGCAGGCAGGGGTGCTCGGCTGGAGGCAGGCTGGGGCCTTGGCGCGCGCACGGCTTCGCTTTCGTTCCGGGGAAGGGGGCTTCATCGAATTTAGCCCGGCTGCCCGGCAGCCAGCGAATTAGTGTGCCTCGACCCAGAGCCGGGGCAGACCCTTGACGGAACCTTCAGGCGGCGTCCAGTTCAGCCATCCGTGCCGCCTGCCGGGTGATGTTCTTCGCCATGGACGGGAAGATCAGCCCGTGGAAGGGGTAGATCAGCCACCAGTACAGCCGGCCCAGGAGTCCGCGGGGGAAGTAAATCGCCCGCTGGCTGTAGACGCTGCCTTCGCCGTCGGGATCCACCCGCAGCTCCAGCCAGGCCTTGCCCGGAACGCGCATCTCTGCCCGCAGCCGCAGCAGGGTTCCGCGCTCCAGCAGTTCCACCCGCCACCAGTCAACGACGTCACCGGTCAGCAGCGTGGAGGGATTCCGCCGCCCGCGGGTCAGGCCCGCACCGCCCACGGTTTTGTCCAGGACACCGCGGATCGCCCACGCCATGGGCAGCGAGTACCAGCCGTTCTTGCCGCCGATTCCCTCGATAACCTGCCAGATATGGGTCGGATCAACGGTGGACCCGCGCCGCCGCTGGTCCACGTAGACCGTCTGCCCCGCCCAGTCCGGATCAGAGGGCAGCGGCTCAGAGGCCAGGTCCGCGGCGCCGGAGGCACTGGCCCAGGTGGTCTCCACCTCATTGCGGGCCTCTTTGCCCAGTGCTCTGGTGACGGCGTCGTGGTAGTTGGTCAGCCCGCCAAGGGGTTCCGGAATGTAGTCGTTGATGTCCCGTTCCTTGGCCACGGCATCGTGCTGCAGGGACTCGACGAGCGGGCGGGACATGGCCAGCGGAATCGGGGTCACCAGCGCCACCCACAATCCCGCCAGCTTGGGGGCGGGGATGGGCAGGGCGTAAATACGGCGCCGGGGGAGTCCGGCCACTTCGGCGTAGCCGTTCATGATGTCCGCGTATTCCAGGACTTCACCGGAGCCGATGTCGAAGGTGCGGTTCAGGCCTTCTGGCAGGTCTGCGGCGCGGACCAGATAGTGCAGGACGTCGCGGACGGCGATGGGTTCGATCTTCCGGCGGACCCAGCTTGGGGCCGGCATAACCGGCAGGGTTTCGGTGAGATGGCGGATCATCTCAAACGATGCGGAACCGGATCCGATCACCACGCCAGCCTGGAACACCACAGCCGGGACGGCACCGTTCAGCAAAATCTCGCCGACGGCAGTCCGCGAGGCCATGTGCGGGGAGAGTTCGCCCTCGTTCGGATGCAGACCACCCAGATAGAGAATGCGCCTGACACCCGTCTTCTCCGCAGCCGACGCCACGATGTTGGCGATGTTCTCCTCCTGTGCGGCAAAGCCCTTACCCGAGGCCATCGAGTGGACCAGGAAGTACACGGTGTCCACGTCCTGGAACGCGCTTTGAACCGATTCGGCGTCGGAGAGGTCGCCCTGGACGATCTCGACGTCGTCATGCCAGGGTACGTCGTTGAGCTTTTCCGGGGACCGGGCCAGCACCCGAACGGTGTGGCCGTCCGCCAGCAGCAGTGGAACCAGACGTCCGCCGATGTAGCCCGTTGCTCCCGTGACCAAGACCCGCGCAGTGTCCGTCATTGCCCCAACATACACACACCCGGACACGCTTCGGGGGCTGTTGCCCTATCCCGCCCAAAAACCCCGAAAGATTTTGTAAGCATGCTGATGTCTACTGGAAATTGCCTCGTTATCCCGGTAAGACTAGAGGGCATGGCGACAACGGGAACGGCCCCGAGGCAGCGGGAAACGGTCAATGTGGATGGACACCGCCTGCGCCTGACTTCGCTGGACAAGGTCCTGTACCCGGAAACGGGAACCACGAAGGCGGACGTTCTCTCTTATTACGCAGCCATTGCCCCCACGCTGATCCCCTACGCACGCAATCGTCCGGCTACCCGCAAACGGTGGGTCAACGGCGTCGGAACTCCGGAGCATCCCGGGCAGGTTTTCTTTCAGAAGAACATTGACGATTCTGCGCCCAGCTGGGTGAAGCGGTACACGATTGAGCATAAGGACCATAACAACGTCTATCCGCTGGTCAACGACCTCGCTACGCTGACGTGGCTGGCCCAGCTGGCTGCGCTGGAAATCCACGTTCCCCAGTGGCAGTTCGGTCCTCGCGGAGTACGGCAGAACCCGGACAGGCTGGTCCTGGACCTTGACCCCGGAGAGGGCGCCTCGCTTGCCGACTGCGCCGAAGTAGCCCGCCTGGCCCGCAGCATCCTCACGGACATGGGCCTGGATGCCCGGCCGGTCACCAGCGGGTCCAAGGGCATTCACCTCTACGCCGCGCTGGACGGCCGGCAGACCTCGGAGGAGGTCAGCGCCGTCGCCCACGAGCTGGCCCGCGCACTGGAAGCAGACCATCCGGACCTGGTGGTCAGCGACATGAAAAAAACGCTGCGCAAGGGCAAGGTCCTGGTGGACTGGAGCCAGAACAACGCCAACAAAACCACGATTTGCCCCTACTCCCTGCGCGGCCGGTTCCGCCCCATGGCCGCAGCACCGCGGACCTGGGAGGAACTCGAGGACCCGGACCTGGCGCAGCTGGACTACGAGCAGGTCCTGGACCGGGTAGAGGAAATCGGCGATCCGCTGGCCGGGATGCACACCGGCGAAGCAGACCCCGGGACGCTGGAGGCAGAGCCGGACAAGCTGCACAAGTACCGCAGCATGCGCGACGCCGCCAAGACCCCCGAGCCCGTGCCTGCCCAAGCGCCGAAAGCCGTGGAAGGGGGTGGAAACAGCTTTGTCATCCAGGAGCACCACGCCCGGCGGCTGCACTGGGACTTCCGGCTGGAACGCGACGGCGTGCTGGTTTCCTGGGCGGTGCCCAAAGGCCCTCCGACCACACCGGACAAGAACCACCTGGCCGTCCAGACCGAGGATCATCCGCTGGACTACGGCGGATTCGCAGGCACCATTCCCAAGGGCGAATACGGTGCCGGCGAGGTAACCATCTGGGACCACGGAACCTACGAGACGGAGAAGTGGCGGCCGGACAAGGAAGTGATCGTCACCGTTCACGGGCAGCCCGACGGCGGCCTGGCGCGGGACGGTTCGGCGGTGCGCCGATTTGCCTTTATCCATACCGGCGGGCAGGACGGCAAGAGCAACTGGCTGCTGCACCTGATGAAGGACCAGAGCACCAAAACAGCCGAACCCGCTAGACCCGCGAACGAGGCGGCGAAAAAGGACAAGGAGAACCCGGCCCAAGTGACCAAAGCCGCTGCCAAAGCCCGCCCGGATCCGCTGCCAATGCCGGACAGTGCGGCGGTGAAAGCGGACATCAAGGACTCCGGCATGCCGTCGCTGAAACCCATGCTGGCGACCCTGGGTTCCAAGGCAGACATCAACGACGACGCCGAGTGGGCCTTCGAGATGAAATGGGACGGCGTGCGGGCCATTGCCGAAGTGACTCCCGAAGGGACCCGGTTGATCAGCCGCAACGGCAACGACATGACCGTTGCCTACCCCGAGCTGCAGGAACTCGGCAGCGCACTCAACGGTGAGCGGGCTGTGCTGGACGGGGAGATCGTTGCACTGAACAAGGCCGGACGCCCGGACTTCGGCCTGCTCCAGCCGCGGATGCACCTGACCCGGGCCCGCGACGCTGAAGCGGCGGCCGCCAAGACTCCGGTGCAGTTTATGGTTTTCGACCTGCTCTGGCTGGACGGAAACTCGCTGCTGGAGCTCAGCTACGAACAGCGCCGCGAAATCCTTGAACAGGCCGTTGAATCGAGTCAAGGCGACGGGCACGTCCAGGTTCCGCCCGCCCTGGACCTGGGCATGGATGATGCGGTTGAGGCCAGCAAGGAGCTGGGGCTTGAGGGTGTGGTGGCGAAGCGGCGGTCCGCGGACTACTCCGCCGGCACCCGGTCGCGCAGCTGGATCAAGCTCAAGAACCAGTTCAGCCAGGAAGTGGTGATCGTGGGCTGGCGCCCGGGCCAGGGCAACCGGGCCAACAAGGTGGGTTCCCTGCTCGTCGCAGTTCCGGACGGGACCGAACTGCAGTACATCGGCCGCGTCGGGTCGGGCCTGAGCGAAAAGGACCTCGCCCTGGTGGGTTCCCGGCTGAAGAAACTCTCCCGCAAAACCGCGCCGCTGGACGACGTCCCCCGCGCCGACGCCTCCGATGCCCGCTGGGTCCGGCCGGTCCTGGTAGGAGAGGTCACCTACGCGGAACGCACCGGCACCGGCAAGCTCCGGCACCCCGTATGGCGCGGGCTGCGGCCGGACAAGCGGCCCTCCGACGTCGTGCCGGAAATCCCAGCACCGTCTTAGGGCAACCGTCCTCAGACCGCCAGACCGTCACCCATCCCCTACGGGAGGAACGCAGCGATGACCGACACCCGAACCCCTGAAGAACGCCTGCCCGGCACGGCCCTGCCGCCGGAAAGCCAGCTGCAGGCGGTGGACGCGTGGTGGCGGGCGGCCAACTACCTCTCCGCCGGGCAGATCTACCTGCGGGACAACCCGCTGCTGCGCCGGCCCCTGGAGCCAGGTGATGTGAAGGCAAGGCTGCTGGGGCACTGGGGAACCACCCCCGGGCTGAACTTCATCTACGCGCACCTGAACCGGCTGATCAATGAGACCGGCCAGGAATTCCTGTTCATCACCGGCCCCGGGCACGGCGGTCCGGCGAACGTGGCGAACGCCTGGCTGGAGGGGACGTACGCAGAGATTTACAGCCATCTCGGCGAAGACGAGGACGGTCTGGCCGCGCTGTTCAAGCAGTTCTCCTATCCGGGCGGTGTGCCCAGCCATGCGGCACCGGAAACTCCGGGGTCAATCCATGAGGGCGGTGAACTGGGATACTCGCTCGCCCACGCCTACGGTGCCGTGTTCGACAACCCGGAGCTGATCGCCGCCACGGTGATTGGCGACGGCGAAGCCGAAACCGGCCCGCTGGCCGCGTCCTGGCACTCCAACAGCTTCCTGGACCCGGCCGTGGACGGGGCGGTGCTGCCGATCCTGCACCTCAACGGCTACAAGATCGCCAACCCCACCGTGCTTTCCCGGATGCCCGAATCCCAGCTGGTGAAGCTGCTCGAGGGCTACGGCTACCGCCCGCACTTTGTCACGGTGCAGGACCCCGACGCCGTGATGGCTGCCCACGAAAACTTCGCTGCGGCGCTCAGTACCTGTCTGGCTGAAATCCACGCAATCCAGGCTCCGTACCGGACCGGCGAAAAACTGGCGGTTCCGGCTGATGCACCGCAGGCCGGCGACGTCGATCCCCACGCCCCGCGCTGGCCCATGATCGTCTTCCGTTCGCCCAAGGGCTGGACCGGTCCGCGCGAAGTGGACGGCAAACCGGTGGAGGGCACCTGGCGGGCGCATCAGGTTCCACTGTCCGAGGTCCATGACAACCCCGAACACCTCGCCCAGCTCCAGGAATGGCTGCGCTCCTACCAGCCCGAGGAACTGTTCGACGGCGAGGGCCGGCTGCGCGGGGAAATTGCGTCCCTGGCGCCGGCCGGGAACCTGCGCATGAGCGCCACCCCGTACGCCAACGGCGGCCGGCTGCTCCAGGACCTGCGGCTGCCTGCCTACGACGAGTTCGCCGTCGACATTGCGGAGCCGGGCAGCGAACGGGTGAGTCCGATGCTGAATCTGGGCAAGTACCTGGCAGAGATCATCCGGCGGAACCCGGAGAACTTCCGGATCTTCGGTCCGGATGAAACTGCCTCCAACCGGCTGCAGGAGGTCTACGGGGTCACCGACAAGGTCTGGCAGCAGCGGATCGAGGCCGTTGACGAGAATCTGGCCCGCAGCGGGCGGGTTGTGGAGGTGCTCAGCGAGCACCTCTGTGAAGGATGGCTGGAAGGCTACCTGCTCACCGGCCGGCACGGGGTGTTCAACTGTTACGAGGCCTTCGTCCACATAGTCGACTCAATGTTCAACCAGCACGCCAAGTGGTTGAAGGTCAGCCGGGACCTGTCTTGGCGCCAGCCCATCGCATCGCTGAACTACCTGCTCTCCAGCCACGTCTGGCAGCAGGACCACAACGGGTTCTCCCATCAGGACCCGGGTTTCATCGATCACGTGGTGAACAAAAAAGCCGACGTGATCCGGGTGTACCTGCCGCCGGACGCAAACACCCTGCTGGCGGTTACCCAGCACATCCTGGGGACACGGGACCGGGTAAACGTGGTGGTTTCCGGCAAGCAGCCTGCGCCGGTGTGGCTGAATCCCGAGCAGGCGCGGCTGCACGTCAAGCGCGGCATCGGCGTCTGGGACTTCGCGGGCAGCGAAGGGAACGGTCCCGGCCCGCAGCCGGATCCCGACGTCGTAATGGGCTGTGCAGGGGATGTGCCCACGCTTGAAACCATTGCTGCCGCCGCCCTGCTGAAGGAACGGCTGCCGCAGCTGCGGATCCGGGTGGTGAACGTGGTGGACCTGATGCGGCTGCAGGACTCGGCAGAGCATCCGCACGGGCTCTCCGACCGGGACTTCGACACGCTTTTCACCAAGGACCGGCCGGTCATTTTCGCTTACCACGGCTATCCGTGGCTTATCCACCGGCTGACCTACCGCCGCACGAACCATTCCAACCTGCACGTGCGCGGCTACAAGGAAGAAGGGACCACCACCACGCCGTTCGATATGGCGATGCTGAACCAGATCGACCGGTTCCAGTTGGCCATCGACGTGCTGGACCGCGTACCGTCGCTGGGGTCCACCCAGGCCGGCTTCCGGCAGTGGCTGCAGGATGAGCGGGAGCGCTGCCGCCAGTACACCCGCGACGAGGGGCAGGACCCGCCGTTCATCAGCGGCTGGACGCTCGAAGAGGCGCAGCGCTCAACGCAAGACTAGTTTTCCCGCGGGCCACCGCCCGGCGGGATGGCATGATCCATCTACACGAAGGAGAACTATGTCCAACGAACAGTCGACCATTTCCGTATCCCGCGTCATTGACGCTTCGGCAGGGGACATCTTCCACCTGTTGTCCAACCCCGAGCGGCACCACCAGCTGGACGGTTCGGGAATGGTGGTTTCGGACGAGAAGACCGACCGCATCGCCGCGGTGGGAGACGTCTTCACCATGAACATGTCCAACGCCAAGATGGGTGACTACAAAACGGACAACCACGTCACCGGTTTCAGCCACAACCAGCTCCTGGCCTGGCAGACCGCCGTCGCCGGTACGGAGCCGGCCGGCTGGGAATGGGTGTGGGAACTGGACTCGCTGGGTCCGGATTCCACCGAAGTGACCCTGACCTATGACTGGAGCAAGGTCACGGACAAGGACGTCCTGAAGAAGGTGTCCTTCCCGATGATCAGCAAGGAAGAGCTCGAGGAGTCGCTGAACAAGCTTGCTGCCGCGGTGTCCGGTTCCTAGCGGTCCCCTCCGCCGAGAGGCCAGTTACGGCTCCTATCACCCGTGAAACGAGCCGTAACTGCCCTCTCGGAAGAGCGACGGCGGCTGGTTCCCTTTGGGAACCGGCCGCCGTCGTTGTTTGGTGCGGTTTAGCCTGCGGACCAGCCGCCGTCGGAGGGCATGATGGCACCGTTGATGTTCACGGAGTCATCGCTGAGCAGGAACGTGATGGAAGCAGCCAGGTCCTCGGCGGAGGCCAGGCCGGGGATCATCACGCGGGCCGGGGTCAGGCGGGCTTCGCCGTACTCGGAGGTCTTGCCGCCCATCGGGATGCCGGTGGCCACACCGCCCGGGGCAACCGCGTTGATACGTATGCCTTCCTTGGCATACATGAACGCAGCGCTCTTGGTGATGCCCACAACCGCGTGCTTGGAGGCGGTGTAGGCCACGCCGGACGCGGAGCCGCGCAGGCCCGCCTCGGAGGTGACGTTCACGATCGCGCCCTTGTGTGCCTCAAGCATGCCCGGCAGCACGGCGCGGGTCAGGCGGACCAGGCCGTCCACGTTCACCGCGAAGACCTTCTGCCACATGGCGTCGGACACCTCGTGCAGCGGGCTGAAATCGTCATTGATTCCGGCGACGTTCGCCAGGCCGTCGATCTGTCCGCCGGCGGCGGCGATGATCCGGTCCACGGCTGCCAGATCCGTGAGGTCGGCGGGCACCGGAACAATGGCGTCGCCGAGTTCTTCGGCCAGTTCCTGAATCTTGGGTTCGGCGATATCAACGGCAATGACGCGGCCGCCTTCGCGGGCGATGCGGGCGGCCGTGGCTCGGCCGATGCCGGAGCCGGCACCCGTGACGATGACAGTCTTGTTCTCAAAGCGGCCCGGAACAGTGGGAAGCGCGGTCTCTTCGAGCTCCGGCATCACACCGCCGTTGGCCTGCATCACCAGTCCGTCGACGGCGGCCTGGGGCATCTGTCCCTGGCTCAGGTCCACAAGCTGCTGGAGCTTCAGGCCCAGGGCCGGTCCGAGGGAAGCCTCGTCGCTTCCGGTCTGGGCCAGGAAGCCGCGCAGGATGGGGCCGCCTTCCGGGTGGTCGAGCCACTCCTGGATGGTGTTCTGGGCTGTCAGGGGCTTGTTGGCCGCCATGGACGTTCCTTTCAGTCGATGGAGCAGCCGTGGGTACGCGGCCACCGTTTCGTCACTTACACGTGTAAGTAAAGTGTATCTTCGAAAGGGTCAGATGGTCACGAAAGGAACTCCGTGCACCGCAAGGTCACTTCGCACGACGTCGCCCGCGCAGCCGGGGTCTCACGGGCAACGGTCAGCTATGTGCTCAACGGCAGAAGCGGGCAAAGCATCACGGAGACGACCCGGCAGCGGGTTCTTACCGCCGCCGCGAAACTTGGCTATGCGCCGTCGACGGCCGCCCGGACGCTGCGCCGGGGACAAAGCGACCTGGTGCTTATGCTCTTGCCACCCGAACCGCTGGGCCGGGCCCTGGCCATGGTGCTGGATGGAGCCTCCGACCAGGTGGAACAGGCTGGCCTGCGCCTGATTGCGCACCGCCTGCCGGACGGGGGTGCGGCCGCACCGCTGGTGCGCTCACTGGTACCGGCGGCATTGATCCTTGCAACTCCGCTTCAGGAGCCGGACTTGGACGCGCTCCAGGCCACCGGCGTGCCAATGGCCTCCCTGCAGCAGGACCATGCCGATCCCCTGGGTCCTGATCTTGGTATCGGCGCCCTGCAGGTGCAGCACCTCGCACGTTCCGGACACCGGAGGATCGGCGTTGCCCTGCCTGCCGCCTCCGGGTATCAGTGGCGGGCCGAGGCACGCCTGGCCGCCATCGAGGAGGCCTGTCACCGGCACGGGCTGCAGCCCCCTGCCGTAGAGCGGATCAATCTTGACCCTGCTGACGCTTCCGGAGCTGTTGGCCGGTGGCTTTTCGCCGACACACCCGTGACCGGAGTCTGTGCTTTTGACGATGAATACGCGTTTGCCCTCTTGGCCGGACTGTCCATGCTCAACCGGTCCGCGCCGTCGGACCTCGCCGTGATTGGGGCAGAGGACATTCCGCTGGCCCGCCTTGCAGTGCCTCCGCTGACTACGGTCAGTGTCCATGCCCGCCGAATCGGCGTGCTGTTCGCGCAGCTGGCTACGGAGTCACTGGTGGAACCAGGGGGTTTCGGTACCGTCACAGGGGCTCCGGAGCAGAACCTGCCCCCGGTCGCGCTTGTCCGCCGCGCCTCGGCCTGATTCCTGTGGTCCGGATGGCTGCGGCGCCTGAGTCTCCATCCCAGAGCCTTCATCCTCTGACGCAATAAGGCTGTTATGGGCACCCCGGTTTCATCCTGTGCTGCAATAACGTCGCTATGAAGCGTCCAGAGGTGCGTTATTGCAGCACAGGACGTACGGAACCGGACTCATGAGCGTTATTGCAGCACAGGATGGCGGCTCGCGGCGGGCTCGTCGACGCAGCTCAGTAACGCGGCCGGAAAGGTGTGGCGCGGAGGTAATCACTCGCTGCGAGACTGCGGCCAAATCCGGGTCGGTTGTTATCCGGGAGAGGTCCTGCCCCCGAAGCCACCGGCCCCGGCTAGGCTTCCCGGGCGCGGTAAAGCTGCATCTGCCGGTAGCGCCGGCCCAGGGATTCGCGCCGCGGCTTGGATGGAGCGTCTTCCGGCTCGGCCGTGAGATCGATGTGCTTCTTGCCAAAGCGCCAGAGCAGCAGATCATCGAGCAGGCGGTCCGGGCCCGGTGAGTAGCGGTGGTCCAGGGCAGCACGGACCTCGGTGATGGCTTCGGCCTGCAGCAGCCCGGCCAGATCCATGGTGGTCTTCAGTCCGTGCGCGGCCAGCAGTTCCGCCGCCCAGCCCCAGTCGTCCCCGGCCTTGCGGTTCACGTGGGGCAGCAGCGTCATCCAAACGTGCCGGATCCGGTTCGGCGTCAGCGGCGCCGAACCTTCACCCTCCTCGTCCCAGAAACCGGTGACCGTCTCATAGCGTTCGTGCAGCTCGGCGAACTCGTTCTCCACAGTTTCAAGCATGGCGGCGGTGGCAGTGAACTGGCGGTCGAAGTACGGGCTCCAGGCCCGGGGATCACCGGCCTTGAACCGGATGTCATGTTCAATCTCGGACCAGGCGTGGGCCAATACCGTACGGATCTGGACTTCGAAGAGGTAGCTGCCGTTCGGCTTCTGCGACGGGTCCAGCAGGCGGTGGAATTCCCGCACCGTCTCATTCTGGATGGTGCGCAGGATCAGGTGCCGGCTGGAGTAGCCGTAGGTGCCGGATTCGATGGAGCCGATGTCCTTTTCCCGGTCTCCGCGGCAGTCGAACTCCGCCCGCTGCCGCTTGATCAGGTTGGCTGCTTCATCCACCTCGTGCGGCAGGGTCATGATCACGCGGACCCCCACCAGGTCCGTCAGATTGCGCAGCGGATCCGGGAAAAGCAGGGTGGGTACCTCATCCGGGTTTTCCGACGGCAGCGTGCGGGATGCCTTGTCCCGGAAAGACTCCACAGATTTGGTTCGTGAAGCAATAAACAGCGGCTTGACCGTGCTGTCCTCGAACACCGCCCGCAGGCTGGCTTCCATTTCCGCCGTCACGGACTCCAGCGCCGGGCGCACCCGGGCATACTCCTCCGTACTGGCCTGAACCACCGGGCGAAGCCGGTCATCCAGGGTGTCCCACGCGCTCACGATAGTCCTTTCGCAGTTTCTGCCAGCCTAGGGCACGCCGCAGACACTGTCCGGGCCGGCGGGGTTAGGCTCAACTCCAGATTAGGACGACGGCGGCCCGCCGGGGGCGCAGCCCGGGGAACGCGTACGCCCTCGACGAAGGAACACCCATGCCACAGCGGTTCACCTACGGCACTCACCCCGAACAGTTCGGCGAGCTGACGCTTCCGCCCGCGGGGCAGACCGCACGCGGAAAAGTGGTGATCATCCACGGCGGCTACTGGCGGTCCAAATACTCCCTCGAACTTGGGCGTCCGCTGGCGGCGGACCTGGCCGGGCGGGGATGGGCTGCCGTGAACCTTGAGTACCGGCGCGCCGGGAACGGGGGCGGCTGGCCGCAGACCTTCGAGGACATCAGCGCAGGCATTGACGCACTGGCAGAACTGGAGGAACTCGCCGGCGTTCCGGGCCCCGTGATCGCGCTGGGACACTCAGCCGGCGGTCAGCTGGCGGTCTGGGCTGCGGGACGGAAGACGCCCCGGGTGCCGCTTGCCGCCGTCGTCAGCCAGTCCGGGGTGCTGGACCTGCAGCGTGCCCATGAGCTGGGACTGAGCAGCAGCGCAGCGGAGAACTTCCTCGGCGCTTCCCCGGAGATAGACCCGGAGCGCTGGAAGGCGGCGGACCCGGTCCGTCAGGTGCCCGCGCCCGTCCCGGTGTTTGTCCTGCATGGCACCGAAGACATCACGGTGCCGGTGGAACTGGCCGAAAACTATGTGCGGGCAGCTAAAGCCGCCGGTGGAACAGCGGAACTGCGGCCGATTCCCGGGGACCACTTCGAAATGATTACCCCTGCCACGCCGGGCTGGACCGGGGTGCTCCGCGCGCTCGAAGATGCCGCCGAAAGACTGCCGGGTAGCGCCGCCGGGTGAGTGGTCGGTAGGTTGAGTCCGTGATCACAGTCATCGGCGAAGCCCTCATAGACGAAGTCCTCAGCGACACCGCGCCCCGCCGCTCCCACCCGGGCGGCAGCCCGCTCAACGTGGCCGTGGGCGTCGCCAGGCTGGGCCGGCCGGTGCAGTTCGCGGGACGGTACGGCACCGATGCCTACGGTGTGCTGATCGCCGAGCACCTGAAGAACAACTCCGTCCTGGCCGCCCTGCCGGCAGACGGGCGGCCTACCAGTGTTGCCACCGCAACGCTCGATCCCGCCGGCGGTGCCCGGTACACCTTCGATCTGGAGTGGACTCTTCCCGGCCTGGCCGGCGAGCTGCCGCGCCTGCTGCAAGGCACCACGCTGCTGCACACCGGATCCATTGCCACGATGCTTTCGCCGGGGGCAGATGAGGTGCTCACCGCCGTCGAACAGGCGCATCCGCAGGCCACCATCACCTATGACCCGAACTGCCGGCCGACCATAATTACCGACGTGTCCTACGCCCGGGAACAGGCGGAAAAGTTCGTCCGCCTGGCCGACGTCGTGAAAGCTTCCGACGAGGATCTCGCCTGGCTCTACCCGGACCAGCCGGTGGAAGACGCGGCCAGGGCCTGGCTTCAGCTTGGCCCCGCCGTCGTCGTCGTTACCCGCGGATCCCGAGGACCCTGGGCGGTGACTGCCTCAGGGAGCTGTGAGGCCCCGGCGCCCGCCGTTGCGGTTGCGGACACCGTTGGAGCAGGGGATTCATTCATGGCCGCCCTGATTGCCGGGTTGATGGACCGGGACTTCGACGGCGCTGCACGCCGGCCGGAACTGCGGAAGATCGGCGTCGGCGATCTGGAAGCGATCATCGCCTATGCGGCACGGGCAGCTGCGATCACCGTGTCCCGTCCCGGTGCGGATCCACCCCGGCGGAGTGAACTGCTCTAGAACTTCCGGAACCCCATTGGTGCCGGGCAGAGGAAAGGACAAGTGCCTCTCCGCAGCTCACCTGGTCCGGCTGGCCGGAAGCAGCGCGCAGCTTCGCGGTCACGATGGTGGACCTGGATGCACCCAGTCCCGGAGTGTTCTGGCACTGGGCCGCAGCGGACTCATAGTGGGGACGGCGGAGCGTCCGGAACGCTGGCGCCTGGCCGTGTGCGGCCCGCGTTCCCGCTAGGCTGGAAGCCAACGGAAGGGCGGGGCATGCGGCTGGTAGCAAGTGACCTGGACGGGACCATAGTCGGCCCGGACAACAGGATCAGTGACCGGACCGTCAATGCGTTCCGCAAATGCGCCGACGCCGGCATCCACGTGGTTTTTGTCACCGGCCGCCCGCCCCGCTGGCTGGGCCCCATCCGCGACCAGCTGCGCCACACCGGCACCGTGATCTGCTCCAACGGCGCGATCCTTTACGACCTTGAAGCTGCCCAGGTGATCTGGTCCAAGCCTGTGCCGCTGGAGGGCATGTTCCAGGCAGCAGGCATTATCCGCAGCCTCTACCCTGCGGTGCGCTTCGCCGCCGAAACCGTTGAGGGCTTCCACCTGGAGCCCGGTTTCCTGCAGGACGCCGGATCGGACCTGCTCGGTGCAGTTCCTCCCGCACCGCTTACGGAATCCCTGGGTCCCGGAAGCCGTGTGGTGAAGTTCCTCGCGCGGGTGGAGGATATCCACCCGGACGAGTTCCTCCGGAAAGTGAAGCCCGAGGTAGCCCACCTGGTCTCGACGACCCATTCGGCGCCGTCGATACCGCTGCTGGAAATGTCCGCCCGCGGCCTGGACAAGGCCGTGACTCTGGCAGATTACGCCGGGTCCCTGAAGGTCGAGGCTGCCGACGTCGTTGCCTTTGGTGACATGCCCAATGACTTGGGGATGCTGGGCTGGGCCGGCCGCGGCTACGCCATGGCCTCCGGGCATCCTGCCGTCCGCGCCGCTGTTCCCCTGCAGGCTCCCCCGTTCACCGAAGACGGTGTGGCACAGATCCTCGAGGACCTGCTGCGCGGGCAGTAGTTCCTACTGCGCCGGGAGGTTCCTGATCCGGCGTGCGTGCAGCAGCTGGTGAACGGTAATGAGGATGGCCAGCCAGGCCAGCCCCAGGCTCCAGGCCACCAGCACATCCGTCAGCCAGTGGTGGCCCAGATAGACCCGGCTCAGCCCTACCGTGACGATAAAGGCAGCGGCAACCAGGACCGTAATGATGCGAGCCCGCTTCGAATCCAGATAAATGAAAAGCAGGTACGCGATGGTTCCGCTTATCACCAGCGAATTCAGGGAATGCCCGCTCGGAAACGACGCGGAGTACTCATACGGCGGAACGGCGTCGGACAGCGGCGGCCGGGTCCGTCCCACCAGTGCTTTGCCGGCAACAGTCATCAGCAGCGAGCCGGCAGCGGCTGATGCGGTAAGGATCAGGGGAGTCCAGCTGTGCTGCCAGCGGCACAGCACTGCCACGGCGGCTGCGGCCAGGAGCGGGAGGCCGATGGTGCCGCCCAGATTGGTCAGCCAGGTCACCGAGGTGTCGAGGATCGGGGAGCGCAGTGCCTGGGCGGCCTGAAGGACAGGCCGGTCCAGGGCAGCGACGCCGTCCTCTTCCGACACCGCCTCGTAGACCCCGCCTGCCACAAGGGCCAGCAGCAGGGCCGGTACCAGCCCGGCTGCGAGGGTAAGCAGGAGCACCCCATGCCTGCCCAGCGCCTGGGCGGCACGGGACAGCTGCCGCTGGAGCCGGTGCGTGGGTGCGTCGCTCATGGACCAAGTATGCCAAGGCGGCGGCCCAGCCAGTCCAGGTTGCCGTCGAGGCCCGCCTTCCACACCTGCCAGGAGTGTCCCCCGGGCAGCTCCTGGAGCTGTACGTCCATCCCGGCGGCCTTAGCGGCGTCGTATACTTCCCGGCCCTCCCCGGAGTAGACGCGGTCATCCTTGCCGATCACTACGATCCCGGCTGTATCCGGAAAGGAACGCTGCTTGAGGATGTCCAGCGCATTCTGCGCCGCGAAGGCGGCCGCATCACCGCCGAAGTAAGTGTCCAGCAGCGACTTCATCCCGCCGGGGATCGTTGGTTCGTTCTCCCCGGCAATGTCGATGAAGGTTGGGAAGGCGTCCGGGAAGTTCACAGCCAGCTGCAGGGCACAGGTCCCGCCGTAGGAGTAACCCGCTGTTGCCCACTGCTGCGGGCCGCTGAGCCCCGCGGCAAGGTTGTCCTGGACCCAGCGGGGAACATCCTCGGCGAGGTAAGTCGCTCCGCGGCCCTGTCTTGAGTCGAGGCAGAGCGACCAGTTGGAGTTCGAACCGCCGGAGAGGTCCGGTAGAACGACGACGGGCGCCAGGCCGTGATGCTGTGCTGCGAAGTCGTCCATTACCCGCTGCAGCTGCCCGCCGGCGAACCAGTCGGAAGGTTCGCCGGGCTGTCCGTGCAGGGCAAGCAGCACCGGAAGATTCCGGGCGTGGGGTGTTCCCAGATAGGCAGGCGGGAGATACACGAGGCTGGAGCCGGCGGCATAGCCTGAACCGGACTCGGGGATCTGGACCTCATAGACTCGGCCCTCCGCAGGCATGTTCGACGGCGGTATCCAGTTCGCTTCCGTGCTCGGGCTGGTGTCCTGCCCGGGAACCGGCTTGCGGAGGGGCACCTCGCCGCTGGAGTCGCCCGGGCGCACCACCAGCGATTGGAGTGTGGGGTATTGCCCATAGGCGACGTTGGCAGCCGACGCCGCGCCCAGCAGAACTGCAGCGGCGGAGAGGACCGTCAGGATCCGCGGAAAGACACCCCGGGAGAGTCGCCAGCGTGGAACCACCAGCAATACTGACAATATTCCACCGGCGGAATATAAGTAGAGGTACCGCGGAAAAGACGCGTTCCACCAGGACAGCAGCAGTTCAGCAGCGACGAACAGCAGCACGGTTCCGGCCAGGGCGCCCATCAGTGCGAACGGAACAACCCGGGTGAGGTACCTCCTCGGACCCCAGCACAGCCAGCAGAGCCCGGCGGCGCCGAGGCTCAGTACAAGCACTGGCACAGGCCCGCTGGTCAGCGCCAGGTTCATCGCTGGGTGCCTATGATCCTGCGGGCCATGGTGAACGTCTGTCCCACGGAAACGTGCGGCAGGTAGGCTCGGCCCAGGGCGTTGGCAATCCCCGGGAGAGACGCGGAATCCAGGTAGGTCATGTACAGCGGAACGTACTCGGGCTGGAACTTCGCCTTGTAGGCCAGCAGGGAACGGAATCCGTAGACCGGTTCCAGGGTTGCGCCAAGCCGGTCCATCAGCCACTCGAGCGCAGGGGGCGTCACCGCCACCCGCCCCGGAGACGTACTTGTTCCGGCCGCGGTATCGGCTGCGGATGCTGCCTTCGAGGATGCCTCATTCCGGGCCAGCGGTGCGCCTGACAGGCTGAGCAGATGAAAGCCCTCGTCCTGCAGGGACAGCGCAGCAGAGGCGATGAGGAAGTCCATGGCGGCGGGGAACCCGCGTCCCCTGCGGCGCATGAAGTCCAGTGTCCAGCCGATGATCTCCCCGTCCCGGTAAATCGGCAGCCAGGAGGTCACACCGTGGACGGTGCGGTCCTGGTCCACCGCGAGCAGCAGCCGCACTGCGTCGTCGTCGAGTTCTTCAATACCGCCCAGCGTGAAGCCCATTTCCGGCATCCGCTTTTCCGCCACCCATTCCTCGGAAATGGCGTTGATCTGGTCCAGGACGGACAGCGGTGCGGTGCGGTAGGTGGTCCACTCGGCACGGATTCCGGCCTTACCCGCACGGTTGAAGGCCGTCCGTACGTCCTGGAACCGCTTGCCCCGGAAAGCCAGGGTCCCGAGCGGAAGCAGCGTTTCCTCCGCCACCTGGAGGTCAGTGTGTCCCAGACCGGCGGCCGCTTCCCGGGTGGCTTCGTTTACTGAATAGAAGCAGGCGGTCACCCCGGCGTCTGCGCAATATGCCGCGAAACCCTCCACGGAGCCGCGGAGCTCGTGGGGCGGTCCCACCGGGTCTCCAACGGTCAGTGCGACGCCGGAACCCAGCCGGTACGCCACATAGGAATTGCCGGTGGGGGAGAACCAGTAGGAGTTGCCGCTCCAGAGCGTCATCCAGGCCATGGTGCTGCCGCCGCTGGATTCAAGCAGGGTCCTGGCCCGTTCGGCATCCAGGGCGAAGCGGCTATAGGCGGGTTCAAGGAACGAGCGCAGGAGCAGCACGCAGGTGAGGGCCCAGAACACTACACCCACACCTTCGTAGAGGATGATGGCAGGAACGGATTCCGGCAGCAGCTCCGGAGGCTTTGAAATGATTTCCGAGACCGGCAGGAACCGCAGCGGCAGATCTGCCAGCAGGGCCGGAATACCTGCCTGCGGGGTGAAGCCGCCGCGCAGCAGCAGTCCACCTCCCACCCAGGCGGCGGCCAGGACCACGCCGGCTGTGGCGCAGGTCAGGAACAGCCCGCGGTAGGTCCCCGGCGGCGCGGACACGGAAAACAGGCGTCCGGAGCCGGCCAGAAGCACGAACACCAGCAGCGGCAGCAGCATGGGAAGGATCAGTGCGAGCGGCTGCACGGACCCGGCGGCGGCGCCGTACTCTCCGCCGGTCCGGCCGGAGAGGAAATAACCGGTGCGGATGGCTGCGGTCAGGGTCATCAGGCCCTGCAGGATGAGGGTGCTGATCCAGGCGAACCGGCGTCCGCGCCGCAGGCCGTCGGCGAAAACGATGAGCAGTACCTGGGGGAGGACGGCCAGGAAGAACCCCGCGGGGCCGGCGCTCTGCTCCAGCCGCGCTGTCCGGCACTCGGCCTGCATGCCCGGATCGGCGCAGATAGTCGCGAGGGCCACCGGGTCCAGGGTTTCCGCGTTGGTGAACAGGTACGCGAGGACGGCCAGGGGGCCGACGGCGCGCACGTTCAGGGCGGCGATGACCGGCCCGACGGCGGTAGCCACCACCAGCAGTCCTATCAGGACACGGGCCTCGCGGCGGCTGGACACCAGGTTCCGGGGCCAGAGCGGGCGCCGTCCGAACAGATACGGCCCCCACAATCCCCCGGCGGCCGCGGCTGCCAGGGACATCACGTCACGCAGCGCACCTGAGTACAGGGCCAGGACCACCAGCAGGGTGTAAAGGGCCAGCCGCACCCTGCGGCGCCAGAGAGTGCCCATACCTGCCGATGCGGCTGCGCTGATCCCGCAGACCAGGGCCACCGGACCGAGAAATGAATCCGTGCTGAGTTCCCGCCCCCAGTTCTCGAAGACACCTCTCAGGGTGGACGCGAAACCGATGCCGGCCAGGGCGCCGATGATCTGCGTTCCCACTGCGGCCGCGAGGAACCGGCGGCTTCCCAGCAGCCGTTCGGCCGGCAGGCCCACGGCCAGCGCCAGGAGGGTTCCGCTGATGTATCCGGCCAGCCCGTTGGCCCACAGGGCGGAGAGCAACAGGGCCGGCCAGTAGTCCGGCAGGGTGTCTACGGACACGCTCACCCAGGGCAGCAGCGGCTGCTCAGGCCCGTCCACAATGGAGGACGTCAGGATGCCCAGGAACCAGAACAGCACCAGGAAACCCAGGGTGACCGGGGATCTGGATAGGGTTCCCCGCAGTCCGTCCGCGGGCCAGCGGAGCCACCGGCCCGCTGTCTGCCGGGCAGAACCGTGCTGCATGCGGCCACCTCCATGGCTTGCCGGCGCGGGTGGGAAGGGGTTTACCCCCGGGTGCAGCCAGTCTAAATCCGAGAGTCCGTCCGCGGACCGGGCAGCCCCGCAAGATGGTGTGCCGGCAGGCGATAAAGTACCTCTGTGAGCGCACTCCCGCCGTACTTCACTCCGCCTTCCACCCCGCCTTCCACCCCGCCGTCGTCCGCCGGAACCACGGTGGCGCTGGGCCTCTCCCACCGCGGATTCAGTCCGGACGGGCTGGAAAACACCATGGCAGCCTTCCAGGCAGCCGTGGACTTGGGGTTCGGTTACCTCGAAACCGACGTCCGCACCACCAGTGACGGCGTGCTTATGGCGTTCCATGACGAGACCCTGGACCGGGTCACCGATGCAACCGGACCAATCAGCGCCCGCAGCCTGCGGGAACTGAGCAGCGTCCGCGTCGGCGGCGCCGAGCCGATCCCGACTCTGGAGGAAGTCCTTCTCCGGTGGCCGGACGTGCGCCTGAATGTTGACATCAAGGACACCGCCGGAGCTGCGGCGCTGGCCGCCCTGATCGAAAAGCACCGGGCACATGACCGGGTGCTGGTGACGTCCTTCTCGGACCGGCGGCGGCTGGACTGCCTGCGCCGGCTCTCCCGGCCGGCCGCGACCTCCGCCGGATCCGCCGGCACGGCAGCACTGCTGCTGCTTTCGCCGCTGCGGCTGGGCGGACTGGTGGCGCGGCTGGGCCGGTTCCGCTGTGTCCAGGTCCCGGTGAGCTTCCGCGGAATCCCCGTGGTGCGCCCCGCCTTCCTGCGGCGCTGCCGCCGCGCCGGCATCCAGGTGCATGTCTGGACGGTCAACACCCGTCCCCTGATGGAAGGCCTCCTGGACCTGGGCGTAGACGGACTGGTCTCTGACCGGGCGGACATCCTGGCAGACGTGCTCGCCGCCCGCAGCGCCTGGCCGCAGGGTCCCGGAAGCGCCTAGCCCAAGGGGTCGGCTGTGCCACCGGTGCCGGCTGCTGAGCGCAGCTCGGCGATGCGGAGCCGGAGGAAGACGATCACCAGGACCAGCGCCCAGATGGATAACACCGCCACCGCGAGAACCACCAGCACGTACAGGATGCCAAAGACCGCACCCACGCCCGAAATAGCCATCATTCTTCTTCCCCCTCGTCTAGGACTCCCGGCAGCCGCCGGACCTGCCGGAAGTCTATAGGTCCCGCGCAGTGCGGCTGGGCTGAGCCCGGACACCCGCACTGTGCCGCAGCCCGTAATCGCTGGCAGGATGTAATCCATGCGCGTGCTCATAGCCCCGGACAAGTTCAAAGGCAGCCTCACCGCTGAGGAAGCCGCTGCCGCCATGGCCCAGGGGGTGCTCTCCGTCTATCCGGACGCAGACATCATTCGCGTTCCGGTCGCTGACGGCGGTGAAGGCACCCTCGAAGCCGCACTCGCCGCCGGAGCGCAGGACCGCACCGCGCGGGTATGCGGACCCCTTGGCCGCGAAGTCACCGCGCTCTGGGCCATGGACGGCACGACGGCGGTCCTGGAAACGGCACGCTCTTCCGGGCTGATGCTCGTGGAACCGTCCGTGCAGACGTCCCTCGCGGCGTCGAGCTTCGGCAGCGGGCAGCTGATCACAGCCGCACTGGACGCCGGGGCGCAGGAGATCATCCTGGGAATCGGCGGGTCGGCGATGACGGACGGCGGTTCCGGGGCGCTGACCGCCCTGGGCCTGCGGATCCTTGATGCTGCCGGCGATCCGGTTCCGCCGGGAGGCGCAGGGCTTGCCGTGGCCGCCGCCGTCGACGCTTCGGGACTGGACCCGCGGGTGAAGGGCACCCGCATCCGGATCGCCGCGGACGTCACTAATCCGCTGACCGGCCACAACGGTGCCGCCCATGTCTTCGGCGGGCAGAAGGGCGCCGATTCCTCGGCCCGGCTGCTGCTGGATGAGGCGCTGGGCAACTGGGCCCGGCTGCTGAGGGAGGCAACCGGCGTCGACGTCGATGTTCCCGGGGCCGGAGCGGCCGGCGGTTTTCCTTCGGCCTTCCTTGCCTTCACGGATGCCCGGATTGAACCGGGCTTTGAGCTTATTGCCGGCCTGGTGGGCCTGGCGCCGGCACTGGCCCAGGCGGACCTGGTGCTTTCCGGAGAAGGGTCGGTCGATGACCAGTCCCGGTACGGAAAGGCACCGCTGGAGGTGGCACGGCTGGCTGCGGCGCGGGGAATCCCGGTAGTGCTGGTGGCCGGAGCGATCACGCTGAGCCCTGAAGTCCTTGCTGAATATGGCGTCGAGGCAGCAGTCAGCGTACTTGACCTGGCGCAGAGCCCGGAGGATGCAATGGCGCGGGCAGAGTTCTACGTTGCCCGCGCCACGCAGGCGGCCCTGGAAGGGGCCTAGGTTCTGCTAGCCCAGGCTGGACGGCTTGGAGCCGACGTCTTCCTGCGGCTCTTCTGGCATGGTGCCGCGCCAGCGGGCGATTGCCATCATGCCGTGGTAGATCACCAGAGTGGCGGCGGTGCCCAGGGCGATGCCCTCGAAGGTCAGGCCGCCAACGTTCCAGGTGTAGTTGGCGATGCCGACCACCAGGGCAACACCGGCAACGGAGAGGTTGATCGGGTTGGAGAAGTTCACGCGGTTGTCCACCCAGATGCGGACACCCAGGATGCCGATCATGCCGTACAGCACCACGCCGGCGCCGCCGAGCACACCCGGGGGGATGGTGGCGATCAGTGCCCCGAACTTGGGGAACAGGCTCAGCAGCACAGCGGTGATGCCGGCAACCCAGTAGGCAGCCGTTGAATAGACGCGGGAGGCTGCCATCACGCCGATGTTCTCTGCGTAGGTGGTGGTGCCTGAACCGCCGCCGGCGCCGGCCAGCATGGTGGCAACGCCGTCGGCCATCAGTGCCCGGCCGGTGTAGGGATCAAGGTTCCGGCCGGTCATGGCGGCGACGGACTTCACGTGGCCAATATTCTCAGCGACCAGAACGAGTACAACGGGAACGAACAGGCCGATGACGTTGAAGTGGAAGGTGGGGGCCATAAACTCGGGCAGGCCGAACCAGGCGGCGTCGTTGATGGCGGAGAAGTCCACTTCACCCTGAATAATGGCGGCAACGTAACCGGCCAGGACGCCTACCAGGATGGACAGGCGGCCAATGAGTCCCTTGAACAGGACGGTGGTCAGCAGGATCACGACGACGGTGACCGTGGCCGTGATGGGACCGGCTTCGTAGTTGGTGCGCGTGGTGGGCGCCAGATTCAGGCCGATCAGGGCAACGATGGCGCCGGTCACGGTGGGCGGCATCAGGACCTGGATCCAGCGGGTGCCGGCCAGCTGGGCAGCCAGACCAATAAGGAACAGGGTGGCACCGGCCATGATGATGCCGCCGAGGGCACCGCCGGGGCCGTGCTGGTTGACCGCGGCGGCAATCGGAGCGATGAAGGCGAAGGAAGAACCCAGGTAGCTGGGAACTTTTCCCGCGGTAATGATCAGGAACAGGATCGTTCCGACGCCGGAGAAGAACAGTGTGGTTGCCGGCGGGAAGCCGGTCAGGAGCGGAACGAGGAACGTTGCGCCGAACATGGCCACCACATGCTGGGAGCCAATGCCGATGGTTCGCGGCCAGCTGAGTCTTTCATCGGGAGCGACGAATGAGCCGGGAGTAACAGTCTTGCCGTTCCCGTGGAGTTTCCAGTCGGTGCCGAACCTGCTCATGCGTGTGCCTTCCAAAGGACAAAGTGGGATTGATTCGTGGAGAATGTTACCGGCGGGGCGACTGTGCCACGCTATGTTGCACGCACCAGCAATTTTACCGGGAAAGCAGTTGGGCCGAGGGTGGCCTGTGACGGACGGATCATACGTGGGAATTTCAGTTTCTGGACGGACAGTACTCATCACCGGAGCAGCCATGGGCATGGGCCTGCTGTACGCCGAACGGGCGGTGCGTGAAGGGGCCAGGGCGGTGGTGCTCTGGGACCGGAACGCCGAAGCCCTGGAAGCTGCGGCGCAGCGGCTGCGCGGGCTCGGGTCCTCCGCCGTCCTGCCCTACACGCTGGACGTCTCCTCCGCAGCGGAGGTCGCCGAGAAGGCCGAGGCCGTGCTGGCAGAACTCGGCGCGCCGGACGTGCTGATCAACAATGCCGGCATAGTTCGGGGCAAGTACTTCTGGGAACACTCCGGGACGGATATTGACGCCGTGATGGACGTGAATACGCTGGCCCCGATGCACATCACCCGCGCGTTCCTGCCGGGCATGATCGAGCGGCGCACCCCGGCCCGGATCCTGAACGTCGCCTCTGCCTCCGGGACGCTGTCTGTACCAAAGATGAGCGTCTACACCGCCTCCAAGTGGGCAGTGATTGGCTGGAGCGATTCACTGCGCCTGGAGCTGGAAGAAGCCGGGCACGGCCACGTGCAGGTCACCACCCTGATTCCCAGCTACATCAAGACCGGCATGTTTGAAGGTGCCCGTGGTCCGCTGATGACGCCGCTGATGGAACCTGAGTACGTGGTGGACAAGGCCTGGAAGGCGCTGCTGGACGGCAAGGCCCGGGTACAGCTGCCGTGGACCGTTCCGCTGGGCAGCGCACTGCGCGGTCTGCTGCCGCAGCCGGCCTGGGACGTGGTGGCCGGCAAGGTCTTTAAGGTCTACCAGTCCATGGACCACTTCACCGGGCGTCCTGCCCAGGCAGCGGAGAAGCCTGTACAGGAAAGCGGTAACCGGGCATGAGCTCCGGTATCCGGACAGCGTCCCCGGCGGACATGATTCCGGCACAGGTTGCCGCGGTCCGCAAGGTTTATGAAAGCGGGCGCACCCGGCCCCTGGCATGGCGGAAAGAACAGCTGAAGTCCCTGATGCGGATGCTCTCCGAACGGGAGAAGGAGTTCGCTGCAGCCCTGCGAGAAGACCTGGGCAAGAACCCGCTGGAGGCCTACCTCACCGAAATCTCCATCACCCGGGCCGAGGCAGGCCACGCGCTGAAACACCTGACCGACTGGACACGAAGCACCAAGGTGCCGGTGCCGCTTGGCCTGCAGCCGGCGTCGGCTCGTATTGAACCGCAGCCGCTGGGCGTGGTGCTGATCATCGCGCCCTGGAACTATCCCGTGCAGTTGCTCCTCGCCCCGCTGATCGGCGCACTTGCCGCCGGCAACGCGGCCGTGCTCAAACCCAGCGAGCTGGCGCCGGCCACCTCCGCCGCCGTCGCCCGGATCCTGCCCGAGTACCTGGACCCGGAGGCCGTGGTGGTGGTCGAGGGTGCCCAGGAAGCGTCCCAGGCGCTGCTGGCCCAGCAGTTCGACCACATCTTCTACACCGGTGGTGAGCGGGTGGGCAAGATTGTCATGCGCGCTGCCGCCGAGCACCTGACCCCGGTAACGCTGGAGCTGGGAGGCAAGTCTCCCGCCGTCGTAGTGGACGGGAACCTGACCGCCGTTGCCCGCCGCTTGGCCTACGGCAAGCTGATCAATGCAGGCCAGACATGCGTGGCTCCGGACTATGTGCTGGTCACCGAAGAGGCAGCTCCCAAGCTGCTCAAAGCCCTGGGCAAGGTGCTCCGTGAGTTCGTGGGCAAGGACCCGTCACGCAGCGCCAACTACGGCCGGATCGTCAACGAGGGGCACTTCGACCGGCTCGCCGGCTACCTGGCGGACGGCACCGTCGTGTCCGGCGGGCGCAGCAGCCGCGAGGACCTCTACATCGAACCCACCGTGCTGACGGACGTGTCCCTGGATGCTCCCGTGATGCAGGAGGAGATCTTCGGGCCCATCCTTCCGGTAGTCACCGTCCGTGACCTGGACCAGGCCATGGAAATCATCAACGCCCGCCCCGCGCCGCTGGCCTCCTACCTGTTCACCTCTTCAGCGGAGCAGCAGCGCCGGTTCGAGCAGGGAGTGCGGGCGGGCAGCGTGAACCACAACGCAGCGATTGTGCAGCTGGCCGTGCCCGACCTGCCCTTTGGCGGAGCCGGTGCCAGCGGCATGGGCGCGTACCACGGCAAGCACTCCTTCGACACGTTCAGCCAGGCACGCCCGGTCTTCTCCAAGTCAACGCTGCTGGACACCCTGCGAGTGGCCTACCCGCCGTACAACGGGTTCAAGGCACGGATCCTGCGTCGCCTTCTCTAACGCCTTCATGAAACTGCCGAGAGGCCAGTTACGGCTGGTTTGAGCGCTCTAACCGGCCGTAACTGACCTCTCGATGGGGTGGAGCTAGGAGATCACGGAGTCCACAATGGCCTTCGCCTCGGCCTGAACCTCGCTGAGATGCTCGGCGCCCTTGAAGGACTCTGCGTAGATCTTGTACACGTCCTCGGTGCCGGAGGGCCGGGCAGCGAACCACGCGTTCTCGGTGGTGACCTTCAGCCCGCCCACGGGTGCCCCGTTGCCCGGAGCTTCGGTGAGGCGCGCGGTGATTTCCTCGCCGGCCAGCGTGGTGGCTGTGACGTCCGACGGCGAGAGCTTGGACAGCGCTGCCTTCTGTTCGCGGGTGGCCGGGGCATCCACCCGTGCGTAGACCGGGTCCCCAAAGCGGTTGGTCAGTTCCCGGTAATGCTGCGACGGGGTCTTTGACGTGGTGGCGGTGATTTCCGACGCCAGCAGCGCGAGCAGGATTCCGTCCTTGTCCGTGGTCCAGACCGTGCCGTCCAGCCGCAGGAATGAGGCCCCTGCGGACTCTTCGCCGCCGAATGCAACTTCACCGGAGAGCAGGCCGGGAACGAACCACTTGAAGCCCACGGGCACTTCCATCAGGCGCCGGTTCAGGCTTTCCGTAACGCGGTCGATCATGGAGGAGGAAACCAGGGTCTTGCCCACCATCGCGTCTCCGCGCCACCCGGAGCGGTTCGCGTAGAGGTACTCAACCGCTGCGGCGAGGTAGTGGTTGGGGTTCATCAGTCCGGCGTCGGGGGTGATGATGCCGTGGCGGTCGGCGTCGGCGTCGTTGCCCGTGGCTATGTCATAGCGGCCGGCTTGGGCAATGAGCGATGCCATCGCGTCGGGGGAGGAGCAGTCCATGCGGATCTTCTCATCCCAGTCCAGGGTCATAAACCCGAACTGGGGGTCCACGCTGGGATTCACTACGGTCAGGTTCAGGCCGTACTGCTCGCCGATTGCACCCCAGTAGTCAACGGACGCACCGCCCATCGGATCCGCACCGATGTGCAGGCCGGAGCCCTTGATGGCGTCCATGTTCAGTACCGAACCGAGATCGCCCACATAGTGCTGCAGGAAGTCATAGGCCCCAACTGACTCGGCCAGCCGTGCTTCGCCCAGCGGTACGCGCTGCACGCCGCGGAGCCCGTTCTCCAGCAGTTCGTTGGCCCGGTTGGCGATCCAGGACGTGGTCTCGGAGTCGGCAGGTCCGCCGGAAGGCGGGTTGTACTTGAAGCCGCCGTCGGCCGGAGGGTTGTGGGACGGGGTGATGACGATTCCGTCAGCCTGATCGGTGCGGGTCGCGTTGTGCGTGAGGATGGCATGGCTCAGCGCCGGGGTCGGCGTGAACCCGGTGCGGGAGTCGATGAGGACATTGACCCCGTTGCCGGCGAGAACTTCGAGTGCGGTGTTCTGGGCCGGTTCGGAAAGGGCATGCGTGTCCTTGCCCATAAACAGCGGGCCGGTGATGCCTGCGCCGGTGCGGTACTCGACGATCGCCTGCGTGATGGCGGCGATATGGGGTTCGTTGAAGGACCCCTTCAGGGAGCTGCCGCGGTGCCCGGAGGTGCCAAAGGCTACCCGCTGGCCGGGATCAGCAAGGTCCGGTGCGACGTCGTAATACGCGTCAAGCAGGGCCGTCAGGTCGACGAGGTCGGATGGTTGGGCAGGTGTGCCGGCTCGGTTAGACATAGATCCAAGCATGCCAAAGATTCATGTCATCCGGCAGGCACCTGCCCTCCGCGCCTGTCTGCCCCACCCACGCGAGAGGCCAGTTACGGCTGCTTTGAGGGCTCAAAACAGCCGTAACTGGCCTCTCGGGGGAAGCGGAGAGTTACTGGAGCAGCGTCCGGTCGTCCAGGCCGCCCTTGATCTTCTCGAACTCGTGCAGCAGGTCCGGCACGGTCATGGAAGCCTTCTGCGCACTGTCCAGGTCCAGGATGATCCGGCCTTCGTGCATCATGATCAGCCGGGTGCCTAGGTCCAGGGCCTGCTGCATGTTGTGGGTGACCATCAGCGTGGTCAGGTTGTGGCGGGCCACGATTTCGCCGGTGAGGCGGGAAACCAGGGCGGCACGCTGCGGGTCCAGGGCTGCGGTGTGCTCATCCAGCAGCAGGATCTTCGGCTCGCTGAACGTTGCCATCAGCAGGGAAAGCGCCTGACGCTGGCCGCCGGAGAGGAGTCCCACCTTGGCCTTGAGCCGGTTCTCCAGCCCGAGTTCCAGAGACTTAAGCTCCTCGCGGAACAGCTCGCGCTTCTTGGCGGAAACTCCCCAGCCGAGGCCGCGGCGCTTGCCCCGCTCGTAGGCAATGGACATGTTCTGCTCGATGCTCAGCTGCGGCGCCGAACCGGCCATCGGGTCCTGGAAAACCCGTCCAATGAAGCGCGCCCGCTGGTAGTCCGCCAGCCTGGTGACGTCCTTGCCGTCGATCAGCACCGATCCGGTGTCCGGGCGCAGCTTGCCGGAAACCATGTTCAGCAGGGTCGACTTGCCTGCCCCGTTGGAGCCAATCACGGTGATGAACTCCCCGGCACCCAGCTTCAGGTCGATTTTCGCCAGGGCGACGCGTTCGTTGACGGTGCCGGCGAAGAAGGTCTTCTGTACGTTGTCGATTTTCAGCATCGTTTTGCTTTCTTCGCTAGCTGGCGGTGGTGACGTTGGACTTGCGCAGGCTGCTGAAGGTGGGCAGCCGGCGGAACACTTTCCACTGCGGCAGGATCAGTGCCAGCACCACCAGTACCGCGGAGATGAGCTTCATGTCGTTGGGCTCGAAACCAAGGTCCAGTGCCAGGGCGATCACGATCCGGTAGACGACGGCGCCCAGGACCACTGCCAGCGTCGAAACCACGATCAGGCGGGAACCAAAGATGGCCTGGCCGATGATGACCGAAGCAAGCCCGACCAGGATCAGGCCGATACCCATGCCAATGTCCGCGAACCCCTGGTACTGCGCCACCACTGCGCCGCACAGGCCCACGAAACCGTTGGAGAGGGACAGGCCCAGGATCTTCATCCGGTCGGTGCTGACGCCGAAGCTGCTGACCATTTCCTGGTTGTCGCCGGTGGCCTGCATGGCCAGCCCCAGATCCGTGTGCAGGAACCAGTCCAGGAAAAGCTTGACGCCCAGGGCCAGCAGGGCGAACAAGGCAATGGCGACGGCGCCGCCCAGGTAACCGTTTTCACGAAGCGGGGTGATGAGGGTGTCCTCACGGAGCAGGGAAAGGTTCGACGTTCCCATGATCCGCAGGTTGATGGAGTAGAGCGCGATCATTGTCAGGATGCCGGCCAGCAGCCCGTTGATCTTGCCTTTGGTGTGCAGCAGGCCGGTGACGCAGCCGGCCAAAAGGCCTGCTCCGAACGCGGCTGCCGTGGCGGCCAGGGGTGGAACCCCGTTAGTGATGGAAATGGCCGCCACGGCTGCACCGGTGGTGAAGCTGCCGTCCACGGTAAGGTCCGGAAAATCCAGGATCCGGAAGGTGAGGTAAACGCCCAGGGCCATAACGGCGTAGATAAGCCCCAGTTCAACAGCAGTGATCATGGAAGTTCGGTTCCTTACAGCAGGGTGGGAAAGGCAGCTTCAGCGTTACTCGATGACCTGGTCGGCCTTTTCGAGCATCGACGCGGGAATCTCGATGCCCATGTTGGCGGCCGCGGTCTTGTTGACTACGAGCTGCACTTCATCCAGGGTTTCGATCGGCATGGTGGCCGGGTCGGCGTCCTCTTCCAGGATCTTGATGGCCATCAGGCCGGTCTGGTAGCCGAGTGCTTCGTAGTCGATGCCCCAGGTGGCAACGCCCCCGGCTTCGACGGCACCGGAGTCGCCAGTGACCAGGGGGATCTGCTTGGTTTCGGCGATCTGGACCACGGAGTCCAGGGCTGCCACCACGTTGTTGTCGGTGGGGATGTAGAAGGCGTCAACGTCCAGGGACTCTGCAGCCTGCTGGACTTCGGCGGTGTTGCTAACCGCGGCGAGCTCCAGTTCCAGGCCCAGGTCCTTGGCGGCTTCCTGGGCCAGCTCGATCTGAACCTCGGAGTTGACCTCCCCGGAGCTGTAGACGATTCCTACGGTCTTGGCATCGGGAGCCAGTTCCTTGATGAGTCCCAGCTGGTCCCCGACCGGGTTGAGGTCGCTGGTGCCCGTGAGGTTGGCTCCGGGCGCATCCCAGGAATCAACCAGGCCGGCTTCCTCAGGTTCGGTGACCGCGGTGATGAGGATCGGAACGTCGGAGATGGCCTGTGCGGCAGCCTGTGCAGTCGGCGTGGCGATTGCCAGCACCAGATCCAAGTCGTCGGAGGCGAACTTTGAAGCGATGGACGTGGCGGTAGCCTGTTCGCCGGCGGCATTCTGCTCGTCGTAGGAGATGTTCTCACCCTCGGTGTAGCCATTCTCGGCCAGTGCCCGCTTGAACCCTTCCTTGGCGGAGGTCAGTGCGTCGTGCTCCACGATCTGGGTGATGCCAATCTTCACCATCTCGGAATCGCCTGCAGCGGAGTCTGAGCCGCAGCCGGTAGCCGCGAGGGATGCACCCAGCAGCAGGGCCCCCAGTGCCCCTGTCCTTGAACGCTTCATCGTTGCCCTTTCAATGCGCTGCCCGGAGGCGGACGGCGCCGGCCGGGCAGGGTGTCGTAGTGCCGGACGCTGGCATCCGGTCCCGGCCCGACGTCGTTGATCGGAGCCCGGTTGTCGGGTGCAGTTCAGCACCGGCTGATTGAAAGATACTAACTGTGAGGATGCTCACATTGTCTAACCGGCGGGGGCACGTAGAGACAGATGCATTGTCGGGACTCGACCGCCCGGACAAATGATCGTCCTAGTGTGGCTAAAAGGCCCAGAGTGTCTTCGCTCAGCGGCCCCATTCAAGGTGCGGCAGATACGCAAAAAGTGCCTGTTCGGAAACCAAACGGGCACTTTTTGCTAAGCGAATTGAAAGAACGGGTTACCGCACTCCGCCCATCAGCTTCTTAATGGCGGGCGCGCAGAGGGCAAGGATGATGCCCAGCACGATCGCCGTGATGCCCAGGAAGGAGAAGTAGCTGACTTCGGTGTCCTGGCTGTAGAACTGTGCCAGCCAGCCGGAAAGGGTGCTGCCCAGGGATACGGACAGGTAGAACAGCGCCACCATCTGCGTGGGGAACGCAGCCGGGGCCAGCTTCGTAGCTGCGGACAGGCCGGTGGGGGAGAGCGAGAGTTCAGCGAAGGTGAACAGCAGCAGGATTCCTGCCAGTGCCAGCAGCGGCGTGCTGGCGGGTCCGCCGCCGGAGAACGGAATGAAGGCCAGGAACGCCAGGCCCATCACGGCCAGGCCAAGGCCGAACTTCAGCGGAGTACCCGGCTGGCGGGTGCCGAGCTTGGTCCACATGCTTGCGAAGACAGCGGCGAAGATGATGATGAAGATCGGGTTGATGGACTGGACAAAACTCGGCGGCATTTCCCAGCCGAAGATTTCGCGGTTCAGCGAGGTGTCCGCGTACAGCGCCACGACTGTGAACTGCTGCTGGAACAGGGCCCAGAAAGCGGTGCTCGCCACGAACAGCGGCATAAAGGAGAACACGCGGCGGCGTTCAACCTGGCTTACGCGCTTGCTGGACAGGATGACCACAAAGTAGGCGGCCGCTGCGACCAGCGCGAGGATGGCCATCAGGCCAACCAGGTTTTCGCTGTTGATCAGCCCGAAAGCAATGGCTGCAAGCACGACGACGACGGCCGCTGCTGCGATCGCTCCCACCCGGGTGAACTGGCTCTTGGGGAGCGGGTTCGCCACCAGGTGCGCGGATTCCGGCAGGTACTTGCGGGTTGCGGCGTACTGGGCCAGGCCAATGGCCATGCCGGCGGCCGCGAGGCCGAAGCCGACGTGGAAGCCGAAGGAATCCCAGAGCAGGCCGGTGAGGATTGGGCCCATCAGGCCGCCGATGTTGATGCCCATGTAGAAGATGGAGAATCCGGCGTCCCGGCGTTCGTCCTTCTCGTCGTACAGGCTTCCCACCAGGGCCGTGGCGTTTGCCTTCAGGCCGCCGGAGCCAATGGCGATGAGCACCAGTCCGATTGCCAGCCCGGCGTAGCCGGGAACCAGGGAAAGGGAGATGTGGCCGATCATCACGAGGATGGCCGAGTAGAAGAGGGTCCGTTCGGAACCGAGGATGCGGTCCGCTACCCACGCTCCCACGATGGAGGAGAGGTAGACGCCGCCGCCGTAGGCGCCAACGAGGCCTGCTGCCACTCCCTCGGCCATGCCCAGTCCGCCGTCGGTGACGGAGTAGTACATGTAGTAGAGCAGGATGCCCTGCATGCCGTAGAAGGAGAAGCGTTCCCAGAGCTCAACGCTGAAGAGATTCGCGAGCATCCGGGGATGGCCGAAAAATGCCTTCCGCGCAGTGGGCGCGGGGCTGGTAGTGGTGGGGCTTGGACTCATCGTTCAATAGTCCCAAAACACCGCTGTGACGGATTCAACGTTCAGAGCGGAAATCAGGGTGTTTTACCGGCTTGCATGCAAGCGTATGTGCTCAGTGTCACCCTCAAAACAGGCATATTGTCCACATGCTGGACAAAAAGGCTCCCAGTTAAGGGCACGCCTGTTATTGAGGACCCAGCTGAGCGGCGACCGACAGCAGGTCTGCCTCCGCCCCCGGGCGTCCGATCAGCTGCACTCCCATGGACAGCCCGTCAGCGGTGACGTAGGTCGGGATGGTCACGGCGGGCAGGCCGCACACATTGACCATCGAGGTGAACGGCGAGTAGCGGCACTGCAGGGCGTAGTCTTCGGCAGCATCTCCGGTCCAGTACCAGCCGATCGGGCGCGGAGTCATCGCCACGGTCGGCGTGAGGATCATGTCCCACGCAGCGAACTGGGTGATGGTCTCCTCTTCGAAGCCCCGCAGGACTTCGACGGCGCCGGCCAGGTCTGCCGCGGAGCGCTGGAGTGCACGGCGGCGCATGGCGGACGTAAGCGGGGTCAGCTTCTCCTCTCCCTCCGCCGGCAGCGGAATGTTGGCAAGCGGGGCGGTCCAGACCAGCTCGAACGCATCGGGGTAGCGCTCGTCGTAGCGGACGTCGGCCTCGGATACGTCGTGTCCTGCTCCGGTGAGTGCCACGATTCCGGCTTCCAGTGCCAGCAGCGCTTCCGGATCCACTGAAATGTCCAGTCGGGATTCGAAGGGGGACCGTGTGCTGACGCCGATCCGGAACCTGCCTTCAGCCCGCAGCGCCGCCGCCAGGAATGAACCGGCCACCGGCGCGGCACTGGTGGCGTGATAATTCGGCTCGTCGCTCATGGCGTCCAGCAGAAGTGCTGCATCAGCGGCCGTGCGTGCCAGCGGCCCGGCAACCACGAACTGGCCAAGATCACGCTGGGCGCCGCCGGAGGGAATCCTGCCGCGGTTGGGTTTCAGTCCTACCAGGCCGGTGGCCGCGGCCGGAATGCGCACCGACCCGCCGCCGTCGGTCCCGGGCGCGAACGGGAGCATGCCGGCGGCAACCGCAGCGGCACTGCCCCCGGAGGACCCGCCCGGACTCCGCGCCGGGTCCAGCGGATTCCGCGCCGGCGGCGCCACGAGGTTCTCGCTGTAACTGCTCAGGCCAAACTCCGGCACCTGCGTTTTGCCCAGGCTGATGGCACCTGCTGCCCGGAGTACGGCCGGAAGGGGGCCGTCTGCCTTGGCCGGAACCGGCGGAACAGCGGCACTGCCCATCGTCGTCGGGACCCCCGCGACGTCGGTGAGGTCCTTGTGTGCCAGCGGCATGCCGTGCAGGATGCCCAGCGGGCGTCCCGCGGCCAGTGCGTCATCGGCCCGGCGCGCCTCGCTCAGTGCTGTCTCGGCGGTGACGGTGATGAAGGAGCCGAGCTCCGGGTTCAGCGCCTCGATGCGCGCCAGGAAGTACTCCGTGGTCTCCCGCGCCGACACCTCGCCGCGGGCCAGGGCATCGCGCAGCGCCAGGGCACTCAGCGACCCGATCCCCTCCCGGGAGGGCGTCCCGGCGCTGGGCTGGGCTGCTGGACCTTTGGGCATTGTTACCTCCGGTGCGCGGGGAGCTTTGTTCTCTGGCGGTGCATCCCACTATAGGCTGGGACAAACGGCAGGGATGCCTCGGCAGCGGGCTGGTTCCGTGCCTTGTCAGACCCGGCAAGAAGAACTGCAAGAAAGTGTGAGCGAGATGGAAAACGTTTCTGTGGACGCTATTGGCGAGGGTGTCCGGATCCTGGATGTCCGGGAAGACTATGAGTGGGAAGCCGGACACATCCCGAACGCCGTCCACATTCCCCTGGACCAGCTCCCTGACCGCCTCGATGACCTCGACCCGGACCAGGACCTCGCCGTTATCTGCCGTTCCGGCGGCCGCAGTGCACGGGCCACCCAGTGGCTCGAATCCCACGGCTACTCCGCAGTGAACGTGACCGGAGGCATGGGTGCCTGGCTGGAAGCGGGCAAGGACATGGTTTCGGAAAACGGAAAAGAGCCGACCGTCGTATGAGTCCTGAGGCCACCCCCGGGCAGCCCAAGCTCCCGGGAACGATGGTTTACACGTATCTGGGACCTGAGGGAACCTTCACCGAAGCAGCGCTGCTGCAGGTGCCCGGCGCCGCCGAGGCCGTACGGATCCCGTCGACCAGCGTCACTTCAGCACTGGAGATGGTCCGTTCGGGCCACGCGAATGCCGCAGTGGTGCCAATCGAGAACTCGGTGGAAGGCGGCGTCAGTGCCACCCTCGATGCCATCTCGACCGGCCAGCCGCTGCGTATCCTGCGTGAAATCCTGGTGCCCATCACCTTTGTGCTTGCAGTGCGCCCCGGACTCGAACTGCAAGACATCCGCAGGGTATCAACGCACAGCCACGCCTGGGCGCAGTGCCGCAACTGGGCCGAAACTAATATTCCGAAAGCGGAATATCTTCCTGCGTCCTCCACTGCGGCTGCCGCCGTGGGGCTGCAGGATGAGTCTGCGGGGTTCGATGCAGCCATTTGTGCACCGCTGGTTGCCTCCCGGCTGGGCCTGAACGTTATGGCCAGGGACATCGGGGACATTTCCGACGCCGTCACCCGGTTCATCCTTATCAGCCTCCCGGGACTGCTGCCGGAGCCGACCGGTGCGGACAAGACCACAGTGGTGGTCCCCCTTCCCGAGGACCGGCCGGGTGCCCTGATGGAAATCCTGGACCAGTTCTCCACGCGCGGGGTCAACCTCAGCCGGATTGAATCCCGGCCTACCGGGGCTTTCCTTGGGGACTACTTCTTCAGCATCGACGCCGACGGGCACGTTTCCGACGCGCGGGTGGCTGACGCGCTCAAGGGGCTGCACCGCGTCTCTCCGGAACTGAGGTTCCTGGGCTCCTATCCCCGGGCGGACCACCGCCGCGCCCAAGTCCTGCCGCACACCTCCGACTCCGCCTTCGAGGCAGCGGACCAGTGGCTTGAATCCCTGATTAACGGTTGAAATGCCGCGCCTGCGCCGCAGCAACTGCGAACGCCCCGGATACACCCGCCTCAAGTGGGGCAAGGGGTTCAGTTACCGCGGCCTAAGGGGCGAGGTGCTGCGTGATCCGGCGGAACTGCGCCGGATCCGCGCACTGGCCATCCCGCCGGCGTGGCAGGACGTCTGGATCAGCCCGTACGCCAACGGCCACATCCAGGCCACCGGGCAGGACGGGGCCGGCCGGCGCCAGTACATCTACCATCCGCAGTGGCGGGAAATGAAGGACCGGGAAAAGTTCGACCGGGCCCTTGAATTTGCCCGGGCCCTTCCCCCGGCCCGCCGGATCATCACCAAATACCTCCGGTCGGAGGGCAGCGGCCCGGAACGTGCCCTGGCAGCAGCGCTGCGAATCGTCGACTCCGGCGCCCTCCGTGTGGGCGGCTCCCGGTACGCGGAGATGAACGGTTCCTACGGCACCACCACTCTTAGGGTGGAGCACGTAGAGCTCCAGGACACCCGGCTGCTGCTGGATTTCCCGGGCAAAAGCGGCCAGGAATGGCATGTGGAACTCGACGACGAAGACCTGGTGGCCGCCCTGCGACCGATGCTCCGGCGTCCTGACCCGGACACCGCGCTGGCTTATGTCGGCGTCGACGGGCGATGGCACTCCATTGACGCCTCGCAGCTAAACGGGTTCCTCCGCGAGGTGACGGGCGGCGACTTTTCCGCCAAGGACTTCCGGACCTGGCAGGCCACCGTCTCAGCGGCAATGGGGTTTGCGCGCGCCGCGAGGACCGCAGCCACCAGGAAAGCCCAGCAGCAGGCCGTGGCGCAGACCATTCGGGAGGTCGCGGAGCGGCTGGGCAACACTCCTGCGGTGGCGCGGAAGTCCTATGTAGATCCACGGCTCGTTGACCGTTTCCTGCATGGGGAAGTCATTCCGGTAGCCGGATATTCGGCCTCTGAGACGGCTGTGCGCGAGCTGCTGAGCGAATAACGCGCGAAAAAGCCCCCGGGTTTATGGTAAGTATGCTTATAGACCGCCGGCCAGCCGGCGGGAGAAGCCATCAACCCGAAAGGCGGACCATGAGCGAGTACCCGAACGAAGACGAGCAGCTCACCAACCCGAAGCCGAGCGGGCAGGCCAGCGGTGACGACAACTACCGCGGCGACATTGGCGATCAGGGCAACGACCTTCGCTTCGCCGAAGAGCAGGAGCTCATCCGGGAGCAGGCCTCGCCGGCGTCCGTGAAGCACGAGGAAGGCGAGTACACCGACGCCGACGGGAGCAAGGAGCCGCCGTCGTCCTCAAACTCCGCAGCCGAGACCGAAGGCAGCTACACGGACTCCGAGGGCACCCAGGACTAGCTGGGTCCGGGACTAAGCGCCCAGCCGCCGGAATCCGCCGGTTCTGCCGCCCACGGCGGCGGAACCGGATTCGGCGTCAGGAGCACGGACCAGCAGGCAACGCGGGTCCACACTCACCTTTACCCGGGTGGCGGCACCGGTCAGGTCGCCGTCGAGCTGGGTAATGATCGGTTCCTCCGTGCTGACCGTGACTTTCCGGGCGCGCGTGTACTCAATGAGTGAGAGTTCCCGGCGGTTGCGGGTTACGACCTTCCCGGCGACCGCCATCCAGCCCAGGACAGTTCGCGGGGTAAGCACCACAATATCCAGCATGCCGTCGTCAACGGCGGCTGAGGGAATGAAGTCGATACCGGCCGGCAGTTTCCCCGTATTGGCAAAGAGCACGCTGCGCACCTTGCGCACCTGGGAGGGGCCGTCGTCGAGCTGGATGCGCGTACGGCGGCGCGGTCCGGGCAGCAGCCGGATCCCGGCCTCGCTGTAGGCCAGCCAGCCAACGCGCCGCTTCAAGTCATCACGGGTCGCAGCGATGACTTCAGCGTCCAGGCCAATTCCGCCCATGACCAGGAAATTGCTGGCCGAACGGACGCCCGTGCGGGAGTTTTCAAGTTCCAGCCGGCCCATGTCGATCCGGCGTTCCGTGCCGTGGAGCGCTGCCTGGATGCTGCCGCCAAGGTCGTTGACCGCCACGCCGAGATTCCGGGCCAGCAGGTTTCCGGTGCCCAGCGGCAGCAGGCCCATTGCAGCACGCTGATGGGCCAGGGCGCGGGCCACCTCGCGGACGGTGCCGTCCCCGCCTGCCGCCAGAACGACGTCGGCCCCCGCCGCCAGCGCGTCCTGCGCCTGGCGGTAGCCCGGCGACTCCACGGTGGTCTCGAGAATCAGCGGAGGTTCCCAGCCTGCCATTTCGCAGGCAGCCGTTACGGCGGCCTGCGCCTCGGCGGCCTGCGCCTTGATCGGGTTGATCACCATGGCCACCCGCTGGCTGGCAGATGCAACGGGCCGGGTGATCCGCCCGGATGCCAGCTGCCGGCGCTGCCTGCGGGAGGTGACCTGCCAGGTGGCAATCGATGCGATGACGGCAGTGGCCGCAAGGAGCAGGATTACGGCGATTTCGGCGGGCATGGTGGTTTCAGGATAGCCGCCGCGCAGAGTGCGGGCCCCAGAGGGGGTTTTCGGTACTCTTGAGACGTGATCGATGTAAATGAGCTGCGAGAAAATCCTGAGAAGTTCCGAGCATCCCAGCGCGCACGGCTGGCCGAGCCGGAGCTGGTGGACGCGATCATTTCCGCGGATGCCCGCCGCCGGGTTGCCCGCACCCGCTATGAGACCCTGCGCGCAGAGCAGAATGCCTTCGGCAAGCGCGTCGCCCAGGCCAAGGGCGAGGAGAAGCAGGCGCTGCTGGCAGAGGTGAAGGAACTGGCTGCCGCCGTCAAGGCCGCCGGCACCGAAGCCGACGCCGTGCAGGCCGAGCAGGAGGCACTGGTCCGCCGGGTCGCGAACGTCGTCGAAGACGGGGTGCCGGCCGGCGGCGAAGATGACTTCACGGTCCTGAAGACCGTGGGCACGCCCCGGGACTTCGAGGCAGAAGGCTTCACCCCGCGGGACCACCTTGAACTGGGCGAGCTGCTCGGCGCGATCGACATGGAGCGCGGTGCCAAGGTATCCGGTTCCCGGTTCTACTTCCTGCGCGGAGTGGGAGCCCGCCTGGAACTGGCCCTGCTGCAGATGGCCATGGACCAGGCCGTCAAGGCCGGCTTCATCCCCATGATTACCCCCACGCTGGTCCGCCCGGAGACCATGCAGGGCACCGGTTTCGACGTTGCCCATGATGCCGAGATCTACCGCCTCGCCGAAGACGACCTGTACCTGGTGGGCACCTCAGAGGTGCCGCTTGCCGGCTACCACGCAGACGAGATCATGGACCTCAGCAAGGGTCCGGTCCGCTACGCCGGCTGGTCCTCCTGCTACCGGCGGGAAGCCGGATCGCACGGCAAGGATACCCGCGGCATCATCCGCGTCCACCAGTTCAACAAGGTGGAAATGTTCACCTACACCTCGGTTGAGGAAGCAGCTGCCGAACACCAGCGGCTGCTGGCGTGGGAAGAGGAAATGCTCGCCAAGGTGGAGCTTCCCTACCGTGTCATTGAAACCGCCGCCGGAGACCTGGGCATGTCCGCAGCCCGCAAGTATGACTGCGAAGCCTGGGTTCCCACCCAGGGTGCCTACCGCGAGCTGACCTCCACCTCGAACTGCACCACATTCCAGGCCCGCCGCCTGAACATCCGCGAACGCCAGGAAGGCAAGACCCGCGCCGTCGCCACGCTCAACGGCACGCTGGCCACCACCCGCTGGATCGTGGCCATTCTGGAGCAACACCAGAACCCGGACGGCTCGGTCAACGTTCCCAAGGCGCTGCAGCCCTACATGGGCGGCCTGGAAGTACTGCCCGTCCAGTAGCCGACACTGTGCTGCTCCGGTATACCCGGGGCAGCACAGTGCAGCAGAGAGTTCACCGGCTGTTTGCGCCAAGTGTGAACCGCGTCCTACCGGTATTTACCCGCTTCTGTTTATATGAGTCGATGACAACTCTCACTTCAGCCGGCACCGAAGACCGGTTCAACACAGACAGCAAACACCTCATCGCCCTGGACGTCGACGGGACCCTGGTGGACCACGACGGGCACATGTCCCCCAACGTCCGCTCCGCGGCCAGGGACGCGATCGACGCCGGCCACCACCTGGTGATTTCCACCGGCCGCTCCTTCGGGGCGGCGCTGCCGGTCCTGGAGAGCATCGGCCTCACGGACGGCTTCACCGTCTGCTCCAACGGCGGCGTCACACTCTCGATCGACAGTTCCCTGCCTGACGGCTATGAGATCGTGGACCGGGTGGTCTTCGATCCCCGCCCCGCACTGGACGCCCTGCGTGTGGAACTTCCCACCGCCAAGTTCGCCCTGGAAGACCACGAGGGGCGTTTCCTGTCCACCGAACGCTTCCAGGACGCCAGCTTCGGCGCGGAAGCACAGGCCGTGGACTTCGAATACCTGCGCGACTGCAAGGCCGTGCGCGTGGTGGTGTTCAGCACCGACAGCACTGCCGAGGAATTCGGCGACGCCGTGGCAGCGATCGGCCTGCACGGGGTGACTTACTCGGTGGGCTGGACGGCCTGGCTGGACATCGCCGCTGCGGGAGTCACCAAGGCCTCGGCCCTGGAGCAGGTTCGCCGCCGGCTGGACGTCGATCCCCTGCACACCGTTGCCGTGGGAGACGGCCGCAACGACATTGAAATGCTCTCCTGGGCTGCACGCGGTGTCGCCATGGGCCAGTCCCCGGACGAAGTGCTGTCCGTCGCCTCCGAGGTGACCGGCTCGGTCTATGAGGACGGCGCCGCGAAGGTCCTGCGCAGCCTGCTGGCTCCGCGCTAGGGCTACCGCGCCGAATAGGGCAGGGGAGCGGGCGGCAGGGAAGCAGGTCCGGACACCAGATCCAGCAGTCGGGCCGCCGCGGGCCGCGTTGCCCACTCCTCCACCCAGTGGGAGCGCACCACCGCTTTGCTGACAGCCTGGGCTGTGATGCCCAGTTCCTGGGCAACGTACTTCTGCTGTCCCCGCGCTCCGGGAGTCATTAGGTCCAGGACCTTCCACTCTGCGGCAGTTCGGCTTGCCACGATCTGGCCCAGAAGGCGAAGCACCGCTTCCGCCTCGGCTGCCACCTCCGCGTCGGGCCCTTCAACAGCCAGCGGAATGCGGTCGCCGGAGCGCTGTGCGCGCTCCACGGCCCGGCGTGCATAGACCAGTCCGAAGCCTTCGGCCTGCAGCACTTCGGCAGGCAGCGGGCGGCGTAGTTCGCCGACGCCGATCCCCACGTTCCAGCGCCGGGCGCGGATGGCCACGAGGGCAGCATCAACGGCAGCCGAGGGGTGCGCCAGGACGCCCTGTGCCTCGTCTTCCACTGAGCGCTGGAAATCCACCGCGGCAGGAATGTGCCGCAGGGAGCGCACCAGGTCCGGTACCTGGTCTCCCACCTCGCGGGTATCCCGCTGGTTGATGGTCAGCACAAAATGCATGGCATCAGCATGCCAGAGCAATTCCCCAAACAACCGATATCGGTTGGGGCGGGCGTGCCGTGCCTCACCGAGATAACAGAAACTGCACGTACCAGCGCTGGTACGTGCAGTTTCTGTCATCTCGGTGAGGAGAGGTGAACCCTTAGTCGTTCTCGGGGTTGGCGTCGACGTCGCGGCCCTGCGGCTCGTCCTCTTCGCTCTTCTCGCCCTGGGCTTCGAAGCGTGCCAGGGAAGCTTCAACCTCGGCCTCGGCGGCTTCGCGGCCTTCCCAGTCAGCGGCCTCTACCCATTTGCCGGGCTCCAGGTCCTTGTACTTGGTGAAGAAGTGCTTGATTTCGTCCAGCAGGAAATCCGACACGTCGGAGATGTCCTTGATGTGGTCAAAGCGCGGGTCGACGGGAACGCAGAGAACCTTGGCGTCTCCGCCGCCGTCGTCAACCATGTTGAAGACGCCGATCGGACGGGATTCAACGAGCACACCCGGGATCAGGTCGAAGTCCTGGAGCATCACCATGGCGTCCAGCGGATCGCCGTCTTCACCGAGGGTGTTTTCGAAGTAGCCGTAGTGCGTCGGGTACTGCATGGAAGTGAACAGCACACGGTCCAGGCGCAGGCGGTGCGTCTCGTGGTCGATTTCGTACTTGACGCGGGATCCCTTGGGGATCTCGATCGTTACGTCGAGTTTCATAACGGCTCCTAGGGGTGCGGCCCGGAAAGGGCCCGTAAAACGGACAGGTAAGAACATGCATTGCTCATGCACTTTGCGAGGATGGACGCAGCCGGAATCCCCCGTCCATTTGGGAATGTCCGTTTGGCTCACTGCGCCGGTCTAGTGTTAAAGATATAGGTCCCGGGGCGTTGCCGCGTTTACCGGCGTTTCCAGGCGGCCTCATTCCTCCGCAGCAGGCGGAACCTGAGCGATCAGGCACGGCAACGAAATAAGAAATTGGTGGTCCTTGGCGAGGATGCTCTCCGGCATTGCCCTGGTGCTGGCCTTCGCCGTGCTGCTGGTTCCGCTGGCGGTCTATGCCGGCCCGCCCGTGGCCAAAGCACTTTCCGGCGCAGCCCCTGAGCGGCAGACCGCCGTCCCGTCCTACCAGCGCCCGCCTGCCGGCGTCTTCGAGAACCCGGTTGTGCAGCCGGCGGATCCGGATGCTCCGCTGCCGGATCCCGGGGTGCTGGGCCCGCTGCTCGACGCCGAACTTACCTTCGAGGGCAGCGGAACCGTCTCCGCAGTGGTCTCCGATGCGCGCACCGGCACCGTGCTCTATGAGCGCAGTCCTGAGGCCGCGGGAATGCCGGCCTCCACGCTGAAAATCCTGACCGGGGCTGCGGCCGCGCTCAGCCTGGATCCGGACTCCCGGTTCGAAACCACTGTCCACGCCGCCCAACACGACGGCGGGACGGTACTGACGCTTCGCGGCGGCGGGGATGTGCTGCTGGGCAGCGGAGCTTCAGATGAGGACGCCGTGGTGGGCCGTGCGGGGCTGGCCACTCTGGCCGAGGAAGCACTGAAGGAACTGGGCGCGGCTCCCGGGGCGGTTCGGGTGCAGGTGGATGACACGCTGTTCACCGGGCCGGCGCTGTCCTCCGCGTGGAATGAGGCCGACGTCGAAGCCGGGGAGATCGCTCCCGTCTATCCGCTGGCCGTGAACTCAGCCTGGCTGGATGAGTCCCGCCAGGGAGGGGAACGGTCCGGTGACGCTGCCCTGGCCGCCGGTGATACGTTCCGGGATGCGCTGGCAGGCGCCGCCGAGGCTGCAGGGATCACGGTCGAGGAAGAGGTCACCCGCGGCACGGTATCCGGAGGTGCCCGGGAAGTGGCCGCCGCCGAATCAGCAACCGTAGCGGAACAGATCGAGCAGATGCTTCTGGTCTCGGACAACTATCTGGCTGAGGCGCTGGGCCGGTCGGCTGCTGCTGCCTCCGGCCGGGAAGCCAGTTTCGACGGAGCCACCGCAACGGTAGCGGCGGAAATCTCGGCGCTGGGCGTGGATACGGCCGGAATGTCACTGGCCGACGTCTCTGGACTGGCTTCGGAAAACTCGGTGACGGCCCGCCAGCTCACAGAAACGATGCAGGCGGTCCTGGTCTCCGGGGACGACGGACTCCGCGCCGTCGCCCGCGGGCTTCCCGTGGCCGGACTGAGCGGGACGCTGCAGGGAAGGTACGGCGACGGTGCAGCAGGCCTGGTCCGCGCCAAGACGGGAACGCTGCTGGCCGTGACCGCGCTTAGCGGATACGTCACGGATGCCGACGGCCGCCTGCTCTCCTTCGCGCTGGTGGCGCGGGATTTGGACGGCAATACCGCCGAGGCGCGCGCCGCCGTCGACAATGCCGCGGCCGTCCTGGCCGGCTGCGGCTGCCGCTGATTCCACTGCGTCACCCACCCGTACTTGCCCACCGAGAGGCCAGTTACGGCTCGTCTGAGCGCTGAAAAGAGCCGTAACTGGCCTCTCGGCGGATCTTGCGCCGGCGGCGGGAGCACATTGCAGCGCGCCTGTGATCGAATGGAGCCATGGAGAGCAACCAGCAGCACCAAAGCACCTCAACCGCCGCGCGCCTGGTGAACTGGGACTTCGCCGCTGCCACCGCTGCCACCCTTGTGGCCCCGGGCCCGAAGCTGAGCCGCCGCGAAATCCAGGCCGCCGTCGCGGACCTGCGCCGGCTCGCTGACGAGTCCGTTTCCCACGTCCACCGCATCACCGGGCTGGACGCTGCCGAAAACCTGCGCGACTCCCAGGTCCTGATTGTGGACCGCGCTTCGTGGGCCAAGGCCAACTCGCAGAGTTTCGCTGCCCTGATGAACCCCATGCTCCAGCACCTGGCCGAAACCCGGCCCGACGCCGTCAACGCCACCAACACTGCCGTTGCCGGAACCATCACCGGCGCTGAACTGGGCGCCGTCCTGGCGTTCCTGGCCAGCAAGGTCCTGGGCCAGTACGACCCCTTTGCCGCACTGGCGTCGGACAGCCCCGGTAAGAAGGGCGGACGGCTGCTGCTGGTTGCCCCGAACATCATCAGCACTGAGCAGGAGCTGAACGTCGAGCCGGCCGACTTCCGGCTCTGGGTATGCCTGCACGAACAGACCCACCGGGTCCAGTTCGCTGCCGCTCCCTGGCTGCGGGACCACCTGCTGGAACAGATCCGGATGCTGAGCAACGGTCTGATGGACAAGGCACAGAGCCTGCCGGAGCGGATCAGCTCGATGGCCAAACAGCTCTCCGCAGCTGCCAGCGGGCGGGACGAAACCGCGGCCGACGGCGTTCCGGACCGCCAGCTGGATGTCCTCACCCTGCTGCAGGACCCGGAGGACAAGGCGCGACTGTCCCACATCACCGCCGTTATGAGCCTGTTGGAAGGCCATGCCAACGTGGTCATGGACGCCGTGGATGCCAGCATCATCCCCAGCGTGAAGACCATCCGCCGCCGCTTTAATGACCGCGGGATCAACCGCGGCTGGCTGGATAAGTTCTTCCGCCGGATCATGGGCCTGGACGCCAAGATGCGGCAGTACGCCGACGGATCGAAGTTTGTCCGCGGCGTTGTGGACAAGGTTGGCATGGCCGGTTTCAACCGGGTCTGGGAGCAGGCAGAAAACCTGCCGACCGAGGCGGAAATCCACAATCCGGACCTCTGGATCAAGCGGATGGGACTCTAAGCAGCACGTGAACGAGACCCCAATGCATCCCCTCGTTCCCGCCGCGCGTGCCCGCCGCCGCCTGAACCCCACGCTGGGCAAGGCCCGGGCCATGCTGAAGGACTTTCTGAGCGGGGAAGGCCTGCCGCCGAATCCAGCCAAGCCCCCGGTGCTCCTGGTCGCCTGCAGCGGCGGCCCGGATTCGCTGGCACTGGCGGAAACGGCGTCGTTCTTCAACCGGCGCGGAGACTACGCGGTGGGTGCCGCCGTCGTTGACCACGGACTCCAGGCCGGCTCGGCGGAGATCGCCGAGGCCGCCGCTGGAAAACTGCGTGCCATGGGACTGGACCCGGTCACCGTCCACCGGGTGGAGGTCCCGGAATCCGGCATGGGCCCGGAGGCCGCTGCCCGAACCGTGCGCTATGAAGCGCTCGACGCCGCTGCCGCCGAAGCGGGCGCAGATGCCGTGCTGCTCGGACACACCCTGGATGACCAGGCCGAACAGGTGCTGCTGGGGCTTGCCCGCGGCTCGGGAACCCGGTCACTGGCCGGCATGCCCGCGCGCCGCGGACTCTACCTGCGCCCTTTCCTGGGCCTGCGTCGGGAAGAGATCGAAGAAATCTGCGGCGCCCTGGACCTGGACCCGTGGCACGACCCCACCAACGCGGACCGCTCCTTCGCCCGGTCACGGGTGCGGACCTCCGTGCTGCCGTTCCTTGAAAACGAACTGGGCCCCGGTATCGCCGAAGCGCTCTTCCGCAGTTCCCGGATCCTGGCCCAGGACGCCGACTACCTCGATGCCCAGGCCGCCGAAACCTACGCACAGCTGCGGCGGGAAGCCGGAAACCACCAGGCCGCAGGCTCACCGGAGGAGATCCTGCTCTCAGAGCAGGCGCTGCGGGAGCTGCCCGCTGCCCTGCGCCAGCGGGTGCTGGCCCTGGCCGCCGCGGAGCTTGGTGCGGCCCGTCCCAGCTGGGAAAGGGTGCGTGCAGTGGAGGCACTGCTGAAGCGGGAAGGGTCGGCCGGCCCCGTCCAGCTGGCCGGGAAGGTCTCCGCCTACCGGCAGGTGCGGACAAAGCCGGTTCCCCAAGGCAGCCCAAGCTATGGCAATCTTGTTTTTAGGAAAAAGAGCAGCGCCTAAGACCAGCTGCAACATCTCGTACCCGGGAGCCATTCGTGGATTCACACGACGTCCAGTCAGACCTCAAACACGTTCTTTACACCAGGGAACAGATTGCCGAGCGGATCAAGGAACTGGCGGCGGAGATTGACCGCGACTACGCCGGACGCGACATCCTGCTTGTCGGCGTGCTCAAGGGCGCCGTAATGGTCATGGCCGATCTGTCCCGCGCCCTGCACAGCCACGTCTCCATGGACTGGATGGCAGTGTCCTCCTACGGCTCCGGCACCCAGTCCTCCGGCGTCGTCCGGATCCTGAAGGACCTGGAAACCGACCTCCTGGGCAAGCACGTGCTGATTGTCGAAGACATCATCGACTCCGGCCTGACCCTGTCCTGGCTGCGCACCAACCTGCAGTCCCGCGGTCCGGCAAGCGTTGAGATCTGCACGCTGCTGCGCAAGCCCGACGCCGCCAAGGTTGAGATTGACGTGAAGTACGTCGGCTACGAGATTCCCAACGAATTCGTGGTCGGCTACGGCCTGGACTTCGCTGAGAAGTACCGCAACCTGGACTTCATCGGCACCCTGGCGCCGCACGTCTACGAATAGGCCTGCAGGAAAGTTTCACTGGACTTTTGGACCCGCTGGCCCAAACCGGCGCACCGGCTTCGGTGCACGGGGCGGGCCGGCGGGTTTTTTCCACCCCGGCCGCATGAGGGGAATCACGGCCACCGGATACGCCCTGAGGGAACTAATGCGTCCCGCAGACCGTGTGTTTCTTGGAGACGGTGTATAGCTAGACATTGCTAGCCAACGAATTTCGCGCAGTATCAGCGTTGTTGATCAGGAGGGACGGGGCATCTGCCCTGACGACGAATGAAATCCAAGAACTTCTTCAAGGGACCGATCATTTGGATCGTGCTGGCTCTTGCCGCACTGCTGATCATCCTTCCCAACCTTGCCCCCTCCGGCGCTTCCCAGGTTGACACCAACGTTGGCCTGAAGCTGCTGGCTGACAACAAGGTGGAACAGGCAAAGATTTACGACGGCGAGCAGCGGGTGGATCTCACCCTGCGGGAACCGTATGAAGACAAGGGTGAAAACATCCAGTTCTTCTTCGGCAACGCGCGCGGTGAGGACATTGTCGAGGCCGTGAACAACTCCGACGTGGACGGCTTCACGGACCAGCCTGTCCAGACGAACTGGTTCACCAGCTTCCTTGGCCTCTTCCTGCCCATCATCATCCTGGGTGCCATCTTCTGGTTCCTGCTCACCCGCATGCAGGGCGGCGGATCCAAGGTCATGCAGTTCGGCAAGTCCAAGGCCAAGTTGACCAACAAGGACATGCCCCAGGTAACCTTCGCGGATGTTGCCGGCGCTGACGAGGCCGTGGAGGAGCTCCACGAAATCAAGGAGTTCCTGAAGGAACCGGCCAAGTTCCAGGCCGTGGGTGCCAAGATTCCCAAGGGTGTGCTGCTCTACGGCCCGCCCGGAACCGGTAAGACCCTGCTGGCGCGCGCCGTGGCAGGCGAAGCCGGCGTGCCGTTCTACTCGATTTCCGGTTCGGACTTCGTTGAAATGTTCGTCGGTGTGGGCGCTTCCCGTGTCCGCGACCTCTTCGAACAGGCCAAGAACAACGCCCCGGCCATCATCTTTGTTGACGAGATCGACGCCGTCGGCCGCCACCGCGGTGCCGGTGTAGGCGGCGGAAACGATGAACGCGAGCAGACCCTGAACCAGCTGCTGGTGGAAATGGACGGCTTTGACGGCAACACCAACGTCATCCTGATCGCTGCCACCAACCGGCCGGACGTCCTGGACCCCGCGCTGCTCCGCCCGGGCCGCTTTGACCGGCAGATCGGCGTGGAGGCTCCGGATATGCAGGGCCGCCTGCATATCCTGCAGGTTCATGCCAAAGGCAAGCCGATGGCACCGGGAATCGACCTGGAGACCGTGGCCCGCAAGACCCCCGGCTTCACCGGTGCAGACCTGGCGAACGTACTCAACGAAGCCGCCCTGCTGACCGCCCGCTCGAATGCGCAGCTGATCGACGACCGCGCGCTGGACGAGGCAATTGACCGCGTGATCGCCGGCCCGCAAAAGCGCAGCCGCGTCATGAAGGAGCTCGAGCGCAAGATCACCGCCTACCACGAGGGCGGGCACGCCCTGGTCGCCGCGGCGCTGCGCAACACCGACCCCGTGACCAAGGTGACCATCCTGCCCCGCGGCCGTGCCCTGGGCTACACCATGGTGCTGCCGCAGGATGACAAGTACTCGGTCACCCGCAACGAACTGCTGGACCAGCTGGCCTACGCCATGGGCGGCCGCGTCGCCGAGGAGATCGTTTTCCACGATCCCTCCACCGGCGCTTCGAATGACATCGAGAAGGCCACCGCCACGGCCCGCAAGATGGTCACGCAGTACGGCATGAGCGAGCGGATTGGTTCCGTGAAGCTCGGTTCCGGCGGCGGGGAACCCTTCCTGGGCCGGGACATGGGCCAGGAACGCAACTACTCCGACCAGGTGGCTTACGTAGTGGATGAGGAAGTCCGGCGGCTGCTGGACAACGCCCATGACGAGGCGTACCAGATCCTCACGGAGAACCGTGACGTGCTGGACCGCCTGGCCCTGGAACTGCTTGAGCGCGAGACGCTGAACCAGGCCGAAATCGCAGAGGTGTTCCGCGACGTGCGCAAGCGCGACGTCCGGGAAGTGTGGCTCTCCAAGCCCACCCGCCCGGTGCATGACATCCCTCCGGTGGTCTCCCCCCGGGAACGCGAAGAGGCCGCGGCCGCAGGTGAACCGGATCCGGCGACCGTGGCACCGCAGGACCAGATTGCCGACGCCGATATCCCTCAGGACTTCGACGTCTCCGCTAACGGGCTCCCGGAGCCCGAGAACAGCGGCCGGGGCAGCCACACCGGCTCCTCGAACCACGATTAACGCAGGCCGGACGGCCGGAACTACAGGTTCCGGCCGTCCGAGCCGCTTCAGCGTCCACGGTAGGATCGTGCAGTGACGGATTTCGACGACGAACTGACCCTGGCTGAGCTGACTGAGTCGGCCTCTGAAGTGGACCAGCCCCGGATTGCGCGGGCGGTACGCGAAATCCTCCTTGCCATCGGGGAGGATCCGGACCGTGACGGACTCAAGGAAACCCCTGCCCGGGTAGCCAAGTCGTACGCGGAAATCTTTGCCGGACTGCACCAGAGCCCCTCGGACCTGCTGGCCACCACTTTTGACCTGGACCATGAGGAAATGGTGCTGGTCAAGGACATTCCGTTCTACTCAACCTGTGAGCACCACCTGGTTCCTTTCCACGGTTCGGCTCACATCGGGTACATCCCCTCCCACGACGGCAAGGTCACCGGGCTGAGCAAGCTCGCCCGCCTGGTTGACGTCTACGCCCGCCGGCCCCAGGTCCAGGAACGCCTCACCACGCAGATCGTGGACGCGCTCATGGCCAATCTGCAGCCCGTCGGCGCGATCGTCGTCATTGAATGTGAACACCTCTGCATGTCCATGCGCGGCGTCCGCAAGCCCGGTGCCAAGACGGTCACCTCGGCCGTGCGCGGCCAGCTGCGCGAGACCGCCACGCGTGCAGAAGCAATGAGCCTGATACTCGGACGATAGGACGACTCGATGGATTCGCTAGCTGCCACCCCCGGAACCGGGCCCGCCACCAACCCGCTGCCGGTCATCCGGCCCGGTGCCAAGAAGCGGCGCTTTGAGGACCTGCCCGAAGGGCGCACCCTGGTGATGGGAATCCTGAACGTGACCCCGGATTCCTTCAGCGACGGCGGTGAGCATGACACCACCGACTCAGCCATCCGTGCGGGACTGAAGATGCATTACGACGGCGCGGACATCATCGACATTGGCGGGGAGTCCACCCGCCCCGATGCCGAACGGATCAGCGCCGAAGAGGAACAACGGCGGATCCTTCCGGTCGTCGAGGCGCTGGTGAAGGCCGGTGCACTGATCAGTGTGGACACCATGAACGCTTCCACTGCCGAAAAGGCGATCGAAGCCGGCGCCGCCCTGATCAACGATGTCTCAGGACTTGAACTGGAACCGGCGATGCCGGAACTTATCGCCCGGACCAAGGTTCCGTACGTGCTGATGCACAGCCGCGGCAGCGTCCGGAGCCAGGATCCCAACGCCAGCTATGACGACGTCGTCGAAGACGTCATTGCCGAACTCACCACCCTGCGGGACCGCTTCTACGAAGCCGGTGCGGCCCCGGAGCAGATCATCCTTGATCCGGGACTGGGCTTTGCCAAGAACGCCGAACATGACTGGGCGCTGCTGCGCAACGTGGACCGGCTGACCGTCCTGGGACACAAGGTGCTGATCGGAGCTTCCCGCAAGCGCTTCCTGGGCTCGCTGCTGACCACTGCCGGCAAAGCCGCCCCGCCCGCGGAGCGTGACAACGCCACCCTGGCCACCACCGTCCTCGCTGCCAGCCAGGGCGTCTGGGCCGTCCGGGTGCACGACGTCGCGGCGAACGTGGACGCGGTCAAGGTCGCAGCTGCCTGGCAGGGCTAGCAGTGGCTTCCCCAGCGCACCCTGCGCCTGTCCGTGACCGGATCCGGCTCTCCGGCCTCCGCGCCACCGGCCACCACGGGGTCTTCGACCACGAACGGCGCGACGGCCAGGAATTCACCGTTGACCTTGTCCTGTACACGGACCTGCGCCCGGCAGCCGCCGCGGATGACCTGACCCTGACAGCGCACTACGGCGAGCTGGCCGAGCAGGTCTGCGCCCTCATTGCCGGGGACCCGGTGAACCTGATCGAAACTCTCGCCGAACGGATCGCAGCCCACGTGCTGGCAGGCTTTCCCGTGGTGGAGGCCGTGGACGTTACCGTGCACAAGCCGCACGCTCCCATACCCGTGCCCTTCGGCGACGTCGAAATCCAGATCCACCGGGAGCGGGCATGAACGCCGTCCGCACCGTCCTGGCGCTGGGCAGCAACCTCGGGGAATCCCGCAGTACGCTGGCCGACGCAGTGGCCGCCCTGGCAGACCACCCAGGCATGAAGCTGGTTGCCGTCTCCCCGGTGGCACGCACCCGTCCCGTGGGCGGCCCCGAGGACCAGCCCGACTACCTGAACCTGGTAACCGAGTTTGAAACCAGCCTGGACCCCCACGCCCTCCTGGAGCACTGCCACAATGTGGAGAACCGGCACCACCGCACCCGCGAGGTGCGCTGGGGTCCGCGGACACTCGACGTCGACATCATCACCTACGGCAGCGCACACCTTGATGACGAGGTGCTGACGATTCCCCACCCGCGGGCAGCGGAGCGCGCTTTTGTGCTCCAGCCCTGGGCATGGATGGATCCGGACGCCAGGCTGGAGGGGGAACCGGTGGCAGAGCTGGCAGCCCGGGCCGCGGACCTGTCCGGCGTCGAACTCTTCGAGGGGGAGTGAGCAGAGCGTGAGGAGCATCCGGTACCGCTGGCTTGCCGTCACCGCGGTGGTTTGTGGCATCGCCGGCTGGCAGGTAAACGCCTGGGCCACCCGCAACGGCTTCCCGGCGCCGGTCCTGAACTTCACTGCCCTGCTCACCGTTGCCTTTATTGTCGGCTTCACCCTGTTCCTCGGCCTGCGGGTGCGCCGCTGGCGCAACGGGGAGCGGGAGAAGCCGCTGGACCCCATCGCCGCCGCCCGCACGCTGGTACTGGCCCAAGCCACCGCCTACGCCGGGGCGCTGCTGCTGGGCTGGCACGGCGGAATATTCCTTGACCAGCTGGGTCTGTGGGAGATGCGGCCAAACCACGCACCGACGTGGGCTTCACTTGCAATGTCCGTCGGCGGGATGATCATGATAGCCACGGGACTGGTGGTGGAGCGGTTCTGCAGGATACCGCCGGAGGACCAAAACGGCGGCGAAGAAAACAACGGCGGGGGAGAGTATGCGTAACCAGGCAATAGATCCGCAGGGCCTGAACTGGCAGCGGGTCTCCGAACGCTACCTCACCCTTCGGCTGCTTTCCCTGGCAGTGGAAGCACTGATCACCCTGGCCCTGGCCGGCATTCCGCTGGTGCTGCACCTGCTGGGCATCTGGAGCCGGTTCCCCGCCTGGATCGCCTGGGGGCTGCCTGCAGTGTTCCTGGCCGCCTTCATTTGGCGGGCGGCGCTGGTGCCCCGCCAGGTCCGCGCCATCGGCTACGCCGAACGCAACGAGGACCTGCTGCTGCGCTCCGGCATCTTCTTCCAGCGCACCCTGGTGGTTCCCTACGGCAGAATGCAGTACGTCGACGTCGCAGTGGGTCCCTTCGAGCGGCTCTTCGGGCTCTGCACGCTCAAGCTGCACACAGCATCCCAGTCCACGAACGCGACCATCCCGGGTCTGCCCGCCGCCGAAGGTGCGCGGCTGCGTGAACACCTCTCTGCGCGCGGCGAGGCGCAGCTGGCGGGGCTGTGAGCCGGCCGTCCCGCGGCACTGCCGGCACCGAGGACGCCGGCTGGCAGCGGGTCCATCCGGTTTCGCCCCTGGTGCGGGGCTGGATCGCACTGGCTGCCATCGCCTATTTCCTCGGCCGGGACTCGGCTGAGGCGTTTTTCCTCCGCGAGCGGCCCGGCGGGCCCCTTCCCGACGGCACGCCGCTTCTCTGGGCGGTCATCGGCCTGGTGGTCCTGGTGCTGGCGGTCGCCGTCGTCTTTTTCCTGTCCTGGTGGTTCACGCGGTACCAGGTCAGCGATGACCATGTCCGGGTACGTTCCGGCGTCCTGTTCCGCCAGCACCGCCAGGCCCGCCTGGACCGGGTGCAGGCCATCGACATCAACCAGCCGCTGCTCGCCCGCCTGTTCGGCCTGGGTGAACTGCGCTTCGAAGTGGCCGACGCCGGTGAATCGGCCGTGCGGCTGGCCTACCTGCGCCTGGACGACGCAAGCGCCCTGCGCGCCACCATCCTGGAGCGGGCTTCCGGCGCCCAGACGGATACCGGAACTGAAACCGGTGCCGGGGACTCAACGGAGGCCACCGGAGAGCCGGGTGCCGCGCCCGCAGCTGCACGCCGGCCGGCCGAAGCACCCGAGTATCCCATTCTTGCCCTCCGCCCGGGCCGGGTCATTGGAGCCACGCTCCTCTCCGGAAACAGCGTGGCGCTGGTACTTGGCATCATCGTCATCGTCATCGTCACCGTGGCCACAGGGGAGGGCGTGTCCCTTGCGGCCCTTATACCGGTGGGACTGGCCGTCGCCAGCGGCTACTGGTCAATGCTCAGCACGGCGTGGAACTTCCGGGCAGCTATCTCCCGGGATGGCGTCCGCATCCGCTACGGGCTGCTGGATACCCGCACGCAGACTGTCCCCCCTGGCCGGATCCAGGCGGTATCAATCACACAGCCGCTGCTGTGGCGTCCAGCCGGCTGGTACCGCATCTCCGTCAATGTGGCCGGCTACGGCGCTTCCCCGGGTGCCGACTCCGCCCGGACCAAACTGCTTCCCGCCGGCACCCTGGAGGAAACCCTCCAGATCCTCGCCCTGGTACTGCCCAACCCGGGAACGGATGACCCGGTAGGACTCTTCCGTGCCGGACTCGAGGGCAGCGGCCCGGAGCACGGCTTCACGACGTCGCCGCGCAGGGCGCGGTGGGTCGCGCCCCTTCAGTGGCGCCGCAGCGGCTTCGCACTGACCGGAACAGCACTGCTGACCCGCACCGGCCGGCTCTGGCGCAGCCTCGCAGTGGTTCCCCATGAGCGCATCCAGTCGATGGCCCTGCAGCAGGGTCCGCTGGCGCGCCGCCTGCGGATCGCGGACCTTAGATTGCATTCAACGCCCGGACCCGTGATACCGGTCATCCGTCAGCTGGACCAGGACGTGCTGCTGGAGCTTTTCAACGAACAATCCGTGCGCGCCGCCGACGCACGCCGCCGCGACCGCACCGAACGCTGGCTGCACCGCGAAACGGCAACCGGGCCCGCCGTGCCCCAGGCGGCACCGGCTGCGGCAGCTGAGCCCGGGACGCCGGCAGCAGCACAGGAACAGACAGCGCCCGCCCCGCAAATGGAGGAAAACTGGAATGAACACCGCTGATCAGCGCAGGCGCGGCCGGCTGGGAATCGGAGTTATCGGTGCGGGCAAGGTCGGCGCTGTCCTGGGTGCAGCCCTGCGCGCTGCCGAGCACGCGGTAGTGGGTGTTTCTGCCGTCTCCGACGCCAGCCGCGAACGAGCCGAGAACCTGCTGCCGGGCGTACCGGTGCTTGAAATCCCGGACATCATCGAACGTTCTGAACTGGTGCTGCTCGCAGTGCCCGACGACGCCCTGCCGCCGCTGGTCTCCGGGCTGGCCGCCACCGGGGCCTGGCAGGCAGGACAGCTGGTGGCCCATACTTCCGGGCGCTTCGGCACCGCTGTCCTGGAACCGGCCAGGCAGGCAGGGGCGATCCCGCTGGCCCTGCACCCTGCGATGACCTTCACCGGGCTCAGCCTGGACCTCACCCGCCTGGCCGACTGCTCCTTCGGCGTCACCGCACCAACCGCCGTGCTGCCGATTGCGCAGGCCCTCGTGGTGGAAATGGGGGCTGAACCCGTGGTCATCGACGAAGCGGACCGGGAGCTTTACCACGCGGCCCTGGCACACGCCTCCAACCATCTGGTGACCATCGCAGCCCAGTCCGCCGAGCTGCTGCAGGGAATCGGCGTCGAGCGCCCGGCCCGGCTGCTGGGTCCGCTGATGCGGGCATCGCTCGAAAACGCCCTGGCCTCCGGGGAACATGCGCTGACCGGACCGGTTGCGCGGGGGGATACCGGCACGGTGGAAGCCCACACCCGGGCCCTGCACCGGAATGCTGCTCCGGACCTCTCCGAGGCCTACCGCGCCCTCTCCGCGGCCACGGCCAGGCGTGCCGTTGCCCGTGGTCTGTTAACACCGGCTCAGGGAGAGAGAATTATTGAAGTACTTAATTCCGAACCCGAAGGACCCCGGTGAACCACCCCCGGTTGGCAACAACCCCCGCAGAACTCAGCAAGGCCGTAACCGAACTCCTCGAAGCCACCGGCAAGGACCGCCCGGGCCTTGGCCTGGTTCCCACCATGGGCGCCCTCCACTCAGGCCACGCGTCCCTGGCGCAGGCAGCCCGGGCGGACAACGACGTCGTTGTGGCCAGCATCTTCGTCAATCCGCTGCAGTTCGATGACCCGGATGACCTTGCCCGCTACCCGCGCACCCTGGAGGCGGACCTGAAGCTGCTCGGCGAGGCAGGCGTGGACCTGGTCTTCGCCCCGAGCGAGGAAACCATGTACCCCGGAGGCGAGCCCCTGGTCCGGGTGAGTTCGGGCAGCCTGGGCACCCGTTTCGAAGGAGCAGCACGGCCGGGGCACTTCGACGGCGTACTCACCGTGGTGGCCAAGCTCTTCCACTGCGTGCAGCCGGCGGTTCCTGCCGAATTCCGGGCCTATTTTGGGCAGAAGGACGCCCAGCAGGTAGCCCTGATCCGGCGCATGGCCGCCGACCTGAACTTCCCGGTCCAGATCTATCCCGTTCCCATCGTGCGCGCCGCCGACGGGCTGGCCGAGTCCAGCCGCAACGTCTTCCTGGCTCCGGAAGACCGCAGCCGCGCCCTGGTGCTCTCCCAGGCTCTGGCCCGGCTGCAGGAACGCGCAGCCACCCGCCGTCCGCTGGACGCGCCTGAAGCCGCAGCGCTCATCGAGGCAACCCCCGGCGTCGAGCTGGACTACTTCGAGGTTGTGGATCCGCTCACGCTTGAGCCGGTCCCGTCAGGGGCCGGGGATGTCCTCACAGGCCCGGCACTGGCGCTGGTTGCCGCCCGGGTGGCCGGAATCCGCCTGATCGACAACGCGGAACTGCACGGCTGAACCGGGCCTGGACCGGATTCGGTCAGGCGTTTTGACCCGGCTGGGTAGACTTAAGAATCGTGACCTCCTCTAACGTCGTTCCCGAAGCAGCAGATTCCTCCGAGCAGATGCGCATCCGCGCGGAAAAGCG
>JBELZL010000004.1:0-142690 GCA_040274025.1 Arthrobacter sp. | reverse complement strand
CTAGTTAGGGTGCCAAATGACGATGGCGCGGAACTGTCCATGACAATTCCGCGCCTTCGTAAAATGTGACGCAAGATTACGGGCGGCCCATTCCGCGGTACGTCCAGCCGGCTTCCCGCCACGCGGCGGGGTCCAGGACATTCCGTCCATCAATGATGTTCTTTTCACTCACCAGGGAAGAAACAGCTACGGGGTCAAGGGCGCGGTATTCCTTCCACTCGGTGAGCAGCACCAGCGCGTGGGCATCCTGGATGGCGTACTCAGTCACCGGCTCGTAACCCAGTTCCGGGAAACGGCCCTTGGCGTTCTGCAGCGCTTCCGGGTCGGTCACGGTGACGGTAGCCCCTTGGAGCTGCATTTGGGCGGCGGCGCTCAGTGCGGGGGAGTCCCGAACATCGTCGCTGTCCGGCTTGAAGGCAGCACCGAGGATGGTGACACGCTTGCCAAGCAGTGAACCGCCGCAGATTTCGCGGGTCATCTCAACCACCCGCGAGCGGCGGCGCATATTAATGGCGTCGACCTCACGGAGGAACGTGAGTGCCTGGTCAGCGCCGAGTTCGCCGGCACGGGCCATAAAGGCACGGATGTCCTTGGGAAGGCAGCCGCCACCGAACCCGACACCGGCATTGAGGAACTTGCGGCCAATACGATCGTCCAGGCCGATGGCATCTGCCAGTGCGGTCACGTCGGCGCCTGCCGCATCGCAGACTTCGGCCATGGCGTTAATGAAGCTGATCTTCGTGGCTAGGAAGGAATTGGCTGCAGTCTTCACCAGTTCGGCGGTCGCATAGTCCACTACCTGCCGGGGCGTGCCCGTGGCGAGGGGAGTGGCGTAAACCTCGTCCAGGGCAGCAGTGGCCGCGTCGCCAGCGTCGCCGGATGGCACGCCGTAGACAAAGCGGTCAGGGGTGAGCGTGTCTGCAACGGCGTGGCCCTCCCGGAGGAACTCGGGGTTCCAGGCCAGGATCGCGCCGGGGGCGGTTTCTGCCAGGTCGTCGGCCAGACGGGAAGCAGTTCCTACCGGCACGGTGGACTTGCCGGCGAGTACGTCGCCCGGCTGAACGTAGGGTGCAAGTGCTGTGAAAGCAGCGTCCACGTAGCGTAGATCAGCGGCGTATTCGCCTTTACGCTGAGGTGTACCGACGCAGACGAAATGAACGCCGGAACCCTCGGCGGCCGCCATATCGGTGGTGAAGCTCAGTCGTCCTGACTCAAGCGTCTCTGTAAGCAATTCAGGGAGACCAGGCTCAAAAAAGGGTGCCCTCCCCGCGGCCAGTTCAGTTATCTTGTTCTCGTCAACATCAATGCCAACGACTTCGTGGCCAAGCTTGGCCATGGAGGCTGCATGTACGGCTCCCAGATAGCCGCAGCCAATGACAGATATGCGCATGTTTCCCCCTGCTGGACTCAGAACGTCCATTCTTCTCTTCGGGATGCCTGTTATCCCGAGTGATCGTTTGATACGCGAAAGAAGGGCTGCAGCCGGAAATAATCCAGCTGCAGCCCTTCTCCACGAAAGATGTTATGCAGTCTTCTTGCGTCGTGCGACGGTGATCGAGACTACACCTGCGCCAAGGGCGAGCGCGCCTGCGGCACCCCAGAGGAGCATCGTGCTGTCTGCGCCGGTATCGGCCAGGCCAGAGTTCGCAGCATCGTTGTTGCCGGCCTGATTGCCCGCTCCTGTAGCTGCGGCGGGATCCGCTGTAACTGTAGCCGTAACGGTACGACCGGAGTCGCGACCAACCGCCGTGAGAGTGTAGGTGCCAGCTTCTCCGAGCTGGATGTCTGCACTGAATGTGCCGTCCGCTGTAGCCGCTGCAGTAAGCGCGGTGACACGCTGGTTCAGGATGATGAGGCCATTGACACCAGTTCCAGCCACTGTGTTTGGGTTGTTGGAGTAAGTCACGGTGATGTCGATGATTTCGCCCGGAGTGAATCCACCGCCGCCGAACGTAACTGTTCCGCCGGGAGCCACTACTGGAGCGCTAACGGTCCCTGTGACGGGGGCGGGAGGAGCCGGGTAATCTCCAACTGCTGTTGCGGCGCCTGCGCCGAGGAATGTTAGTGCGCCGGTCAGAACAAGTGCGGATGCTGCTTTTTTCATGTGAGACTCCCCATGCGATTGATGAACGTCGGTCTAGCGGTGATCGGTCCCGTTCCCACCTTGAACGTCTAAACCGATAAAAATCTGGAGTTTTCCCTAGCGTAATCTTACACATGCGGCTTCAAAGGGTGCTTGTGCAATCCTATTTTAGGAAACGATCTAACGGTAACAGTTGGTGGGCGTACATCCAAGTTTCTATCTAGGATGCAGTGGCTGTTCAGAGGCTACGGGCAAGATGGATGTGTGTTGAAAGGTAAAACTACCTCATTCCTAGGCGTCACGCCTGGAGTAACTCTCAGTTGCGGCTCAGAAGTCTGGACGACCTTCGCGAAATGCATTTCGAGGGTCGCAGTCTCCCCAGGGGCGAGCTCAACAGTTAGGGTGCCCACTGGTCGCTGCGCATGTAAACCCGAACTCATTGGTACCGGTCTTCCATTGAGCATAGCCGCCTCGGCAATCGACTGTGAGGGACCGTAGAATACGTAATTAGTGCGAATGTGACCCGGATGAACTCCAAACATGCCATTCCCCGATACGTATCCGGGAAGGGATGCGGCTGCATCGGTGGGCGCAGTGTTGGAAACCACCAGCCGCACCGTATATCGGCTGTGATCCGGATCCTCGCAGATCCGTTGGAGCTCGACTGTCCGACGGGCGTAGTAATCCATTTTTGCGCCTGTGCCATCGTTGAAGAACACGCCAAACGCTGCCCCGCCAGATCCAGGACCGTCAACAGCTCCACCTATTCGAGTGGATCTGATGATTTCCTGTTCGGCCTCGTCGTTCGACCATAAGTAAAGACGATTCTCGTCGACGCTGATGGCCAAGGCCTCGACGAGGGAACCACCTTCCGTAATGCCGTTGGTAAAAGCATCAAATATCGATGAAGCGACTGCTGCGAAGTAAAGGTCTTGTGTCTTTGGGTCATCGATTTCCCGGTAGACATCTGAAAGCAACGTGGCTGCGATGTTTGCACTCGTCAGACTCTTGGGAAGGTCTGTGTTGTCCATGAGAGTGAGAATGTCTGGGTCTTCTAAGACGACCGGTCCCGTCGCCTCCAAGAGGTGTGCCAGGACTACCGGGTCAAGTGCTATGACTCCATCGATGTTTTCACCGTCATATCGTGTTTCCCACATACGCTTGGCAGTATTCGCAGCAGTTGGGAAATCGGGCGTGAGGTTTACGTTTTGCATGCGGCTGCCCAGCCGAGTCGTGTAAAGGGACTCCTGTCCTGGGTCAACGTCGAGTGTTGGCGAGAACTCTCCCATCGCGCTTGCACTGCTTTGTGTGCCCAAACTAATCAGACCGTCGTTCGTGGTGACGATCGCCAGGGCACCCGGAATACCTCCGGTTGCCCGCGACTCTGCACTGTTCTGAATAAGAAGCAGGTAGCTCCGTTGTTCACCTTGACCGAGCATCGGGGGCAGGAGTTGGGCGGCAGAGGAAGCGACGTGGAGCGCATCGCTGACCGTACCCAATTCTTGTTTCATTGTGCTGAGGGGTTCAGCCACTGCCGGCACTAGCCGGCTTAAATCGATGGCATTCAGTCTCTCTTGGGAAAGGCGCACGGTAGCAGCTGCAGACGTAATTGTGGGTTCGGCGGCTGCTAGAGTGCTGGCATCGATCCGGCCGTCGACAGGGGAAAGAGCTTTCCAATCGAGAGAATCGTATGTAGACAAAAGAGGCCCTACGGCGCGCGACAGGACATCGTCTGCTGAGACCGAGATCTCGCTTACAGCATCGAAGCTCGGGCCAACCAAGGGCAGGAAGGAAGCAGCCTGCCAAAGCGGCCCAGTGGCAGAAGAACGGGCACCGGAGACGTGGTGCTCCATTTGGTCGAGGCTCTGCTGGGCTTCAGCAAGTTGTCCATTTGATAACTGGAGTCTGAGCTTGGGCAACAGGTCCATGCCCTGAGTCAGTTCTTCCTTAACCCCAGCTACCTGGCGGGCCAACAGGCCACCGGCGACAGAAAGGAGTGCGATACCTATGAGGGCAAAGACCGTGAGGCGCAGAAGCACGCGTCGCTTACGTTTCGCGTGTCGGACTCGGACCCCATGATTGGAACCCTGAAGTGCTTTCATCTTAGACCTTTATAAGCTGGGGTGTTCGACGAGGTTTTAGTAGGCTCCATGCCGGCCCAAGACAGCCCTAAAGGTTCGGAGGAGTATGGCAATATCGCCCAGCAAGGACCAGTTTTCCACGTAGTAAAGATCCAGCCTAACGGAGTCATCCCAGGACAATAAAGAACGGCCACTTACTTGCCAAAGTCCTGTAAGGCCCGGCCGAACCATCAGACGCCTGTGAACATGTCGTTGATACTGCTCCACTTCTGCGGGCAACGGCGGGCGTGGGCCAACCAAGCTCATCGTGCCATTTAGGACATTAAGTAGTTGGGGGAGCTCGTCCAAACTGTAACGTCGAAGAACCCGGCCGACCCTCGTCACACGCGGGTCCACCTTTAACTTAAATAAGACACCGTTCCCTTCGTTGCGGGAACGTAATTCGTCCAATCGTTGCTCGGCTTCTACGACCATCGAACGAAATTTGAACATCTGAAAGTGTCTGCCCTGTGTTCCCACACGGGATTGCCGGAATAGTACTGGCCCAGGGGAATCGAACCGAACTAGCAAAGCGACTGTCGCCAGAAGGGGCGCCAGCAGGATCAACAATGAAGAAGCGCCTATCAAGTCAAAAGCTCGCTTGGTCAGACGTTGTCCGCTACCCAGATTCGGCGTCGAAACATGGATGAGTGGGAGCCCAGCCAATGGCTGGGTGTGAATCCGCGGACCCGCGACGTCAGTCAACGCCGGTGCCATGATCATCTTAATGTTGAGTTCGGCAAGAGTCCATCCGAGTTCTCTAATAGTCTGTGGCGGGAGCGGAACACCGCTCGAGAACGCGACCGCATCGGGTTGGCATTTTTTTACTGCTCTTTCGATGGCGTCAGAGCTCGGGTCAACCCCTAGGTTGGGAAGTCCGAGTGTCCTGGCGGCCGAGGTTTCGGGAAGAGCATTAGGTAGGTAGGTGGCTACAGGGCAATATCCGGCCATTGGCTCCTTGGCCAATGCTCTAGCCAAGTGATTGACACCGTCAACGCCCCCGACTAGAAGCACTGAGGAACTACTCGTTCCAGAGCGACGCTCACTCCTTAGATAGTTGCGCACCAGCGTTCGGGCTCCAAACAGGGACAGTAGTCCCGCTGGTAATGCAATCACGACGTATCCTCTTGCGATTTCAAGTTGGAGAGCATACGAAACGACGGCGACCAGTCCGAACACCCAGAACGATGCTGACAGGATCCTTTTATATTCCTCGGTTCCATGACCTAGAACAGTCGTGTCACGACTCCCCGTAAGGCCGAGGGACAGCCACCAAGATGCAGCAAGGATCGCTGTGACTAGAAGATAGCGATTGTTCTGGTCGAAAAGAGTCCCTTCAGATGGAGCTCCAAATCTGACAATCAGGGCGCCGGACATTGCCCATAGAACGACAATTGCATCCAGGACCGCTAGTTTTCGCGCATACCTATTGCGCCAATCGTTCATCATTACCACCCCCAGTAGTAAAACGTCAACGATGAGACAGTAAGTATCAATATTTAGAGGCGTTGACTTCTCGACGAAGGCCGTTTCTCGTCTTTCGATTGACCCTAGAGGCGTTGTTTCGATTGGTTCCACGCCGAGATTTCACAGCCACATCCACCACGCTTTCGTATGTGTAGTCCGCATAGGCATAGGCATCGGGCCCCTTCCTAGGCAAGAGATTGAAAACTGTTCCTAGGAGCCGTGCCTCTACCATGGCGAGGTTCGATATAGATTTCTGCAAATCCTGGACACGGACCTTGGAGGACCCAACTACGAGGATTACACCGCCTACGAACTGGGCTAGAACGGATGCATCGGTGACGGGCAGCAAGGGTGGTGCATCGATAATGACCGCATCGAACCGGTCCTCGAGCTCGGATAGCAATAACTTCATGGCTTGCGATCCCAGCAATTCACTTGGATTCGGCGGGATCTGTCCGGATGTCAAAACATGGAGGTCGTCCTCACCCCAAGGCTGGAGAAGATCTTTGACTTCAGCACTCCCAATCAAGGCAGTGGTGAGACCCGCGTTGCGTTCGAGACCAAGGTATTCGTGCACGCGGGGACGACGGAGATCAGCGTCGATCAAACAAACGGATTGTCCAGCCTGTGCCATCGCAATCGCCAGGTTGGTCGCGGTCGTGCTTTTCCCCTCCCCCGGCACTGAAGACGTAACCAGTACGGCCGAGGACTCGTGGGCCACATTGGCAAACTGGAGATTGGTTCGAATTTGCCGAAACGACTCAGCGCGGGTGCTTTGAGGGGAAGTATGGGTTATCAACGGGTTCTTAGCAGCAGCTGGGTCAAAGGATAGCCCGCCGAGAACCGCAGTCTGGGTCACGCGCAGCAAGTCTGCTTCCCCACGGACGCGCGTGTCTAAAGCCGTGCGTAACGCGACAAAGACAAACGCAGCGGCGACTCCACCGAGAAACCCGATCGCCAAATAGAGCTTCGTGTTGGGGGCGGAAGGGAATGTTGGTGCGACGGCAGGGGTGACGACCGACAGCTTTACCGGCGAGATGCCTCCTTCCGCCGGTCGTTCCAGCGTTTCGACTGTTGCGACGAGGCTGTCGGCGATGGCGTTGGCGACGGCCGCGGCCTGAACTGGTGATTCATGCGTAAAAGCGATAGTGATCAGCACCGTGTCTAGGTCCGCGCTTGCACTGACGTTGTCGGCGAGGGCCTCAGAAGTCATGTCCAGGGCGAGCGCATCGATAACGGGCTGCAGCACAGCCGGCGTTCTAACTGTCTGAATATAGGATTTCACGCGGGCTTGGCTGAAGTTATTTCCTTGCTGCAACTCCTGAACGCTGCCGGAATTCTGAATTGAGACAAACAGTTGAGTCTTTGATGTGTACGAAGGCACCGAAAGCGTCGCAAATAAACCAGACGTAAGCAGGCCGAGCAGAACACAACAAACAGCAGGGATCCAGCTGCGGCGCAAGGCACGCAGATAGTCACTAATTTCCAAGGATTCGCCTTTCTGGTGCAGTTCCGATGCCTTACAGAACCAGTAACTAGGTCGAATCTATCGGAACCCGATGAAGAGACTGAAACGGGTTCGCTCATCTTACCCGAGACAGAAGCCCCCAAGTGCTCGCCGAAGGCACCGGTCATTGGGCAGACTACGAACCCAAAACTGTGGCTTACGTCATGCGGCCCGTTGCCAAAGTAATCTGGCTGACGCACTATACTTGCCGGGAACTCAATCGGCGGGGGCTTTTGAGAGCCGCTAGTAGCGAACGGACACCGAACGTATGACGACCTTAAGTGTCGACAACCCACAACTTGAGCTGGCAAAGGGGAGCAAATACCTCTTCGTCGCCTCTACCGGCGGACATCTGGCACAGCTCAAGAGGATTTCAACGTCGCTGACAGCATCGCGTGAATCACTGTGGGTCACATTCGACTCTGAGCAGAGCCGTTCCCTCCTAGAAGGGGAACGCGTCCACTACGTACCGTATATCGCGTCCCGTGACTTGAAAGGAGTTCTTGCTGCCTCAATAGAGGTAGGCAAGCTTATGCGACGCGAGAGGTTTGAGGCCGTCGTAAGCACTGGAGCAGCATTGGCTCTTGCAGCCATGCCGCTCGCGAGGGCACATCGAGTGCCGACCACGTATATAGAAAGCGTTTCCAGGGTGAACGGGCCCTCACTAACCGGAAGAATCATCGCGGCGCTAAGGCTGGCCGAACTTCGGACACAACACGACACATGGGCCAACGCTCGATGGAAGAAACATCCGAGCGTGTTGACACACTTCAAGCCGGTTCCAAGAGCTGAGTCAGTACCTTCGGTTAAAGATCTGAAGATATTCGTAAGTCTTGGAACAATAAAGCCGTATACCTTTGACTCGATGATTGATTCATTGCTCAACACTGGGCTTTGCAACGAAAACACTACCTGGCAACTCGGATCCACCCGACGAGAAGATTTGCCTGGGCGCGTACTGAGGCAAACAACGGCACGAGAATTTGAGCACCTGTGCCGTACGTCAGATGTTGTAGTGACCCACTCTGGAGTGGGCACCATTCTCAATCTTCTGGAATCAGGGATTCATCCAGTGGTTGTTCCGAGGCGTAAGCAAAGGAATGAGCATGTGGACGATCATCAGCTTCAGATCGCGGAGTTGGTGTCAGAGTTAGGCGTAGCGACGGTGTGCGAGGCTCCCGCACTTGAAGCCAAGCACATCATTAGGGCGGCAAATCTGCGCACTGTCCCCGCCGGCTTGGGGTCTCCTGAATGAGTTCGTCGCAGACGAAACCCCGGGTGCTGCTTCTAACCGACAACTTGAAGGTCGGTGGAGTCCAAACCGTCGTAGTACGCCTGGCCCGCGAGCTATCGAGCCGAGGCTATCGGGTAGGAGTGGCTGCTTCTAACGAGGGAAAACTCTGGGACGAACTTCCTGCGGCATGCTGTCGCCACTATATCCCGAGACGCCCCGGCCCATGGGGAAGCGTAGCTACGGTGATTCGTCTGCGGAAGGTGTTGAAGACCGGTCAGTACGACATCGTCCATTCCCATCAGAGGGGAGTCTCGCTTCTGGCCCGGATTGCTGGGATGGGACATAAGGTCCGGTTGGTAGAGCACGTCCACAACGTTTTTCTTCCAGTCACTCGAAGATTTACGTCTTTTCGAGGAGACGTCCTGATTGCATGCGGATCCAAGGTGGCTGAGATGCTCCGCCATGATTACAAGAGGCCAGCGGACAGGATCCACACCATTCTTAACGGCGTGCCCGATCCGTTTGCCGAGGGATACAGGGCTCTAGCAGCACCGAAGTCAAAAGACCGCCTAAAGATTGTTGGTATCGGCCGGGTCAGCCCCCAGAAAAATCCCGATGGTTTTATCAGTGTCATTCATAACCTCAACAACCTTGGACTCAGCTTTGACGCGGAATGGATCGGCGATGGCGAACTCCTGAACGCTTGTAGAGAGAGAACGGCCAGTCTAGGGATGGGGAACCTGGTTTTCAGCGGATCGTCCAGCGACGTCGCGTCCAAGCTAGCGGATGCAGACATCCTCCTCATGACATCCAAATGGGAGGGGCTTCCGCTTGTCCTTCTTGAGGCCATGTCACTCGGGGTTGGAGCTGTCGTACCGGATATTGGTAGTTGTGGAGACGCAATCCGCACTGGACAGAATGGATTGCTTTACGCCCCAACGACCAGTCCTCAAGACCTAGCAAGAAAGCTTGCAGACCTCTTTGGCGGAGACGAATGGCGCAGCTGGGGAGTAAAAGGCAGGCATCGGTATGAGAACGCATTTTCGTTGGATCGGATGATCGATGAACTTGAGACACTGTATACAGGAGCAACGCGGCCGTGAATAAGTCGTGTATACGCCACGGGGAGAAAACTTGCTGATCTCTTGTGTGGTGCCTACCCACAATCGTGACGAGTATTTGATCGAAGCCATCACGAGTATTAGGCATCAAACCCTATCCCCAGCAGAGATTATTGTCGTAGACGATCTCGGTTCCGCACAGACACGCCTTGTACTCGACCGGAACTTTCCAGAACTCAATGTGGTCTATGTGGACGCGAGTTCCCTAACCAATAAAAGCGCTGGAGTATCTAGAAATATGGGAGCCCGCTACGCTTCGGGTACCCATCTTGCGTTTCTCGACGACGATGACCTTTGGACACCCACCTTCCTAGCAGATTGTTCCGAGCTTTTTGCTCGCGGAGAGTCGGACCTCGTAGTTTCCTGGGCATACTTCCTTCAGGGGGACCGAAGGAGCTCAGGTCATTCAATGCCGCGAGGTCTTAACGCCGCAGATGCGTACGCGCGCAATCCAGGACTGACAGGTAGTAATTTCGTTATATCAAAACAAGTATTCTTAGAACTAGACGGTTTTGATCCCGACCTTTGGGTATCTAACGATCGAGACTTTTTGATACGTTTTCTTGAGGCAGGCTACACGTATCAGGTGCTTGAGCAAAGGGTCGTTATGCAACGAGTGCATAACGACGGACAACTTACAGGTCGTACCGAGCGCCGCGCGGCTGGTCTTGAGCAGTTTCGCCGCAAGCATATGTCAAGGCTGACAAAACGCGACATCAGATTCTTAGACCGTGAACTCTTTAGTATCAGACGCGTATGTGGTGAGACCAGATCTCTGCGTGCGCTTTATCTAGTCCGGCAACTGATGACATATAAACCATTCGAATTGGCCCAGCTGTTCGTGAGGAAAATCAACTCTGATCGACACAGTTATTCGTAAAAGTGCTTTGCGCGTCACTTAATCGTAGTGGCCGGGTGCACCGCGAGTCTGTTAACCGATGACCTCTCGAGACGTATGGCCGGAAGATGACCTATGACGAACACCCAACTTCAAGAGCCCGGCGACATATCAAGGAATGTTTCCCTTACAGCCCTCGGAAACCTCGCCTATCCTGTTGTCGCTTTCGCTACCGCACCCATCCTTGCCTGGGTCCTTGGAGCGGACGGTAGAGGGGAGCTAGCTGCGGCAACAGCCCCGCTTATGCTTCTGATCAGCGTGGCAGCCTTCGGCATTCCAGAATCGGTTTCCTATCATACGGCTTCACGTCTAATCCCAGTTCGGATATCTCTTCCGCGCGCGCTAGTTCTCCTTTGGTGCACGGGATCGGGAGCGATAGGCCTAACTTGGATGGTCTCGCCCTTATTGGCAGCACAAAACGACGAATTGGCAACGCTGATCCTCGTCGCAGCTTCCGCGCTGCCGTTTTCCTTATCTGTCTCGGCATTGCGAGGCGTGGCAGCCGGCATGCACGAATGGCGAAGAGTCAATACCGAAAAGTACCTCACGGCTTCAGCCCGGCTCTTAGGGATCTCCATACCTGCGGTTACGGACTCCTTAACGTTGCCTCTCGCTGTGATCGTCATGGCATACTCACCGATCGTAGGAGGGTTTGCGTACGTAGGAATGCGGTCCAAAGATCAAGTGCCAGAGGGCGTAACCAATACAGGGCCGACCACGAAACTTCTGAAATACTCGGTGCACGTATGGATTGGTGCAATGTCAGGGGTTCTTCTCATGCGGATGGACCAGCTCATAATGCTGCCGTTAGCCGGGGCTGTTCAATTGGGCATGTACGCTGTAGCTGTTAACGTAGCGGAACTGTTGCTAATCGTAAACAACGCCGTACGGGATGTGATGTTCTCCGCCGATGCAGCTGACAGAAATGATGACAGGATTCACCGTGCCGCCAGGTTTAACCTGATCGTCACAGCGGCAGTAGCTGTTCCCATTGCCGCGACAGCCCCGTGGTGGTTCCCGTTTGTTTTTGGTCCTAGTTTTAGAGACGCTATACCCGTGGTCGAAGTATTGATACTAGCGACTGTGTTGGGCATACCTGGTTCTGTAGCAGGCTCAGCACTAAGTGCACGGGGCCGTCCAGGACTGCGAAGTAAATCCCTCATAATAGCGAGTGGTATCAACCTTCTCGGCATAGTGATTCTGGTGCCGGCGATGGGTGCGATGGGCGCGGCCTTCGCTACTCTCGTAGGTAACGTGGTTGCTTCCAATCTCAACATATACTGGCTTGCGAAGTATTTCGGAGTCGCGTCAATAGGTTTCTACCGGATTCAAAGAACAGACTTTGTATTCATTGCACGTTCGCTGCGGCGGAGGCTCTCGCAGAAGGGACCAGGAAATGACCAGACTAGATAAGAAAGCAGGCGGAGAAATGTTGTCGGAAGAGTTGCAGGACTCGGATATAACCCTGTCCCGCGTATTTTCCGAAAGCAATAAACATTCGCTTGTCTACAGGGTGTTTCGGCTCCTGCGAGTGAGACTAATGATGTTGGCACTGGTGTTCAGAAACCGTCTCGGGAAATCTCCCGTGACGGGCAGCGCTCACGCTGTCGTGAGTCTTACAACATTCGGCCGCCGCCTCTACTCGGTCTTCTACACCATAGAGAGCATTGCATCAGGGGAGGAAAGTCCACAACGTCTAATTCTCTGGCTGGACGAAGAAATGCAAGACCGACCATTGCCGGCTTCTCTCGTTCGTCTAAGAAATCGAGGCCTCGAGATCAGATATACGCCGGATTATCGATCACACAAGAAGTATTTTCCCTATGTCATGAGCGACGACCACGATTTTTCCACACCGCTTGCGACTGCTGATGACGATATAATATATCCAAGGCATTGGCTTTCACGTCTGGTCTCTGCGTATTCTATGGATTCACAAAGTATCTGGGCATATCGGGCCCATACCATAAAGCTCGATGAAAATGGTATTCTGCCGTACTTGCAGTGGACGCCATGTAGGTCGTCGAATCCGTCTTTTAGTTCATTCGCGACCGGCGTATCGGGTGTCATTTATCCTCCTAAGATGTTACGTGAATTACGCAAGGCGGGAGATCATTTCTTGACCCAAGCGTCGCAGGCTGATGATGTTTGGTTACATGCAGTGGCGGTTCGTAGTCGAATCCGGGTAGGCCAAGTGTCCCCTACGAGTGTGCATTTTGATGTTGTGAGAGGATCGTGGGAGGGAGGACTCGTCACTTCCAATCTGAGTGGCGGGAACGATGAACAAATCAGAATGACGTATAACGTTGACGATATAAGAGTTATTCGCGAGGATTCTACAAAATCATGACCTATTGGCACTCGGGGACGAGCAAGGACCTCGTAACGGAGAACCTATGCAGACGGTAGTCTGGCTATTGGTTTCAGCACTGGTCATCGTTTGGACACAGCGCAGACCGTCTCTTCTGGTGACTTTTGTTCTCATTACATACCTCAGCGTGCCAAGCGTTGCGCGAGGCATCTTTGTTGGTGCTGGTGTGCCCTTGCACCCGGGGACGATACTAGCTCTCCTTGCTCTATTCTTCGTTTCGATCACTAGAACGAGGTCCCTCGTCAAATCTGTCTCCCCTGTAGGAGCAAAGGTATTCTTTCTATCCTTATTAGTCAGCCATGCTGCGATCGTCACCCTTGCCGGAACTGGCGTCGTAGGATTGCTGATGAATGTTCTTGTCGGGCCCATATCTCTCCTGATCTTAGTCCTGGTAGCTTTTCATGAGGAGGGCCGAATTGCGGGGGACCGAATAGGCAAGGGCATGCTTTTCATGGCTGCTCTTCAAGCGATTCTTGCAATAATCCAAGTCACGCAGAAGCGAACAATATTCTATGAGGATCAGTACCCTAGATTTTACTGGTTCAGTGCAGAGCGGTTCAGCAGGGGGCTTGGGACCCTGGACAGTGCTCTGGACCTGTCTTTTTTGTTGGTTGTAGCGATACCTCTGTGTCTACTGCTTCGGAGGATCTCTGTTCGCCTGGCACTGGCAACGTTGTTAACCATTGGAGTTTTTACAACCCAGTCCAGGATGGGTGTCCTACTGGCCCTTTTGGGCCTTGCGTTCGTTGTGGTTAGGGGCGGTAACTTTAAGGTTAGATTCTTCGCTGCAGTCGGAATGGTCGTTGCGCTTGGATTTATTTTGAATAGTTCGTTCGGCAAAGACTTCATATCACGAGCCGAGAATGCGTCTGGATCTACATCTCGACGTATGGAAGCGCTGGAATTCATTGTCGGCAATGTCTTTGAGAACGCGGTGATTGGGGGCGGCCTCAACTCGAGTTACGGTCTCAAGCAAAGCAGTATTTTGGGGTCCAGCCTTGAGAACGGATGGGCGATGTATGCCTACGATTTTGGATGGGTCGCGGCACTTTTATATCTCCTTATCCTAGTAAGTGTTCTCGTGTCCGGTTTGCTCAGTCATGAGTGGATGTCCTCGACTATGCTCGCATTAGCAATAATCATGGTATCCGGCTATAGCTCGATTATGACCCAAGGATCGAGCTCCGTACTCACCTTTCTCATCGCCGGCCTCGTGATGGGCGGGGTAAACAACAGAGACGTGTCAAATGTGTTCTTGCAAAGTGCCGATACTGAGCTAGTGGATCTTTCGATGAAAGCTGTTGGCAAGCGGAATTAGAACGTCCACCGGCTAGCTGGCTTATCATTTCCTACCGTATGTAGAGTTATTGCGGAACGGTGCCCAGAGTCCCCGTGACGGTAACTCGACTGCGGACAAGCTGGTTGCCATCGGCCAGACTTGCCCGGGACAAGCTCAACTGTTTCGTCCGCAGCCGTATACGGCTGCTTTTCAACTTGTATTTTGGGGGGAGACCTACTATGCGAACGATTTTTCTCATAGCGGCACATTACGATGCTGAGCAGTTTGCCGAACTCGTTAGAAGCCTTGATGGAAGGCCGGTATTCGCGCATATCGACCAAAAGACGGATATCTCTGACTTTAGGGCTGCAACTCAGTCTATGAACGTCGAGTTTGTTCCGGACGCTGACCGTGTCGACGTCAAGTGGGGCGGGTGGTCCCAGGTAGCCTCGACTCTGGCTATGCTTCGCCTTGCTGGTCCTTCAATTTCGCCGCAGGATTACGTCATCCTGCTAAGCGGTGACAGTTACCCGCTCCAACCGCCGGAGAGTATTGACTATTTCTTAAGTAAGAGTCCCGGTGCGCAGTACATAAACAGTGTTCGGATGCCTAACGATGTGGTATCAAAACCACTGAGTCGAGTTACACGCTTTTACATGGAATTCGACCCGAGAAACGGCAAACGTAATCTCGTTCCTAAGATAATTAACCGATTGGGCGTACCCAGGCAGTATACGAAAGCCTTCGCAGGACGCGTCCCATATGCTGGCTCAACGTGGTGGGCACTCACTGGAGCTGCATGCATGTGGATGCTGGATGTGATATCGAGTGAGCCTAAACTTGTCAAGTTTTGTAGGGGAACTAAAATGCCGGACGAGTTCTTCTTCCAGACGCTGATAGCGAATTCCCAGTTCAAGGCCCATATTCGTAGGAGTCCGATGTTTACGGATTGGTCGCGGCCGTCCGGCCCGAAGCCTGCAGTATTGGACCACGACCATATCCTTGAGCTTGCGTCCGAAAACCTGAAGATGTGCCAACCAGGGTATGGAGAAGGGGTAGCGCTATTTGGAAGGAAGGTGACCGACCCCCTCATCGCGGCGCGGATCCGCGAGCAGTTGTGGAGCCTAAACCTGGATTAGGTAGGTTACGACTTTTGTGAGCCTCACCTAGGTTTTCGGTTCGAAGTCTCCGGTGAAGGAGTCTTGTTGTCTGGTTCATTTTGGCTCCATAGAGTTCAATCGAGCAACTGGAGTCCAGCGGCGGGCTAAGCATCTTTTACTGCTGGGACGCTTTTAGAGACTAGGTTAGGAGCAACCCCAAGACCGGCTCCCAACGCATTCGCCACCAGATCACTCACCGTCGCAAAGCGGTCAGGCCGGAACAGTATCTGTCCCAGCTCAATGCAGCCTGAAATGCAGAAGCCTGCAACCGGAACAGCCCACAACCACCGCCGGTCCACATAAGCGGCGCCTAGGAACCCAAACGGCACAAACAGCAGAATGTTCGCCGTGAACTCCACGAAGTTGTAGTTGAACCAGCCGGGGGCACCGCGGTCATGCAGCCACGCCAGAACCTCCCGTAGAGTACTGCCGGCAGAACCCGAATCAACGGGGGAGGGCCAGAAGGCAATGAAAGCCAGCACCACCAGATACAGCCCGAACAACGCGGCCAGGAAGCGGCGCCGTCGTACTGAGCGGCTGGGACGGGGCGTGGTCACCGGTACTGGTATTCCCAGGCGAGCAGCTCCTTCACCGCAGGGGTGAGTTCACGGACCATCTGCTGGTACACGGCGTCGTCCCGGCGGTACGGGTCCACCACGTCGTCCTCGCCGGGGCCGGCAGGATGGGCCGAACGCAGGCGCAGGGCACGAGAGAGCGCCTCACGCCACCGCTCGGCAGCAGAAACCTCGGGATTGCCGTCCACGTCCGGCAGCAGCCGTGCCAGCTCACGCAGCGTAAACGTACGGCGAAGCAGGCCCGGAGCCAGCTCCATAACCTTGCTGCGGTGGTCCCGCGTCAGGGCCAGTACCAAGTCCTGTCCCTGCAGGATCTCCGGCGTGAGCTGCCGGGAGACGAAGCCGCTGGCATCGCCGCCAAAGACGTTGACGAACCCGGCCACGTGCGGCTCAATGGCGTGCCCCACCAGGGCGCCGGTGCCGGCACTGCGGACCTCGAACTCGCCCGGGGCCACGGAATCAAAGCCGGCCTGAAGCAGGCGCTCAGCCATGGGGGAGCGGCAGATGTTGCCGGTGCATACGGTCAGGATGCGGAAGGGGGCGGTCTCTGTCATATCCTCGGATCTCAATTTGGAACGGCGGCGGCCACCGCGGAAAGCACTGGTGCGCCAGGCACTAAGTACACGGCACCGAGATCGAGGTTACCCTGCCGCAACCCCCTGCCGGGCACAGGACTCACGGGGCAGCTCTACCCGGAACACACTGCCGGCACCGGGCCGGGAGGACACGGTGATCCGCCCGCCGTGCGCCTCCACAATGTCCCGGGTAATGCCAAGGCCCAGCCCGACTCCGGGAATCGCCGCCTTCTTCACCGCAGCGGAGCGGAAGAACCGGTTGAACACCTCGGCCTGCTCCGCCTCGGTCATGCCCATGCCCTGGTCTTCGACCTCCAGCACCGCCAGCTCACCCTCGCCCCGCACCCGGACGGTGACCGTGCCGCCGTCGGGCGAGTACTTAATGGCATTGGAGATCAGGTTGTCCAGCACCTGCTGCAGCCGCACCTGGTCAAAGGATCCCGGCACCGGCTCCGGGATGTCCAGCCGCAGCTCGATGCCGGCTGCCTCAGCCCGGGGCCGGGCGGACCCGGCAACGCAGGTGGCCAGCTCCCCGAGACTCACCTCGGTGCGTTCCAGATGGACCGAGCCCGACGCCGTCGTGAGCAGGTCCGAGACGATCACCAGCAGCCGCTCGGCGTTCCGCAGCGCCACAGCCAGGGAGCTGCGCAGCTGGGGATCCAGCCGGTCATCATCGGCGTCCAGCGCCAGGTCCAGGTACCCGATGATCGAAGTCAGGGGAGTGCGCAGTTCGTGCGAGACGCTGGCCACGAAGTCGTTCTTGGCACGCAGTGCGCGGAGCATGTCCGTGACATCGCTGAAGGCCACCACGGAGCCGTTGAACCCGCCGTGCTCATCCATCAGCGGCCGGGCAGAAACTGCCATGGCCCGCTGCCCGGGGCCGCGGCCAACGGAGACCAGGCAGTCGGAGAAGGCTTCCGGGCGCATGGCCCGGGCCAGCGGCCGTTCCTCGGGCGGAACGGGAGTCTGCCCGTCCTGCTCGAAAATCAGCAGGTCCGCTTCGGTGCACTCCCCATCCGCCGGCAGGGCCAGATTATGGGTGGCCAGCTGCCGCGAGTTCATCAGCATCACGTGCCCGTCCCGGGCCAGGACTACGACGCCGACGTCGATTGCCTCCAGTACCGCATTCAGCAGCTGGGCGCGGCGCCGGCTGTCCTGCAGACTGGTCTTCAAAGCCCTGTCCTTCTCCTCCAGGGCGCGCTGCTGGCTGTCCGCGGAAAGGGTCATCACCGAGGCTGCCTTGTGCACCAGCAGGTTTCCCACTGCGATCATGAGCACCGAAAGGTAGTCTCCGGGCCGGGTGCTGCCGGCCAGCAGCGGAGGGGACCAGACAATCAGCAGCGACCCCGCGACTGTCACTGCGGCGGCGGTCCGCGGCGCGTGGCCGGACCAGGCCAGCCAGAAAACCGGAAAAATGGAGAGCAGCACCGTGCCGGTAACTTCCGGGCGGACCGCATTGTAGAAAAAACCAATGGCCACAAAGTCCAGAATGGGAATGATCCAGTATGCCGGCCGGGAAAACCTGTCCCACCGGACGGCCACGGAAAGTACGGAGAGAATACCGATGAGGGCCAGCCCGGTCAGGAACACCGGATCCGCGAAAGCTGACGGCTTTATCGCCAGGACCAGCAGCAGCATCGCCACCACGGCGGTGACCAGCGGCAGCTGGCTCAATGCCACCCGGAGGCGGAGACTCAGCTCGTGAAAATCCTTATGAATACCGAGCAGGGAAAGGGCCCTGCCCTTAAAGCTGGACACAGGGCCGCTACCTTGCAGTTGGAACTTAATGGGGCTTCAGCTTATCCTCCGAGCCTGTAAGATGCCCAAAAGGGTACAAGCAGGTCTCGCTTTATCTAGGGTCTCGCAGGACAGGAAAATCCGCATCAGTATGGAAACGCAGCGTGTAGCGGTCATTATCGAGGACGACAAAGACATCCGCGATCTTCTGCATGCAGTACTGCAGCAGTCGGGTTTTGAAGTCCACGCCAGCCCCACGGGATCCGAGGGCGTGGAAGCCGTGCGCACGCACAACCCCGCCGTGGTCACCCTGGACCTGGGCCTGCCGGACATTGACGGCTTTGAAGTGATCCGCCAGTTGCGCCTGTTCAGCGACGCCTACATTGTTATGCTCACCGCCCGCGCCGAGGAACTGGATACCCTGATGGGCCTGGAAGCCGGCGCCGACGATTACGTCACCAAACCCTTCCGCCCGCGTGAACTGCGCGCCCGGATCTCCGCCATGATGCGCCGGCCGCGCAAGGACGGCGCCGCGCCGGCACCCGGCACCGGGGCCGCGGCTCCCGCCGCCGTGCAGGCAGGGCTCCCGGCCTCCGTTCCACAGCCTGCCGTTCCGGCCGCCACCCCGGTTCCGCCGGAGGGTACCGACGTGTTCCGGCACAACGGGCTGGTGCTCGACGCCGGTACCCGCACCACCATGCTGGGCGGGCGCCCCGTAGACCTGACCCGCACCGAGTTCGACCTGCTGCAGGCCCTGCTGGAATCCGGCCGCCGCGTGCGCAGCAAAACCGACCTGGTCCGCCGCCTGCGCGGCGAGGAATACCACACCGGCTCCTACATCTCCGAGGCGGACGAGCGCACAGTGGAAGTCCACGTGGGCAACCTGCGCCGCAAGCTCGGCGACGACTCCCGCGCCCCGCGCTGGCTGGAAACGGTCCGCGGCGTCGGGTACCGGCTGGCGCCGCCCAGCGACGTCACGGTCTAGGCACCTCCACACCCAGACACCCTCACACGCCATCGAGAGGGCAGAAACTGCCCGTTAGACCGCTTATTCGAGCAGTTTCTGCCCTCTCGGTGAAAACCGGGGTGTTTCTGACGCCCCGCCCGCGCGGACGCGGCCGAGCTCTTCGGAGGCAGCGGCGTCGGGCGCTGAGGGGAGCGAGACGGTAAAGACCGTGCCTTCCCCGGGGGAGCTCCGCACCGTGATCTCGCCGCCGTGCGCTTCCACAATGCCCTTGCTGATCGCCATGCCCAGCCCGGCGCCGGGAATGCCGGCCCGGCGCACGGCCTCGGTGCGGAAGAAGCGGGTGAAGAGCCCGGCCTGTTCCGCCTCGCTCATGCCCAGGCCGGTGTCTGCGACGCTGAAGAGCGTGCGGTCCCCGTCGGCCGTGCCGCGGACCGTGACCGTGCCGCCGTCGGGCGTGTACTTCACCGCGTTGGAGAGCAGGTTGTCCAGGACCTGGCAGAGCCGGTTGGGATCCGCGTAGACCCAAAGATCCGGCGGCACCTCGTTGACCAGCTGCACCTGCCCGGCGCGGGCGCGCGGCCCGGCTGCCTGCAGGCGGTCGGCCACCAGCTCGGCCAGCGGCAGGGGCAGGGGAGTGATGGTGCCGGAGCCGCCGGCCGTGGCGAGCAGGTCCGAGACCAGCTGCAGCAGCCGGTCCCCGTTGCGCTGGGCCACTTCCAGGTGTCTGGCGATCCGCTCGGCGGGCACCTCCGGGTCGCTGAGCGAGTCCAGGGCCATCTCCAGGTAGCCGAGGATCGAGGTCAGCGGGGTGCGCAGCTCATGGGAGACGCTGGAAACGAAGTCGTCCTTGGTGCGCAGGGCCTTGACCATGGCGGTGATGTCCGTGGAGGCGATCACCGAGCCGGTCACCCGGCCGGCGTCGTCGCGCAGCGTCCGGGCGGAGATGCTCAGCGCCATCCGGTTCTCCGGGCTGCCGGCCCAGATCTGCAGGTCCTCGAAGGAGCCGCGGAGGGCCCGCCGCACGGGCAGCTGCTCCGGCGGCACCGGGGTGGTGCCGTCGGCCTCAAAGACCTGCACTATGCCGCCTCCTGTGTCCCGCGCGCGCATCCCGGCGTCGTCCAGGACGATCTGCGCTGTGTTGCGGTGCACGTCCCGGCCGTGGGCATCCACCACCAGCACCCCGACGCCGATCGCGTTCAGCACGCCGTCCAGCAGCTGGGCGCGGTGCTTGCTCTCCTCCAGGGCGGCCTCCAGCTGCGCGTCCTTGGTCCGCAGGGATTCGCGCCAGGTCTCCAGTTCCAGCCGCAGCGCACCGCAGACGTAGGCCACCACACCCAGGATGGGCGGCACGAGGATGGGCGCGGCCAGGGATTCGCGCTCCACCGGACCGTCGGTGGCGAAGACCGGTCCCCAGACAATCAGCAGTGCAGTCATCACAGTAACAACGACGGCGGCGCGCGGCGCCACCCGGGACCACGCCATCCACACCACCGGGAACAGCTGAACCAGGGACACCCCGGTGATCAGGCCCTGCCCGCCGGAATAGAGGAAGCCGATGCCCAGCAGGTCCAGCACCGGAACCAGCCACGTGCACCACGCCGGCAGGCGCCCCCAGGGCAGGACACCGGCCACAACGGTGGCGGCGGCAATGATGCCCAGTCCGGTGATCACACCGGGGGAGGAGAAGAGCTGCGGGAAGAGCGCGGTCCAGGCCAGGGTGATGCCGCCGAGCGTCACCACCAGGGGCAGCTGGGCGAAGAGTATCTGCAGGCGCGGGCTGAGCCGGGCGAACCGGCGGTGAAAGTCCAGCGACGGCGGAATCCGCCACGTCCTCACCGACATCGGTCCTCTTCCCGCGTTGCTGGTTTTTCTCAGGTTAAACCAGCAACGCCGCAGGTCAGCCGATGTTCCGGAAGATTACAGGGCGGAAAGTGCCTGGCCGAGTTCATGCATGGTGTCCTGGCCGCACTGCTCCAGCGGCTCCAGCAGTGCCACCAGACCGGCGTGGTCCTGGCTGCGCACCAGATCCTGGGCCTCGGCGGCCAGGCGGGCCAGGCGTTCGGCACCGGCCATCTGGCTGGCTGTCTTGATGCTCAGCACTACGTCCATGGCGGCCGCGAAGTCAGTGTTGTGCAGAGCTGACACCAGGCGTGAATAGCGGCTGTCCCACAGCCGGATGTAGTCGCCCACAAACTGCTGGGAGACTCCGGGCCCAAGCTGGTCGCCCAGATCCCGCAGCACACGCAGGGAAACGAGTCTCCGGGTACCGGGGCGGTTACCCAACGCGATCATGCCGCGAAACGGGGGCTGGAAGCACCACCGCGGGCGCGGTTGGCGCGTCCTGCCGGTGTGCGGGAATGGGGAGACAAACTGGTCCTCCTGGGGGTGCGCTGCCTTTTGTGGAGGAGCTGGGCCGATCAATGCCTAAACACTGGCAGGCAAAGCTCAGGAACGGACCCGGAGCAGGCTCAAGATCGCGCAAATTTCAGTTTTGCCGCCCTCAAACGCGGACGACGCCGGCACCCAGGGCGAGTGCCGGCGTCGTGCGTTGTGGTGCTGTGGTGCCTTACTCGGCGATGTAGAACAGGCGCTTGTTGACGAATTCGTCCATGCCCAGCGGGCCCAGCTCGCGGCCGTAGCCGGAGCGCTTGACGCCGCCGAACGGGATGCCGGCGCCTTCGCCCACGCCGTTGACGTTGGCCATGCCAACCTCCAGCTGCGCGGCGACCTTGCGGGCGCGTTCCTCGTCGGTGGAGAAGACGGCGCCGCCCAGGCCGTAGTCGGAATCGTTGGCGAGCTTGACGGCTTCCTCGTCGCTGCCGACCTTGTAGACCACGGCTACCGGGCCGAAGAGCTCTTCGCGGTAGGCGCGCATCTCCGGGGTAATGCCGGTGAGTACGGCCGGGGCGAGGTAGGAACCGGGGCCGTCGGACAGGGTGCCGCCGGCGTGCAGGGTGGCGCCCTTGGAAACGGCGTCCTGGATCTGCTCGGCCAGGCCCTCAGCGGCGGCGCGGGAGGAGAGCGGGCCGTAGGTGCCCTCGGCTGCCTCGGCCGGATCGCCGGGCTTGAGGTCCTTGGCCAGGTTGGTCAGCTCGGCAACGAAGTCGTCGTAGATCTCCTCGGCGACGATCATGCGCTTGTTGGAGTTGCAGGCCTGGCCGGTGTTCTCCAGGCGCATGGCCCAGGCATTGGCGGCTGCTTCCTTAACGTCGTCGGTGTCCAGCACCACGTAGGGGTCCGAACCGCCGAGCTCCAGCACAACCTTCTTGAGGTTCTTGCCGGCCAGTTCGCCGACGATGGCGCCGGCGCGCTCGGAGCCGGTGAGGGAGACGCCCTGGATGCGCGGGTCGGCAATGATGTCCGCGATCTGCTCGTGGCTGGCGAAGACGTTCTGGTACACACCGGCGGGAACACCGGCGTCGTCCATGATCTGCTGGATGGCCAGCGCCGACTTGGGGCAGGACTCGGCGTGCTTGAGGATGATGGTGTTGCCCAGCATCAGGTTCGGTGCTGCGAAGCGGGCCACCTGGTAGTAGGGGAAGTTCCACGGCATGATGCCCAGCAGCGGGCCGACCGGGAGCTTCTGGATGACTGCGCGGCCGCCGCCGATGGCCTTGATCTCCTGATCTGCGGCCAGCGTGGGGCCCTCGGTGGCGAAGTAGTCGAAGATGTCGGTGCAGTACTCTGCCTCGCCTACGGACTCCGGCAGGGGCTTGCCCATTTCCTCCGTGATGATGGCGGCGAGCTCATCCTTGCGCTCGGTAAACAGCTCCGCGATGCGGGAGACGATCCTGCCGCGTTCGGCAATGGGAACTTCGCGCCAGGATTCGAAGGCAGCCTGCGACGCCGCCAGTGCGTCCTGGATTTCGGCATCGGTGGCCAGGGGGAACTCTTCGCCGGGTTCGCCTGTTGCCGGGTTGATGACCCGGTAGGACTTCGCCGATGTAGTGGAAGCGGTGCTCACGTCCGTACTCCTTACGCATGTATATGGGTGCTTGCCATTCTGCCGGGAAATAGGTGCTTAGGGAAGAAAATTCCACATGGTGACGTGCTGTGTGTACGGATTCCGTGGTTAAAGGCGGGCTTGAGCTTCGGATTGCGCCGATGTTGAGGGGTGCTTGCGGGGGCCTTGAGCTTTGACGGAATGTTTTCGGAACCCTGCGGTTAGACCGCCAAATTTCTTGCGTTCGGGGCAACAAAGTGTTTCTCAGCGGCGGGGAAACACTTCCCGGGCCGAAAAGTCTCGGATGTCTCACATGACGTCGGAAACACGAACAAGGGGAACACAATGAACAAGATGGCAAAAGGCGCACTGGCAACCGGCGTAGGCGTGGCACTGCTCCTTGGCGGCGGCGGAACGCTGGCCGTGTGGAACCAGTCGGTAAGCGCGAATGCCGGCACGATCGCGGCTGGTGATTTGAACCTGCAGACGGAAAAGGGCGTGTGGACCAGCAACATCAGCGGCCAGGTCGGCAACATTGCCAACTACAAGATCGTCCCAGGTGAGAAGCTGACCTACACCCAGAATGTCGATGTCACGCTGGCAGGCAACAACATCGCAGCGAACCTGACCGTGACCGGGGCAGGTGCCAACGGAGCGACTGCTTTCAAGGCAGAGAACATCGAGGTCGGAACCGTAACGCTGAAGAAAGGTTCAGCAGAGGTCCAGAACCCGCTCAAAACCAGCGTCGAAGATGTTCAGGCCAGCGTCACCTTCGAGTTCCTGGGCACCACCACCGCACGTGACAGCACCAACGCCACCTACGACTTCAGCCAGGTCGGCTTCAAGCTCGAGCAGGTCGCTCCCACCCCAGCCCCGTAGTACCAGCACCATCTTGTTCTAACCCCGGCTGTGCGCGGCGCGCACGCTCCGCGCACAGCCTGTTCCCTGGAGGAATTTCCCGCATGAAGAGCCTTCGACCACTGAAAGCTGCAGGACTCGTCCTCGCAGCCGTAGTGCTCGGACTCATGTCGGTCCAGGGAAGCTACGCACTCTGGAACGCAGTTGTTCCTTCAAACGCCGGCACAGTGCAGTCGGCGAACTTCAGCATTCTGGTCAACGGCGAGGAGATGACGGGTACGCAACAAACTGTCAACCTGCCCGGCCTCTCGGCAATCAAGCCCGGAGAGTCCACGTATGCCACGGCCCTGGTCAAGAACGATGCGAATGCCTCCAGCAACATGCGGGTCCAACCCGCAGTTGTGATTGATGAGGTGCCATCCGAGTTGCGCGGTTACATGACCGTTCAAGCAGCCAATCTGGGAGCGGCCCAAAGTTGTGAAAAGGCTGTATACGAGGCCACGCCCAAGTTCCCGGAAATCGCGAAGGGCGCCACCGCGACCATCTGCTTCAAGGTAGAGCTGCGGGCAAACACTCCGGGAAATCTCCTGGGAGGCCTAATCTCCGTGCCCGTCAACCTCACCGTCAGCCAAATGAAACCATGACCGCCCACCACCATGGACAGCAAAGGAAGCCACCATGTCGCAAGGCCGCAGAAAAGCAGAGAAGCCCATCACCGCACTCAGCCTGGCTGGGACGGCGATCAGCTACCTCGCACTGTGCGTCACTGTCCTGGCGGCGCTGGCACTGGTCATCATTCCGCTGCTCACGGGGTCCCAGACGTACAGCGTCCTGACCAGCTCCATGGCACCCAAATACGCCCCGGGCACGTTCCTGGTGGTCAAGCCGGTTCCGTTTGAGGAACTGCGGGTGGGGGACATCATCACTTACCAGATTGAATCCGGCAAAGACGCCGTCATCACTCACCGCATCACCGGCATCGGCGCTTCCCAGGACGGCGAAGTCCTGTTCACCACCAAGGGCGACAACAACTCGGTGGAAGACGAACTGCCCGTCCGTGAAGTTCAGGTGCGCGGCAAGCTCTTCTACGCCGTCCCCTACGTTGGGTTCGTTGCCAACAGTCTTGGCAATTCCGACCGCGGCGAAATCGCGCAGTGGGGTGCCGTCGCCCTGATGGGATACGGCGTCGTCACCCTGGTCCGCGGAGCACTGGCCAAGAAGCGCCGCAGCTCTTCAGATTCCGAGACCGGCGGCCAGACTCCCGACGCCGGCGTGCAGGCTCCCTTCTCAGGTCCCGCAGCCCCAGCCGGACGCGGCACTCAGGATCCGGTGGAGCACGACGACCCCGTGCTCACAGAGTGCGACTGCGAAGGCCACGAGCATCTGCCCCGAACCCGCCGTCACAACCGGGCGCACGCCACCGTCTGATGCACTACAACCCAGACCGGCCCAGCCGGCGTCGCTGGCTCAGCACTGCGGCCGCCGGTTCTCTCACCGCTGCCGCGAGCCTGGCAGGGATGCCCGCTGCATCCGCCGCCGGCGACTACCTTCAGTTCAGCACCGACGGCCGCAACTACTCTTCTGCGCTCAGCGGCCCGGTTTTCCGGGACTCAATTGTCTATGTCCCCGGCTCGACGGCCCGGGCGGAGGTATGGGTGCGCAACAACAGCACCGACTCCGCCTCCCTGACGTCCGCGGCGCTTATCGTCCGGTCTGATGAGGAACTCAAGGGTTACCTCGGCCTGCAGACGGGGGATGGTTCCAACACCTCCGCACGCCTGCCGCTTGGCGGAACGGGCAGCTGCACCGACGTCGACCAGACCTGGCAGCTGCGTCCGGGCCAGGACATCCTCCTCAGCTTTGCCGTCGACTTCGCTTTGGAAGCGCCGAATGAAACCCGCAACCGGGATGCCGACTTCGACCTGGTCTTCCTGCTGGAGCCCCGGGTTGCCGAGCGATCGGCCCGGCCGGCATGCGACGCCGTCGGCCTTCCGCCGTCCGGTTCCCCGTCCTCTCCGCAAGGGACCCCGTCCCCGGAACGGAGCGAGGTTGCCGTGCTCGCCGGTACTGGGCGATCGACGGACGCCGTCCCGGCGTTCGCTATGGGGGAGGGCAATGTTCGTCAGGTCGCCGGGGCATCCTCTTTGCCGAAAGCAGTGTCCAAGCTTGAGGCTCCTCTGGCCTCCGGCTTCGCGAGCACTGTGGAACCGGTGATCAGGTCACTGTCCGGTACGCTCCTCATAACGATGGGGGTCGTCTTCGCGGCGGCTGTGGTGCTGCGTCTACGGGAGAATCGCTATGAATAGGAAGCAGCGGGGGGCTGCAACCGACGGGGAGCAGGCCGGAGCCGAACGTGGCTGGTTTAACCGGCTGCGCGCGCAACCCGGATTCCGGACGGCGTTCGTGGCGTTCTGCCTCACTGTCATTCTCGGTATCGGCGCTCCCACTGCCTATGCGCTGTGGAATGCTTCGGTGACTGGGATGATCACTGTTCAGACGGTGAAGCCCCTGCCTGTAATTACGGGGAGTGTGCAGTGCTCATACACTCGGGGTGTAGTCACGATGAGCTACACCAAGCCCGCGGATCTTCCGCCATCAGGGTACGTTTTGGCCGCTGTCACAATTCCGGGAAAGTCAGAGCCGGTGTACTACGCGGTGCCCCGGACAGGTAGCTTCTATCTACGGGAGCTTCCCGGATTGGACGGTTACATCGGTGCCAGCATTTTCCCCCGGCAGATCAGTGTCACGGTCAGTACTGCGTATCTGGCTGAGAATCCCAAGAGCTTGCCGAGCGAAGTGCAGGCATCTTCGATCCAACCGGGAGCCACTCATAGCACTGCACCGGAAAAGGCTTACTTCGTAGCGTCATACTTCTGTTAGACCCTAGGCGGAGTGCCTTGCGGACCTTACACAGCAGGCCCGCAAGTCCCGTCTAGCGGCGCCTGGACCTTGGCGCCGTCGCAAATCCCCCCAGTGCTTCGCCGGTGCCCCTACCACCGGCGGTGCAAACAGCTCGAATAAGGTTCACGTTGCACCAGCCCCCCACACCGCAGCACCCTGAAAAACCACAACTCAATCAGAAGGCCGGATGGTTCGCCCGTTTGCGGGTACAGCCGGGATTCAAGACAGCGGTCATCGCATTCTGTGTGACTGTCGCCCTGGGCATAGGAGCGCCCGCAGCATACGCGCTGTGGAGCGCGTCGACGTCGTTGAATCTGCAGGTCCGGACTGCCGCGGCGCCTGGACCTGCTCTGCCGCCGGGCACATCCCTGATTTCAGCCCAGCCGACTTACGCGGACCGTCCGGGTCCGGTGGCGGGCCTGACCTGCGCACCGCTGCTGACCCACCAGCAGATGATCCCTAACAACTACGCGGACGTGCGATTCTCTTGGCCCGCGGCCACGGGGGCCACCAGCTATGTGATCTCCATCCGGAACAACACTGGGACCTACACATACGACCGCACACAGACGGTTACTGCTAGGGACGCGGTCTTTAGGTTTGAACGGCAACCGTCCGACACTTACGGGACGGCACTGGTCGGACCCACCCCGTTCTACTCCCTCTACACCGTCCGGGTCCTGCCGATGAAGAACGGGGTACCGGGGGACCCGCTCTACCGGACCTACCAGTACGAGCACCACAACGGCAGCAACTGCCATGAGGGCGACTCGGGAACTGCCGCGCCAACGGGGAGCATCCTGCCTTTGACCTGTGCACCGTCCGTCTGGAACAACGGACTGGCATACACGGAACTAAACCTGTCCTGGCCACGGGCTGCCAACGCCACGAGCTATGCAGTGACAGTCAGGTCACAGAACGGCACCGCCGGTGTTGAGGCAACGGTTACCGGAAACGCGGCAGCTATCAGGATGGACCCCAAACCAGCGGGGGCACAGTTCCTAGGTAAATACACGGTCCGAATTCAGCCCATGAAGGGTGCAGTTGCCGGAGACCCGGTTTACCGGACGTATCAACTCGGGCAGAACAGCCACGAGTGCTGGTGAATGTGCGCGGCTTACGGCTTAGTCCCGTTGTGCAACCTTCGGGGAGATAACGCTGGAAAGAGGTCCCTGGCGGAAACCATCGGGCAGATGACGTTGTTATGGCGGCGTCAAAGGAGCGTTAACTCCCCGAGCGTCGCGCAGACTTGCCTCTAAAGTGCGGTATCTCCCCGAAGGTTGCGCGGACCTACCTCCAAAAGTGCGGTATCTCCGGCGAAAGTTGAAGCTGTTTCAGGGGGAGCGGGGGTCAGCCGGTGCAAGATCCCCCGAAAGACCCCGTAACCATCGCACGGCAGGCCGCATCGGACGCATGGCGGCTGGCAGGGTCCATCCTGTGTCGCAATACCGTCGTATAGGAACCCCGGAAAGAATCCTGTGCTGCAATAACGCTGCTCTGGGAAGGCCATAGCGACGTTACTGCGACACAGGATGGTGGACGGGGCGCTAAACGACGTTATTGCGACACAGGACGTACGGGTGAAAGGCATGCGCGGGAAATCCGCCCTGAACCCAGAGGCCCAGCTCCGGAATCCGGAATCCGGAACCCGGACCCAACCGGCCCGCCCGGACCCAATCCGGACCCGGCCCGGACCCAACCCGGACCCGGAATCCCGAACCCAGGCCAGAACCCCCGGAACCCAAGCCCACCCCAGCCCAGGCCCGGGAACGAACCCCGCCCCGGCCCGCTCCGAGCAAGCCCGAAACCTACAGCCCGTGATTCCCCTTGCCGTCCTGGAACACATCGGGGATGCCGTCGTTGTCCGCGTCCAGCCGCTCGGCCTTCTCCAGGACGGCGTAGTGACGGTTGCGGAAGGACAGCAGAATCGCAGCAAGGACTGCGGCAAGCACGGAGGCAGTGAGGATCGCGATCTTGGCATCCTCGTGGTGCGCAGAGCCCAGGCCGAAGCTGAGGTCGTTGACCAGCAGGGACACGGTGAAGCCAATGCCGGCAAGGATGCCGATGCCGGTCAGGTCCACCCACTTCACGGACTTGTCCAGCGTGGCCTTGGTGAAGAAGGTCAGCACCCAGGTGGTGAGCAGCACACCGATCGGCTTGCCCAGGACCAGAGCGGCAACAATGCTGATGGCAACCGGATCGGTCAGCGCGCGGCCCAGGCCGTCAAAGCCGCCAATGGCGACGCCGGCAGAGAAGAACGCGAAGGCCGGCACCGCGAGGCCGGTGGAGATGGGACGGAAACGGTGCTCGAAGATCTCGGCCAGGCCCGGCTTGTCCTCGCTGTGGGGGAGGGTTCCGCCGGACGGATTGCGGCGCAGCACAGGCACGGCAAAGCCGAGCAGCACACCGGCCACGGTCGCGTGGACGCCGGAGGCATGCATCAGGATCCAGACGGCGATGGCCAGCGGCGCCAGGAACACCCAGAATGCCCAGGGCCGGGCACCGAAGAACCGCTGTCCGCGCTGGACCAGCAGGGTGAAGAGTGCCAGCGGAATCAGCATGAGGCCCAGCATCAGCGGGTTCACGTCTTCGGAGTAGAACAGCGCGATGATGGTGATCGCAATCAGATCGTCCACCACGGCCAGGGTCAGCAGGAAGATGCGCAGCGCCGTGGGCAGATGGGAGCCGATCACGGCCAGCACCGCCAGCGCAAAGGCGATGTCCGTCGCCGTCGGAATGGCCCAGCCGCGCATGCCGTCGGACCCGGTGGCCACCTGGATGCCCACGTAAATCAGGGCGGGGATGACGACGCCGCCAAAGGCAGCCGCCACAGGCACGATCGCCTTGCTGATCTGCCGCAGGTCACCGGCGACGAATTCCTTTTTGAGCTCCAGCCCCACCAGGAAGAAGAAGATGGCCAGCAGTCCGTCAGCTGCCCACGCGCCGACGCTCAGCTCAAGATGCCAGGGTTCGTAGCCGAACGTGAAGTCGCGGACGGAGAAGTAGCTTTCCGACGCCGGTGAGTTGGCCCAGATGAGCGCCGCCACCGTGGCGATGAGCAGCAGGACACCGCCCACCGTTTCCTTGCGCAGGATCTCGCCGATGCGCAGGTGTTCGCTGTAGCTGGACCGGCCGAAAAAGACTTTGGTGGATCCTGAGGACTGGGGATTTGGCTCGTTTGAGGCCATGAAAGAAGGCTCCTAAAAGGTCAGCGGATACGGGAGAGCTGCTGCCGACCAGACTTCCCGGCTCACCATTCCCCAGATTACCGGCGCTGCGGCCCGGGGACGGGGCCGCAGCGTCAAAAAACTAGCCGATCAGGCCCCGGACACCGATGACGGCCGTAGCCAGCGCAAAGATCATGGCGGTGCTGATCATCATGAGGTTGGTGGTCAGGAACCGGGTGGGGGCGCCGTTGGCGTCACGGGCCTGCGGGTCCTTCAGGACGCGCTTGAGGAAGACGGGCCAGACGATGAGCGACCAGAGGCCGGCGATCACCAGGACAAGGGCAAGCGGGGTGGGAAGATCCACGGAAAGACTCCTACTTCGGGGCGGCGGCTAGTTGTTTTCGATCCACTTGCCGGCCTGGGCCGCCTGGATGGTCAGGGCCTTGCCGATCATGGGTTCGGCGGCCTTGGCGATCTTATCCCCGAGGAACGGAATGGAGGAGGAGACGGAACCCTCAACGTCCACGCGGATGCCTTCGGCCAGAACCACCAGGCGCTGCACGGCGGCGACCTTCAGCGGCACGCCGCCCACGGACAGGTCTACGGAAGCGGTGCGCGATCCGTCAGCGGCCGGAGCGTCCCAGGCTTCCTTCTGGGTCACGGTCAGGGAGGAGCCCACAAGCTTCTTGGCCATGTCCGGGAGCCGGTCGGTGGGCAGCTGGCGCACAGCGGTGAGCGTGAAGGGTCCGGAGGTGTCGCCGTCGACCGTCAGGGAGACCAGGGAGCCGCCAACGTGCTCGCTGATGCTGCGGACGAATCCTTCGTCGGTGAAGGTCTTGGTCAGCGTCGCGGCGTCGTAGGGCAGGGTGGTGGAAGCAGACAGGGCCATGGGGTCCTCCGATAGGGAAATGTGCGGCAGGCCCGGCTTTGCGCACCGGACCCGCCAAACATCCTAGTCCTTTCCCACAGCCGGTCCCCAACGCGGCCCGCCCCGTGCGGCTCAGGGAATGCGCACGCACCCGACGATCTGCATGTCTGCATCGTGCAGCACGAGTGAGTCGCCGGAAGCGTTGTCCGGCACCACAAACGGCACGGTGACGGCCGCCGTCGCCGAGCCGTCGGATTCGGTGGTGAAGTCCAGCACCACGTTGGCGTTGGGGCTGTCGCCGCTGCCTTCGTGGATGTACTCCGGCCCAATGTCCCCGGGGCTCTCGGCGCACGGGCCCTCATGCAGCACGGCCGAGTACGTGGTGCTGGCCGGAAAATCCTGGACCTGCATGTCCAGCGTGGTGTCCATGTCCGTTTCGGAGATGGTCAGCTCCGTTTCCGCGCCCTCGGGGATCAGGGCCTCCGTGTTCTGAGTGGGGTACGACGTCGCAATGGCGTTCTCGCACCACGTCCCGAAGGCGCCCTCAATCACTCCGCCCTCCAGCGGCGTCGGTGAGGTGTCCGGGCACCGGTCGGCGGCTACGGTGCGGCCCGGCCCGGCGGCCTGGCAGGACGACGACGTCGCTTCCGGTCCGGATTCGCAGTCGCTGCTCAGGGTGGACGACGCCGCCGAGGACGTGGCGTTGTTCGCGGTGTCCTCCTGGTTGCCGGCGTTGGCGCAGGCCGTGAAGAGGAGTGAGAGGGCGGTCAGTGCCGTGAGCAGGAACAGTTTTCTGCTTGTGAGTCCCGGTGTGTGTCCCATGGGGCAGGCCTCCAATGCGCTGGGTAAGGCAGATCCAGTGATGCCCGTGCCATTCCAGCGTGGCAGTCGGTGCGGTGAAAAGCCACAGTCGGTGTCCTCCCGCAGGCGGGAAACCTAGCCGAATCTGCAGGCTTTGGAAAGGGTGCACGCGGATATTCGGGCACAGTTCGGCTGCGCTCTGTTAGGAGGCCAAAACACTGCCATAGCATCGCGGCACGGCTTGTGCCTCGGGGGCGGCGCGCAGCAGGCCATTCATTCACTCGCACTCTTAGGGGAACGATGAAATTCAGCAAATCCATGCGCGGTGCCGCCCTGGCGGCCACCGTTGTCCTCACCTTCTCAGCCGGAGCCCCGGCGGCCTTCGCCGCTGAGGTCAATTCCGGTGGAAAGGGCGGTCAAGGGTCTCAGGGACCAGGCCACGGTAACGGTAAGCCGGACAAGCCCGGTAAGCCGGACCCCGGCAAGCCGGACAAGCCGGGTAAGCCGGGGAACCCCGGCAAGCCGGACAAGCCCGGTAAGCCGGACAAGCCGGACCCCGGTAAACCGGACAAGCCCGGTAAGCCGGGGAAGAGCGACTCCGACAAACTGCGGGACAAGGTCACGCTCAACGGGCTGATGGGCCACCTCCAGGCGTTCCAGTCCATCGCGGACTACAACGACGGCAACCGTGCCGCCGGCACCCCGGGGTACGAAGCAACCGCCCAGTATGTGGAGAAGCAGCTGCGGAAGGCCGGCTACCAGCCGTTCCGCCAGGCCTTCACCTACGAGCAGTTCATCCTCAACGGTGAGTCGCTGGAACAGGTCAGCCCGGACGCCGCCGAGTACGCGGCCGGAACAGACTTCACGACCATGAGTTATTCAGGTGCCGGGGACGTCACCGCGGAGGTTACCGCCGTCGACGTCAACCTCACGGGGGACCGCGCCAACACCTCCGGCTGTGAACCGGAGGACTTCGCGGACTTCACAGCCGGGAACATCGCGCTGATGCAGCGCGGAACCTGTCCCTTCGGAGATAAGGTCGCCAACGCTGCAGCAGCCGGGGCATCCGCCGCCGTCGTCTTCAACCAGGGCGTCATTCCCACCGAGGACCGCACCGGCCTGCTGAACGGAACACTGGGCGGCGTGACGTCCGCTATCCCGGCCGTCGGCACCACCTATGCGGTGGGCGAGTCACTGGCCGGCACGGAAGGGGCCACCCTGCGCGTGGTGGTGGATTCGGAAGTCCGCCAGACCGAAACGTTCAACGTCATCGCTGACACCCCGAAGGGTGATCCGACCCGGCAGATCGTCGTCGGCGCGCACCTCGACTCCGTGCAGGAGGGTGCAGGCATCAATGACAACGGAAGCGGTTCCGCCGCCATCCTGGAAACCGCCATCCAGCTCGGCAAGACCGGGAAGTTCAAGCTCGAGAACCAGGTTCGGTTCGCCTTCTGGGGAGCTGAGGAAGACGGCCTGCTGGGATCCACCCACTACGTTGAGCAGCTCAGCGAGGCTGACCTGGCGAACACCATGCTGAACCTAAACTTCGACATGGTGGGCTCACCGAACGGCGGCCGGTTCGTCTACGACGGCGACGGCGATGCCTTCGGCCTGACAGGACCCCCCGGTTCGGACGTCATTGAGGGAGTCTTCGAGGAGTACTTCGCCTCGCAGGGACAGGCATCTGCACCCAGTGAGTTCAGCGGACGCTCGGACTACCAGGCGTTCATCAACAACGGCATTCCGGCCGGCGGCCTGTTCACCGGCGCCGAGGGCGTCAAGACCCAAGAGGAAGCAGCTCTCTTCGGCGGCACTGCGGGAGTCTCCTACGACCCCTGCTACCACAGTGACTGCGACGACCTGTCCAACATCGACCGGAAGCTCTTCCACGAGATGTCCGACGCCGTCGCCCACTCAGTGCTGACCTTCGCCCAGACCGATGCGGACATAAAGGGCGGCGACGGACTCTTCTCCGCACGTGCCCTGCCCGCTGCGCCTGAGTACCGGGGACACGAGGCACTGCGCTAGACACCACTCACGCACCCACCAGAAGAGGCCGTCCGCAGAAACCTGCGGGCGGCCTCTTCTGCCGTGAGTCCCCCGTCCACCCCATCGAGAGGACAGTTACGGCTCTTTTCAGCGCTGACAAGAGCCGTAACTGTCCTCTCGATGGGGGAAGGGGCGGGGGAAAGGGAGCGGACTTCGCCCTGAGCGGTATCCCCGGTGCGCGGATACCGGCAGCGGGTAGGCTGGAATTACCTACCCGGGGTTGATTGCCAGCTTCGGGTTCTTGCGTTGCCTGCCCTGAAGGAGATATCCCCGCAATGAGCCTGAACGGTCTGCGCGCCGCCCTCGCCGAGGACAAGTCCTATTCCCGCCTGAAGGCACACGCCGCGCGGGGTCCGGCCCAGCGCAGCCAGGACCTGGAGATTGGCGCGCCACAGGGTATGCGGGCCGCGCTGCTGGCGGAAATGGTGGACGGGCTGGCCGAAGCGCACGACGGCGGCGCAGGCACCGGGTCCGACGGCGCACCTCCCGTGGTCCTCGCGGTCACCGCTACCGGACGGGAAGCCGAAGACCTCGCCGCAGCCCTGCGCTCCTACCTGCCGCTGGCCGGGATCGAAGAGTTCCCCTCCTGGGAAACCCTGCCGCACGAGCGGCTCTCACCCCGCTCCGACACCGTGGGGCGCCGGCTCTCCGTCCTGCGCCGGCTCGCGCACCCGGAGAACGATCCGGTGCAGATCGTCGTCGCACCGGTCCGCGCCGTCGTGCAGCCCCTGGTCAAAGGCCTGGGTGACCTGCAGCCGGTGTCCCTGGCGGTGGGGGATGAACGCCCGTTCGACGCCGTCGTCAAGGCGCTCGCCGACGCCGCCTACGCCCGGGTGGACATGGTCTCCCACCGCGGCGAGTTCGCCGTGCGCGGCGGCATCCTGGACGTTTTCCCGCCCACCGACGACCATCCGATCCGCATCGACTTCTTCGGCGACGAGGTGGACTCGATGCGCTGGTTCGCCGTCGCCGACCAGCGCACACTCACCGGCGAGCACGTGATCCACCCCAAGGAGCTCTACGCCCCGCCGTGCCGCGAACTGCTGATCACCCCGGACGTGATGAGCCGGGCCGCGAAGCTGCAGGGCCAGATGCCGGCCGCGGCGGACATGCTGGAGAAAATCGCCGGCGGCATCGCCGTGGAAGGCATGGAATCCCTGGCCCCGGTGCTGGTGGAGGAAATGGTTCCGCTGATGAGCCAGCTCCCGCCGGGCTCGATCTCCGTGGTCATAGAACCGGAAAAGGTCCGGGCCCGCGCCCACGACCTTGAATCCACTAACGAGGAGTTCCTCGCCGCCGCGTGGGCCACAGCGTCCGACGGCGGTGCGGCGCCCGTTGATCTCTCCGCCGGGCTCAGCGCGGACCTGGAAGCTGCGAGCTTCCGTTCCCTGACGGACACCCGCTCCGCGGCCCTGGCCAACGACGTCGCCTGGTGGGCCATCACGTCCTTCAACCCGGACGACGAGACCGTCCTGGACATCGACACCCTGACGATCAACGCCCGCGAACCGCGCGGCTACAAGGGCGACGTCGCGGAGATGATGGACTTCATCGGCTCCCGCATCAAGGACCAGTGGCGCCTCGTCGTCGTCACCGAAGGTCCCGGCCCGGCCTCCCGGCTGGCCGAACTGTTCCACGACAATGACATTCCCGCCGCCCGGGTGGAGTCCCTGGACTCCGAACCGCAGCCGGGCATCATCGAGATCACCACCGCCAGCGCCGGGCGCGGCTTCGTCTTCGACAACCTGAAGATGGGCCTGCTGACCGAGGCGGACCTGCTGGGCCGTGCCAGCACCTACTCCACCCGGGACATGCGCAAGATGCCCTCCCGCCGGCGCAACGCCGTCGACCCCCTGCAGCTGCAGGAAGGCGACTTTGTGGTGCACGAACAGCACGGTGTGGGCCGGTTCGTGGAGCTGCTGCAGCGTGCCACCGGTGCCGGGGTGAACAAGACCGTCCGCGAGTACCTGGTGCTCGAATACGCACCGTCCAAGCGCGGTGCGCCCGGGGACAGGCTGTTTGTGCCCACCGACCAGCTGGACCAGATCACCCGCTACGTGGGCGGGGAAACCCCGGTGCTGTCCAAGATGGGCGGCTCCGACTGGGCCAAGACCAAGTCCAAGGCGCGCAAGGCCGTGAAGGAAATCGCCGGGGAACTGATCCGGCTTTACTCCGCGCGCATGGCGTCCAAGGGGCACGCCTTCGGGCAGGACACCCCGTGGCAGCGTGAACTGGAGGAAGCGTTCCCGTATGTGGAAACCCCGGACCAGCTGACCACCATCAATGAGGTCAAAGCGGACATGGAACGCGAGATTCCCATGGACCGGCTGGTCTCCGGCGACGTCGGCTACGGCAAGACCGAGATCGCCGTCCGTGCCGCGTTTAAGGCCGTGCAGGACGGCAAGCAGGTGGCGGTGCTGGTGCCGACGACGCTGCTCGCCCAGCAGCACATGGAAACCTTCTCCGAACGCTTCTCCGGTTTCCCGGTCCGCGTCGCCACGCTTTCCCGCTTCCAGACCGCCAAGCAGGCCAAGGAAGTGATCGAGGGTGTGCTGAACGGGTCCGTGGACGTCATCATCGGCACGCACCGGCTGCTCTCGCAGGAGGTGCAGTTCAAGGACCTTGGCCTGGTGATCGTGGATGAGGAGCAGCGCTTCGGCGTCGAGCACAAGGAAGCGCTGAAGAAGCTGCGCACCAACGTGGACGTGCTGGCGATGAGTGCCACCCCGATTCCGCGAACCCTTGAAATGTCGCTGACCGGCATCCGGGAAACCTCCACCCTGGCCACCCCGCCGGAGGAGCGGCACCCGGTGCTGACCTACGTGGGCCCGTACACGGACAAGCAGGCCTCGGCCGCGATCCGCCGCGAACTGATGCGCGAAGGCCAGGTGTTCTTTGTGCACAACCGGGTGTCCTCGATCGACCGGACCGCCGCGCACCTGCAGGAGCTGGTCCCGGAAGCGCGCATCGCCGTCGCGCACGGGCAGATGAGCGAAGCGAAGCTTGAGCAGATCATCGTGGACTTCTGGGAGAAGCGGTTCGATGTGCTGGTGTGCACCACCATCATCGAAACCGGCCTGGACATCTCCAACGCCAACACCCTGATCGTGGACCGGGCGGACCACTTTGGCCTGTCCCAGCTGCACCAGCTGCGCGGGCGTGTGGGCCGCGGCCGGGAACGGGCGTACGCGTACTTCCTGTACCCGTCGGAGAAACCGCTGGGTGAGGTGGCACTGGAGCGGCTGAAGGCCGTTGCCGCGCACAACGAACTTGGTGCCGGCATGCAGCTGGCGATGAAGGACCTCGAGATCCGCGGCGCCGGCAACCTGCTAGGCGGGGAGCAGTCCGGACACATTGCCGGCGTCGGCTTTGACCTGTACATCCGGCTGGTCGGCGAGGCGGTCGCGGACTTCCGCGGCGAAGCCGAGGAGAAGGCCGCCGAGATGAAGATCGAGCTGCCGGTCAACGCGCATCTGCCGCACGACTACGTGCCGGGGGAGCGGCTGCGGCTCGAGGCCTACCGCAAACTGGCCTCCGCGCTGACGAACGAGGCGATCGACGAAGTCCTCGCCGAGCTGGTGGACCGCTACGGCGAACCGCCGCAGGAAGTGAAGAACCTGATCGACGTCGCCCGGTTCCGGGTGGATGCCCGCGCTGCCGGGCTGACCGACGTCGCGCTGCAGGGCAACTTCATCCGGTTCTCGCCGGGCGACCTGCCCGAATCCCGGACGATGCGCCTGCAGCGGATGTACCCGGGTTCGCAGGTGAAGCCGGCGCTGAACTCGATCCTGATTCCCAAGCCGAAGACCGCGAAGATCGGCGGCCGGGACCTGCAGGACGCCGAGATGCTGCAGTGGGCGCACCAGGTGCTGGACGCGATCTTCAAGGAGTAGCCGGCGTTCGTGCGTGCGGCCGCGAGCGGGCGGGCGTGCTGGCGGGCGTGCGCGTGCGGCTGTCCCGCCGCGATCCTTCTTGTAGGGTCGGGGGATGCCGGACGCAATCTTCTCCCACCCCAGGCTCGCCCGGGTGTACGACGCCGTTGAAGGCGACCGCAGCGACCTCGACGTATATCTCGGGCTGGCCGCGGAGGCTGGGGCCGTTCTCGACGTCGGCTGCGGAACCGGTACGCTGGCGTGCCTGCTCGCGGCGCGGGGCGTGGAGGTGCTGGGTGTGGATCCGGCGTCGGCTTCCGTGGAGCTGGCCCGTTCCAAGCCGGGAGCCGAGACCGTGCGGTGGGTTGTGGGAACTGCGCCGGACGCGGCTGCTGACACGGCGAACCATCACCGGTTCGACCTCGCCACCATGACGGCGAACGTGGCGCAGGTCTTCCTCTCCGACGCCGACTGGATTCGCACGCTCCGTGCCATTCTTGTGTGTCTCCGGCCGGGCGGGATGCTTGCCTTTGAAACCCGGAACCCGGCGGACCGCGCCTGGGAGAGGTGGACGAAGGAGTGTTCGCATCACGTGGTCGATGCCGGTCCGGAGGGACTCGTTGAGGACTGGGTGGAGGTGACGCGTGTTGAAGGGGAACTGGTGACGTTTGAGTCGCCCACGGTTTTTCTGAGCGACGGTGAACGGGTGGACTCCACCAGCACCCTGCGCTTCCGCACCCGGGACGCGCTGGAGTCCACCCTTGCGGAGGCCGGATTCGGTTGGGTGGAGATCCGGGAGCTGCCCTACGCGCCAACCCGTGGCTGGCTGGTGCTGGCAGGTGCCTGACCGGGTTTGGTGCTCAGGGTGTGCCGCCGTCCCGGTCATCCTGTGTCGCAGTGATGTCCTTTGACGGTGGGCCCGTTCGTCCTGTGTCGCAATACGGTCGTTTAGCGGGCCGGATAGCGGCGTTATTGCAGCACAGGATTCCAAGGAGCCCTGAGAGCAGCGTTATTGCGACACAGGATGGGTTCAGTGCGCCGTCTTGCCGGGCGCCGGGTCATTCTTCGGGGAGATAACGCCCTTTAGGGGGTGTTTCCTCCAACCTTCGGGGAGCTGACGTCCCTTTCAGCGCTGCAAAACGACGGTATCTCCCCGAGAGTTGCGCGGAAGAGGCCCAAAACGACGGTATCTCCCCGAGGGTTGGACGGCGGAGGCCCAGAGCAGCGTTATCTCCCCGAGAGTTGCGCGGTAGATGCCCAGGGCAGCGTTATCTCCCCGAGAGTTTGGACGGCGGACGTCAGGGGGTCAAGCGCCGGGCAATCCTGTGTCGCAATAGTGTCGATTGGGCATGGGCCCGGTCATCCTGTGTCGCAGTGATGTCCTTTGACGGTGGGCCCGTTCGTCCTGTGTCGCAATACGGTCGTTTAGCGGGCCGGATAGCAGCGTTATTGCAGCACAGGATTCCCAGGATCGCTCAGAGCAGCGTTATTGCGACACAGGATGGGTTCAGGCGCACTCTTGCCGGGCGCCGGGTCATCCTTCGGGGAGATAACGCCCTTTAGGGAGTGTTCCCTCCAACCTTCGGGGAGCTGACGTCCCTTTCAGTGCTTCAAAACGACGGTATCTCCCCGAGAGTTGCGCGGAATAGGCCCAGAGCAGCGTTATCTCCCCGAAGGTTGGACGGAAGACAAGGTCGGGGCTGGGCATCGGGTCATCCTGTGTTGACGGTCTGCCCGGTCATCCTGTGTAGCAATAGTGTCCTTTGGGCGTGGGTCCGTTCGTCCTGTGTCGCAATACGGTTGTTTAGCGGGCCGGATAGCAGCGTTATTGCAGCAGAAGATTTTCAGGAGCCTTCAGAGCAGCGTTATTGCGCCACAGGACGAGCCCGCCCAAACACCGGAACGGCAGAGAGAAAAGCGTGCCTCCTTCGGGAGGGGGAATAAGGCCGAAGGAGGCACGCAGCTTGAAGCACCGGCAGCCCCGGTCTAAGGCCCCCGGCAGCCCAGTGGGCCAGGCCCCCGGCACCGGCAGCCCAAAGGGCCCCCGGCATAGGGGGCCCTAGGAGAACGCCGGCAGGAACTAGGAGTCGAACCCCATGCCGACGGCGTCCATAAGCTTCAGCCACGGACCGCGCTTACCCTGCCGGCGGTCCGAGCGGACCATGGCCGCGGTGGTGATCTTCACGCCCAGCCAGGCAACCGGCTCCGGCGGGAAGGGCAGCGGCAGCTTGCGGACCAGTTCAAGGGACGTCCGTCGCGTCGATGAGCCGGAGAGCAGGTCCAGCAGCACGTTGGCAGCAAACCGGCTGGCACCCACGCCCAGCCCGGTGAATCCGGCAGCATAGGCCACCCGTCCGCCGTAGGCCTTCATAAAGAAGGAGAAGAACCGGCTGCAGGTATCGATCGCCCCGCCCCACTTATGCGTAAACGAAATGCCCTCAAGCTGCGGGAAGGTTGCCAGGAAATGCGCTGCCAGGCGGCGGAAGGATTCCTCGCTCTGGTCGTACTCCGGTTTCATGCTGCGCCCGTAGTGGTACGGCGCGTCATAGCCGCCAAAGAGGATCCGGTTGTCCTCAGTGAGGCGGTAGTAGTGGAACCGGTTCGCGACGTCGTCGAGCCCCTGGCGCCGCGACCAGCCGATCGATTCGAGCTGGGCCTCAGTCAGCGGCTCGGTCATCAGCGCGTAGTCGTAGACCGGCACGGTGTGCAGCCGTGCCCGGCGCAGCAGCGACGGGAACACGTTGGTCGCCAGCGCCACCTTCGAAGCTGAGACGGTCCCGCCGTCGGTCTCAACCTCGACGCCGTAGCCGGACTTGGCCAGCGACCGCACCGGGGAGTGCTCGAAAATCTGCACGCCCAGCTCCAGGCAGGCCCGCTTGAGTCCCCACGCCAGCCGCGCCGGATCCACCAGGGCGCTGCCCTTTTTGTTCCACGCTCCGGCCAGGTAGAGCGGTGACTTCACTTCGGCCTGGACCTTGTCCCGGTCAAAGAACTCGACGCCGTCGTGCCCGGCTTCCTCGCGCAGCCAGTCCACCTGGTGCGGTTCGGTGGCCAGCGCCAGGGTCCCGTTCCACTCAAAGCCGCAGTCAATCCCGTAGCGCTGGATGGTTTCGGCGAACTCTGCCAGGTTCTCGTCGCCCATCTCCTTGAGCAGGTCCACCTCCTTGGGCAGGTGCTTGACCCCGTTGCTGTAGCCGTGGGTCAGGCTCGCGGAGACGAAGCCGCCGTTGCGGCCCGACGCCGCCCAGCCCACTTCGTTCCCTTCCAGCAGCACCACGCTGGTGGAGGGGTTGCGTTCCTTGGCCAGCAGTGCGGTCCAGAGCCCGGTGTAGCCGCCGCCGACCACAACCAGGTCCGCGGTGATCCGGGATCCCAGCGGTGCCAGGGGAGCGGGGCGTTCGGGACGGTCCAGCCAGTAGGGGGTTGGGGAGGCGGAGGACAGGGCTGCGGTGACGGCGGCGGCCGGGATGCGCTGTTCGGCCAGGTCGTAGGCGGTTGGGGTGGTGCGTGGCACGGTATCTGCTTTCGATCGGTGGTTATTCGCAGGTGTCTGCAGGGCGCGGATCAGGCCGGGCGGTAGCCCGTGGTTTCCGGCGGTACGGCATGGCGGATCATCAGGTGGCGGGTCACGGAGTAGTCCAGCAGCGGTTCAATGCTCATGTCCTTGCCGAACCCTGAGCCCTTCACGCCGCCGTGCGGAGCCTCCGACGCGAGCGGCAGGTGGTCGTTGATCCAGGTGACGCCCACCTCCAGCTGGTGGCTGACCCGGATGGCACGCCCGACGTCGGCGGTCCAGACCGAGGACGCCAGACCGTAGGCGCTGTCATTGGCCAGGGCGACGGCGTCCTCCTCGGTGTCGAAGGGCAGGGCCACCAGCACGGGACCGAAGATCTCGCCCTGCACCAGTTCCGAGGACTGCCCGGCACCAACCACGAGGGTGGGCGGGAAGTAGAAGCCGGGGCCTTCCAGGGGCGAGCCGCCCTCCAGCGCCTGCGCGCCGGCGTCGACCGCCCGCTGCACGAACCCGGCAACCTTCTCCCGGTGCGCGGCGGAGATCAGCGGGCCGATGTGCGTGGCGGGATCGTGCGGATCGCCGATGTTGATGCCCTTGAGTTCCGCGCGCAGGGCGGAGATGGCGTCGTCGAAAATGCTGCGGTGGATGTACACCCGGGTGGCGGCGGTGCAGTCCTGGCCGGTGTTGTAGGTGGCGCCCAGGGCGACGGCGCGTGCCATCTGGGCCACGTCGGCGTCGGCGAAGACCAGGGCCGGGGCCTTGCCGCCCAGCTCCAGGTGCACGCGCTTGACGTCCTTGACTGCTCCCTGCATGACGGCGCGTCCGGTGGCCGTAGATCCGGTCACCGAGACCATGTCCACCCCGCGGTGCCCGGCCAGGGCGGAGCCGATGTCCCCGCCGCCGGTCACCACGTTCAGCACACCGGCGGGCAGCCCGGCGGAGGCAGCCAGCTCCGCCAGGCGCAGCGTGGAGCCCGGAGTCAGCGGGGCGGGCTTGAGGATCACGGTGTTGCCGGCGGCAAGCGCGGGGCCGGCCTTCCACAGGGCCATGATCAGCGGGAAGTTCCACGGCGTAATGCCGGCGACCACACCCACCGGGCGGCGGACCATCATGGAGGTGTACCCGTCGGAGAACACGCCGGCTCCGGTGCCGTCCACGGACCGGGCAGCGCCGGCGAAGAAACGCAGGTTGTCCGCGCCGAAGGGAATCTCGCCGTCCAGCACGGTGGTCCAGGGCTTGCCGCCCTCGGTTACTTCACGCTCGGTGAGTGCCTCGGCATCCTCCTCCAAGGCGTCGGCCAGCTTCAGCAGCACCCGGGCACGCTGGCCCGGGGTCTGCGCAGCCCAGCCCGCCGCGGCGTCGCGGGCGGCAGCGACGGCTGAGTCGACGTCGTCCACGGTGGACGCGGTGAGCGTGCCTGAGACTTCGCCGGTGGCGGGGTTGATAAGCTCCTGCACTTCGCCGTGGGAAGCGCGGTAGTCGTTGGAGATAAATGTTCCGGATGCCATGGTGGTTCCTTGCAGTGGTGGTGACTTGGATCGGTAAAGCGGAGTGGATCAGTGCGCGGCGGCGACGTTCTCGAGCGCGGTGGCGGCGGCAGACAGGCCGTCCGCGGCGCGGATCCGTTCCCCGGCTGCGCGGCAGCGGGCCTGCAGGTCTGCATCATTGAGCAGCTCGGCGATGGTGCCCAGCAGTTCCTCAGGGGTGCAGGTGTAGGTGTCCAGACGGCGGCCGTAGCCGGATTCGTGGACGCGCTGGGCGTTGTCGTACTGGTCCCAGAACAGCGGCAGCAGGATCATCGGCTTGCCGAAGTGCATGGCCTCGGTGGTGGTGTTGTTGCCGCCGTGCGTGATGACCAGGTCCACCTCCGGGATGATGCGGGTCTGGGGCAGGAACTCACAGCCCCACATGTTCTCCGCCAGGGTGATTTCATCCGCCCGCGGTCCCTTGGAGACGATGAAGTTGTACTCGGTGGCCGTGCCGAGGATGTCCACCGTGCGCTGCATCAGTTCGACGTCGGCGCCGCCAAGGGAGCCCAGGCTGAAGTAGATCAGCGGCTTGGTGCCGTCCAGGAAGTGCTCCGGCAGTTCGACGGCGGACTCGGTCTGCCGCACGGCCGAGTCCACACGGGTCCAGGTGCCGTCCAGCGGACGCCGGGCGGTGTAGTCCAGTTCCTCGGGGTAGACGTAAATGTTGTGCACTCCGCTGTGAATGAACTCCATGCGGGGCAGCGCCGGGGCGCCCTGTTCCTGGACCCAGGCGTTGAAATCTTCCCAGAGGTCCTTATGGGTGCGCTCGTATTCGGCGCGGTATTCCGCCCAGCCGCTCTCATCATCCTGGCCCAGGCCGGAGTAGGCCGGAGCGATTCCCGGACCCGGAACTTCCAGGGGATTGCAGGAGACGATCCGTACGAACGGCTTGCCCGCAGTGACCAGTGCCGGAAATGCCACCACGTTGTCTTCGATGATTACATCCGGATTTACTTCGGCAATTATCCTTCGCAATTCAGGTTCGCAGTACTTTGCACCGTCAATCGCGCCTTCCCAGATGGGCCGGATAACGGTTTCCGCCTGTTCCAGGGTTGTTTTCCGGAATTCGGGTGAGATCGCCTTGATGTATTCCTTCCAAAAGTCGCCCGCGCTCGCCCCGGCGTCGTCCTCCGCCGGGGGTGCGAAGTCCACCAAGGCCTCTTCGAAGCCAAGCGGCGCCAGTTTGCCCTGCCAGGAGGACTCCGCGGCGAACACCACCCGGTGTCCGCGCTTCAGGAGTTCATTGCCAATTCCAATGCAGTTATTGGTAGGCCCGTAGGCGCTTTCCGGCATGAAAAGAAAAGTACGTGAATTTGTCAATGGTGCCTCCTGGAATCAGTGAGTGATGCAAATTACTTTTTAGAAATGCGGCTATTTCGGCGGACGTGCCCTATTGTGGTGACTCAGTCCATTCGAGGAAGGTTTTACATGGCACGCCCGAAGAATCAGACCGCACGCCGCAGCGAGATTGTGGCGGCCGCGCAGCGGGCGGTGGCCAAGCACGGTCCTGACGGTGCCCGGCTGAACCGCGTCGCTGAGGAAGCGGGACTGACCAGCGGGGCGGTGCTGTACTACTACCCGAACATCGACGACCTCATGCTGGAGGCCAACCGGGAAGCCATGGAGCGCTTCTACGAACAGCGGGTGCAGATGCTCGCCTCGCTGCCGGATGACCCGGCGGCGAGGCTGCTGGCCCTGATCCGCTCCGGCCTGCCTTCCGGGCCGGATGACGCGCAGGTGGCCATGCTTTGTGCCCTGGGCGGTTCCGCCGGCAACAACCCGGTGACCGCCACCCTGCTGACCTCGCTGTACGAGCGTCAGGTGGGCATGTACCTGGTGGTCCTGGAGCAGGGCGCCGCCCGCGGAGTATTCACCCTGGCGCAGGACCCGCTGACCGTGGCCCGGAACCTGGTGGCCCTGGAAGACGCCTACGGCTACCGGATCATTGCCCGCCACCCCAGCATCGACGCCGAGGCCGCCGCCGGGCTGATCGCCGACTACGCGCGGATCGCAACTTCTCATGTGCTGACCGTTTCCTGAGCTGCGGTGCTGCGTTCGGCGGTGCCGCAGTCATCCGCCACGGCGACGGTGCGGGCCGCATCAACCACCAGGCCCACCAGCGAACCGCGCTGCGGAACCTGGACCGCGCGGACGTTGCAGGTAAACGGCGCAGCCAGGCCGGGCACCTGCACTGACACGGTGGAGGTGCCGCCCAGGAAGAACGTGTCCACCACGGTGCCCTCCAGTGTGCCTGCCCCGGCCGGTGCCAGGATGACGTCCTCCGGACGCACGACGGCGGTGGCTGGGGTCCCGGCGGGCAGCGTGTGGTCCGCGGCGAGCACCAGTCCGGTTTCCAAAGCAATGCCGCCGGCGACGGCGGTGCCGTCCAGCAGGTTGGCGGTGCCGATGAAGTCGGCCACGAAGCGGGTGCGCGGCGCGGCGTAGAGCGCCACCGGGGTGTCCACCTGCTCCAGCCTGCCGGCGTTGAGCACGGCCACGCGGTCCGCCATGGACATCGCTTCTTCCTGGTCATGGGTGACCACGACGAACGTCATGCCGGCCTCATGCTGCAGGCGCTTGAGCTCCAGCTGCATTTCGGCGCGGACCTTGCGGTCCAGGGCGGAGAGCGGCTCGTCCAGCAGCAGCAGGCGGGGGCGCTTGACGATGGCCCGGGCCAGGGCCACCCGCTGGCGCTGCCCGCCGGAGAGCTGCCCGGGCCGGCGGCGGGCGAATTTGGTCAGTCCGATGGTCTCCAGCGCCTCACCGACCCGGCGGCGCACCTCGGCCTTGCCCACCCCCTCGGCCTCCAGCCCGTAGGCCACGTTCTTCTCCACGCTGAGGTGCGGGAAGAGGGCGTAGGACTGGAACATCATGTTCACCGGCCGGCGGTGTGCCGGCAGCCGGGACAGGGGTTCGCCGTCGAGCAGGATCTCTCCTTCGGCGGGAGTCTCAAAGCCGGCGATGGAGCGCAGCAGGGTGCTCTTGCCGCAGCCGGAGGGGCCCAGCAGGGCGAAGAACTCGTTGCCGGCGATGTCCAGGTCAATCCCGTGCAGCGCCTGGACGGCGCCGTAGCTGTGGCTGAGGGAACGCAGCTGCAGCAGCGGCTGGTCCGCGGAAACGGTGTCAGGTCCGGTGGTCATAGTGAATCCGCAATCTTGGTCAGGCGCTGCGTGCCCAGGACCGCCAGGACGGTCAGGCCCAGCAGCATGGTGGCGAGTGCATTGATTTCGGGGGAGACGCCGAAGCGCACCATCGAGTAGATGTTGATGGGCAGGGTGGAGACGGTGGGGCTGGTGGTGAAGAACGCGATCACGAACTCGTCCAGGGACAGCGTGAACGCCAGCAGGCCGCCGGAGATGATGGCCGGTCCCAGCTGGGGAACGGTCACCTTCAGCAGGGTCCGGGCGGGGGATGCGCCCAGGTCCCGCGAGGCTTCTTCCAGCGACGGGTCCACCTGCGCCAGCCGGGCCAGGACAATCGCGGTCACGAAGGCCATGGCGAACACGGTGTGGGCCAGGATCACCGAGACCAGGCCCAGGGTGAAGTTCAGCAGGGTGAACAGGCTCAGCAGGCCAATGGCCAGCAGCAGGTCCGGCAGCATGGCCGGGGCAATGGCGATCGCACGGATCAGGCCGCCTTTGGTGTAGCGGTGGATGCCGACGGCGGTCAGGGTGCCCAGCACGGTGGCCAGGACTGCCGCTGCCGCAGCCACGATCAGGGTGTTGCCTAGGGACGCGAGGATCTCCGGAGAGCGGAAGACCTCTGCGTACCACTTCAGCGAGAAGCCCGACCAGGAGAACAGGTTGGAGGAGGCATTGAAGGACATGGCTGTGACCACGAGGATCGGCAGGTAGAGGAAGCCGATGGCTGCCCAGAACGGCACCCGCAGGTGCCAGCCCTGGCCGGGACGCGTGCCGCGGCGTCGTACGCTTTTCGCACCGGCCGGACGGGGAGACGCGGCGGTGCCGGATGTGGCTGCGGTGGTGTTCATGCGTCCGCCTTCCGTGGGGTCTTGCCTTCGCTGACGGCGCGGGATGCCCGCTGCTGCAGAACCAGCAGCAGCACCAGGAACGCCGTCATCACCAGCGCCAGCGCCGCGCCGAACGGCCAGTCCCGGGCCTTGAGGAACTGGTCGCGGATCAGGTTGCCGATCAGCACGGTCTTACCGCCGCCGATCAGCTCCGGAATGATGAAGTTGCCCATCGCGGGCACAAACACGAAGATGCAGCCGGTCAGCGCCCCGGGCGCGGAGAGCGGCAGGGTCACGGTGCGGAACACCCGGAACGGGGAGGAGCCCAGATTGGTGGCCGCTTCGGTGAGCTGCGGGTCCTGCGAGGAAAGGGAGGCGTACAGCGGCAGGATCATCAGCGGCAGGTACATGTAGACCAGTCCGACGACGACGGCCGGTTCCGTGTACAGCATGGCAACCGGCTCGGTGGTGATGCCCAGGGCCTGCAGGCCCTGGTTGATCCAGCCGGCGTTGTTCAGCAGCAGGATCCAGGCGTAGGTGCGGATCAGGAAGTTGGTCCAGAACGGCAGCAGCACGGCGACCAGCGCCAGGGTGCGCCAGCGCTTGGGCAGCCGGGAGATGAACAGCGCGGCGGGGTAGCCGATCAGCAGGGCGATACCTGTGGCGGCCCCGGCGATGAGGATGGACTTGAGCACCACGCCCAGATAGAGCGGATCGGCCAGCCGCACGAAGTTATCCAGCGTGAAGGTGTATTCGACGCCGCCAAACCGCCCGCGCTCAAAGAAGGCGTAGACGGTGACCAGGGCCACCGGCAGGACAGCCAGCACAAACAGGAAAATGACGCCGGGTCCGAGGATGGGGAAGCCGGCCAGCCTCCGGCGCCAGGCGGCGCCGGAGGCTGCGGAGCGAAGAGCAGGCACGGGTAGCTACTTCGCGGAAATTTCCGTGGCGAGGCGGGTGTACTCGGTGCTGTAGTCGCCCAGGTCAACAATGACTTCCTGCTCCGCCAGCTCGGCAGGGGTCATGGCCAGGTTGGGATAGGTGGCCAGCAGTTCCGGATCCAGTGCCTCCATGGCAGCCTTGTTCGGCACCTTGTAGAGGATGTTCTCCGCGGCCCAGGAGTGGACCTCCGGCTCCAGCACGTAGTTCAGGAACGCCATGGCGGCTTCCTTGTTCTGCGAGGACTTCAGCACCGTCATGGTGTCCACCCACAGGTCGCTGCCCTCTTCGGGAACGGTGAACTTGATGTTCGGATCCTCGGTGATGCCGTAGTTGCACCAGCCGTCCCAGGCCTCGGTGAGCACGGCTTCGCCGGTGACCAGCTTGGAGTAGAAGGTGGTGTCATCGAAGGAGAGCAGGGTGGGCTTGGTGGCGGTGAGCTGTTCCTTGACCGCGGCCAGTTCCTCCGGGTCATCCGAGTTCACTGAGTAACCCAGGGCCTTGAGGGCGGGCAGTGCCATCCAGCGTTCGGTGGAGAGCATGGTGGTTTTCCCGGCAACTTCCGCGGAGGGCTCCAGCAGGTCCTTCCAGGACGTCGGTTCCGCCGGCAGCAGGTCCGAGCGGTAGCACAGGCCGGTGGTTCCCCAGGCGTAGGGCAGGGAGAAGGTGTTGCCGTCGTCGTACGCCATTTCCATGGCTTCGGGGTAGAGGTTTTCGATGTTGGGAATCAGGGAGTGGTCCAGCTCCTGGAGCATCCCGCCTTCGTTCAGTGCCTGGGCGTACTGGCCGGAGACGAAGGCGACGTCGATTCCGGAGTCTCCGCCGGCCGTGAGCTTGGCCATGATTTCTTCGTTCGTGGCGTGGTGCACAATCTGGACGGGTACGCCCGTCTCAGCCTCGAAGGTCTCCGCGAGGTCCTCCGGGTAGTAATCGGCCCAGATGCCGACTACAAGCTTCTGCTGGCTGATATCGGCATCGGGGTCCAGGTCCGCAGACCCGCTTCCTCCGCCGCAAGCCGACAGGGCAAAGACCGCCGTTGCTGCAACTGCAGCGGTCCGCGTGATGCGCTGAAAACTCACGATGGCTCCTATGTCTTGGATCACACCCGCACTGGGTGGTGAATTGATCTTTGCACTAGAGTTCAATGAATACAACGGTTATTTTCAGCCGTAACAAGCATTTAACATTCGGTCCTTGAACCTGCGTGCAAGGAATGTGAAGGTGGATTCATGGATGAAGTGCGGGCCTTGCATGGCTGTTTGCGGCTGGAGCCCGACGGCACCCTGGCCGCCTTGGACGGCAGGGGACTTCCCGCTGCGGCCGGTGCCGGGCTGGCAGCGGACCTCACGGCCGCGGTGCTCGCGGGCGATGCAGGTTCCCTGAAGGCATCCGCCGGCGAGCTGCATGCGGTGCCCACCCGGCTGGCTGCCGGCACTGGGATGGAAGAGAGCGCCGTACCCGTGGACATGACCAACCTTTCGGTTGTGGTCGGCGGGGACAAGATCATCAAGCTGGTGCGCCAATGGGGAGGAGCAGACCGCTCCGCCCGGCTGCTCGCCCGGCTGGCGGAGGCCGGCGTGGACGCGGTTCCCGGCTACTACGGCTCCCTGGAGTGGGAACATCCGGTGCGCGGCCGCAGCACACTGGCGCTGGTCAGTGCGGTCATTCCGGATGCTGAGGACGGCTGGACCTGGGCCGCGGACGACGTCGCTGCCTGGTTCCGCGGCGGAGCGTTGCCGGAGTTCCCAGCCGCGCTCGGGCGCCTGACCGCCGAAGTGCACGCCGCACTGTTCGCCGCGGATCCGCTGCCCGCGCCGGGCGCCGCCGAAGTGCGGGCCCGGGCCGACGGCGTCCTGGACGTTGCGCTGGCCCTCACCGGCGGCGACGCCGGGACACGCCTGGCAAACCGGGCCGAAACCCTGCGGACCCTGCTGGCGGCGATCCCGGAAACCGCCGCCCCCGCGTTCGACCTGCATGGTGACCTGCACGTCGGGCAGGTGCTGCGCTCCGGGGATAAGTACTGGCTCCTGGATTTCGACGGCGATCCCCAGCTGCCGGACGCCGAACGCGACCGTCCCGACACAGCGGCCCGCGACGTCGCGCATCTGGCTGCCAGCCTGGAAATGGTGGCCTCCGTGGCTGCCAAGCGCCTGCAGGTTGCAGACGCTGCGTCACTGGACCGGCTCTACGGCTGGGCGCGGGATGCCCAGGAGCAGCTGGTCCGGGCCTACCGCAGCGCTGCCGCCGGTGCCGGCGTGCCGGACCTCCTTGATGCGGCCATGCTGCCCGGCCTCGTCGCCGAGCAGCTGCTGCGCGAACTCATCTACGCCCACCGTTTCCTGCCCCGCTGGCAGTATGCCGCGGACGGCGCCATCACCCACCGTTTCGAGCGGGATCCCTCCCGCACCACACAGACAAAGGAGCCCGCGTGGACACCTCCCGCTTTATAGAGGACCTGCAGCAGGTCCCTGATTATCTGGACCGCATGGCCGAGCTGCTCAGGGACGGCTATCCAGGGCTGGCGGAGCTGCCGCCCGCCGGGCGGATCCTGATCCTGGGCATGGGGTCCAGCGCCTACGCCGCCGCTACTGCAGCGCGGAAGGCCCGCGCCGACGGCGTCAATGTCCAGGTTGAGCTGGCCAGCACCGCCCTGCTGCCGGCGCCGGCGCCGGACCTGCTGGTGATTGCGGTGTCGGCTACCGGAACCAGCGTGGAGGTCCTGGCAGCTGCGGAGCGCTACCGCGGCACCGGCGGGCTGGTGGCAGTGACCAACAAGCCGGATTCTCCGCTCGCTGCCATGGCTGACTACACGGTTGGGATGAATGCGGGGGAGGAGGTCTCCGGGATTTCCTGCCGCAACTTCCGGCACTCCCTGCTGGTGATCGCCGCACTGCTGGAACGTTTCGGTGCCTCCTACGGCGTGCTCGCGGAGAGCGCAGAGCGTGCCGCTGAAGGCACCCGTGCGCTGCTGAATACTTCCGCTGACTGGCTGCCGGAAGTTTCGGGGATCCTGCAGGGACCGGACGGTACCTTCCTGCTGGCACCCGCTGAGCGGTTTTCCAGTGCGGGACAGGGTTCGCTGATGATCCGGGAAGTGCCCCGCCGCCCGGCGTATGGCAGCGAGACCGGAGACTGGTCCCACGTGGACGTATACCTGTCCAAAACGCTCGACTACCGGGCGCTGGTGTTCGCGGGCTCGCAGTGGGACCAGCAGGCGCTGGACTGGATGGTTCCGCGCGGGGCGCAGATCGTCGCCGTCGGCGGCAGTTTCCCCGAGGCCGCCGTGTCGGTGACCTATCCGGGGCAGGAACAGTGGCTGGTTTCCGCCCTGGTGGAGACCATGGTTCCGGAACTCGTGGCATGGGACTGGTACGCCAAAGATCCGGAGTTTTCCTGGAGCGCCCGGGTGGCCGGGGAGACTGTCCGCTGACTTGCTGCTGACCTGGTGGCCGGTTCGGCGGATTCCCTACGTCTGGATGGCGATCGCAAAGACGACGGCGGCCGCAAGCACCAGGGCTGCAATGGCTGAGTAGGAGATCCGGGTGAACCGCTGCTGGCGGCTGCGTTCAGCCCGCCATTGCCGGCGCGTCAGTGTTGTGCTCATGCGCATGAGCGTAGGAACGGCGTCCACAGACTGCTAAGAGTACTTACTACCTGTTTTCTGCGGATTCCTACCTATTGCGCTTGTTTCCCCACCTTTCCCCGAGAATACAGAAACTGCCCGTTAGACCAGGTCTAACGGGCAGTTTCTTTGTTTCGACGGCGCTTCACCGGGAAGCGGCTGCCGGGGATTACTCGTTGTGCGACTTGCCTTCAGCCAGTTCAACGGTGGTGTCCGAGCGGCCCATCATGAACGGGATCAGGTAGATGAGCGTGCCGACGACGAGGCAGACCACCATCGGCCAGACGACGTCGAGGGTCAGCCAGTTCAGGGCGTAAATCGAGGCGAGGAAAAGCCCGAAGAAGACGATGAAGGTGACGAGGTTCGAGACCAGGTGTCCTTCGCCCGAGTGGGTGGGCTGCTTGGCCTTGGTTCGTGCCATGGGAGTTTCTCCGTTTCAAAAAGTTTTCAGCGGCGGACGGATCAGTAACCGGACCCGCCGTTACCACCCTTAACAATAGCGATTCCGGAGCTAGCTCCAATTCGTGTGGCGCCGGCGTCGATCATTGCCAGGGCATCTTCACGGCTGCGGACGCCTCCGGAAGCCTTCACGCCCAAGTCAGGGCCGACCGTCCGGCGCATCAGGGCAACATCCTCTACGGTGGCCCCGCCGCCGTTGAAACCGGTGGAGGTCTTCACAAAATCGGCGCCGGCATCCACGGACGCCTCGCAGGCCAGGACCTTCTGCTCGTCGGTGAGCAGTGAAGTCTCAATGATGACCTTCAGGATGCCGCCGGCCTCATGCACGGCGTCGGCGACGGCGGCGATGTCTCGCACGAGGGTTTCCCGGTCGCCGCGGCGTGCGGCCGCGATGTCGATGACCATGTCGATTTCATCAGCGCCGTCCTGCAGTGCACCGCGGGCTTCGAAGACCTTTACCTCGGTGGTGGTGGCTCCGAGCGGGAAACCGATGACCGAGCAGGTGTCCACCCCGGAATCCTTCAGGGCTGTGTGCACGGTGGAGACCCAGAGCGGGTTCACGCAGACGGACTTGAAGCCGTACTGGGCTGCTTCTTCGCAGACCCGCAGGATGTCCTCGCGTGAAGCCTCGGGCTTCAGCAGGGTGTGGTCAATGTAGGAGGCGAGGTCCGCGGTCTGCGGAGTCTCTTCAGGCGCGGCGTTCGTGGGCATGGCGGTCCTTTCCAAAACTGGTCTTCCAGTCTCCCATAAGACGGGCGGGACGGTGTCCCGGGGCGGGTGCACTAAACCTGGATGCAAAAAAGCCGGGCAGAAATCCCGAAGGAATCTGCCCGGCTTTGTTTTCTGGACCTAGAGCGGCCAGTTTCCGACGAGCGGCTTAACAACGTTTCCGCCACCGTTTCCGAAGGACGGTGCTGCGTTAGCCGGGGCTGCTACGCCAACGGCGGCAATGGCTGCGGCGAGCAGAACCGATACGCCAAGTTTCTTCATAAGTGCTCCTCAAGTGTGAATGCTGCCTGATTGGCTGACTCGTTTATCCTACAGAAGAAATACAGGCATTGGGCTTACGGCTGCAGCTTTTCCATAGTGCGTCGCAAGAGCCTCCCGAAAGTCTGCGAGCATTACGGGCTCTTCACCGTAAAGTTGGCTCGGATGTTACGGGCGTACAGAATGGAACGTAACGTACTGCTGAACAGACAGCCGTTGGGCGAGAGCGAGAAAGTGCCGTGGCTTTGGATGATTGACGACTTCATACTCAACGAGTACAAGGCCAGGCAGCTATGGGAAAAGCGCGAGTATTCGGCAGCAATCGAGTGCACGAAGACGGCAGCCGACGCGGCCCTGGCTCGGAGCGACCAGGCTGGCTGGTGGCGCATGACCTGCCTCATGGCAGAATGCCAGCTCGAACTGGGACTTATGGATGAAAGCGCTGAGACTTCACTGAAGCTCACCTCGCACGAAATGACATTGGCTGACCCGGAGCTCTTGGCGCGTGCGAACGCCATCCGCTCGGCCGGCCTCCGGAGCTTGGGACATCTGCCGGAGGCATTGGCGGCCGCCAGAGAAGCTGCAGTGAACTTCCCGGACACTGCGTACGGCAGCCGGGGCAAGCTTGAAGCGCAGCAAGTACTGGTAGCGGTCTTGGCTGAAGCGGGGAATCTCGATGATGCATGGGAAGAAGCCGAGACGCTCACGGGCATGATCACTGATGAGACGTCTCCAGAGAAGGCCGGGAAAGGGTACTGGGTCGTCGGCAACGTCGCCTTCCTCACTGGACGCCACTGGGAAGCCGTCCGCTTTCACACGCTCGCTTCTGAGAGCTTGTCTTTAATCAATGATTTGGGGCTTTGGGCCCTCTTCAACAAGGCGTCTGCCTTCATGCGCCTGTCCGCGAATCTGGTCGAGCCGGAGACGCTTCAGTGCATTGAACGAGCTGAAATGGCTCTTTCTATCAGCGGCGGCAGTCCGCAGGATGAGTTGGATATGGAGATTATTCGGGCTCATTGGCGCTACGTCACAGGGGAATTCGAGGCAGCAAAAACGCAGATGGCCGCAGCGCTAGAACAAGTGCACTCCATGACACCTCTAAGCGAAGGCGATGGACGTCTGCTGTACGCGCGAATCCTGCAGGAAACCGGTGATACCGAAATGGCAATTGAGGAGGCAATGGCCAGCCTCCAGGTGTTCGACAATGCGGGGGCGGGGTTGAGGGCGCAACAAGCGAAAGAGTTCCTCGCAGGTGTGGGACACAGGGTGAGCTAGTCAAGACTGCATACGAGCGCATGTATCCGCTAGGATGGCCGGACCTAGCGGATCCGGTGCCGGGAACGGCACACCGGAAATCTAATGGGGAATTGGGGGGAAAATTGAAACAGTCTCGAGGGTTATTCCTGCAGGAGACCGCTGCGGAGCGCAGCGGGGAAATCGGTGGAGCGTCGAGCGCATTGGGGGCGTCATGGCGGTAAAGGAAGAGCTTGCTAACGGCGCCGCTGAAGATGCACAAGACGGCATCGGCATCCCCGAAGGGGATCTGGCCGAGGTTACGGGATACGCGGGATACGTGAAGATCACGCTGCCTGCCGGGCACGTTGTCACGGGCCCCGTGGCTGCCCAGGCCGCGGAAGAATTCGGGGTGCTGGCCGAATGCGGTGCCAGGCCGCTGCTGCTCGACGTCACCGGCGTGGAAGCCATCACCCGCGGCGCCCGCAGCGTCTTCGCCACGGCCCGTTCCGTCTCAGCGGTAGCTGTGCTGGGCGCCAGCCAGGTGGACAGGGTGATTGCCAATTTCCTGCTCGGCGGCGAGCTGCCGCAATGTCCCACCCGTTACTTTTCCTCCACCAGCGAGGCACTTGAATGGCTTCAGAGCCAGAAGCAGTGAGCGGGTCGGCCGGTCCGGCTGACACCAGGCTGCAGCAGGTGGTGGACGGCATAGTGCGCATCGCGGCCGGCGACCTCACCACCCGGATCAGTACGTCACCGGCACGGGACGAGGTTGATGCCGTCATCACCGGGATCAACCTCCTGGCCGAAGAACTCAATACGGTCTACCAGGAGTTTGAACAGCGGGTGGAGACCCGCACCCGCGAGCTGCAGGCAGCGCACCTGCAGATGCGCGACATGGCGCTGACAGACAGTCTTACCGGCACCGCCAACCGGGCTGCCCTGATGCAGGAAGTTACCGCCGCCTTAGCCGCACACCCCGCCCAGGGCCCGTCTGTCCTGATGATCGATCTGGACAACTTCAAGGACATCAACGACACCTTCGGCCACGAGGTGGGGGACCGGGTTCTGGTCCAGGTAGCCCGCAGGATCGGTGCCTCCACCGGCGAAGGGGACACGGTCGCCCGGCTGGGCGGCGACGAATTCGCCGTCCTGCTTCCGGACGGCGGTCTCTCCGCAGCGCTTGGCGTGGCTGACCGCATCCAGAAATCCCTCAGTGCCAGCATCCGGGTGGAAGAGCTGGAGGTCTGGCCCTGCGCCAGCATCGGAGTCCATACCGCTGTGGAGGGTGAAAGCGCCGAAGGCATGCTGGTGCGGGCAGACACCGCCATGTACGCGGCTAAAGACGCCGGCCGGAGCCAGAACAAGGTCTTCGAGCCAGTTATGCTCTACGCCCGCCAGCTGCGCCGGGACATGGCGTCCGAGCTGCGGAAGGGAATCGGACGCAACGAGCTGTTCCTGGACTATCAGCCCGTAGTGGATCTTGCCTCCGGCAGGATGACCGGGGTTGAGGCGCTCATCCGCTGGCAGCATCCCACGCGCGGGCTCGTTATGCCGGATGACTTCATCCCGATTGCCGAGGAGACGGGCATCATCCTGGAACTCGGCCGCTGGGTGCTGGGGGCCGCACTGGAAGCGGTGGCGCAGTGGGAACGTGAGACGCAGCTTCCCGCGGACTTCAAGGTGCGCGTGAACCTTTCGGCGATGGAGCTCCAGCGCCTGGACCTGGTGGACCACGTCCGCCAGGCCCTGGCGGAGACCGGCATAGCGGCGTCGCGCCTCATTATCGAGATCACCGAGAGCGCCTTCGTCACCGGCGGGGACGTGGAGATGTATTCGCTCCGGTCACTGAACGCGCTGGGCGTGGGCATCGAAATTGACGACTTCGGAACCGGATACTCCTCCATCAGCTACCTGCGCCGCCTGCCGGTTCACACGGTGAAGGTGGACCGCAGCCTCATCCGGGACATCAGTGCCGACCCGGGGCAGCGCCGGTTCGTCGACGCCGTGCACGGACTGATCCAGGCAGCGGGCATGGAAGCGGTCTTTGAAGGAATCGAGACCGCGGACCAGGCCGTTGACCTGCTCTCCCTGGGCTGCAGCAGCGGGCAGGGCTACTACTTCAGCCGGCCGCTGATGGCAGCACAGGTAACCCGGATCCTGCTGGAGGGCACAAGCCTTCCGCTGAGCCAGTCCCAGGCGCGCGCCGCCGGCTAGGCACGCGCCCGGGCAGGAACTACAGGCCCAGCGCCGCCGCGATGTCAGCCTTTGCCGCGGCCAGCCGGTCTGCTGCCGCTGCGCGGGCCGCTGCCAGTTCACCGCGGCCGGACACCGGCTCGATGACCTCCAGGTAGCACTTCAGCTTCGGTTCCGTACCGGAGGGCCGCACGATGATCCGGGTATCGTCCCCGGTCAGGTAGAGCAGACCGTCGGTCGGCGGCAGATCCGAGGAACCAGCAGAGAGATCGACGGCGGACATCACGGGGGAGCCGCCCAGGGACACCGGAGGCTGCTCGCGCAGCCGCGTCATCATCTGCGGAATCAGCGCCAGGTCAGCCACCCGGACCGAAAGCTGGTCCGAGGCATGCAGGCCGTGTTCAAGGGCCAGGTCATCCAGCATGTCGAACAGGGTCCGCCCGGACGCCTTCAGCGAGGCGGCCAGCTCGGCAATCAGCAGGCCGGCGGAAATGCCGTCCTTGTCCCGCACGAGTCCCGGCGCGACGCAGTAACCCAGTGCTTCCTCATACCCGTAGACCAGGCCCGGCACGCGGGAGATCCACTTGAACCCGGTGAGCGTCTCCTGGTGGGCGAACCCGGCGGAGGCCGCAATCCGGGCCAGCAGCCGCGAGGAAACAATGGAGTTCGCGAACACGGGGGAGCGGCCGGCGTTGCCGCGCAGCTTCAAATGCCCGGAACGGATCCGGGCTGCGAGGTGGGCGCCCAGCAGGGCACCGGTCTCATCTCCGCGGAGCATGCGCCATTCGCCGGTGGCCGGGTCCTTGGCGGCGACGCCGGCGCGGTCGGCGTCGGGGTCGTTGGCCAGGACAATGTCCGCACCGGTTTCCGCGGCCATGGCCACGGCGAGGTCCAGGGCCCCGGGTTCCTCCGGATTGGGGAAGGCCACGGTGGGGAAGTCGGGATCCGGCTCGGCCTGCGCAGCCACCAGGTTCACGGCAGTAAAACCGGCGTCGCGCAGAACGGACATCATGGTTTCCCCGCCCACGCCGTGCATCGGCGTCAGGACGATCTTCAGGTCCCGGGCCGGATACCCGTCGCGGGACACCAGCGCGTCGACGGCGTTGATGTAGTCCGCCACGATCGACTCGGACACATCGGTCCAGCCTTCCGGTGCTGTCTCAATCGAAGACAGCGGAACCGTGTAGTCGATGCGCGCGGCAATCTCGGCGTCGTACGGCGGCACAATCTGCGCACCGCGCCCCGGCCCCTTGACCGTCCGGCCGCCCAGGTACACCTTGTAGCCGTTGTCCTGTGCCGGGTTGTGGCTGGCCGTGACCATCACGCCTGCATCCGTGTCCAGGGCGCGGACCGCGTAGGCAAGCACCGGCGTCGGAAGCGTGCAGGGGAGCAGGAACGCTTCAATGCCGGCGGCGCTGAAGACCGCCGCCGTCTCCAGGGCGAAGGCCTTGGAGTTGTGCCGGGCGTCGTAGCCGATCACTGCGCTGGGGGTCCAGCCTTCTGACTTGTCCAGCAGGAAGGAAGCGATGCCCGCTGCAGTGCGGCGGACGACGGCGCGGTTCATGCGCATCGGTCCCGCACCGAGGGCGGCCCGCAGGCCGGCGGTGCCGAACTCCAGGGTTCCGGAGAACCGGTCGGCCAGGTCGGCCAGCGCGGCTTCGGCTGCCTCCCCTTCGGAAGCGGCATCTGCCAGCAGGGCGCGCAGTTCGGCGGCCGTGGCGTGGTCCGGGTCCGAGGCCGCCCAGGTCCGGGAGTTTTCCAGCAGTTCGTCGCGTTCGTTGGCGGTCAAGCTCATGGGGTGTCCCTGTATATAGGTGTGCGTTGCTAGATGGCGCCGATGATTCCGGCCAGCAGCCTGGAGATGCGCGGGCCTGCTTCGGCACCGGCTTCCAGCACTTCCTGGTGGCTCAGCGGCTGCGGGCTGATGCCGGCTGCGAGGTTGGTGACCAGGCTGATGCCGAACACCTCCATGCCGGCGTGGCGTGCGGCGATGGCCTCGAGCGCAGTGGACATGCCCACGAGGTCAGCGCCGATCGTCTTGGCGTAGCGGACTTCGGCCGGGGTTTCATAGTGCGGGCCGGGGAACTGCGCGTAAACACCCTCGGCCAGGCTCGGGTCGATGGTGCGGGCCAGTTCACGCAGCCGCGGGGAGTAGAGGTCCGTCAGGTCAACGAACGTTGCACCCTCCAGCGGCGAGGTAGCCGTGAGGTTCAGGTGGTCGCTGATCAGCACCGGGGTGCCGGGCTTCCAGTCCAGGTTCAGGCCGCCGCAGCCGTTGGTCAGCACCATCACCTTGGCGCCGGCGGCCGCTGCGGTGCGCACGCCGTGGACGACGGCGCGGACGCCCTTGCCCTCGTAGTAGTGCGTGCGGGCGCCCAGCACCAGGGCGCGCTTGCCGCCCGGAGTCAGGATGGACCGGATGGTGCCCACATGGCCCTGCACCGCGGGGGCGGAGAATCCGGGGATTTCCGACGCCGGAATGGTGGCGGTGGTTTCGCCGATTAGTTCGGCTGCCTCACCCCATCCGCTGCCCAGGACCAGGGCGATGTCATGGCTGGGTACGCCGGTTTTCTCGGCAATGTACGCTGCAGCGTGCCGGGCAAGTTCAAAGGGTTCGTCGTTGCTCACCCGTACAACTTACCGTGTGTTGGCCGAGCCTGCCGGTGCCGGCCGCCGATGCCTCGTTTGAGCGCTTTCACAGGATGCGACACAATGGACAGTTGTGACGAGCCAACTAGATTTCACTGCCCGAAAAATCGCAATCCTCGGCGGCGGTCCCGGCGGGTACGAGGCCGCTATGGTGGCAGCATCACTGGGGGCTGACGTCACCATTGTTGAGCGCAACGGCCTGGGCGGCTCCGCCGTCCTCACCGACGTCGTGCCTTCCAAGACCCTTATTGCCACCGCCGACGTGATGACCCGTTTCAGCTCTGCCTCCAACCTCGGCGTGGACTTCGGCGACGCCAAGCCGGTGGCGGCGGACCTGAAGATGGTCAACCACCGCCTGCTGGCGCTGGCCCGCGAACAGTCCAATGACATCCGCCGCACGCTGGAGCGCATGGGCGTGAACGTGGTGATCGGCAACGGCCGCCTGCTGGACAACCACACCATTGAGGCAACCGCCGACGACGGCACCACCACCACGGTCGAGGCCGAAGCCCTGCTGATCTCCACCGGCGCCAACCCCCGCGAGCTGGAAACCTCCATGCCGGACGGCGAGCGGATCTTCACCTGGAAGCAGATTTACAACCTGACTGAGGTTCCCGAGCACCTCATTGTGATCGGATCCGGCGTCACCGGCGCCGAGTTCGCCTCCGCGTACAACGGCCTGGGCGCGCGCGTCACCCTCATCTCCAGCCGCGACCGGGTGCTGCCCGGTGAGGACGCGGACGCCGCCCGCGTGCTGGAAGACGTTTTCCAGGCCCGCGGCATGACCGTGCTCTCCCGCTCCCGCGCCGATTCGGTGAAGAACACCGGCGACGGCGTGCTGGTCACCCTCTCCGACGGCCGCACCGTCGAGGGTTCGCACTGCCTGGTTGCCGTCGGCGCCATTCCCAACACGCAGGGGATCGGGCTGGAGGAAGCCGGTATTGCCCTCGATGACCGCGGCCAGATCAAGGTTGACGGCGTTTCCCGCACCACCGCGCCCAACGTCTACGCCGCAGGTGACTGCACGGGCGTGTTCAACCTGGCGTCGGTGGCCGCCATGCAGGGCCGCATTGCGATCGCGCACCTGATGGGTGACAGCGTGAAGCCGCTGAAGCTCAAGCACGTGGCCTCCAATATCTTCACCTCTCCGGAAATCGCTTCCGTGGGTGTTTCCGAAGCCGACGTCGACGCCGGGCGGTACCAGGGCGACGTCATCAAGCTGTCCCTGCACACCAATGCGCGGGCCAAGATGATGGACGTGAAGGAAGGCTTCGTGAAGATCATCGCCCGGAAGGGATCCGGAACGGTGATTGGCGGCGTCGTCGTTGGTCCCCGTGCTTCGGAGCTGATCTTCCCGATCGCGCTGGCGGTGACGCAGAAGCTGCACGTTGACGACGTCGCCAACACGTTCACGGTGTACCCGTCGCTGACCGGCTCGATTTCGGAAGCCGCGCGCCGGCTGCACGTGCACATCTGACGGTTCCAGGCTGAGTGGGATAGAAAGCCCGCTTTCGGACGCATTCGCGTTCCGGGAGCGGGCTTTTTTGCCCGGAAACTCAGGGTTTGTCCAACGTTACGTCCACATTGTGGACCGATGTCCGAATGGCGGACGCCGAGTTTTAGGATAAACCTACTTTCCAACCCGCACCCGAAAGACTTGCCATGTCAACTAACACTCCAAGTGCCGAGACCGAAAAGGCCCCGGCCAATTCCCGCGGACGCGTGATCGTAGCGTCCCTGGTCGGTACCTCCATCGAGTTCTACGACTTCTACGTTTACGCGACGGCTGCAGTCCTGGTCTTCCCGATTCTCTTCTTCCCGAACGCAGAAGGCGTTACCGCACTGCTGAGCTCCTTCGCCGTGTTTGGCGTGGCATTCATTGCCCGGCCGCTGGGTTCAATTGTCTTTGGCCACTTTGGGGACAAGGTGGGCCGCAAGGGCACGCTGGTGGCGTCGCTGCTCACCATGGGCATCGCCACCTTCCTGATCGGCTGCCTGCCGACGGCGGAGATGGACGGCTGGAGCTTCTGGGCCCCGGCCCTGCTGGTTGTCATGCGCTTTGCCCAGGGCCTGGCCCTCGGCGGTGAATGGTCCGGTGCAGCCCTGCTGGCCACCGAGAACGCCCCGGCAAACAAGCGCGCCGTGTACGGGACGTTCCCGCAGCTGGGTGCTCCGATCGGCTTCATCCTGGCCAACGGCCTGTTCCTCATCCTGAGCTTCAACCTGTCCGAGGAATCCTTTATGTCCTGGGGCTGGCGCATCCCGTTCCTGGCCAGCGCCGTTATGGTCATCATCGGCCTGTACGTCCGCCTGAAGCTGGTTGAAACCCCGGCCTTCCAGAAGGTTGTGGATTCCGGAGAGGTGAGCAAGCTGCCGCTGGCTGCTGCGTTCAAGTTCTCCTGGCGTCCGATGATTGCCGGTACCTTCATCATGCTGGCCACCTACGTGCTCTTCTACCTGATGACCACCTTCACCCTCTCCTACGGCACCGCTGCCAAGACTGAGGAAGAAGCTGCTGCCAAGGCAGAAGCGGCCGGGAAGGCCTTCGACCCGGACGCCTTCGCTTCCGGCCTGGGCTACGCCCGCAACGACTTCCTGATCATGCTGATTGTCGGCGTCGTCTTCTTCGGCATCTTTACCATGGTGGCCGGACCGCTGGCGGAAAAGTACGGCCGCCGCAAGACCCTGCTCTGGGTAACCGGTGCGATCTTCGCCTTCGGCTTCACCTTCGATCCGCTGTTCGGCGGCGGGTTCGTGGGCACCATGGCACTGCTGATCATCGGCTTCACGCTGATGGGCCTGACCTTCGGGCCGATGGGCGCCGTGCTGCCCGAGCTGTTCCCGACCAACGTCCGGTACACCGGCTCCGCCATCGCCTACAACGTCTCCTCGATCCTGGGTGCAGCTGTTGCCCCGTTCATCGCCGTGGCGCTGTGGCAGGCCGCTGACGGCAGCCCGTGGCTGGTTGGTGTCTACCTCTCCTCGATGGCCGTCCTGACGTTCATCGCACTGTGGGTGACCCGCGAAACCAAGGACGTGGACTACGTAAACCACTCCAGCTAGGTTTCACGGCTGGTAAGCAAGAGGCCCGGATCCGATTGGATCCGGGCCTCTTTGCCGTGGCTGTGGTGGCGGGAGCCGACGGCGCGACACGACGGACCGTGGTGACTGCACGGGCCGGGGATTGCAGGGGAGCAGGGCCCCCGTCGTCCCTGGGACCCGCCTCGCACATCCTGTGTAGCGATACCGTCGTTCAGGACCCGCTTCCGAATCCTGTGCTGCAATAGCGTCCCTTAGAAGCCGCCGAAGCGACGGTACTGCGACACAGGACGCGGCTTAGGGCCACCGCCCGCGACGGACTGCGGCCCTAAGCGGCGCCGAGCATCTAGTCCAGGATGGTGGCGATCACGGCCCCGGCGGACACGGTGGCCCCGGGGGCTGCGGTGAGGCCGCTGATGGTGCCGGCCTTGTGCGCGGTCAGTGGCTGCTCCATCTTCATGGCTTCAAGCACCACTACCAGGTCACCCTCGGCCACCTGCGCGCCGTCCTCGACGGCAACCTTCACAATGGTGCCCTGCATGGGCGAGGTGAGGTCGTTGCCCGTCGCTGCAGCCGTCGCAGAGCGGGTCCGGCCCTTGCGCTGCTTGCCGTTCGGGGAACCTGAGCTCCGGGCCGCGGCCAGCCCCGCCGGAAGGACGACCTCCAGGCGCTTGCCACCCACCTCAACCGTGAGGCGCTGGCGGGAGGCGTCGTCGTCGTTCCCGTTTGCCGGCTCGCCGCTGAACGGTTCGATCGTGTTGTTGAATTCAGTTTCGATCCAGCGCGTGTGAACGCGGAACGGACCCTCTTCCGGTGCGAATGCAGGATCCGCGACGACGGCGGCGTGGAAGGGCAACACAGTCGGCAGGCCGGTGATTTCGAATTCCCGCAGCGCGCGGCGGGCCCGCTGGAGGGCCTGGGTGCGGGTGGCGCCGGTGACGATCAGCTTCGCGAGCATTGAATCGAAGTTGCCGCCGACGGTTTCGCCCGCTTCGATGCCGGAGTCGACGCGCACGCCGGGGCCGGTGGGCAGGCGCAGGGTGTCAACGGTGCCGGGGGAGGGCATAAAGCCGCGGCCGGCATCCTCGCCGTTGATGCGGAACTCGATGGAGTGGCCGCGGATTTCGGGGTCGGTGTAGCCGAGCTCTTCGCCGCGCGCGATCCGGAACTGTTCGCGGACCAGGTCAAGGCCGGTGACTTCCTCGGAGACGGGGTGCTCCACCTGCAGGCGGGTGTTCACCTCCAGGAAGGAGATGGTGCCGTCGGTGCCGACGAGGAACTCGCAGGTTCCGGCGCCCTGGTAGCCGGCTTCGCGGAGCAGGGCCTTGGAGGATTCATAGAGCCGGCGGGTCTGGTCTTCGGTGAGGAACGGTGCCGGCGCTTCCTCCACGAGCTTCTGGTTGCGCCGCTGCAGCGAGCAGTCACGGGTTGAAACTACGACGACGTTGCCGTGCGCGTCTGCCAGGCACTGGGTCTCAACGTGGCGCGGGGAATCCAGGAAGCGCTCGATGAAGCATTCGCCGCGGCCGAACGCTGCGGTGGCTTCGCGGACGGCCGAGTCGTACAGCTCGGGGATTTCTTCCAGCGTGCGGGCAACCTTGATGCCTCGGCCGCCGCCGCCGAACGCTGCCTTGATGGCAACGGGCAGTCCGTGTTCGGATGCGAAGGCAAGGACTTCATCCGCGCTGGATACCGGATCTGAGGTGCCCGGCACCAGCGGAGCGCCGACCTTGGCGGCCAGGTGCCGGGCGCGGACCTTGTCGCCAAGCTGTTCGATGGCATCCGGTGACGGACCGATCCAGGTCAGTCCAGCCTCGATCACCCGGCGGGCAAACTCGGCGTTCTCGGAGAGGAAGCCGTAGCCCGGGTGGATGGAGTCGGCGCCGGCACGCGCTGCGGCGGCCAGGACCTTGTCCATGTTCAGGTAGGAGTCCGCTGCTGTGCTGCCGCCGAGGGCATACGCCTCGTCAGCCAGCCGGACGTGGAGTGCGTCCCTGTCGGGGTCTGCATAGACGGCGACCGTACCGATACCTTCGTCGCGGGCGGCCCGGATGATCCGGACGGCGATCTCACCACGGTTGGCAATCAGGACCTTGCCCAGCGGGGCGGCGGTGTTCTGGCTCATGAAATGCACTGGCTCCTTTGATCTCTTGGGAGCGTAGCGCGGTTTTGTTGTCTCCCGCCATAAACCGTGCTCTTTCTGCGTGGGGCGGCGGCTTTAGTTGTGGGGACCCTACAAAGGGCGCCCTAGTGCGGGGACTTGTTTGCGGCTGTGGATAACGCAGGTGTGTACGCGGGCAAGCCGGTAGAAAAGGGGAATGCGCTCGCCCAAGCCGCTTCCGCCGTCGTTCTCTGCTCCGTTCCTGGCCGCAGATGCGCTGCAGGCGGGGCTCACTGCAGGGCGGCTGCACGCGTCCGATCTGCGGATCCCCAGCCGCGGGATACGGGCGCCACGGGAGGCCGACGGCGATGACGGGGACGGGGCAGCCGACCTCGCGGCCCGTGCCCGGCCGTACCTGCAGCTCCTGCCCGACGCGGTCCTCAGCCACACGTCCGCGGCGCTGCTGCACGGGATCCCGCTGCCGCCGTCGTACTGCACCGAGCCGGTGCTGCATCTGGCGCGGGCACCGGAGATGCCGGCGTGCCGCCGAAAGCACGTCAGATGCCACAGGCTTGCGCTGAGTCCAGGGGACGTAGTTCATCCGCTGCCCGGCATCCGCCTCACCTCACCCGCGCGGACGTGGTTTGACCTCGCTGGAGTATTGCCGCTTCCTGCGCTGGTCGCTGCGGGGGACTGGCTGGTTTCCGGACGTGGACGCAGTTTTGGCTACCCCCGCGAGGCCGTGGTGGCCCTTGAGGAACTGCGGGCCTTCGTGGATCAGTTGCTGGGCCTGCCGGGAATCCGTACTGCACGGGTCGCCGTCGACCTTCTGCGGACCGGGGTGGACTCACCACAGGAAAGCTATCTTCGTCTTATGCTGCAGAAGGCCGGCCTGCCGGAGTTCCGGCCGAGCTGTCCGCTGCTGGACGAGGCCGGTCGTCCTGTGGTGTGGGCGGACCTCGGGTGTCCGCAGTTCCGCACCTGTGTGGAGTACGACGGCGCACACCATCTGACCCGGGAACAGCAGCTTCGGGATCACAACCGTGACTTGCTGGTGCGCGAGCTTGGATGGCACCAGGTGAAGATCTCAAGTTCCGACATGGCACGGGGCAGCCGTTGGGTAGCGGCGAAGGTGGCCCGCGGACTCAAGCTTGGAGGCTGGACTCCAGCGGGGTCCGCTGGATTCATAGAAGGCTGAGGATGCTGGACGTATGGGGTCGGCCTGACGGGGCTCGTGCTGCAGGTTTCCTCGACGGATGGCCCGGTCTTGGTGGGGCTGGCAACCCTCGGGGAGATAACGCTGTTTAGAAGGGGTTCGCCGGAACCCTCGGGGAGATAACGCTGCTTTGGGTCAACCAGAGGGACGTTATCTCCCCGAGGGTTGGGCGCAGGGGGCGCTAAGGGACGTTAACTCCCCGAAGGTTGGGCGGAGGCGGTCCCAGGGATGGTAACCCCTATGACGCACGGTGTGGGTTCCCCGTTGGGCAGGGAAGTACCGGCAATTAGCCAGTTCGAGCCGCTCCACCGTACTGAGTACACAATGTCCCAGTCAGAACATATCTGGTTGTCCCGGCCGTGGACTGCGTCTTGCATGGTTCGGAGTCTTACTCTCGCCTTCAGGTCGTTTCCGGTACCCGTGACGCTAGTGAGTTCGGCGCTGAGCCACGATGAAGATTCGTGGTTTGCGCCCCAGCTGGCGGCGTCACCGGAACTGGCCTGCAGCTCGGGGGTCAGCAGCTTGAACGCAGAAGCGTGAGCATGTCGGTTGATCGCCTGACCATAAAATATGAGCGTTTGCCCTACGTTGCGTGCCTGGTCGTGGTCCGACGAATTCGTGAAGGGGAAGGCTCCGGTCTCAGACGCACCTTCGGCGCACTCTGCAAAGCTCACAGGGGACGAACGGGTTTTCCATTCTTCAACCGCGGCCGCAACACGGGGTGCTGACACGGCGTAAGCGATGCCGTCCGCCCGGCCATAGTCGCCAATCTCGATCGTGACCATGACGCCGGAAACCCTGCCATCCTGAGTAACGAGGGGGCCGCCGCTGTTTCCATAATTCACCGCGGTGTCCGTTTGAATCAGGTCTTTGAGAATGCGGGTTCCGAGGTCTTGTTGGGCGCCGAGTGCGCTTACTGTCCCCTTAGTCATGGTGAACGGCCGGTCTAGGGGGAAACCGAGGGCAGCAACGTCGGTGCCGACGGGCGGGTCACTTTTGTGGAACTGGAACTTGTGGCCATCAACGGGCCCCGCAGTTCGGACAAGGGCAATATCTGCGAGGTCGTTCGTGCCGAGAACCGTCGCATTCACGGTAGAGGGCCCAAAGGAAATACTGATAGCCGACGCGTCTGCGACAACATGCGCCGCCGTGAGCACCAGATTCGGCCCGATGAGAAAGCCTGTGCCTGTGCTCCCAGACTCGCACGTTGTTACGTTGAACTGCCCGACGCCGCTCTCGACCTCGGCGACGATGTCGGGCCAACTAAGTGAAGCGGAACCGCTAGGCATGGATGCCGGGTCGGGACTGTACTCGGGGTGGAGTACGTCTTCCGCAGTTGAAGATGGTGGGTCAGATGATGGCTGCGTGGTTTCATCCGGCCCGGTGATACAGCCTGTGAGAGATACGCAGAGGACGGCGGACCCTGCCGCCACACAACGCAAATAGGGCTTTGACTCGTTGCTCATGACTGCTTCCCAACGCTGGGGATGGAACAGCAGCCTGAGCCCTGGGTTGAAACGCGCCACGCAGCTGTCCACCAACTTATGGGAGCCGCATTGCGGGACCTTTGAGATTGGAGGTAATTGGGAGACCCTCCATGGCCCAAAACAACGCCCGTTCCCCGGCTCGTGAACCCAGCGGACAAAGCGTAACACTCAGAAGCTTCTTGCAGCCTGTTTGCCCAAGCAGGGCCCCAGCAGCCCCCGGCGCCACCAGGGCCAGTACCCCAGCAGCCCCCGGCGCACCAAGGGCCCAGTGCCCCAGCAGCCCCCGGCGCACCTACTTCCAGAGCGAAGTGACACCCACCCCGGCACTGGCCAGCAGATGGCGCAGGGTGGAGACCGAAAGCCCCACCACGGCGTGCGGATCCCCAACAACCTTCTCAATGAAGGCACCGCCCAGGGAATCGATCGTGAAGGAACCGGCAACCTCCAGCGGCTCTCCGGTGGCGATGTAGGCCTCGATCTCATCTTCCAGCAGCTGCGCGAAGTGCACCTCGGCCGAGCTCACCGCACCCAGGGTGGCGCCTGAGCCGTCCTCGTCGGTGTCGCGGCAGTCGACCAGCCAGTGGCCGGTATGCAGCACCCCCATGTTCCCGCTCATCCGGCGGATCCGTTCGCGGGCGACGTCGGCCTCCCACGGCTTGCCGTGCGCCTCGCCCTGGAACTCGAACACCGAATCGCAGCCCAGCACCAGTGCGCCTTCGGATTCGGGAAGTGAGGCTACGGCTTCGGCCTTGGCCCGGGCCAGGAGCAGCGCGGTGTCGTGCGGGTCGGTGAGGCCGTAGCGGGCGGTCACTGCGTCTTCATCGACGTCGGACACGAGCACGCGGTGCGTGATCCCCGCATTAGTCAGGAGTTTGGTGCGGGCCGGGGAAGCGGAGGCAAGAATCAGTTCAGTCACGCTTCTCAGCCTAATGTGCGGCAGGAAGGCCGCTAAAACGAAGAACGGCCGCCCCAGCAGCGGGACGGCCGTTCTCCTGAAAGTGCGAGCAGGAAAACCTTACCCTCTGTTCGCAGCGCCCGCAGAAGCGGGGGAGGCGGACGTTTCCTCCTGTGACGGAAGTTCCGCAGAATCCGGGCCAACCGTGTCCGAATCGTCATCGAAGGGGTCGCCGTTCCGCTTGGCGTCATACAGTTCGGGCTGCAGCAGCCCGTTGCGCTTGGCCACGATGGTCGGCACAACAGTCTGGCCGGCCACGTTCACCGCGGTGCGTCCCATGTCCAGGATCGGGTCCACGGCGAGCAGCAGCGCCACACCCTCAAGCGGCAGGCCCAGGGTGGAGAGCGTCAGGGTCAGCATAACGACGGCGCCGGTGGTGCCGGCAGTTGCCGCGGAGCCCAGAACGGCGACGACGGCGATCAGCAGGTACTGGCCAATGCTCAGTTCGATGCCGAAGAACTGGGCCACGAAGATCGCGGCGATGGCCGGGTAGATCGCTGCGCAGCCGTCCATCTTGGTGGTGGCGCCCAGCGGCACGGAGAAGGAGGCGTAGGCGCGGGGTACGCCCAGGTTGCGCTCGGTGACCCGCTGCGTCAGCGGCAGGGTGCCCACGGAGGAGCGGGAGACGAAAGCAAGCTGGATGGCCGGCCAGGCGCCGGAGAACCACTGGCGCACCGAGAGGCCGTGGGCCTTGATCAGCACGGGGTAGACCACAAACAGCACCAGGGCCAGGCCCAGGTAAATGGCCAGGGTGAACGTGCCCAGCGAGCCGATGGTGTCCCAGCCGTAGGTGGCCACGGCACGGCCGATCAGGCCAACGGTACCCAGCGGGGCCAGGCGGATGATCCACCACAGGACCTTCTGGATAACGGCCAGGGCGGAGGCGTTCAGCGCCAGGAACGGTGCGGCGGGCTTGCCGACCTTGAGGGCAGCGATGCCGACGGCGATGGCGATCACCAGCACCTGCAGCACGTTGAAGTTCAGCGAAGTGGTGAGGGTCTCCGTCGTGGAGGCGGTCAGGCCCAGGAAGTTGCCCGGGATCAGGCCGGTGAGGAAGCCGATCCAGCTGCCGGTGCCGCCGTCGTACCCGTCCGGGGCCGTGGCATCAGCGTTGGCGCCCGGCTGCAGGATCACACCAAGCGCAATGCCGATCGCGACGGCGATCAATGCGGTGATGGCGAACCAGAGCAGCGTCTGCCAGGCCAGCCGCGCGGCGTTTGACACCTGGCGCAGGTTGGCAATGGAGCTGACGACGGCGGTGAAGATCAGGGGAACGACGGCGGCCTTCAGCAGCGAGACGTAGCTCGAGCCGATGGTCGAAAGCGTGGTGGTGAGCCAGTTGGGCTCGCCGTCGACGGTGCCCATGTTCTTGGCCAGCAGCCCCAGGCCGAGGCCGATCAGCAGGGCTGCAATGATCTGCGGGCCAAACGAGGTGGCCCAGCGTGGAAGCCTGCGCCGGTTCTCGGCTGCGGCGGGGGACTGTGTGGGGGTTTGTGGTGATGTCACCCGTCGATGCTAGACGGGATCTCTTAGCAGAGCCTTTTCGAGATTGCGAAATGTGACACGCGGTCCGGGCGTGCGCCCTTGCGGTTCCGCGCCGGAAACGCGTTCTGTGGCGCAGGGCCGCGGTTGTCCGCCCTTATTCCCGGAGCGGGCTGTGAGGATTGTCCCATTGCAGCACCCGCGGGGCAGCAAAAACGCCCGGCCGGTAAACCCGGCCGGGCGTTCAAACAGGCGCTAGTTTTCCAGCAGTGCCCGGCGCAGGGTATCCAGGCCCACAGAACCCAGGCGCAGGGCGCGGGTGTGGAAGGTCCGCGCGTCGTAGGCGTCTCCTTCACGGCTGCGCACTTCGTCGCGGATCTGCTCCCAGAGCCGCTGGCCCAGCTTGTAGGCCGGGGCCTGTCCCGGCCAGCCGAGGTAGCGGGTGAACTCGAAGTTCAGCTGTCCCTCGGAGATGGCGATGTTCTGCTTCAGGAAGTCGTAGCCCTTTTCCGGGGTCCAGGTGCCCGATCCCCAGCGCTCCGGGATTTCCAGCTCCAGGTGGACGCCAATGTCAAAGACCACGCGGGCAGCACGCATGCGCTGGGCGTCCAGCATGCCCATCCGGTCCCCGGGATCGGAGAGGTAGCCCAGTTCATCCATCAGCCGCTCGGCGTACAGTGCCCAGCCCTCGCCGTGGCCGGAGACCCAGCAGACGTTGCGGCGCCAGCTGTTGAGCGTGTCGCGGGCAGCGGTCGCCGTGGCGATCTGCAGGTGGTGGCCCGGAACGCCCTCGTGATAAACCGTGGTGGTTTCCTTCCACGTGGTGAAGGTGTCCTCACCCTCGGGAACGGACCACCACATGCGGCCCGGACGGGAAAAATCATCCGACGGTCCGGTGTAGTAGATGCCGCCCTCATTGGTGGGGGCGATCATGCATTCAAGGCGGCGCATGGGACCGGTGATGTCGAAGTGGGTCTCGGACAGCTCTGCGACAGCCCGGTCGGAGAGTTCCTGCATCCAGGCCTGCAGCTCGGCGGTGCCGTGCAGCTGGCGCTCGGGGTCGGCGTCGAGCAGGTCCATGGCCTCGCGGACGGAGGCGCCTTCCTTGATCTGGTTCGCCACCTGCTCCTGCTCGGCGATGATCCGGTCCAGTTCGGCAACGCCCCAGGCGTAGGTCTCCTCAAGGTCCACGGCTGAGCCGAGGAACTGGCGGGAGAACAGGGCGTAGCGCTCAGCACCCACGGCGTCCTTTTCCGGTGCCACGGGCAGCAGCTCGGTCTCCAGGAAGCTGACCAGCGAGCGGTAGGCAGCGCGGGCGCCGTCGGCATTTTCCTTCAGCGCGGCCTGCAGGTGCTCGGGCAGTGCGCTGCCGTCGCCCAGCTTGGCACCGGAGGCAAAGGAGTCGAAGAAACCGCCGTCCTCGGCGTACTTGGATGCCTGTTCCATGACGATCTGAACCTGGCGGCGGGCGGCAACGCGGTCCTGCTCCGCTCCGCTGCGCAGCGAGGTGATGTACCCGGCGACGGCGTCGGGCAGGTTGTGCAGGCGCCCGGAGATGTGTTCCCAGGCCTCCACGGTGTCCGTGGGCATGAGGTCAAAGATGGCGCGGATATCCTGCGCGGGGGAGGCGATGTTGTTCAGGTCTGCCAGGTCCCAGCCGGAGTCGTGGATCTCCAGGGCCAGGCCCAGGCGCTCGCGCATGGCATCCAGGGTCACGCGGTCGACGTCGTCCGCGGGCTGGAGGTCCTCGAGCCGCTCGAGGGTCTCCCGCATTGCTTCGGCCATGGATTCCAGGCCTGCGGGGGAGTAGTCGGCGTACTCAGTTTCGTGGCCCGGAATGCCCAGTGTGGTGGCAAAGGACGGATCCAGCGTGAGCAGATTCTCCGTGAAAGCTTCGGCGACGGCGTCAATCGCAGTGGGGGTGCGCGAGCCGGCGTTGGACAGGTTATCTGATGAGGTTGTCTGTTCAGTCACACTTCCGAGCGTAGCGCGTCAGCGGTAGCTGCGCCGCCACGAACCCGGCCCTGGTGTGGGCTGAAGGCTTAGCGCCCGGCGCCTGGTCCACGCCCTGCGGGTGCGTGCGGGGTCCAGCACCGGGGAGGTCCCCAGAGCCTGCGCGGCATCCGGGGCAGCGGCTCCCAGGCCAATAACGACGGCGGTGAGCGCCGCCAGTTCCTCCTCCGTCGGGTTGCCGGAGAGGATCTGCAGGAACGGTTCTGCCGGAACAGCCGGTGCCGCCGGTTCGGGGGCGTAGTCGAAGACGCTCACAGCGGAATGTTCCCGTGCTTCTTGTGCGGCAGGGTGGCGCGTTTCTCCCGCATCACCCGCAGCCCGCGGATCAGCTGGAGCCGGGTTTCGGACGGTGCAATGACGGCGTCCACGTACCCCAGTTCGGCCGACTGGTACGGGTTCAGCAGTTCCTCTTCATAGGCGGTGATGTAGTCCTGGCGGACTTCTTCGATGTCGCGGCCCTCGGCTGCTGCGGCTGCGAGCTGGCTGCGGTAGAGGATATTCACGGCGCCCTGGGCACCCATCACGCCGATCTGCGCGGTGGGCCAGGCCAGGTTCAGGTCCGCGCCGAGCTTCTTGGAGCCCATGACAATGTACGCGCCGCCGTAGGCCTTGCGGGTGATCACGGTCAGCTTGGGAACCGTGGCCTCCGCATAGGCGTAGAGGAGCTTGGCGCCGCGGCGGATGATGCCGTTGAACTCCTGGTCCTTGCCGGGCAGGAAGCCGGGCACGTCCACGAAGGTGAGGATGGGGATGTTGAACGCGTCGCAGTTGCGCACAAACCGTGCGGCCTTCTCCGAAGCGGCGATGTCCAGGGTGCCGGCGAACTGCATGGGCTGGTTGGCGACGACGCCCACGGTGTGCCCTTCCAGCCGCCCGTAGCCGATGATGACATTCGGTGCGTACAGGGCCTGCATCTCCAGGAAGTGACCGTCGTCAACGACCTGCTCGATCACGGTCCGCATGTCATAGGGCTGGTTCGCGGAGTCCGGGATCAGCTCATCGAGGGCCAGGTCGCCGTCGTTGATGTCTTCGTCCTGCGCGAAGGGCGCCAGCGGCGCTTCAGCGAGGTTGTTGCTGGGCAGGAAGTCCAGCAGCTCGCGGACAAAGTCAACGGCGTCCTCTTCGTCGGAGGCGAGGTAGGTGGAGGTGCCGGTGGTGGCATTGTGCTGCCGCGCGCCGCCGAGGGTTTCCATGTCCACGTCCTCGCCGGTGACGGTCTTGATGACGTCCGGTCCGGTGATGAACATGTGGGAGGTCTTGTCCACCATCACCACGTAGTCGGTGAGCGCGGGGGAGTACGCTGCACCGCCGGCGGAGGGGCCCATGATCAGGGAGATCTGGGGTACGACGCCGGAGGCATGGACATTGTTGCGGAAGATATCGGCGAACATCGCCAGGGAAGCAACACCCTCCTGGATGCGGGCGCCGCCGCCGTCCAGGATGCCAACCACGGGGCAGCCGTTGCGCAGCGCAAACTCCTGGACCTTGACGATCTTTTCGCCGTTGACCTGGCTCAGGGAGCCGCCGTACACGGTGAAGTCCTGGCTGTAGACCGCCACCGGACGGCCGTCCACGGTGCCGTAGCCGGAGACCAGCCCGTCGCCGAGCGGCTTCTTCTTTTCCATGCCGAAGGCCGTGGAGCGGTGTACGGCGAGGGCATCGAACTCAACGAACGAGCCTTCATCCAGGAGCAGGTCGATGCGCTCGCGGGCGGTGTGCTTGCCGCGGGCATGCTGCTTTTCGACTGCAGCGGCGCCGGAGGGTGCCTGGGCCTGCGCCTGACGGCGCCGGAAGTCGGCGATCTTCCCGGCGGTTGTCTGCAGATCGATGTCCTGGTCGATGCTCATTTACTCTCCGGTGCTGGTTCTGAGGAATGGCAGGCGGATCGCCATCCGGGGCGCCACACGGTGGCTTCAGTAGGTTTCTTACAAGCCTGCGGGCGATTCACCCAGTCTAGTGAGCGTCAACACGCATGCCGGGTGTAGGAAACCTACAATTTGTGTCCCTGAGCCTTGGCAGGACGAAAAGCGGCCCCGCGGGTTGACACCCCGGCGCCGGGCCGTGCACCCGCAGCATTCTTCGTATTACTTGGATCAGTCCGCTCAATTACTCTGTCCGGCCCCTGCAGGCGCACGTAGTCTCGGCTCAGCAACCCAGCCTCCTCACCCCTTTCTGAACAGGCAGTGCACGCGAGCACAAGGAGCAGTTCATGCACAGAATCCGTCTCTTCCGGGTATATCTTCTTTCCTTAGCGGCTGTCTTTGGGCTGCTGCTTGTTGCCGTTGCTGCACCCGCGCAGGGTGCCGTTCCGGCTCAGGTCGGTGCGCCTCCGGGCAAGAACATCGCTTTTTGCCACGCGACGTCGTCGGCTCTAATCCCTACGTCCTCATTAGGACGGACCCGTCGTCGATCCTGAAGCAGGGGCACGACTCGCATCCCGAGGACATCATTCCGCCGTTCGAGGGGTATGAGGGCAGCGCGCGGTGGCAGGATGACGCCTACAAGGCCATCCTCGCCAACAACTGCGTGCAGCCGCCGTGCCCGACGCCGACGCCAACACCGACACCCACGCCGACCACGCCAACACCGACGCCAACACCCACTACACCGGAGCCGACGCCCACTACGCCGGAGCCGACGCCCACTACGCCGGAGCCGACTCCGACCACGCCGGAGCCGACTCCGACCACACCGGGGCCGGCTCCCACGGATACCAGGACCCCGACTGGGACTGCCACGCCTGCGGACACCACAACCCCCACGCCAGGCACTTCCTTCCCGTCCTGCATCTGCCCTAATGCCGGGCAGGGAAATGCTGATCAGGGTGCCGGTGCCGCCGGAACCGTACCCGGCGCCGGAACCGTACCCGGCGCCGGGGCAGCTGACCCGGCCCGTCCCTGCAGCACTCAGACGGCTCTTGCCTACACCGGCACCGAGGGCACCTCGTCCTCTGCCGGCGTGATGGTGCTGGGTCTTGGTGCGCTGATCGCCGGTGCTGCCGTACTGGCACTGACAATGCGTCCCAGGGGCAACCACAGCTAGGAAAACCCGCCGCTGAGGTAATGCACCCGCGGATGTTACTGGTCAGTAACATTTTTCCCGCGGGTGCATTACCCTGTCCGTATGACTTCGACCACACCAACTTCTTCGCGTTCGCTGGCCGGACGCACCATCCTTATGTCCGGCGGCAGCCGGGGGATCGGGCTGGCCATCGCGCTCCGAGCCGCTGCCGACGGTGCCAGCATTGCGATGCTCGCCAAGACCGCTGAGCCGCACCCGAAGCTGGAAGGCACTGTCTACACGGCGGCCGAGCAGCTCGAAGCTGCCGGCGGCAAGGCTCTGCCGATCATCGGCGACGTGCGCCGCGACGAAGACGTCGCAAACGCTGTGGCGGCCACGGTGGAGCATTTCGGGGGCATCGACATTGTGCTCAACAACGCCTCCGCTATCGACCTGCGCAAAACCGATGACGTAACCATGAAGAGCTACGACCTGATGCAGGACATCAACGCCCGCGGCACGTTCCTGCTCTCCAAGACCGCGCTGCCGGCACTGCGGGAATCGGACAACGCCCACATCCTCACCCTTTCCCCGCCGCTGAACCTGGACCCGAAGTGGGCTGGAAGCTACCTCGCCTACACGATGGCCAAATACGGCATGTCGCTGACCACCCTGGGCCTGGCGGAGGAGCTGAAGAAGGACGGGATCGGCGTGAACTCCCTGTGGCCGTGCACGTCCATCGACACCGCTGCCATCCGGAACATGCCCGGCGGCTCGGAGCTGGCCCGTGTGTCCCGCAGCGCGGACATCATGGCCGACGCCGCGCACGCCATCCTCACCCGCTCCGGACGGGAAGCGACCGGCAACTTCTACACGGATGAAGAGGTGCTGCGCCAGGAAGGCGTCAGCGATTTCACCAAGTACAGCCTCGGCGCACCAGAAGACAAGCTAATGGCGGATTTTTTCCTCTAGCCGGTCCGGTTGCCGTCCAGCCGCCGAACGCCGGCGCACAGGGCTCCGGGGGAGGGGGCGCGTAAGATCGGAACCATGCACCTGCACTACTCCAGCATGGAGCGTCCGCCCCTGGAGCCGGAGCGTCTGAAGAACAGCCTCGTAGCCCCCCAGGGCCCGCTGGCCCGGCTGGACGTCGTAGCCGAAACCGGCTCCACCAATACAGACCTGGCCGACGCCGCGCAGCTGGTTCCATCGCAGTACCCGGATTTGTCCGTGCTCACCGCAGAGCTGCAGACCGCCGGTCGCGGCCGGCTGGGCCGGACCTGGCAGGCACCGGAACGCTCCTCGCTTTTTGTCAGTGTGCTGCTGCGCCCGGTCAATCCCCAAGACCGGCCCCTGCCCACCCAGTCCTACGGCTGGCTGTCCCTCCTGGCAGCGCTGTCGCTGACCAAGTCCGTGGCGGCGCGCACCGGCGTCGAACCGCGGCTTAAATGGCCCAACGATGTCCTGGTGGACGGACGCAAGCTGGCCGGCGTCCTGGCCCAGCTGGTGCCGGAGACATCCGGCAATCCGCCCGCAGTGGTGGTCGGCACCGGTCTGAATGTCTCCCTCACTGACGAGGACCAGCCGGTCCCCACCGCCACCAGCCTGCTGATGGAGTACGCCTCCACTACGGACCGGAATGTCCTGCTGCAGGACTATTTGCTGCAGCTGGCCGAGGATTACCGTGCCTTCTGTGCCGTCGACGGCGATGCGCTGGCTCCCTGGCCAGGCGGCGGCAGCCTGCGGGACCGGGTGGCCGGCCGGATGCTCACACTGGGCCAGCAGGTCCGTGCCGAACTTCCCGGCGGAGGCCAGCTGACCGGCCGCGCCGTGGAACTGGATGTCCACGGCGGCCTTGTGGTGGTGGACGCGGAGGCGGGGGAGCGGCACACCGTGACGGCTGCCGACGTCGTTCACCTGAGGCCCGCGCAGGCATGAGCACTCTTCGACCCGCCGGATACCGGTGCGGATGAGGCTGGAGCCGGGGGAACAGGTGATCGTGGCGGCTCGGCCGCACGCGGGTCCGCTGGCCGGGCCCGTGCTGCTGGCTGCCGCCGCCTGCGCTCTCGGCGGTTTCGCACTGGGCTACCTCGGCCGGGACACCGTACCGGCTTCGCTGGCGGAATGGACGCCCGTGCTGGCACCCGCCGTCGTTCTGCTGGTGCTTTTCGTCCTGCTGCGCTTTTGCCTGCCGGCGGTGCTGCGCTGGAACGGAACCCGCTACGTGCTCACCAACCGCCGGATGATCCACCGCAGCGGAGTGCTGCGGCGGCGGGAGCATGACCTGCCGCTCGCTTCGATCTACCAGCTGGAAGCCCGGCAGGGCATCGCACAGCGCATGCAGCGTGCGGGAACCCTGCGGATCGACCTGGGCCGCGGGCGGATCATCGACTACCCGTCCGTTCCGGAAGTCCACCGGTTCAAGTCGATTGTGTTGGCCACCATAGAGGACCTGCCAATGACCGTTATGTTCGATGGTGTAGATATTGAAGGAAGCGCCGGCTACGACGACGAATGGAGCACCGATGAGTGAGCAGGGCCACGACGCGCCGGACGGTGCCGCCGAGCCCGAGCCGCTGACGCTGTCGATGAACGCAGTGCCGATGCCGGACAAACCCGGAACGCCTGCCGGCTCCGGATCGATCGACCGCGAAGACGTCCGCCGGCTGGAAGCCCAGCTGATCGGGGGTCCGCGAACACTTAAGCGGCGTGAGGCTGCAGCCGGAGCCGGGGTCTCCCTGCTGTCCGCCCGCAAGCTGTGGCGTGCCATGGGCTTCCCGAACCTCGACGACGACGCCGTGTTCTTCACCGAAGCGGACAAGGACGCCCTGAGCACCGTCATTGAGCTGGTCCGCGAAGAGCGCCTGACCGAGGAAGCCGCGATTTCGATCATGCGGTCGATCGGCCAGATGACGGACCGCATGGTCGTATGGCAGATCGAAGCGCTGGTCGAGGAAATGGTGGTCCAGCGCGGAATTACCGACGCCGAGGCACGCAAGCGGCTGGTTGCCGCGCTGCCGGACCTGATCGAACCGCTTGAAAAAACCCTGGTCTACGCCTGGAAGCGGCAGCTGAACGCTGCCATCCAGCGGCTGGCGCTGCGGGCCGAGGCCGGCCTTGCCAGCCACGAAGGGGATACGGATGACAATCCGCTGCCGCTGGCACGCGCCGTCGGCTTCGCTGACCTTGTCTCCTACACCAGCCTCTCCCGGCAGATGAACGAGAAGACCCTCGCGCAGATGGTGCAGCGCTTCGAACACAAGTGCTCCGAGATTATCTCCGTGGGCGGCGGCCGGCTGGTCAAGACCATCGGCGATGAAGTCCTGTTCAACGCCGAGACACCGGAGGCCGGTGCAGAGATTTCCCTGGCGCTGGCCAAGGCCTTCACCGAGGACGAGCTGCTGCCCTCGGCCCGGGTGGCCATGGTCTGGGGCCGTGTCCTCTCACGCCTCGGCGACATCTACGGGCCCACCGTGAACCTTGCCTCCCGGCTGACCTCGCTGGCCGAACCCGGCACGGTCCTTACGGATGCCTCCACGGCGGCTGCCCTGCGCAACAACGAGCGTTTCATCCTGATCCCGCATTCTCCGCGGAACGTGCGCGGATTCGGGGAGATCCACCCGGTGACCCTGGCCCGCGGCACCGGCCCGGGCCTGGTTCTGGACTAGGTTTCTTTCCGAAACCTGCCTGCCGACCGCCGCACCTGCCGCCCGCCGCCTGCCGCCTGCCGCCGCGGCCGCACGGACGACGATCTCTCCGGTACGGGAGTTTTCGGCCGGTACGCGGCGTCCGATTTCTCCCAAACCGGAGCGATTACGCCAAGACCACTGGGAACCCGCCCGGGAGCTCACCGAAGCCCGGCCCGGCCCATCCCGGCCTGTCCCGTCCCGGCCTGTCCCGTCTCGGGCCTGTCCCGTCTCGGGTCCAGCCGGCCCAGCTGGCCCATCCCGGCTCGGCCCCGGCTTGTCCCGTCTCGGGCCCAGCCGGTCCGTTCCGGCCTACCTCGCTTGGCGCTTCCAGCAACCCGGCGACGGGCTGGCGTCCGTGCCCGTTTTCCTCCGGTTGGGGACTTTCCTGCCGTTTCGGGACTTTCCTGCCGCGGCGCCGTGCAGGAGGGACCAAAACTGGCAGGGAAGTCCCAAGATGGAGGGGAACCTTGAAGAAAAGGGGCTGGGAAGGGGGTATCTCTTCCTGTCCCGTGCACGCGCCCACCGGTCTGCTGGATTAGGTTCCGTTCCGGTTCGTGCCTCGTCCTGGCCTTGGCATCCTGTGTCGCAATAACGTCACTTCGGGGATGACCCGGTCATCTTGTGTGGCGTTGACGTTCCTATCCGGCGTTCAAAGGGACGGTATTGCAGCACAAGATTCGGGACGGTGGATTTATACAGCGTTATCGCGCCAAGACGTAAAGCCGATGCAGGGAAGCGCAGGACGGAGAACCCAGCGCGGAAAGCCGCTGCTGGGAATGGAGAGGGCCCGTTCACTGGACCCGCGCACGGACCCGGCGGCCCTGGATCTGGCCGACCCGGACCCGGCCCTAGATCTGGCCGCCCCCGACCCGGCGGCCTTGGACTTGGCCGACCCGGACCCCGGCCCGCGCCCCGCACCCGCTCGGCCCGCGCCCTGGACCCGGCGACCCGCGCCCCGGCCGGGCCCGTTCCCTGGGCCGGGCCCGTTCCCTGGACCCGGCCCGGCCCACCCAGCGCCGGACCCCCACCCGGCCCGACCCGTGCCCACCCGGCCCGGCCCGAACCCCTCAGCCACCGGTAACGATTTGGGCAGGAAGCTTAGCAATATGCGACACTAAGTCCGTCTGCCTGCCGTTCTGCTGCCGCCGTGCGTCTGGACACCGCACATCACGGGCGCTGGAGAACCGGCACGGCTTTTGGGGAAGCAACAGGGGGAACCACGTGTCAGCATTGAGGGGGGCTGTGCCCGCGCGTCTGCGCGCGCACCGCAAAGCCATCTCAGCCGGCTCCGCCGTCGCCGCCGCAGGAGCGCTCGTCGCCACCGCCATTCTGTATCCCGGATTCGCCAGCGCGGACGTGGACCTCAACGACGGCGGCGTCTGGGTCACCAACCAGACCCAGGGCATGGTGGGGCACCTGAACTATCCCTCCCGCATGCTCGACGGCGCCTACGCCGCCAACAGCGACCGCTTCGACATCACCCAGCACGAGGGCACCGTCTTCCACGCCAACACGGACCAGTCCAAGGTCTCGCCGGTGGACGTGGCAAACGTAACCCGCGGCACCGAAGTCCAGCTCCCGGCGTCGGCCGTGCTTCACCAGGGCGGCACCGCCGTGGCCATCACCGACCCCGCCGGTGGAAACGTCTGGCTGACCGGCACCGGCTCGCTGCCGTTCTTCAGCGACACCGAGCTGGAACCCGCACTGGAGAACTCACCCGGCGCCGCCGCCGGGGTTTCCCCGGACGGCACCGCCGTGATCGTAAACCCGCGCGGCGGGCGGATCCATACCTACAAGGTGGCTCCGGACGGCAGTTACGGCGAACCGGAGACCACCGAGGCCGAAGAAATGACGGGATTTGGGGATGTGCAGGTCGCCGCGGTGGGGAACAAACCGGTGGTGTTCGACGCCGAATCGGGCACCCTGGTGCTTCCCGGCGGGCGCACCGTGACCTTCGAGGACACCCATGGTGCGCAGCTGCAGGATTCTGGACCGGATGCGGACTTCGTGGTCCTGGCAACAGGAACCTCCCTGATCGAGCAGCCGCTGAACGGCTCCGAAGCAACGGTCACCGAGATCGGCAGCAGCGGCACCCCCGCACCGCCGGTGCTGGTGGACGGCTGCGTGCACGCTGCCTGGGCCGGTGCCGGAACCTACCTGCGGAACTGCGCCGACGAATCCGAGAACCTCCGCGAGGAGATCCAGGGCATCGGAGCGTCCTCCGACCTGGTGTTCCGCTCCAACCGCTCCGTGGTGGTCCTGAATGACATCAACGGCGGCAACGTGTGGCTGGTACTCGAAAACATGCAGCTGGTGGACAACTGGGGGGACGTGATTCCGCCCAAACAGGACTCCAGCGACGACGAAGAGGAATCAGCCAGCGAGAACCCGGTGAACACCCTCCCGGACCGCACCGGGGAAAACCGCCCGCCGGTTGCCTCCGATGACCGCTTTGGCGTGCGCGCCGGGCGAACCACAATCCTGAACGTCCTGGACAATGACACCGATCCCGACGGCGACCTGCTCACCGTCCAGCCCGCCGGCGAACAGCCAACCGCAGGAACGGTCCAGGAAATCTACCGCGGTGCCGGGCTGCAGATCGTGGTTCCGGCCGAGGCCGCGGGAACCAGCAGCTTCAGCTATGAGGTGCACGACGGCCGGGGCGGAACGGCGTCGGCCACTGCCACCGTCCAGGTGCGCGCCGCGGGGGAGAATGCCCCGCCCGAACCCCGCCGTTCCACCCGCATCCTGGTGGAACAGGGCAAGTCCGTCAGCCAGAACATCCTCAACGACTGGATGGATCCCGACGGCGATGACCTGGTCCTGGTCTCCGCGGAGCAGACAGCCGACGGCGACCAGGTGCGCACGCGTTCCGACGGGCTGCTGACCTTCCGCGACATCGGCAAGACCCAGGGTGTGAAGGACGTGGCTGTCACCGTTTCCGACGGCACTGAAACCGCCACCGGCACCGTCACGTTCGACGTCCGTCCGGCAGGCGTGCTCCCGCCGGTGACCAACTTTGACCACTTCACGGCCACGGTTGGGGAAGCCGTTACCCTTTATCCGCTGCAGAATGACCTGGACCCTGCCGGCGGACAGCTCAGCCTCGCCCGCGTGGATCCGGAGGCCGACGACGGCTCCGAGCTGGTGCCGAACTACGAGACCGGCGCGGTGTCCTTCACCCCGGCAGCGGCGTCGACCTATTACCTCGAATACCTGGTGACCAACGGCCCGCAGAGCGCCGCCGGACTGATCCGCGTGGACGCGGCAGAGTCCGGGCAGCAGGGCGCCCCGGTGGCGGTCCGCGACGTCGCACTGCTGCCCCGCGGTGGAAGTGTGCTGGTGGACGTACTGGGCAACGACACCGACCCCACCGGCGGAGTGCTGGTGGTGCAGTCGGTCAACGCCGGGGCCAGCTCACCGCTGGACGTGGAGGTGCTTGACCACAACATCCTGCAGATCCATGACGTGCGCGGCATGCAGCAGCAGGGCACCATCCGCTACACCGTCTCCAACGGCACGGCCAGCGCCAGCGGCGAGGTGAGTGTACTGCCGGTGGAACCGCCCGAAACCCTGCTGCCGCCTTCGGCCTCGGCGGACACCGCCACGGTCCGGGTGGGCGACGTGGTGGACATCCAGGTGCTCGAAAATGACACCTCGCCCACCGGCGATGAACTGACCCTGAACCCAGTGCCGGCCCAGGGCATCGACCCGGCTGACGGCCAGCTCTTCGTCTCCGAAAACACACTGCGCTTCGTCGCCGGAGAGACCGCAAAAACCGTCTATGCCATCTACGAGGTCCGCGATTCCACCGGGCAGAGCGACTCGGCGCAGGTGCGGATCAACATCCGGCCGCGGGATGACGAGAAGAACACGCCGCCGGTTCCCCGGAATCTGGAGGGCCGCGCGATCGCCGGAACCACCGTGCGGATTCCGGTGCCCCTGAACGGACTCGACTCCGACGGCGACTCGGTGTTCCTGGACGGTATCGCCGCGGCCCCCGCGCAGGGAGCTGCCGTTCCGGGTCCGGACTACATCGACTACACGGCCTCCGCTTCCGGGGCAGGAACCGACTCCTTTACCTACACGGTCCGTGACCGGCTGGGTCTGGTAAACACCGGTACCGTGCGGGTGGGTATCGCCCCCGCAGCGGAAGCGAACCAGAAACCGGTGGCAGTGAACGACGCCGTGAGCGTGCGTCCCGGACGCGAGGTCGCCGTGCCGGTCCTTGCCAACGACTCAGACCCCGACGGCGATCCGCTCTCCCTGGCCCCGGACGGCGTGACCAGCCAGGAACCGTCCATGGACGCCCGCGCCGACGGTCCTCGGGTGCGCTTCACCGTGCCGGCTGAATCCGGTACCTACAACGTCCGGTATTCCGTCCGGGACAACCGCGGGGGCGCCGCGAACGGCAACGTCGCCGTCGTCTCCGATCCGAACGCCGAACTGCTCGCTCCGATCGCCCGGGATGACCGGGTGGAAGTCGCCGAGATCCGCGGCCGCACCGCCGTGGATGCGGCAGTGCTGGAGAATGACGAGGATCCCGACGGCGTCGCGGAGGACCTGCAGGTCTCCGTGGACCCCTCCCGCACCACCGCCTCCGTGGTGGGGGACAAGGTGCGGGTGGAGCTCACCGACGAGGCCCAGGCCATTCCCTACACGGTCCAGGACATGGACGGCGGAACGGCCACCGCCGTGCTCTGGGTGCCGGGCCTGAGCGCCCAGTACCCGACGCTGCTCAGCAACGCCGTGCAGGAAATCCAGGCGGGGGACACCCTGGACCTTGAACTGGGGGACCTGGTGGAAGTCCGCGAAGGCAGGACACCGCGGATTACCGAGACGGCGAAAGTCAGCGCCATCGGCTCGTCCAACCGGGACACCTGGGTCGCGGACGAGGACACGCTGGCTTACACCGCGGATGAGGACTATGCCGGACTGGGCTCCATCACGTTCGAAGTCACCGACGGGTCCGGCCCCGACGATCCCGAAGGACTCAAAGCCACCCTCACCGTCCTGGTCAACGTGACCCCGCAGCCGGAACAGAACCTTCCGCCGGCCATGAGCCCCGGTTCGCTGGAGGCCGCCAAGGGCGAGGACGCGGTGACGCTGGACCTGGGACCGCTGGCCACGGATCCCAACCCGGAGGACGCAGGGCGCCTGAGCTTCGCGCTGGCCCGGCCGGTTCCCGAGGGTTTCGAGGCACGGCTCTCCGGCACCGTCCTGGAGGTCTCAGCTGCTGACGACGCCGCAGTCGGCACCCTGGGCCAGCTGGCTCTCACCGTCACGGACGGCCGCAGCGGTCCGGTGCCGGGGCGGGTGGACCTTACGGTCCTCGCGTCCACCCGGCCGCTTCCGGTCGCCGCGGACGACTCAGTGGACGACGCCGTGCAGGGCCGCCCGGTGACCGTGGATGTGCTGGCCAACGATGACAACCCGTTCCCGGACACCCCGCTGCGGATCCTGGAGGCCACCGCTGACGGCAACGGCACGGCGGAACTACAGGGCGAGTCGATCGTGGTCACCCCCGATGCCGAGTTTGTGGGCAGCATGAGCGTTCAGTACCGGGTGGAGGACAAGACCGGGCAGGCGGACCGCCAGGCCTCGGCGCAGATCCGGCTTTCCGTCCAGGGCCGCCCGGATGCACCGTCCACCCCGGTGGTTGAAAGCACCCGCAGCCGCACGGTGGTGCTGGCCTGGGACCCGCCGGCGGCTAACGGATCGCCCATCACCGGGTACACGGTCACCGGCTCCAGCGGCTTCACCCAGGAATGCCCGGCCACTACCTGCACCCTGACCGGGTTGACGAACAACGTTGAGTACACGTTCGCCGTCACGGCAACGAATGCCAACGGCACCTCCGACCCGTCCCCGCAGTCCGCAGCCGCGCGCCCGGACACCCAGCCGGCCCAGCCCGCTCCGCCGAACCTGGTCTTCGGCGATAAGCAGCTGGACATCTCCTGGACCGCCCCGGCGAACGACGGCTCACCGATCGAGACCTATGACCTGCAGATCTCCCCGGCGCCGCCCGGCGGAGCTGCCCAGAAGAGCGTTCCGGCCTCAATGACACGCACCACCTGGACCGGGCTGTCCAACGGCACCAGCTACCGGGTCCGCGTCCAGGCACGCAACGCCGCCCCGGAACCGTCCGGCTTCAGCGACTACTCCTCCCCGGAAATCCCCGCCGGGGTGCCGGAAGCACCGGGAACGCCCACCACCGCGAAGGCAAACTCGGTGGGTGTCCAAAGCCAGCTCACCGTGGACTGGCCCGACGCCGCCCCCAACGGCGCAGAGATCATTGAGTACGAGCTGCGCGAATACCGCGGCTCCACCCTGGTCCGCACCCATGAGGCGGGCGGCAGCTCCAAAATGACGGTCCGCGTGGATAACTCCGAACAGGACTACTCTTACTCTGCCCGGGCCAGGAACAAGGCCGGCTGGAGCGACTGGGGGCCGGTCTCGGCGCCGCGCCGCGCCGTGGGCGTTCCGGACGCCCCGGCGGCCCCGGCACTGTCCGCTTCGCGCACCGGTGCCGAGGGGCGCGCCGTGACCATCACGTTCACGCCGCTCGCCGCCGGCGCACGCAACGGCGCCCGGGCCGAGGAAATCAGCTACCGCGCCAGCTTCAGCGACGGACGCTCCATGATGGTCAGCAGCGGCCAGGAGATCACCGGCTTCAACAACGGTGCCAGCATCAGTGCGCGGCTCACGGCCGTGGTGAATTCCGACGGCTCCGCCTATGACAGCCCTGCCTCCGCAGCATCGCCGGCGGTGACGGTCTACGGCAGCCCGGGTACGCCGTCGGCGTCGGGCGTGGGCGGCGGGCAGGGCAGCCGCACCGCCACGCTGTCCTGGGCACCTCCGAACCAGAACGCGCACGACGTCGCGCAGGTCCAGATCTCGGTCAACGGCGGCGGCTGGGAGAACGTAGGCGTCTCCGGCAGCCGCAGCGTCGGCAACGGCTACGACCAGTCACACAGCATCCGGGTCCGGGTGCTGAACTCGCAGGGAACACCCGGTGCCGAAGCCACTGCCTCCGCGCGCACCGGCACCGAACCGCCGCCGGCGACCTGGACCCTCACGGTGGGGAACCAGCTCTCCAGCGGAGACCGCCGCACCTGCATGGACCCGGCGGGTTCCACCAACTTCGTGGACCGCAGGTGCCTCGGCTACCACTGGGCCTACGTCGGGGACCGCATTGACACCCGCTGCTACATCGTGCGCGGCGGCGGAGCCATCTGGTACCGCCAGCACTCCGGCCGCCCGGAGAACGACGGCCTGCACATCAAGGGCATCCACACCAGCTTCGGCAACAACCCGCCCGGGGGGATGGGCCGATGCTGAACCCGCTTCGAAGCGCTTCATCCGCACCAGCTAGGGGAACACCACCATGTCCATGACCGAAGAACAGGCCGCCTGGTTCGCTGAGACTTTCGCCCAGCTGGTCACCAACGTCGGCAAGGCCGTCTTGGGCAAGCCCCAGGCCGTGCGCCTGATCCTCACGTCCATGCTTGCCGAGGGCCACGTGCTGCTCGAAGACGCCCCCGGCACCGGCAAGACCATGCTGGCCCGCGCCCTGGCCGCCACCGTGCAGGGCACCACGTCCCGCATCCAGTTCACCCCGGACCTGCTGCCGTCTGATGTCACCGGCATCACCATCTATGACCAGAAGACCCAGGCGTTCGAATTCCACCGCGGCCCGATCTTCGCCAACGTGGTGCTGGCAGATGAAATCAACCGTGCCTCCCCGAAGACCCAGTCGGCGCTGCTGGAAGTCATGGAGGAATCCCGTGTCACCGTGGACGGCACCACCTACACGCAGGAACGCCCGTTTATGGTCATCGCCACCCAGAACCCGGTGGAGCAGGCAGGCACCTACCGGCTTCCCGAGGCGCAGCTGGACCGGTTCCTGATCAAGACGTCCATGGGCTACCCGGACCACGCGGCCACGGTGGAACTGCTGGCCGGATCCGCCACCCGGGACCGGTCCGCAGCGCTGACCGCCGTCATCACGTCCGAGGCCGTGCGGGACATGGCGGACCTCGCCGCCACCGTGCACACCGACACCTCCGTGCTGGAATACATTGCGCATCTGGCCGCAGCCACCCGTGAAGCTCCCGAAACCCGGCTGGGCGTCAGCGTCCGCGGCGCCCTGGCCATGGTCCGGGCTGCGAAGGTGTGGGCCGCCTCGGAAGGCCGGAACTACGTGCTGCCCGACGACGTGCTGACGCTCGCCCCCAGCGTCTTTACCCACCGGCTGGTCATGGATCCGGAAGCCGAGTTCTCCGGAGCCACCGCCACGGCCGTGCTGGAGACGGTGCTGGCGTCCACGGCCGCGCCGCAGCAGCGCGTGAACGCCTAGGACCGTACCCGTGCCCGTTTTCCAGCGACTGCCTGCTGCCTTCCGCCGTGTCCCGGCGGGTGCGTTCCGCGCCGTCACGCCCCTGGGCTGGACGGTGGCCGCGCTGGCCAGTGTGTGCTGGCTGGCCGGGGGAATGCTGGGCTGGTGGGAGGCCCTGACCGCCGGGCTCACGCTCACTCTGGTGCTCGCTGCCGCCGTCCTGTTCATCCTGGGCCGCCAGGCCTACGCCGTCCGCCTGGACCTCAGCCGCACCCGGGTGGCCGTGGGGGACGACGCCGTCGGCTCCCTGGCCGTCCGCAACCCCGGCGCGCGGCTGCTGCTGCCGGCGCTGCTGGAACTCCCGGTGGGCGCTGCCACCGCGGTCTTTGAACTGCCGCGCATGGCTCCCGGGGCCGAACACGAGGAACTGTTCCGGATCCCGACCGCCAAGCGCGCCGTCATAGTGGTGGGGCCGGTTGAATCGGTGCGGCGGGATCCCTTTGGCCTGCTGGGACGGCGGCTGCGGTGGACGGATCCGGTAGACCTGTTTGTGCACCCGCGGACCGTGAACCTGCAGGGTTCAGCCACCGGTTTCATCAAGGACCTGGAGGGGCTGCCCACCCGGGACCTCAGCACCGCGGATGTGTCTTTCCATGCGCTGCGCGAGTACGTGCCCGGCGATGACCGGCGGCACATCCACTGGAAGACCAGCGCCCGGACCGGGACGCTGATGGTCCGCCAGTTTGAGGAAACCCGCCGCTCGCACCTGGCTGTGGCGCTTTCCACCCGGCAGTCCGACTACCGCAGCGGCCAGGACTTCGAACTGGCCGTCTCAGCCGCCGGATCCCTGGGCCTGCAGGCCCTGCGTGAGCAGCGGGACCTGAGCATGCTGACCCAGGACGGCGTGCTGCGCAGCGGCAGCGGAACCATCCTGCTGGACGGGCTCACCCGCCTGGAGACCACCGGCCGGAGGGAAGGCACCCGGGACCTGGCAGCGCTCACCGCCGACGCCGTGCCCAACGCCTCCGTGGTCATCCTGGTCACCGGGGCGGTGCCCACTGCAGCGGAACTGCGCTCCGCCGCCGCCGCGGTTCCACCCGGTATCCGCACCCTCGCGGTCCGCTGCGCCGAAGGTGAACCGGCCGGCCGGCGGGACATCGCCGACCTGACCGTGCTGACCTGCGGAAGCCTCGATGACCTGCCCGCGCTGATTCGAAAGGGCACAGCGTGAGTACCGGAACCCCGCTCCGGCCGCGGGAACGGAACCGGTCCAGCACCAGATCAGCGGGCATCAGCCCGGAGATGCTGCGGCGCACCCTGGAAGCTGCCGCGCTCGCCGTCCTGCTGGGAGCAGGCGTGCTGGGATTCGGTCCGGGTTTTGGCGGGGACCCGCGCTACCTCACCGCCGGCCTGGGCGGCGTTGTCCTGGGCCTGTTCCTGGCAGCAGCCGCCGCGGCGCGCCGCTGGGGGCTGTGGACAACCGCCGGTGCAACAGCAGGCACCTATCTGGTCCTGGGCCCGGCGCTTGCCGCCCCGGTGGAAGCAGCCGGCGGGGTGCTGCCCACCTTCTCCTCCCTGCGGGTCCTGGTGCTGGGGGTGGTCTTCGCCTGGAAGGACCTGCTGACAGTCGCCCCGCCCGTGGGCACCGCCGGCGGAATGCTGGTGGTTCCGTTCCTGCTTTCCCTGCTGGCCGGACTCGCCGCGGGCCTGCTCTGCTGGCGGGCACGCGGAGCGTACTGGCCCGCTCTGCCGGTGCTGGCTCTGTTCGCGGCGGGCATTGCCTTTGGCACCAAGGACGTGCCGCTGCCCGGCCTGCGCGCACTGCTGCTCGCCGCCGGAGCGCTGGTGTTCCTTTCCTACCGCCGGAACCGCGCGCTGTCTGTTGCCGCCGTACCCCAGGCTGCCCTGAGCTCGGCGCCTGCCAAGGCCGCGCGGCTGCGCCGCCGGCTCTACGGCGGTGCCGTGGTCGCCGCGGCCGCAGCCCTGTCCCTGCCGGCGTCTGCGCTGCTGGGGACGGACCTGGACCGGAAGGTGCTCCGCGACGCCGTCGAACCTCCCGTGGACCTGTTCAACTTTCCCAGCCCGCTCACTGACTTCCGCCGCTACGTCAAGGACAATGCGGACAGCACGCTGTTCACGGTCCAGGGACTGCCGGAAGGCCAGCGGATCCGTCTGGCCGTGATGGATGCCTATGACGGGGTGGTCTACAACGTCAGCGGCCAGGCCGCCGGCGGGTTTGCCCGGGTGGGTGACGCCGGCACGCTGGGGACGGGAACTGACAGCGGAACAGCGGCGACCCTGCAGTTCCAGATCAAGGACTATCACGGTGCTTGGCTGCCTTCGGGCGGCGAGGTCCGCGCGCTGCGCCCGGCGGGGGAGCGCGCCCGTGAGATTGCCGGCGGGCTCTATCACGACGCCGGCAGCGGCACGCTGCTCGCCACCTCCGGCGTGCGCTCCGGGGACAGCTATGAAACGGCCGTCGTCTTCCCCGAGGAGTACGACGACGCGCAGCTGGCCCAGTATGGTTTCGCCCAGCGCGCGATGCCCCGGCTGCAGCAGGACCCGCCGGTGATCGGGGCGAAGGCAGCCGAGTTCGCCGGCGAGGAAACCACCCCGATCCAGCGGGTGCGCAAGCTGCAGCAGATCCTGGCCACGGAGGGCTACTTCAGCAACGGCAAGGACGGGCAGACGCCGTCGATGCCCGGCCACGGTGCCGCCCGGATGGTCAGCCTGCTCGACGCCGAGCAGATGGTGGGCGACGACGAGCAGTACGCCGTGGCCATGGCCCTGATGGCCCGCAAACTGGGGATCCCGGCACGCGTGGTGATGGGTTTCTATCCGGACTGGGAAGAACTCGAAGGAGCACCGGGCAGGATAGACATCACCGGTGATGACGTCCATGCCTGGGTCGAAGTGGAGTTTGAACGCGTGGGGTGGGTGCCGTTTTTCCCCACCCCGGATGAGGACAACGAGCCCGTTCCGCCTCAGCAGCAGCCCAAGTCCACCCCCAAGCCGCAGGTGCTCCAGCCGCCGCCACCGCCGCAGGAACCGGCAGAACTGCCGCCGGACACGGCTGCGGACCCGCAGGACGCGGAAAAGAAGGAAGAAGACCTCTGGGAGAGCGTCTCCGGGTTCCTGCGCATCCTGGGGCTGGCTTCATTGCCGCTGGTGGTCCTGTTCGGGCCGCTGCTGGCCATCCTGCTGCTCAAGCGCCGGCTGCGCAAACGACGCCGCACAGCCGGCGGCACGGCACAGCGGGTCGCCGGCGGCTGGCGCGAAGTGCTGGGTGCGGCCGCTGACCTGGGTGTTGCCGTGAGCGGCCGCCGCACCCGCAGGGAAGACGCTGCCGCCCTGGGCCGGGCTTTTCCCGGCGGCGCCGCTGCCACCGCAGCGCTGGCCCGCCGGGCCGACGCCGGGATCTTCGGCCCCGGGGACCCGAGCGAAGAAGAGGTCCGCGGCTACTGGGAGGACGTGGAAAGCGTCCGCAGCTCCCTCACCGGCACGGCAGGGTTCTGGCAGCGCCAGCGCGCCCGGTATTCACTGCGTTCACTGCGCCTCGAAACGCGGCTCGCAGTTGGGTCCGGGAGAGCCCGGTCCCGGTCGGCACGAATTCGGCAGCGGATGCGGGGTGCGGCTGTGAAAGTGACCCGCCGCACCGGCGCTGCTCAAGACCCTCAAGGTCCGTTAGGGTAATGGAAAGAACAGGTAAGACAGATCACTACAGTGAGCAGCTTCCGGATAGGGCGTGAATGAACTCCGACGATACGACATCTGAGCCCCTGGAACTGGAAGCGGTCTTTGGGTATGCCTCCGACCGCGGCCTGCGGCGGGAACTGAACGAAGACTCGCTGATCGCAGCGGATCCGGTCTTCGCCGTGGCAGACGGCATGGGCGGGCACGAAGCGGGGGAGATCGCCAGCAGCATCTGCGTCCGGACCCTCGCGGATTCCCGGCTGGTGGGCGAACACCTGCCGGAAGTCTCCGCCGCTGAAATCGAAGAGCTGCTGGCCAAGGCAGACCGGCAGATCCGCGAGGCAACCGGCGGCCGTGCGGGCACCACCCTCACCGGGGCCTTGCTGGTGCAGGAGGAATCCCGCCCCTACTGGCTGGTGTTCAATGTGGGGGACTCACGCACCTACCGCCTTTCCCGCGGTGCGCTGGAACAGATCACCGTAGACCACAGCGAGGTGCAGGAACTGGTCGACCTGGGCCAGATCACCCCCGATGAAGCGCTGGTCCACCCCCGCCGCCACGTGGTCACCCGTGCCCTGGGCACCGGCAACGACACCAACGCGGATTTCTGGCTCATTCCGGTGGAGCCGGGAGACAGGCTGATGGTCTGCTCCGACGGTCTCACCGGCGAGGTGAGCGACGGCCACATCTTCCAGATCCTCTCCTCCGTCCCCAACCCGCAGGACGCCTGCGCTGCCCTCGTGCAGGCAGCGCTGCGCTCCGGCGGCCGCGACAACATCACGGTGCTGGTGATCGACGCACACTTCGGTTCGGCCAACCCGGATTCGGGAGCTATTACGCTGCCCGGACTGGCCGCCGGTGCCGCTCCCGGCGAATCCGCGAACACCACTACCGGCAGCAGTCCCGGACCCGACGCGGCGGGACCGGCAGACAACGGGCAGTGATCGGCTGATGGACGGACTGCGGTATCGGCAGGACCCCGGGGCAGGCTGGCTGGTGCTGGTCCGCGGCACCAAGGTGGTGCTGCTGCCGGCAGAAACCAGCCAGCAGCGGCTGGACGATGTGTGGACCTCCCTGCAGGGCAGCGCTTCGCTGGAGGACGTGTTCGACGCCGTCACCGGCGGACTCGCAGGTTCGCTGAGCCGGCTGCCGTCCTTCGGGCTGGTCTCAGTGGACAGCCAGGTCAACGTCCTGCTGCGCGGAGAGCTGGAGCTGGAACTGGACGGTACTCCGGCAGCGTCCGGCCGGAACCTGCGCACCTGGAGCGAGCAGGTGTTCCCTGCCTCCGGAAGGCTGGTCCTGCGCTCCTCGGCGGCGGCGGACCGCGCGTCCGCGCCCCAGCTGTTCCTGCGCGAGGGGATGGCCGCTGCCCAGGGCATCGAAATCGATCTTGACGCTGCTCCCGCTGCCGTTCCCGGGGCGGGTTCCGTCGACGCCCCCGGTGCACCTGAGACGAGTATGCTGGCCGAACCCGTCATCCCGCCTGAACCTGCGGCTGAGCCCGCGGAACCCGCGGCGGTGTCCGGCCCTGACCTCAGCGCCGCAATACCGTGGCTGAACCTCACGCCTCCGCCGCTCTCGCCGGAAACCACCCTCCCGGAAGAGGAGGAAGCACGCAGCGTTGCGGACAGCGGGGAACCCACCGAGACCCTCCCGCCGGTGGACCACGACGGTAACACGGTCATGGGGTTCCGGCCCCAGCCCGGTACGGCGCTGCCGGGAACTCCGCTGCCCCAGGCCTCCGCGCCCGGTGCCGAAGCCCCCGGTGCCGCAGCCCCCGGTGCCGCAGCCCCGGGGGTCCCGGCACCCGCCGGGGAAGATGACGACGGGGAGACGATCCGTTCCGCTCCGGCGGCCCCGGTTCCCGGCGCCTCAGCACCGGCTGCCGGTCCGGTTCCGGCCACGGCACCGGTCCCGGACCCGGGCACGGACACCGGTCCCACCGTCCTGGCCCGCACCTGCCCGCAGGGCCACATCAACCCGCCCACCGCCGCCGCCTGCCGGTTCTGCGGAGCCGATATCTCCGGCGAACCGCGTCCCGTGTCCCGGCCCAGCCTGGGACTGATGCGGCTCTCCACCGGTGCGGTGTACGAGCTGGACCGGAACATCGTGATCGGCCGCCAGCCCTCGGCGTCGCGCGTGGCCGGAGCAGCGCTGCCCCGGATGGTCCAGGTTCCCAGCGACAGCGGAGACATCTCCCGCTCCCACGCCGAGGTGCGGCTGGAAGGGTGGCACGTGATGCTGAAGGACCTGTTCTCGACCAACGGAACCGTGCTCATCCGCGAGGGGTCCCTGCCGCGGCGCCTGGCGCAGGGCGAGGCCGCAATCCTGCTTGACGGGGACATCGCAGAGCTGGGCGACGGTATTACGCTGCGGTTCGAAGGACTCGCATGAAAAAGCGGCCACCCGCGCCGCCGCCCCGGATTCCAGGGTTCAGCTTCCTGGAGCACCTGGGTTCCGGCGGCTTCGCTGACGTCTACCTCTATGAACAGGACCGGCCCCGCCGCCGGGTAGCGGTCAAGGTGCTGCTCTCCGACCTGCGCGAGGAAGCCTCCCGGGCGGGTTTCGAAGCCGAAGCCAACCTCATGGCCCAGCTGTCCACCCACCCCTACATCGTCACCATCTATGAGGCGGACACCACCGCCGAGGGGCGGTCCTACCTGGCCATGGAGTACTGCTCCCGGCCCAGCCTTGACGCCCGGTACCGCCAGGGCGGCCTGCCGCTGGCGGAGGTGCTCGCCGTCGGAATCCAGGTGGCCTCCGCCGTGGAAACGGCGCACCGGGCAGGAATCGCCCACCGTGACATTAAGCCGGCGAACATCCTCACCACGGATTACAACCGGCCCGCACTGACGGACTTCGGCATCTCCGGCACCATGGACAGCGGGGAAGACGGCGATGTGGGGATGTCCATCCCCTGGTCACCGCCTGAAGCCCTGGCCGGTGCCCGCGTGGACGGCGTCCGTGCCGACGTGTACTCGCTGGGAGCCACCCTCTACACCCTGCTCGCCGGGCGGTCCCCGTTTATGCGTCCCGGACGGAGCAACGCCCAGCGGGATCTTACGGCCCGGATCCTGTCCGAACAGCTCACGCCGACCGGCCGCAGCGACGTGCCGGAATCCCTCGAACTCGCACTGGCCACGGCGATGGCCAAGAGCCCCGAATCCCGGTACTCCTCCGCCTACGCCTTTGCCCTGGCCCTGCAGCGGATCCAGGCTGAGCTGAACCTCTCCGTCACCGAGTTCGCGGTGCTTGACGAAGCCGGCCGCCGGGAGGCAGCCCACGACGACGGCGACCGCACCCGGGTGCGCCGGATCGTCTCGATCGATCCGTCGGCAACAACGTTCCCGCCCACTCTCCGCAATGGAGGGGCCTTGGTGTCCCCGGCTGCCGGGCCGGGGGAGTACACAGCGGAGGGAACGGTGCTGCGGGCACCGGCAGCCGCAGGCGAAACGCCTGCTCCCGTTCCGGAGAGCGCAGTATCCACGCCCCGGCCGGCCGGGGCAGGACGGAAAGCAATGCCCCGCGGGCGGCTCCTGGCCGGGATTGCCGGCGCTGCACTGGTGGCAGCTGCGGCCGCGGCGCTGGTCCTGGCGCCGGACCCTGCTCCGCGCCAGGCGGCAGCACCGCCATCCCAGCCGCCGTCGAACGCTTTGGGGGGACTGGAGGGACCCGTCGCGCCTCCGTCGGGACTGACCGGTGTACAGGAAGCGGGCGAGGCAGTATTTACCTGGCAGAACCCCGAACCGCAGGAAGGGGACATCTTCCTTTGGCGCACCGTGACCGCTACCAGCAAGGGGGAGCTGGTGCGTACGTCGCAGGCCGAAGCCGTCCTGCCTGCCGCCGGGGCACAGACCTGTATTGAGGTTCAGGTGGCACGCGCCAACGGCCGGGCGTCGGAACCTGCGGCTGTCTGCACCGGTTAGGTGCGCCGGCGCTGGGTGAGTGCCGTCATGGGGGAGAAGCAGGGATGGGACATAATGAGCCTCTGAGGAGCACCGCCGCGGTGCTGCTTGGGCAAGGTCTCCGCTGCGCACCTGCGCGTCGGAGCCGCTACGAAGGAGAGGGATCTTGGGGGATCTGGCGATTGATTTTAGCGGGGAGTGGCACGAGCCGGGGGACGGAACGGTGTTCCGGATTGGGCGTGAGGGGGACCTCGCCATTGACGACAATCCGTATCTGCACCGGCAGTTCCTGACGATCTCCCAGGAACACGGAATCTGGTGGCTCACGAACATCGGCAGCCGGATCTCCGCAACCATCTCCGATTCCAAGGGCGGCATGCAGGCCTGGGTTGCGCCAGGGGCCCGGATACCGCTGGTCTTCGAGCAGACCCGCGTGGTGTTCACCGCCGGGCCCACCACCTACGAGTTCGACGTGCATCTGAAGACACCGGCGTTCCGCCCGGATCCACTGGATGATTCAGGATCCGGGGAAACCACCATTGGGCCGGTAGTCTTCACCGAGTCGCAGCGGGCAGTGATCGTGGCGCTCGCTGAACCGATGCTTCGGCGCGATGGCACGGGCTACAGTGCCCTGCCCACCTCGGCCGATGCTGCGGCGAGGCTCGGATGGTCGCAGACCAGGTTCAACCGCAAGCTGGATAACGTGTGCGACAAGCTGGACCGGGTGGGAGTGGCAGGGCTGCGAGGCGGGCCGGGGAAACTGGCGGTCAACCGCAGGGCCCGGCTGGTGGAGCACGCCGTCACGTCCCAGCTGGTAACCGCGGCGGATCTGGTTCTGCTGGATCAGGTTTCCGGGGACTCTGACGCCTGAGCGGCGCGGACGCGGCGGACCGTGGTGAGAACAAAGAGCTAGGAACGACGAGGCAATGGCAACGAACCCGAATCTTGTGAACGCCACCGCCGGGCAGCGGCTTGCGGCCCGTGCGCTGGACAGCGTGCCCCTGCTTGCCCTGGTGCTGGTGGCGCTGCTGGTTCCGGGAGGGCTGCCTCTTCTGCTCTGCGCGGCCGGCGCCGCGGGATACCTTGCCTGGATCTGGCTGTGGGAAGCGGCCAGGGGCCAGACTCCCGGCAACCGGGTGATGGGGCTGCGGACCGTCAACGAAGACGGGCTGGCCCCGGGTATCGGGTCCGTCCTGGTGCGGAATCTGCTGCTGGCGGTCTCTGCCGTGACTGTTGTGGGCCCGTGGATCCTGACGGTGTCCAATCTCTGGGACCATCCCACCCGCCGGCAGGGCTGGCATGACAAGGCTGCCCGCACCCTGGTGGTGGACGTCCGGGCAGGCCGGAATCCGCTGCTGACCGGCGGGCGCTGGGCGGGCGGCGCGGCCCCGGTTGCCGAACCCGCTGCCGGATGGGTCCCCCGGCCTGCGGAACCTGTACCTGCCGCGTCTGCAGCGCCGTCGGCCGCTGCGCCGATCAGCAGCGTGCCCGGAGTGGGCGCTGCCGCAGCCGCGGGACCAGCCCCGGCCGCTGTGAGCAGGCCGCCGGCAGAGGAGGAAGAGGACGTTGAGCTGACCCGCATAGTCTCCCGCGGTCAGGGGACCGGGTGCCGCCTGGTGTTCGACGACGGCGCTGCTGTCCGGGTCACCGGCACCGCACTGCTGGGCCGCAACCCGGCTCCGGCCATCGGGGAGAAGGTGAACCAGCTGATCGACTTCGCAGACATGGGCCGGTCCGTGTCCAAGACCCACCTGCATCTGCAGTCCGGCGGGTCCTCGGGACTCTGGGTGACGGACCGGGGCTCGACCAACGGCAGTTCCATCCTCGCTCCGGACGGCCGCCACGAAGCCTTGGCAGCGCACAGCCCCGTGCTCGCGCCGTCGGGCAGTACCGTCTACTTTGGTGACCGCCACTTCACCGTCGGCTAACCCTAGCCGGGACGTTCCACCGCCCCTTAGACACCTCGCTCGTTCCTCGCTCGGCGATGCGGGGCTACATGGAACGCCCCGCCTAGGGAATCTCTCTTGGCGCCAGCTCCACGGCCAGCCGGGCGTAGGCCTCCAGCGGGTGCGGTTCGCCAGGAACCGGTTCGCACGAATACCGCACGCCCAGGGACTGGGCCGGTGCGGTGCCCAGCAGCTCCGCCCGCGGACCGGCCACGGCCAGTGCGGACGAAGCAGGTCGACCGGCTAGGGCATCCGGGCCAAAGAGCGCAGCACCGGGAACCGCAGTCCCGGTAAAACGGGCCGGGCGCAGCAGATCGCGGTATCCGAGGCCGTAGGCCAGCACGGCGGTGCGGACCCGGGCATGGTGCATGGCAGCCAGGAAGGCATCCAGACCAGCCGTATCCAGAGGGGCACGTGCCCCAGCCAGCAGTTCAATACTCTCCACCAACCCGGAGCGGGTGCGTTCCACGGTGACGACGGCGACCGATCCTGCCGCTGCCCCCGGACTGCCGGGCGCGCCGGGTGCTGCCCCGAGCACGATCAGCCGGCTGGTATTCGGTGCGCGGGCGTAGCAGTAGTCGGAGAAGGCAGCGGCGTCCCACGTTTCGCTCACCGGCTCATACAGTCCCCAGCCCACGGGTGCTGATGCGGTGACAGCTTCAAAGACTCGTGCGGTGAACGTACCGACCCGGGTGGACAGCGACGCCGGGTGCAGCACACTGGCGCGGACGTGGAAATAGGCGCTGGGGTTCCGTTCGGAGGCCAGGAAGTCGTCGGCTACGGACCCGCCTGGCGTCAGGTCCGCACCGTTCCACACCTGCGTCTGTCCGGTCACCGCGTCAAAGAACCCGCCGTCGGAGCCAGTGGCGAGCCAGGCGGAGGATTCGCCGTGGAACAGGGCAGAGACCGGGAGCGTGACCGAAGAAGCGGACGGCGTCAGCAGCACAAACCGCCGGCCGGACTCCACGGCGCCTGCATGCGCCCGGGCCAGCCAGGGACTCAGCCCAACTACGGGCTGGTCGGAAAAGACCATCGCAGCGGAAGCGGTGAGGAAATCGTAGGCGGAATCGTGCATCAGGCCCGGACCCCGTCCGGGAGCAGGACCACGCCGTCGGTGAGCCGCGCGATGGCATGGCTGAGCGCATCGGCCAGCCTGCCGCCGTCGGGCGCTCCTGACGCGGCGTACAGCTCGAGCCACCACAGCGGCGCAGGGGAGCCGGTTCCTTCTGCGGTGAAGAACTCCGGAATGGCAGAACCGGCCGGTGCGCTGACCTCCGCTCCTGGATGCAGGCGCATAACCTCGCCCGGCAGCTGAATCAGGCGGGGAAGCTCCACGACCAGGGGGACGTTGTCCCCGTCGAGTATCTCCAGGACCTCCCCGGCCGCGGCTTCGCGGATGCTGTTCTCCGGCATGGTGTCGAACAGGGCCTGAACAATGGTGCGGCGGTCCGGTTCACCGGCGCTCACCACCACCCACCGCGCGCTCACTGTCCACCCACGGGTGCTGCGGCAGCGGCCGGATCATTGAGGAACAGCTGCAGCATCTGCACCGGACGGCCGGGCTGGATCAGCTGGGCGCGGCCCGGCGGCAGGACGCGGGCCCGGACGCCATTGATCAGTCCGCCCTCGGTCCGGTCGCCGGAGAGGATCAGGGCGGCGCTGCCGGAGTCGCGCAGTGCCGTGAAGAAGGATTCGTACATGCCGCGGCTGGCACCCCGCACGCGGCGGGAGAGCACGGCGTGCAGTCCGATTTCCGGGGCGAGCGGCAGGTACGGGGTCAGCCGCGCGAGCGGTGAGGAACCGCCGGCGGTCAGGACGTCATAGTCATCGATCACCAGGACCACGCACGGCGCTGCCGCGACCTCCTCGGGGGACGCTCCCACCCGTTTCTCCAGCTCGGAGGCGACGGCGGCGGCCAGCTTCTCGGCCAGGGCGGCACTGGTGGCGTAGCCGCCCAGGTAGTCTTCCGGGACCTCGCCGGCCAGGGCACGACGGGGATCGAAGACGGCGAAGACGATGTTCTCGGCGGTGTGCTGGGCGGCGAGTGTGCGGACCACGGTCCGAAGCACGTTGGACTTGCCCGAGGCATCGTCGCCCATGACCACCAGATGGTGCTCGCGGCCCTGGAGATCCAGGTTCTCGGCGCCCAGGTCGGTTTCCCGCAGTCCCAGCGGCACCAGCCCGGGCACGGACGGCACAGCTGACGGATCGGCGGGGGCCACGGAGGGAAGGACCCGCACGGCCATGGCGCGGCCGTCGGTGGAAGCGGCGACGGCGGCCACCAGGTCCCGCGTGCCCTGGATCGCGGAGCCCTCGTCCGGATCGCCGTCGATGCGGGGCAGGGCGATGTGCCCCTGCAGTTTCCGGTCGGTCAGGGCCCGGCCCGGTGTGCCGGGACTCAGTGCCTCGGCCAGCTTGCGCCCGTGTGCGGATTCGCCGGGGTCGGCCAGCCTCAGCTCAATCCGGTTGCCGAAGAAGCTCTGCTGGGCAATCCGGATTTCATTCATGCGTGAGCAGGTGACCACTACGTGGATGCCGTAGCCGCCGCCGCGGGAGATCAGGGCGTGGACGGACTTTTCAATGTCTTCGAACTCGTCGGAGAGCTGCCCGTACCCGTCCACCAGCAGCACAATGTCGGCGCTGGGCAGCTCAGGAATCCGGCCCTGGGCGTGCAGCGTGCGCAGCGTGCCGAGGGAATCGATCCGGTACTTCTCGAATATCCGCTCCCGCTGGGTGAGCATTCCCAGAACCTCGTCCACGGTCCGGCGTACCACCTCGCGGTTAGTCCGCACCGCCACGCCGCCCACGTGCGGCAGGCCTTCGAGCGGCAGCAGGGAACTGCCAAGCAGGTCTACCGCGTAAATCCCGGCTTCCGACGGTGTGTGGGTCAGCGCGAGCGACGCCGCGATGGTGCGCAGCGCGGTGCTTTTGCCGGTGGACGGACCGCCCACGATGGCGGCGTTTCCGCCGTTGGCGGCCAGATCCAGGTTCCAGATGCCCTGCCACTGCTTCGCCGGGTCATCCAGCAGCCCAATGGGGATGGACAGGTTTCCGCCCGCGTTCAGCCGCAGGCCCTGGCTGGTGCTGAGCACTCCGCCGGCCGCCGTGTCCAGGGCCAGGCCGCGGGGCAGGGGCGGCAGCCAGATCGGGTCTACGGCGCGCGGGAAGCGGGCCAGGGTGTCCATCAGCGTGGACAGCACGGTGGGTCCGGTGGTGCGCTTGGCGGACGACGCCGAGGCAGCCACCGGTGCCGAACGGCTGGCTTGGCTGCCGGTTTCCAGGGGCGCCGCGTAGCGGGGGACCGGCAGCACCGGCGCGTCGTCGTCGTTGTCCTGGGGCGGGGGCGCAGCGGCGTCTTCCAGCGGGCCGGAGACGTACCCGGCTTTGAACCGGGTGTAGGTGGTGGTGTCCACCTTGAGGTATCCGAAGCCGGGGACGGGCGGAAGGTGGAAGGCATCCGGAGTGTCCAGGACGGTCCGGGATTCCGATTCGGAGAGGGTCCGCAGGCCGATCCGGTAGGAGAGGTAGGTGTCCAGTCCGCGCAGCTTGCCGCCTTCGATGCGCTGGCTGGAGAGCAGCAGGTGCACGCCGATGGACCGCCCGATGCGGCCGATGGAAAGGAAGAGTTCAATGAAGTCCGGGCGGGCGGTGAGCAGCTCGCCGAACTCGTCGATAATGACCACCAGATGCGGCAGCGGGGGCAGCTCTTCGCCCTGGCCCTGCCGGTGTCTGCGGTGCAGCTGGTAGTCGGTGATGTTGGCCAGGTTGCCGGCGTCCTTGAGGACTTCCTGGCGGCGCTGGATTTCCCCGGAGAGGCTGGCGTAGACGCGTTCGATGAGGCTGACGTCGTCGGAAAGGTTGGTGATCACGCCGGTGACCTGCGGCGCGTCGGCGAACGGTGCAAACGTGGCGCCGCCCTTGTAGTCCACCAGGACCATGGCCAGCAGTTCGGGAGGATGCGTGGCCAGGAGCCCCACCACCAGGGAACGCAGCATCTCGGACTTGCCGGAGCCGGTGGCACCGACGCAGAGCCCGTGCGGACCGTGGCCGAACTGGGCGGACTCCTTAAGGTCCAGCAGTGCCGGCCGCCCGCGGTCGTCAGCACCGAGGGGCACACGGAGGAAGTCCACCTCGCTGCGCGGCTGCCAGAGCCTGCGGATGTCCGCTTCGTCCAGGGTCGGAGAGAGGCCGAGCATGTCCAGGAATCCTTCGGAGCTGCCTGCGCTCTCGTGCTCCAGGGAGTCGGGAGACAGGCGCAGCGGTGCCAGGCTCCGCGCCAGCGACTCGGCCAGCGCAACCGGCAGGGAGTCCAGGGTGCCGGTATCCACCTGCGGTTCCACTGGATCCCTGCGGTAGTTCTCCAGCACAAAACCGGTATCGGTTTCGGAGATGCGCACGGCCACTTCCCCGGGTTCCTGCCCGCGTTCCGCGGCGAGGAAAACAGTGGTGATGCCGAGCTGACCCGGGGCTGCCTGCCGGTCCGGAAGCGGCAGCTCCGCGGGCAGCACTCCGTAGCTGTCCGATACCACCAGCAGCCGGGGAAGCGCTGAGCCGATTCCGGCGCGGAGGAAGTTCTTGCGGGCTTCCGCGGCCATGTTGGAGCGGCGGGAGAGATCATCCTGGACCAGGTCGGCCAGCGCGTCCATGCTGGGCGCGATGCGGCGCACCGGGCCTGTCCGGTGGGTTTTGTCCTGGTCGGCCAGATGCGGCAGCCAGGTGGCCCACTCCCAGTCTGCGCGGGTTTCTTCCGGGGAAACCAGAGCGAGGTGCAGGTCTTCGGGGGAGGAGAAGGAAGCGGACTGGAGCAGCAGCAGCCGTGCCACCTGCAGCGCGAATTCCCGGGAACCAACCACGCTGACCGTTCCGGCGCCGTCCAGGGGCACGGTGACCGGCAGGTTGGGGCTGGCCTCGTAGCGGCGCTTGAGGATCTGCATCTCGGTTCTCATGAACGTATCGTCGCGGGCCAGGGCGGAACCTGAATCCAGGACGGTAATCTCCCGGTTGGTGCGGGTGCCGGTACCGATCCGGGTGTGCAGGAAGTCCTCGTTGCGGCGGCGCCGTTCCCAGACACGGCGGTGGTCGCGGATGATGTCAAAGAGCGCGTCCGGCGGCGGATTGGCGGCGCGCGCGACGGCGGCGGCTTCCTGTTCCTGGGCCCGAAGGGTGGTGCGGCAGCGCTCAAGGTATTCAAGGTAGTTCTCCCGCTGTTCCCGGCGGGCGCGGCCCTGCTTGCCCCGCTGGCTGAGCATCATCACGATCGAGGCGAGGATGGTCACGATCATCATCAGCGCGCCCACTGCAGCGAGCGGTGAACCACGGAAGAGCATCATCACGGTCATGGAGACGCCGGCGCCGAGCAGCGGTACCAGGGACATCATGTTCATCCCGCCCTTGCCGCCTTCGATCTGCGGCGGTGCGTCCAGGGTGAACGGTTCCATGCTGCGTGCAGGGGCAGTGGTGCGGGCCGGCCGGTGCAGCAGCTTCACGCTCATGTGCGCGCCCTTCGGCCGGAGCCTGCTTCGGCGCGCCGGGAAGCCGCGGGTACACCGGGCCGGCCGGATACTGCTGACGCCGCAGAGAGCACGCGGGCAGCGAGTTCGGTGCCCTGCAGGCGGGCCGCCCGGGAGAGCAGCCGAGGCCGGATCTCCACACCGGCGGCCAAATGTGCGTCATAGTCAAGGAAAGCGGTGTCGACGCCGGAGCGGGCGAGCCTGCGTGCTTCGGCGTCAGGTTTGAAGGGGCTGCGCGCCGAGGCCCGCGTGAGCAGGACCAGCAGGGGGACCGTGCCAAGGTCCGGCCGGGTCCGCCAGAGCTCGGCTGCGCGCTCGGCGTCGTCAATGCCGGCAACGCTGGCGGGAGTAACGAACAAAGCCAGATGTGATTCGCCCAGAGCCCAGCGGACGGCGCCCGGTCCGAGCCCGGGCGGGCAGTCGAACAGGGTGACCGGGCAGTAGCGGGAGAGCACCCGGGAAAGGTGCAGGACGTCGTCGTCGGACGTCTTTGTCCTGCCTGCCGGACGGCGGCCGGAGACCAGCAGGTTCTCCGGCCCCGGCGAGGCAAGGAACTCCCGCACCCCGGCCAGTGAACCGGGGATGGTGCGTCCCAGACGTGCCGCGGCGGCATCCAGCGACGGCGCCGCGGGAGCTGCAAGGCGCAGGGCAAGCGTTCCGGATTCGGCCAGGTCCACTGCGGCCGCGGCGTCGGACCTCAGTGCCGCGTAGGTGCGTGCCAGCAGGGCGGCGGCCGTGCTGCGGCCAGCGCCGCCGCGGAAACCCACGACGGCGATCCGGCGTCCGGTGCTCACAGGCTGCTGGACGCCCGCCGCAGCCTCGGCCAGCGACTGCGGATAGTCGTCGCCGCGGAACATGTCTGCGGCCTGCTGCAGGAACCGGCGTGCCGGACTCTCTGCGGGACGCGTGCGCAGCGTGCGCCGCAGCCGCTGGGGCGTGGACTCGAAACCGTCGCCCTGGGTTGTTGCCGGCGCGCCGAAGCCGTCGCCGGAAGTTGTCTGTGTCATCTAGAAGCTCTCCAGCAGTTGCGCGAAGATCCCGAATAACCCTGCGGCCAGCGGAACCGATGCGAGGATCGCCAGGGTTTCCAGGCGCTTCGCAGCCAGGCGGAACCTGGCCTGGGCATGGTCCGGCAGGTCCAGGGACAAGGCAATCCAGACAGCGGCCGCGAGCACCAGCACCATGATCCCTGTGGCCCAGGGCTGGTCAGCGAACCAGCGGCTGCTCCCGGCCACAAGTGCGGCAAGCCCGACGGCGGTCGCGGCGTAGAGCGCAAGGCGCTCCGGCGCCAAAGGAAAGGCCCGGGCGCGCAGGAACACCGCGAGCGTGAGCACTGACAGCAGGGGAAGTGACCAGGCCTGCTGCGCCGTATCGGTGCCCAGGAGCCAAAACCCGAGGGCGGCCGAAGCTGCCGCGGCAGCCGCGCTGACTACAAGCCCGCTGTGGGCCGAAGCTACTGCGTCCAGCGCATCCGGCCGCGCCACCTGTCCGCCTTTGGCCCGGTGGTCATCCAGCGCAGCCAGCCCTGAGGCCGCAAGCGCCATGCCGGGGAGCAGGCCGAGCAGCAGCACGCTGGCAATTCCGGCCAGTGCGGCAGCCTGGACAGCATTGCCGGTCAGCATAACCGCGGCAGCCCAGGCTGCCGCAGCCAGCGCGGCGGCCAGGGCACCGGTGAACATGGCCTTTGGCCGCCGGTTGGATGCACCCAGCGCAAGCAGGGTAAGGACTGTGGCCGCAGCCAGGACCAGGCCGGCACGCCCGTAGTTTCCGTCCTGGACTCCGCCCGTGTGCAGCGCGGATCCCAGTCCGGCAAGCCAGGCAGCTGCCAGCGCTGCAGGGCCGGCAGCGGAGTCCGGGATGCGCCGGGAAACCAAGACTCCCGCAGCTGCGGCGAGGACGGACAGAGCGGCAAGCAGCCACCACGCTGCCTCCGGAGCCACGGCAGCAATGAGCAGTTCGGTGCCTCCCCAGAGCCCGGCTGCTGCGAAGACACCGGCGGTGGCGTTTTTCCAGTGCCTGTTCCACCGGCCGCGCACGGCCTCGGTTTCGGCGACCACCAGGTCGGTGACGTCGTAGACGATAGGGGCGGGCGGAGCTTCGGAAGCATTGCACAGCGTCAGGGCTGTGCCGTCCAGCACTTCTGCCCTGGCCAGGGTGTCCTCAGGAGCTAGTTCGGTCCCGTCCGGAGCAACGAGGACTTTCGCGGCCACGTCCGCAGCGGGTTCATCGCCCAATAGATCCAGCACCTGGGGCATCAGTGCCGCCACCGGCTGGTCCGAGGGCAGCAGCAGATCAAGATGACGCTGCTGGCCCACCAGCGTCACCCGTGTGTAGGCATGCGCCATGGCTGCCAGGCTCCTGTCTCGTTGCTGAGGTGTTCAATCGCCGTGCCGCTGCCGGCGGCAGCCGGGCCGCCGTCGTACGCCGTCCCGGGACCGGCTGCGGTGCTCTGCTGCTGCTGTTCCTGCTTTGCCCGGTTCTCCTCCAGCAGGTTCGTGACAAAGGAATAGCCAACACAAACCGCTGCGATCAGGGCTGCGACGGCAATGCTGAACAGGAACAGTTTCACGGTGTCCGCCCAGCGGCGTTCGTTGGGGTTGCTCCCGTAGAGCAGGGCTGTGAGCAGCCGGCTGCGGCGGACAGCAACTGACTCAATGAGCTGGTTGTCGTAGTCGCCTGCCACGATGCGTATCCCCCAATCACAAGTACGCTACATATCCTTACACGACCCGCCCCCATTACCGGTGCGGGGCGGGGGTTATCCACATGGGTAGTTCTCCCCATTGCAGGCCCGGGGATGTGCGGCTTGTATGAGGGGGTACCGCGCGGCGGCCAGGCCACGCCGGATGGCTGGGGAACCGGCAGCGGGGGGAATGACCGGACAATTGGCACGCAGGTGCCGGAGGTGGTAGACGAATGAAATTCGATATGGGGTCCTCGACCCTCGGCACACTGACGCAGCAGACGGGACACTCCAATGAGGACCTGGGCCAGCTGGTCCGCAACCTCATGGACGCTGTCACCCCGCTCCAGGGCAAATTCAACGGCCAGGGCCGGGTACGCTTCGACGAATTCAAGGCCCGTACGGATGAGATTGCCAATGAGCTCAACAGCTCACTCTCCACGATCCTTATGGGCCAGTCGGAAATGGACCGCTCCTTCCAGATGGGTGACCAGGAATCCGCGGACAACGCAGCCCAGCAGCAGGGTGCGGCGAGTTTTGATGCCGCACGCTTTGGCTCTTCGCGCTAGCTCCCGTCCCCTTTCCACCGTCTTAGAGAAGGAATTGCCATGTCCCAGGACCGTTTGAGCTATGACACCGATACTTCCGCTGCCGTGCAGGCAGACATCCAGGCCATTGTTGCCCGGCTTGAGTCCCTGATCGGCGAACGGGAGAAGGCCGTAAACGCGGCCATGTCCGACTTCCAGGCGGACGGCGTCTCCGAGGAGTACCAGGCCGTGGAGAACCGCTTCCGCAATGCCGCCAATGAGACGCGAAACATCATTGCCCTGGTCAAGCAGACGCTGAACCTCAACGACCAGACCGCCACCAGCGCCGGCTCCCGTGCCAGGAGCGCCGTCCAGAACATTGGCTAGCCGGTGAGCTATAACGTCAACCCGGGTGCCGTTTCCGGGGTCCTCCAACAGGTAGCACCCCTGCTGGAGGACTACGGTCCAGACTTCACTGCGGTGGGGGAGAAGATCAGCGAGCTGGCCACAGCCTGCATGGCAGAGCCCGTGGCCGCGGAATTGGGCGCACTCACAGAGAAGCTGATCAACCCGGCCTTCACCAACATTGCCGGCCGTTCCTCAAACGCCGTAAACGCGGTCAACAACGTGTTGGCCATCCTGCTCGAATCCGATGCGCAGATGGCCGGCGATGCCACCGAAGCTTCGATGCGCGCGGCCCAGTCTGCGGCGGACGATCCGCCGCCGGCGCCGGAACCTGCTGTTCCTTTCGGACCAGGACCGCAGGCCGTCTAGGCCCGGCGCAGGCCTGCCAGCATTTCTATCCAGCTAGACCCGGGGGAAAACATTGAGCATCGACATCGCAGCGTTCGAGGCTGTGCTGCCGGATCCGGAAGTGATCCGGGCGGCCGCAGCCGCGCTGGTCAGCGCCGTCGGCGACGTGGTGGAGACGGCGGAGGAATCCTCCGCTGCGTGGTCGCACCTGCAGTCACCGGACGTTTATGACATTGCCGGTTCCGAAGTGGTGTTCAACGCCTTCCGCCCGGTCACGGCCTCCGCCGCGGACCTCGATTCCGACGTCGGCACTGTCGACAAAGCTGTGCTGGCCTACGCCGATACCGTGGACGCCCTGAAGGTGCGGCTGGACGCGGTGAAGGCTGATGCTGCCAGCTTCTTCTCCCGGACCCGCGGCCGGAACCAGGACGACTGGGATGACGACGAAGGCCTAATCCAGGCCGAGCAGAACATCATCGGAGATCTAAACCGGCTGTACTCGGATCTGCAGGAAGCCCAGCGCGTCTGCGCCAACGCGATCAGCGCCATCTACGGCGGCCCCAGGTATGTGCTGACCACCGAAGAAGGTGCCGGCAGCGGCGAGGTGGAGTTCGGGTTTAGCGGGGAACAGCTCGACGCCGCCGCGGTGGAGGGCAATGTTCCCTGGGGGCAGCCCACCGAATGGGACAAGCCCTGGTACCGGGACGCCTGGGACGGCGTTGCCTCCTTTGGCAAGGGTGTTTGGAGCGGTGTTACCGGCACCGTCACAGGCCTGGGCAATATGGTTGGGCTCGGCGGCGCGGAAGCCTTCGAGCAGACCTGGAAAGGCCTGGGGAACCTTGCCGTGAACCTGGCAATCATGACCACACCCGCGGTCCAGATTGCCCTGCACGCCAGCGGCAACAGTGACAGGGTTCGGCAGGCGGGGGATGAACTGCTGGCGGTTGGCAAGGCTGCCATCCACTGGGACGAATGGCAGACCGATCCCGCGTACGCTGCCGGCGCGACGTCGTTCGACCTGGCTTCGATCCTGTTGACGGCAGGTGCCGGTGCCACTGCGAAGGTCGGCTCGGTGGCGGGGAAGATCGGCGATGCCGCCAACGCCTCAGGCAAGGTCTCCGCCGTGGTGAATGCCTCCGGCCTCGGCAAGGTGGCCGGGGTAACGGTGAAGGTCACTGACGCCGCGCAGGCATTCAAGATCAACGCCATCACCACCGTGGTGGACACCTCCCGGGTTACCGTCGGCAAGGTGGGTGCTGCCTGGCAGGCAGCGGACCAGTTCCTGATCGATTCCGGGCGGGCGGCCGTCAACAAGGTGGATACCGCGCTGGCCAACGCCGGCCACGGCCGGTTCGGCACGCCCGCGCTCGCCGGAGCCGGCGGCGGGGGACCCCGGGTTATGGCTTTCACCCCGGATACGGCACGGACCGGTGGCGGCTCGGGCGCAGGCTCCACCGTCCCGCATTCAACCACGACGCCGGATACCCCGGTCCGCACGAACGCTCCTGAGGCATCCGGTAACGGCCGGACGTCCACGCCGGACGTGCCGGTGCGCAGCAGCGGCTCCGGTGCTGAACCTCCCTCGGGCAAACCCGGCCATTCAATGCCGGAGGACGGCACGCCGTCCGGCAAGACTGCGGAGGCGTCTGCTCCAGCGGCACGTGTGGATGCTGACGACGCCCGTTCGCCTCTGAAGGGCGACGCCGACGATGTGCGGCCGGGTGCTGCAGCGGTTGATGATGCTGCCGGCAGGCCGCGGAACGGTGACGCCTCCGACACTGATGCGCCCGGGTCACCTGAGGGACTGGATGCCCCGGAAACGCCGGCGCCCAAGCCCGTTGTGCACTACGACGCTGATGGCCGGCCGGAGAGGGTGGACCTCGGGGACCGCACCCATACTGTCTCCACCCGGAACGACCAGATTGCGCAGCTGAGGCGTTCCCTGGATCCTGCGACGTGGAAGCATACTGACGGCTTCCTGCAGACCCATCTCTCTCAGGCTGATTTCCAGGCACTGGATGCGCGGCGCGGCCCGGACGGTAAGCTGCCGCCGGACGTGGTCGAGGCACAGGTTGCCGATCTCTTGGAGAAAACCTTCGACGGCGAGACCAGGGGACCGGCGCGGCCCGGAGCCAGCCCGCTGGAGAACGCGCTGCGTGGAATCCCCACCCGCTACTACTACGACCTGACCGATGCGCAGGCGATCCTGGTCCACGATGTCCGGCATCTGCTGGGCAGCGGGGACATCAGCCAGCCGTTCCAGAAAATCATGGGTACGGACGACGCAGTGACTGTGCTCAACAACGACGACTTGTATACCGGAAGCATGGGCGGGTTCATCTCCCAGGCCTCTGATACAGCCGCCCTGCGAACGGTGGATGAGATTATTCTGGGGCTTCGGCTGGATTACGTTCTTCCGGACGGCGGCATGCCGTACAAGGTAGGAGAGACGGAGGCTGTATATGCCGTCCGGTTCCATGCCGTCGACTCGGAGCCCATCCACATCCCGGACTACTCGAACCATGCCCGCGTCGAGGAACTGCGCCGTAACCGTGCCGGGGAGCAGGCCAGGGAGGCCAGCGGAACGCTCACTCCCGAAGACCGCCGGCTCCTGGAACAGGACATTGCAACCTACCGGGAGCACGCGAACACCGAAGCGGGGGCATGGACACTCGAAGACTCCGCCGGATGGCCGAACACCGGGCACGGGTTTACGAGCAGCAGGGTTGATGCCCTTCCCCTAGTCCCGGAACTGAAAGTGAAGTATGGGGTGGATATGCAGGACGGTGCCGAGATGTGGCGGATAGACCGCGACGGAAACGAGGTCCTGGTTGGGATCTATAACGGTGTCGAAGAAGAGTGGATTAAGCTCTAGTTATGTGGCTCCATGACGGAACGAAGCTGACCGGCAGATATTGCACTTGGCGGGGGCAGGAATACGAAGTACGGGACCTGAATCCCAGGGACGGTATATTCACGCTGGTTGTTGAAGGCGGTGATGCCCCGGACCCGGGTTGGCGAACGCTTTCTGGGCGCAGGAAGTTCGGGCGCCCTGATGTATCCCATATCCGCAGGGTTCCTGCGGAAGAAGTGAGTAATCTTCACAAGGTGACAGCCACAGGAACATTGGGGCCGGACAGAAATGTCCTCATTGTCGGGTCGGATGATAACGGCAACCTGGCGGTCCAAAGCATCGATCCCATGCCGGCTGTATATAAGCGCCAGCTTATAAATAACCACGGATTCGAACCGTATAGTAAAAATGAGCCCTTGGAACACGTCTTCGTAGCTGGATGGCTTCCTGTGGACCGTATCGGGGAATTAAATGTGGAGATTAATCCATTCACCAAGGACTAGCTTAGGGCGCGGGATAATAGTATGAATTTTCTTCAAAAGGCTCTAAGCCCGGCGCAGGTTGATTTCCTGGTGGGTGGTAACCGGGACACGGTTTCCGGTTTTGTGGTGGACGCCGGGGATGCGGTGAACGCGCGGACCCCCGAGGACCTGTTTGAGGTTCATGGCCTGGATTTCCCGGGATCGCCGTGGGACCGGGCTGCCAGGTACGTTGATGTGCTGAGGTTCCAGGTGCCGTTGTCCATCCATATGCACCATGCTGTGGGCCCGGAGTTTGTGGACCGCCCGCCGTTTACGGAGACGGGTTTCACTGCGTGGTCCGGTGGTGCGGTGCCGGTGTATTTCCTGGACGAGTGTGCCATTCCGCCGGGTGCTGAGCTGTGGCGTATTCGGGCCGGGGCGCCCGAGGAACTGCTTGCGGTCTATTTTGAGGTGGCGACCGGGTGGGGTGTGGCCGGCACGTCTGGGCTTCCGCGGCCGGGTCGGCATACGCCGTCGCACCTTATGGGCTGGTCCGCGGTCTGGCAGGGCCAGGTGTTTCGTGCTGACTTGGTGGATGAGGGCCGGTCCGTTGAAGTGGCAGCCACGTCAAATCCCGGGGTGGAAGGTTTTGAACAGACCCCGAAGGGGCTCTGGCGCCGGACGGTGGGCCTGGGAGAGATCCAGGACTTCTATGAGCTGCTGGCAACGTGTTCGTGGCAGGGTGAGCCGTTCCGCATCACTGACGTGGCACAGGCTGAAGAGGGCCAGCTCTACCGGTTGTTCTATACCGGGCACAACGCGGACCGGGCTGAGGCGTTGGGCCTGAACAAGGCTGATGCTGGTGTGTATTGGACGGTGGTCCAGGCGCCGCAGGTGCAGGATGTTCAGGTGGTCCAGAACCGGTTGCCGTCGCTGGCGTTCCGGGGATAGCCTGCGGGGCCGCCCGCATAGCTCCCGCCGCCGTCGTACATACGGCAAGATTGGGTAGGTGAGCACAGCTAAGACCTCCCCTGAAGAAGCCGTCGACGCCGTCAGCACGGACACGCCGCCCAGCGACAGCCTGCGCGAAGAGTATGAGACTCTCTCCGACCAGGTGCGGAAGTACCGCTTTGCGTACTACAACGAGGACGCTCCGCTGGTCTCCGACGCCGAGTTTGATGAGCTCTACCGCAGGCTCGAGAAGCTCGAGGCACTCCATCCGGAACTGGTGACCAACGATTCACCAACCCAGGAAGTCGGCGGAGAGGTGTCCGCGGCGTTCGCGCCGGTGGAACACCTGTCCCGGATGTACAGCCTGGAAGACGTCTTCTCGCTCGATGAACTCGATGCCTGGGTGAAGCGGGCCGAAGCCTCCATCGCGTCCATCGCACCGGGCTCGAAGGTCAGGTGGCTCACTGAACTGAAGATCGACGGCCTGGCGGTGAACCTGCTCTACCGCAACGGTGAGCTGGTCCGTGCGGCAACCCGCGGCGACGGCACCACCGGTGAGGACATCACCCATAACGTGCTCACGATTGCCTCCATTCCGCGTCGCCTCCAGGGCGAGAACCTTCCCGCCGAGGTTGAGATCCGCGGCGAGGTTTTCATTCCGTCCAAGGAGTTCACCCGCCTCAACGAGAAAATGGTCGACGCCGGGAAGGCGCCGTTCGCGAATCCGCGCAACGCTGCCGCCGGGTCGCTGCGGCAAAAGGACCCGAAGGTCACCGCCGAGCGCCCGCTGAGCATGTACGTGCACGGCATCGGCGCCCGGGAAGGCCTTGGAGCCGCCAGCCAGTCGGAAACCTATGAGCTGCTCAAGGCCTGGGGGCTTCCCACCTCGCCTTATTACAAAGTGCTGGACAGCTATGACGAGGTCCTGGAGTTCATTGCGGTCAATGGCGAACACCGGCATGACCTGGCCCATGAGATCGACGGCATTGTGGTCAAGGTGGACGACTTCGCCCTGCAGCGCGCGCTCGGCCACACCTCCCGGGTGCCGCGCTGGTCCGTGGCGTACAAGTACCCGCCGGAGGAAGTGAACACCAAGCTCCTGGACATCAGGGTCAACGTGGGCCGCACCGGCCGGGTCACCCCGTACGGCATCATGGAGCCGGTCAAGGTGGCCGGCTCAACCGTGGAGATGGCCACGCTGCACAACCAGGACGTGGTGAGGGCCAAGGGTGTCAAGATCGGCGACACCGTGGTGCTGCGCAAGGCAGGCGACGTCATTCCCGAAATCGTGGGACCCGTCGCCGCACTCCGCGACGGTTCCGAACGCGACTTCGTGATGCCCACCCACTGCCCCTCCTGCGGCACGGAACTGAAGCCGGCCAAGGAGGGCGACGTCGATATCCGCTGCCCCAACGCCCGTTCCTGCCCGTCCCAGCTGCGCGAGCGGGTCTTCCACCTGGCTGGCCGCGGCGCGTTCGACATTGAGGCGCTGGGCTGGGAAGCGGCCATCGCGCTGACCTCGCCCGCCGAGCCGGAAACCCCGCCGCTGACCAGCGAGGCCGGCCTGTTCGATCTCAAGGTCGAAGACCTGGCCGATGTCCGGATCGAACGGCCCAAACGCTCCAAAGGCGTGGTGGTGGGCACCGAACTGGTTCCGTACTTCTACACCAAGGGCACCGCGAAGAGGCCCTCCGAGCCCTCGGCCAACACACGCAAGCTCTTCGAGGAACTGGAAAAAGCCAAGTCCCAGCCCCTGTGGCGCGTCCTGGTGGCACTGTCCATCCGGCACGTGGGCCCGACGGCGGCACGCGCCCTTGCCACTGCGTTCGGCTCCATGGAGAACATCCGGGCAGCCACCGAAGAGCAGCTCGCGCACGTGGACGGGGTGGGCCCGACCATCGCCGCGGCGCTGGAGGAATGGTTCGCCGAAGACTGGCACGTTGAAATCGTCGACTCCTGGGCCCGTGCCGGCGTGCGGATGGCCGACGAACGGGACGAATCCCAGCCCCGCACGCTGGAAGGCCTCACCATCGTGGTCACCGGCACCCTGCCGAACTTCAGCCGCGACGAAGCCAAGGAAGCGATCATCACCCGCGGCGGCAAGGCCTCCGGCTCTGTCTCGAAGAAGACCGACTACCTGGTGGCGGGGGAGAACGCCGGCACCAAGCTGGACAAGGCAGAGTCGCTGGGGGTTCCCGTCCTGGACGAGGACGGGTTCCGCCGGCTGCTGGAAAACGGACCGCTGGACCAGGATCCGACAGACAACGCCGCGGACAGCGAAGAGGATGAGGAAACCACGCCATGACCGAAGCACCCGCCCCCGATCCGCTGGAACTGCTCGACGCCGCCCGGCAGGCCGCTGCCGCCGGAGCCGCTGTGCTGGCCAAACGGTCGGAGGCGGGGCTGCACGTCGAGAACAAGGGCGCTTCCGGCGACTGGGTGACCGCGTACGACACCGAGGCCGAGTACGCGGTCCGGGAAGTGATCAACCGGCTGCGTCCCTTTGACGCAGTGACCGGGGAGGAACTCGAAGCCAGCGTTCCCGAGGAACCGTCCGGCATCCGCTGGTCGGTGGACCCGCTGGACGGGACCACCAACTTCATCCGCAACATTCCCTTCTACGCCACGTCGGTTGCCGCGGTGAATGCAGACGGCGACTGGCTGGCCGGTGTGGTTCACGCCCCGGCGCTGGTCCGCGTCTACTGGGCTGCCACGGGCCACGGCGCCTGGCTGGCCGAACACGGCAACCTGCGCCGGCTGCACGGGCCGGACCCGGACCGCACGGGCAGGCTGCTGGGCACGGGCTTCTCCTACGAACCGGAGGTCCGCACCGAACAGTACGCCGCGCTCGCGGACCTGATGGACGGCTTTGCCGACCTGCGCCGGCTCGGCTCCGCGGCACTGGACCTGTGCATGGTGGCTGACGGCACGCTGGACGCCTATGCCGAGCGGGGACTGAACGAGCACGACTTCGCCGCCGGCGCGCTCATCGCGGAGGAAGCCGGCCTGACAGTGGGCCGTCCCGGCTCGCCGGAGCGCAAAATGGACGACGCCGAGCGGCTGGCCGCCGTCACTACGGCGTGGCGCGTGCCGCCGTCGGGCTACTGACCGCCCTGGTGGGCCTGCAGCGGCCAGCACTGCGAAGCCCACAGCGGCACCTCTGTTCCCATGGTCCACATGCGTAGCGCGGCCTTTAAGCCCTGAGGAAAGCGCGGGCTCCCGGGGCAGGTTTTTCGCAGGCACCGCGCGGATAATGGTGGAACTGCGAAAAATCGGAACGCAGTGAGATTCATGGACCCGGAAGGACGCACCATGCCCCGTAAAGTCACAGCGGCATCGCGCAAGCTGGCACCAGTCGTCACTGCACGTGTCCGGGAACCGAAGCCGGAAACGCCCAAAGACCTGGATACTGCCCGCTTTGCCGCCATTATCGATGAGCACATCGAGGAGGTCCGCGCGAAAATCGACACGGTCCTGGCGGATATCCGCGAAGTCACGGCCGCCGCCAAGGACACACCGGCGGATGACGAGCACGATCCCGAAGGCACCACCGTCTCCGTTGAACGCGCCAATGAGGTTTCAATGCTGGCTGCGCTGGAGGCTTCGCTGGTGGAGCTCCTGGACGCCCGGGTAAGGCTGGACGACGGCGCGTACGGAATCTGTGAACGGTGCGGGGAACCTATCCCCGAGGCACGCCTGGAAATCCGGCCGGAAGCTCGTTTCTGCGTCGCCTGCGCGGCAGCGGCCCGCCGCCGCTGAGGCCCTTTCCGGCGGCCTGGCGCCCCCGGACAGTGCGAAAGTGCCCGCCGTCACGCCCGGCCTCCGGACCCCCGGATGCGCGGCTAGAATCGACCGTGGAAATCAACCCCCACGTAAGGATTCGTAACACCAATGAGCATCACCGTCCGGCGGGCAACACCGGCTGACTATGAAGACATCCGCCGGATCACCCGCGAGGCGTACCTCAAGGCCGGGTTCATTGACGCTGACAATCCCTACGTGCAGGAACTTGAAAACGTCGAACACCGTGACCAGCACGCCGAACTCTGGGTGGCGGAGAAGGACGGCGTGGTGGCGGGCTCTGCGGCCGTTACCTTCGCCGGCCAGCCGTACACGGACATCGCCGTCGAAGGTGAGCTTGAATTCCGCATGCTGGCCGTTGATCCTGCCGTCCAGCGCGGTGGAGTGGGCCGTGCCCTCGTCACTGCCATCGTGGAGCATGCCCGCAGCCTGGAGGGAATCCATGCTGTGTCCCTCACGAGCATGACCAGCATGCTCGGTGCGCACAGCATGTACCTTTCCCTGGGCTTTGAACGCGTGCCTGAACGCGACTGGACCGTGCCGGGCGAAGACTACGTTCTGTGGGTCTTCCGGCTGGAACTCTAACCGCCGGCGGAACACGCCCGCCGGCGTCGGACGCCGCTGTCTGACTGCCCGTGAGGCAGCCGCGCCCTGTATGTCCCGGCCAGCCGAACCGAGGGCCCAAACGCCGTAGACTGGTACGGATACCGGCGTAAGGCCGAAAATACTGCATAAGACGCATGGGAGACTCATGTCTGAGATCAATCGTGAGGCTGTGGCGCATCTGGCGCGGCTGGCCCACATTGAGATGACCGATGACGAGCTGGACAAAATGGCCGGCGAGCTTGACGTCATCGTGGATTCGATCAAATCCGTAAGCGAAGTTGCCGGCGAGGACATCCCGGCCACCTCCCACCCGATCCCGCTGGCGAACGTGTTCCGCGAGGATGTTGTGGGGCAGACGCTGACCAATGAGCAGGCCCTGTCCGGCGCGCCGGACAATGCCGAAGGCCGCTTTAAGGTCCCTGCCATCCTGGATGAGGAGTAAAGACTTCCATGAGTGAACTGATTACCTCTCCCGCTGCCGTCCTGGCGGAGAAGCTTGCATCACGCGAGGTTTCCGCCGTCGAGGTCACCCAGGCCCACCTGGACCGGATTGCCGAAGTGGACGGCGACATCAACGCCTTCCTGCACGTCAACACCGACGAGGCGCTTGAAGTCGCGGCCGGTGTGGACAAGGCCCGCGCCGCCGGCGAAGAGCTGCACACCCTGGCCGGCGTGCCCATCGCCATCAAGGACCTCATCGTCACGGTGGGACAGCCCACCACCGCCGGGTCCAAGATGCTCGAGGGCTGGATGAGCCCGTACGACGCCACCGTGATCTCCCGGATCCGTGCCGCCCGCATGCCGATGCTCGGCAAGACCAACCTGGACGAATTCGCCATGGGTTCCTCCACCGAGCACTCCGCCTACGGCCCCACCCGCAACCCGTGGGACCTGGACCGCATTCCCGGCGGCTCCGGCGGCGGTTCGGCAGCAGCCGTTGCAGCTTTCGAAGCGCCGCTGGCCCTGGGTACCGACACCGGCGGTTCAATCCGCCAGCCCGCATCCGTCACCGGTTCCGTGGGTGTGAAGCCCACCTACGGCGGCGTCTCCCGCTACGGTGCGATCGCCATGGCCTCCTCGCTGGACCAGATCGGCCCGGTCTCCCGCACCGTGCTGGACGCTGCGCTGCTGCAGGAAGTCATCGGCGGACACGACCCGCGTGACTCCACCTCGCTGACCGATCCGGTGGGCAACCTCGCCGAGGCCGCCCGCAACGGCAGCGTTGCAGGCATGCGCATCGGCGTCATCAAGGAGCTGCAGGGCGAGGGCTACCAGCCCGGCGTGCAGGCCCGCTTCGATGAGTCGCTGGAACTGCTCAAGGACGCCGGAGCGGAAATCGTGGAGGTTTCCTGCCCCAACTTCAAGTACGCCCTGGGCGCCTACTACCTGATCATGCCTTCGGAAGCATCGTCGAACCTGGCGAAGTACGACGGCGTCCGCTTTGGCATGCGCCGCCTGCCCGCCGACCCGCCGCTCACCATTGAGCGCGTCATGGGCGCGACCCGCGCCGCCGGTTTCGGCGACGAGGTCAAGCGGCGCATCATCCTGGGCACCTACGCCCTGTCCGCCGGCTACTACGATGCGTACTACGGCTCGGCACAGAAGGTCCGCACCCTGATCCAGCGCGATTTCAACGCCGCGTTTGCGCAGGCTGACGTGCTGATTTCCCCGACCTCGCCGAACACGGCGTTCAAGCTGGGTGAGAAGCTGGACGATCCGCTGGCCATGTACCTGAACGACGTCGCCACCATTCCGGCCAACATGGCCGGTGTTCCCGGCATCTCCATCCCCGGCGGCCTGGCCGACGGGCTGCCGGTTGGCATCCAGTTCCTGGCGCCTGCCCGCGAAGACGTGCGCCTCTACCGTGCCGGTGCGGCACTTGAAGGCCTGCTGGAGCAGAAGTGGGGCGGCCCGCTGCTGGCCTCGGCACCCGTACTCGGAGGAGTGAAGTAATGTCCGTGCACACCATGGAAGAAACCGTGCCTTTTGACGAGGCCATGGAGAAGTACGATCCGGTACTCGGGTTCGAGGTCCACGTGGAGCTCAACACCAAGACCAAGATGTTCTCCGACGCCCCGAACGAGTTCGGTGATGTGCCCAACACCAACGTCACCCCCGTGGACCTTGGCCTGCCCGGCGTGCTGCCGGTGGTCAACAAGAAGGCAGTGGAGTACTCGATCCTGATCGGCCTGGCGCTGAACTGCAAGATCGCCGAATCCTGCACCTTCGCCCGGAAGCAGTACTTCTACCCGGACACCCCCAAGAACTTCCAGACCTCCCAGTACGAAGACCCCATTGCGTACGACGGCTGGCTGGACGTTGAGCTGGAAGACGGCACCGTATTCCGCGTTGAGATCGAACGCGCGCACATGGAAGAGGACGCCGGAAAGCTCACCCACATGGGCGGCGCTGCCGGACGCATCCAGGGCGCCGACTTCTCCCTGGTGGACTACAACCGAGCCGGTGTTCCGCTGGTGGAAATCGTCACCAAGCCGATCGAGGGCGCCGGTTCCCGCGCACCCGAGCTCGCCAAGGCCTACGTGGCAGCCATCCGGGAAATCGTGAAGAACCTCGGTGTTTCCGACGCGAAGATGGAGCGCGGAAACGTCCGCTGCGACGCCAACGTCTCGCTGCGCCCGCACGGCCAGGAAAAGTTCGGCACGCGTTCGGAGACCAAGAACGTGAACTCGCTGCGCGCCGTCGAACGCGCCGTCCGCTTCGAGATCCAGCGGCATGCTGCCGTGCTGGATTCGGGCGAGAAGGTTGTCCAGGAAACCCGCCACTGGCATGAGGACACCCGTTCTACCACCTCGGGACGGCCCAAGTCCGACGCCGATGACTACCGGTACTTCCCGGAACCGGATCTGCTGCCCGTGGTCACCACGGAAGAGTGGATCGAGGAGCTGCGCTCCCGCCTGCCCGAGCCGCCGGCCGAGCGCCGCAAGCGGCTCAAGGCCGACTGGGGTTACTCCGATGCGGAATTCCGCGATGTGGTCAACGCCGGCGTGATGGAAGCCATCGAGGAGACCATCGCAGCCGGTGCCTCCGCGCAGGTGGCCCGCAAGTGGTGGATGGGTGAAGTTGCCCGCCGTGCCAAGGAAGCCGAAGTTGACCCGGTGGACACCGGCGTCACCCCGGAACTGATCGTGGAACTGGACCGGCTGGTCCAGGCCGGCAAGATCAATGACAAGCTGGCCCGCCAGGTGCTGGACGGCGTCCTTGCCGGCGAAGGCACCCCGGAGGAAGTCATTGAGAAGCGCGGCCTCGCCGTCGTTTCCGACGACGGAGCCCTGCTCGAAGCCATCGATGCCGCACTGGCAGCAGCGCCGGACGTTGCGGACAAGATCCGCGGCGGCAAGATCCAGGCCGTCGGCGCGATCGTCGGCGGCGTTATGAAGGCAACCCGCGGACAGGCCGACGCCGGCCGTGTGCGTGAGCTGATCCTGGAACGCCTGGGCGTTTCGGCCTAGCTGCGGCAAACCTTTACCGGCCCCGGACCCGGTGCTGACGGTCAATCGACCGGATGCGCCGGATCCGGGGCCGTTCGGCATTAAACGCCCTGCCCCAGCGGCTGCGGGCGGGGTAGGGTGCAAGGCATGCCTACGTCCCAGCTCAGGGTTGATGCGGAGCTGGTGCGCGGGCTTCTGCAGGCCCAGCAGCCGCAGCTGGCGCACCATTCGCTGGCGGAGGTTGGGGACGGCTGGGTCAACTGCGTTTTCCGGCTCGGCACCGACTTCGCCGTCCGGCTGCCCCGGCGGGAAGAAGCTGCCGTATTGATGGCCAAGGAGCAGCAGTGGCTGCCGGTGCTCACCGCAGGGCTGCCCACGGCCACCTCGGTTCCCCTCTACTGCGGGGTTCCGCAGGATCCCTACCCGTACCCTTGGAGCATCAGTGCCTGGTATGACGGACTCGACGTCTCCGTTCAGCCCAGAGGCCGGAACCTGGCTCTGGCCGCGCCGCTCGCGCAGTTTCTCAATGCCTTCCACGTACCTGCGCCCCAGGACTACCCCCGGAACCCTGTGGTGGGCGGGCCGCTGGCGTCCCGGGACGCTGCTGTCCAGGAACGGCTGCATGCGGGAATGGTGCCGCACGCGGCCCGGATCGGCGAACTCTGGGCTGAAGCAGTGGAGGTTCCGGGCTGGAATTCGGACCCGGTGTGGCTGCACGGAGACCTGCACCCGGCCAATCTGATTGCCGGAAACGGAACACTCCGGGCCATCATCGACTTCGGCGACCTCACCGCCGGTGACCCGGCCGCAGACCTCGCCGCAGCCTGGCTGGTGTTCGAGCCGGCGGGGCGGCGTGCCTTCCGCGCTGCCCTGGGAACCCAGTACGACGCCGATCCGGCCATCTGGCTGCGGGCGCGCGGCTGGGCGCTGTGCATGGCGTCAAACCTGCTGGCGGGCGCGCAGCGCCACCCCGGCCTGTACCTGGTGGGATCGGAGACTCTCATGGAGATCCTCACCGATGATCTCTCCTGGCTCTAGGCGGCATGCCAGAATGGGCTATGCCCTTCTCCTGGAAACATTCCGTTCGCGTACAGACTGAAGGGGACGGGCACGTTACCGAAGACAGCTGCGGCTTTGCAGCCGCCAGCGCCTGGGTGATTGACGGCGCCACTTCGCTGCTGCCGGAACTGGACCTGCCCGGCGCCTCAAACCCGTCCTGGTATGCCAGGACGCTGGATCTGCTGCTTGCTGAGAGTGCCGGTGCGCCGTCAGCCGAACCGGACTCGGGATCCGAGGCTGGAGGGGTGCTGGCCGAAGCGCTTCGCCGGGTGGACCGGGTGGCACAGGAACGGGCCGGGAGCGAACGGACCCGTTTCCCCAGTGCGGCCCTCGCCCTGGCGCAGCTAACAGCCAGCGGCGTCGAAGTGCTGGTGCTGGCCGACTGCCACGCGGCAGTGGAACTGGAGGACGGATCCGTCGTGCACGTGACAAGTGAACCCGCGGACCTGCGCGTCCACCGCGAACATCCGGCAGACCCCGACCAGGCGCGGGAGCTGCTGCGCCGGGACCGGGAGCTGCGCAACACCCCCGGACGCCTCTGGGTGGCCCGGCGGGAGCCGGAGGCGGTGCAGCACGCCCACCTCGTGCGCCTGCCCGCGCCACGGCGTGTGGTACTCGCCTCCGACGGCGCGTGGCGGGCCGTGGACCTGGGACTGGTGGACAGCCCCTGCAGTTTCCTGCGGGCAGCGTCCACGCCGCTTGGAGCGCAGCAGCTGCTCCTTGAGCTCCGGGAGCGGCAGGCCGCGGCCGGGGAAAAGGCCGACGACGCGACCATCCTGACGGTGGTGCCCGGTGCCTGAGTCAGCAGCGGAGGTCCTGATTATCGGTGGAGGCATCGCGGGACTGTCCCTGGCCTCCCGGCTGGCCGGGAACACCGGCGTCGTGCTCCTGGAGGCCGAGAACGAACTCGGATACCACACGTCCTCCCGCTCGGCGCGGCAGCTCATTCCCAGCTACGGTCCGCCCGTGGTGCAGGACCTCACGGTGCGTACCCTGGCCCTTATCCGCGAACTGGAGGCCGGGCTGCCCGAACCGATCCTCGTGCAGCGTTCCTTTATGCTCGTAGGCCGGGAGGAAGACGTCCGCGACCGCGCCAGCGGACACATGCACCCCATCACCATGGCCGAGGCCGTGGGCCTGGCACCGGAATTGGCAGCCGGGAACTTCGAAGCAGCCGGTCTGGACACCACCTCCGTCTCCTGCAACACGGACATCCTGATGAGCTGGCACCGGGGCCGGATCGAAGCAGGCGGCGGCCACATTGTCACCGGACGCAGGGTGGATTCCGCCGTTCGGACACCCGAGGGGAACTGGACCGTAACAGCGGGAGATGAGGCCTGGCGCGCCGGCATCGTGGTCAACGCCACAGGTGCCTGGGCAGACCCCGTCGCAGCTCTGTTCGGCGCACGCCCGCGGCGGCTCCAGCCGTACCGGCGCACGGCGGCAATCGTGGAGGCAGGGAACCCGCCCGCAGCGGACGGGCCCATGGTGGCCGGGGGGCTGGACAACTTCTACTACCGGCCTGACCTTGAGGGCGTCCTGGTCTCCCCGTCCGAGGCCGTTCCCAGCCCGCCGGAGGACGCCAGACACCGCCCGGAGGACGTGGCGGAGCTGGTAGCGCTGGTCAATTCACTGACCAGCCTTGAGCTGGGCCGTACCGTGCGGGCCTGGACGGGGCTGCGGACGCAGGCAGCGGACGGGGTGCCGGTGGTGGGGTTCGACGACGCCGTTCCCGGCTTCTTCTGGCTCGCCGGACAGGGCGGATACGGGTTCCAGACATCCTCCGGAATTGCCGAACTGGCCGCCGCCCAGCTGCTCGGAACAAAGCCTGTACTGGACGTCTCCGGGGCGCTTTCACCCGCCCGTGCGGGACTGTGACCAATCTCTCATCGCTGCGGAGTAACGAATCGGTCAAACAGTGCGGGAATGGTCGAAGGGCGCCGCCGGGAAACCTAGAGTTGAAGGGCAGGCCGGCTCCGGCCAACTTCCTATTCCAAGCCTGCTGATTGTGCTTTTGAGAGGTCTCGTCAGTGCCAGAAATCATGCCGCCGCAGCTTGCCGGCGTGCAGCAGCGCCCCTTCTACGTCAAAGCCCGCTCCCTCATCACAGCCGTCAGTGTTCTGTGGCTGATTCTGGCGGCGGCGGGGTATGGGTCCTTCTCCGGCGGTACGACCTCCCTGGCACTGTCCCTGGCGCTGATGTACGGCACCGGCATAGCGATTCTGGTTGTGGCCGCCGCGCTGTACCGGCTGGTGAAGCGCTCGGCCGTGCGCCGGACCGAGTCTGCTCCCCAGGACGCAGCGGCGGCGGCATTCGTGGATGCCACGCGCTTTGCGGCTGAGGAAATCCGGGCTGCCCTGAGTCCTGCCCGCGCCGGCCGCGCCCTTGCAGCATCAGCCTGGACCGCCGGAGCTGAGCAGCGTGCCGCTGCCGTCCCCGTGCTGCGGGCGCCGGGAGCTTCGGAACCCGCTGTGCGGGATGCCCCGGCAGAGCAGCGTGCCGCCGAGGAACCCGCCCCCGCCCCGGCCGCCGCCGGGACTCCAGCAGACAAGCCGTCAGCAGGAAAACCCGGCCTGAGCAAATCGGTGGTCAACAAGAAGGCTTCCGCAAAGAAAAAGAAAGCCGGCAAGCCAAGGACGGGGCAGCTGCCTGCAGCCCAGCGCAAGCCCGGATCGGCTCCCCAGGATCTGAAGCGCGCAGCTTAGCCCTCCGCCGACTCTCAGGAAGTTGCCAGCTTGCTGACAGGAGCTTTCCAGACCGCTGTCCTAACGTAGTTAGTACCTCATAAGGGTGCGAGTGATGAATGGATAGCGTAGTGAACTATCCGGCGCCGGCAGACTAGGGTTGTTCCCCCCAACCAACCCCACAGTCTGCCGGCGTTCTTCATGTCCGGGGCCATTTCCGCGTGCTGGCTACGCGCGCCGGCTCCCAGCCCCGCCGGTGGGGACTTACCGGTGCTGCCGGCGCTTAGCCGGCGTCGAAGCCGTTGAATTCCCCGGTCGCGGGGGAACGGCGTTCTTCCACACTTTCAACCACGCCCGGCGCTGACGGAGAGCGAACCCATTCCATGAGCCCGTCTAGTGCCGAGGGCAGTCCTTCAGCGGTGATCTCCACGGATCCGTTGGGCATATTCACTACGGTGCCGGTGAGGTCCAGCTTCAGTGCCTGGCGCAGGACCCGGTAGCGGAACCCAACACCCTGCACTACCCCTCGGACCACGGCGGTAACACGGACATCTTCTCCGGAACTGCCAACTGATCCGGCACGCTGGTTCGGCGAATTCATGGCTGCAGCCTAATGCAGGGAATTCTCCAGCACACTGTTGGCCGCCGTAATCAGGTCACCGCAAGAGACCAGGCGGTAGACAGCCTCGATTTCCGGCGCCAGGTACCGGTCCGGACCAGGACCCTGCACCACGGTGCGGACCGCAGCGCGGACAGCCGTGGAGGCCGGTGCACTGCGGGCGGTGGCCAGGCCGCCGTCGCGCATATCCAAAGCCCGCGCCGCGGTAAGCACCTCCACCGCCAGCACCCGGGCCAGCCCATCCAGGGCGCGGCGCAGCTTCAGCCCCGCGGCCCAGCCCATCGACACGTGGTCTTCCTGCATCGCGGAGGATGGAATCGAATCCACCGACGCCGGAACCGCCAGCCGCTTCAGCTCGGAGACGATGCCGGCCTGCGTGTACTGGGCAATCATGTGGCCGGAGTCCACCCCCGGATCATCGGCGAGGAACGCGTTCAGCCCGTGGCTGCGGTTGCGGTCCAGGAAGCGGTCGGTGCGCCGCTCACTCATGGACGCGACGTCCGCGACGGCGATGGCCAGGAAATCCAGGACGTAGCCCACCGGCGCTCCGTGGAAGTTGCCGTTGGACTCAACCCGGCCGTCGGCGGTCACCACGGGATTGTCTACCGCGGACGCCAGCTCACAGGCCGCAACGTGCTCCGCATGGGCCAGCGTTGACCGGGCTGCACCGTGGACCTGAGGGGCGCAGCGCAGCGAATACGCGTCCTGGACCCGGGTGAACTCGCCGGTCTTCTGTTCCTCCACCAGGACGGATCCGTGCAGGACAGTCCGGATGTTCTCCGCCGACTCGGCCTGGCCCCGCTGCGGACGCAGGGCCTGCAGGTCTGCTGCAAACACGGCGTCGGTCCCGAGGAGGCCTTCAACACTCATGGCTGCGGCAACATCCGCGGTGGTCAGCAGCCGGTGCAGGTCAGCGATGGCCAGGGTGAGCATTCCCAGCATCCCGTCCGTGCCGTTGATGAGGGCGAGTCCCTCTTTCTCCTGCAGCTCCAGGGGTTCCAGGCCAGCCGCAGCGAGTGCCGCGGCCGCGTCCTGTTCCCGGCCGGCGGCGTCGCGCACCCGGCCTTCGCCCATCAGGGCGAGCGCGCAGTGGGACAACGGCGCCAGGTCACCGGAGCAGCCGAGCGAACCGTACTCGCCGACCACCGGCGTGATACCCGCATTCAGCAGCGAAGCGTAGGCCTGGGCAACTGCGGGCCGGACGCCGGTGCGGCCGGTGGCCAGAGTGGAGAGCCGGTTGAGCATCAGTGCGCGGATCACCTCGCGGTCCACTTCCTGGCCGGACGACGCCGCGTGGCTGCGCACCAGCGAGCGCTGCAGCACGGTCCGCTGGCCGGGAGGAATCTGTTTTGTGGCGAGGGCCCCGAATCCGGTGGACACCCCGTAGTGCGGTTTGGAATCAGCGGCCAGTGAATCGATGACGGCGCGGGAGGCCTGCATGGCAGCCAGGGACTCGGCGGTCAGGGCCACCTGGGCACCTGCGCGTGCAACGGCCAGGACCGCGTCCGGTTCCAGCGGACCGGTGCCCACCTCTACTGCCGAAACCGAGGTGGAACCCGAAGAAAAAAGAACCAAGACCGTCATCCTGTCTGATCGCTGTCCGCGCTGACCTGCCGGCCACTGAGAATGCCGCACAGTGGTACTGGCATTTCAACCAGTGAAATGCACGGGGCGGTTATTCGCAAGTGGCCGGCAACCCGTCCCGGCAACCCGATCAGGCACAATAGGCACATGCGCTCTGTTTCCGCTGCCTCAGCCCCTGAATCCGGAACCCGGCGCAGGCTGATCGCCGAAATCCTCATTGTGCTGGGACTGTCCCTGGGGCAGTCAGGCGTGTACGCCGTCGTCCGCCTGATCGACAAGATGACGCAGGGACCCCTGCAGGGGCAGACCACCACGCTGAACCCGGTGCTGGATGAGAGTCCGGTCTTTGATCTGGTGTACCAGCTGCTGGGCATCTTCTTCTCCCTTGTTCCGGTGGCGCTGGTGCTCTTCCTGCTCACCGAGCCAGGCCGGTCAGCGTTCCGCCGCATCGGCTTTACGTTTTCCCGGCCGGTGCTGGACTTCGGGCTCGGTTTTGCCCTGGCGGCTGTGATCGGCATGGGAACGCTTGGCGTCTACGCGGCGGGCCGCGCGATGGGCATCACCACCGCAATCGTGCCGGCGGCCCTCGACACCTACTGGTGGACCCTTCCGGTACTGGTGCTCTCGGCCATGCGGCACGCTGTCCTGGAAGAGGTCATTGTGGTGGGCTACCTCTTCACGCGGCTGCGCGCACTGGACTGGTCCGTGCCGGCCATGATCCTCACCAGTGCCCTCATCCGGGCCAGCTACCACCTGTACCAGGGGATCGGCCCGGGGATCGGGAACTTCCTGATGGGGCTGCTGTTCGGCTACGCCTATTACAGGACGAAGCGCGTGATGCCGCTGGTTATCGCCCACGCCCTGGTGGACATCGCCGGATTCGTGGGGTTTGCCCTATTCGGATCCGCGATCGGGATTGGAGACTGACGCCTCAATGGCACTGCTGACACCCTGGGGCGAGGCCCTGGACCCGGACAACGTCCTGCCCGAATACCCCCGGCCACAGCTGGTCCGCGGGAACTGGCTGAACCTCAACGGATCCTGGGACTACGCCATCACCCCCTCCCGCCAAACCGAGGCGCCGCAGTCCTGGGACGGCCGGATCCTGGTGCCGTTCTCACCCGAGGCGCCGCTCTCCGGCGTTGAACGCCAGCTGCAGCCGGACCAGGCGCTCTGGTACCGGCGTTCCTTCAGCGTTCCGGACGGAGCGGACGGGCGGGTGCTGCTGCACTTCGGGGCCGTGGACCAGTCCTGCACCGTGACGGTCAACGGGCAACTGGCGGGAATGCACGACGGCGGCTACCTCCCCTTCACCCTGGACGTCACCGCGCTGCTGGACGCCGGTTCGGCCGAGCAGGAACTTGTTGTCCGGGTGCTCGATGCCACCGACACCAACGGGGCCTCCCGCGGCAAGCAGAAGCTGGAACGCGGCGGCATCTGGTACACGGCACAGTCCGGGATCTGGCAGACCGTCTGGCTGGAACGGGTGCCCGATCTCTGGATCCGCGACGTGGTGCTGACGCCGCTGGACTACCTCGACGGCGTCGAAATCACCGTGGTACCCGGTGGCGCTGGCGACCGTGATCCTGCTGGCGGCGGGCTGCGGGCGGACGTGTCGGTTTTCGCCGACGGGATCGAAGTGGCAGCGGCCGCGCTCGTACCGGGTGAACCTCTCCGAGTTGACCTTCCCGCGCCCCGGCTGTGGAGCCCCGAGGATCCGTTCCTGTATGACGTCCGGGTGCGCCTCGGAACTGATGAAGTCCGGACCTATTTCGGTCTGCGCTCCTTTGGCACCGGGGCCGATTCCGCAGGCCACCAGCGGCTGCTGCTCAACGGCAAGCCGTACCTGCAGCTGGGCCTGCTGGACCAGGGCTACTGGCCGGACGGGCTCTACACGCCTCCGTCGGATGAAGCGATGGTGTCTGATATCCAGGCCGCCAAGGACCTCGGCTTCACCATGCTGCGCAAGCACATCAAAATCGAGCCGCTGCGCTGGTACCACCACTGTGACCGGCTGGGCATGCTGGTGTGGCAGGACCTGGTCAACGGCGGAATGGGGGAGGGCCGGGCTCCGGAACCCGTGCCGCTGCCGGGGCGGGGGAGCCGGAGCGACCGCCGGTACGCCAAGTTCGGCCGCAGCGACGCCGCCGGCCGGGACGCCTTCCGGCGGGAGATGCGGGAAACCGTCAACCTGCTGCGCAGCGTCCCCAGCATTGCGCTGTGGGTTCCGTTCAACGAGGGCTGGGGGCAGTTCGATGCCGCGGATATTGCCGGGCAGCTCCGCGCCCTGGATTCAACGCGCATCATCGACCACGCCAGCGGCTGGCACGACCAGGGTGCCGGCGATGCCAAAAGCCTGCACGTCTACGCCGTCCCGTTCCGGATCCGCCGGCGCTGGCAGCGCGACCCGCGGGCCATCGTCCTGTCCGAGTACGGCGGATTCAGTCTTCCCCTGGAAGGACATACCTGGAATACCAAGGTCTTTGGCTACGGCAAGACCCTGCACAGCCGGACCGAGCTGGAACGCGCTTACACCGCGCTGCACCGCACCCAGATTGAGCCGGCGCTGCGGGAAGGCCTTGCCGCCACGGTCTACACCCAGCTCACCGACGTGGAGGATGAGGTTAACGGCCTGCTCACCTACGACCGGAAGGTGCTCAAGGTCGATCCGGCGGCCATTCGCGGGCTCAACGCTGAGCTGGTTCGTGCCTTCCGCGGTTCCTGCTGAGGAATGGGGCCAGTTCCGGGGAATGGCTGCCGGTTCCCAGTTCTGCTGTCGGTAGCGGTGCAGTCAGCAGAATTGATCCGTCATCAGGAGCGCCGTTGCCTCCTCCGGGCGAGGCCCGCACGGAGCAGGATCTGCAGGAGTCCATCTGGGTGGGAGGAAGGCCTGGCCGCCTCGGCCCAGATCCAACGCACAAAGCCCAGACCTGTGGCACGAAGACGGTCTTCCCGGCGTTTCTCCCGCACAAGCGCGTCCCTCCCCGGTTGCAGGCTTCCGGGGCCCAAGCCGTACTTGACCGCACCGTCGAACTCTCCCACCAGGTTCTCTTCCTCCCAGAAGAAGTCAGTCCGTCCCAGCAGCCGTCCGTCCGGACCGTGGAACTCGCGCTGCAGTTCCGGGATCGGTAAGCGATGCCGGTACATGAGTGCCCTGGAATAGGACTCGCCGGGCGACTCAGCTCGGGCATCGGCAAAGTCAATGACCCGGTACGCCCGCGCCTGTCTGGTGCCGGCGGTGAGTTGCCGTGCCAAGCGGCGGAGGTCCTCCTTTGCCAAGGCCGGCAGTTTCTGTACGTGGTCGATTCGGAGCACATGGTCCATGGCGGGTACAGCTTGTTCGAACGGCAAGTATGCTGCCATGTCGAGGACAGTCTGCGCCCGGGACGTGACCGGTATGCCGTCCACAGATGCAACGGGCTCAAGCAGGCGCCGTTCTGACCAGCACAGATCACCACGGGAGCGTCCATGCGCGGCACCGGATGCCAGCAGCATGACCTTGGCTTGGGGACCGACGGTCGGCAGGCGCCACATAGTGGCAGCTGACTGCTGAATCAGAACCCTGCCGGCGGCCTGGTCGCCTGCCACCGCTGCAAGCCGCACACGCTCCCGCTCCCAGGGCGTGAGCCCCTGCCACTGGTCCGCGGGAAGGTAGATGCCGCGTCTGAGCCGAACCAGCTCTCCGGCAGCGCATCTGCGGGCCAGGTCCCGGCGGCTGGTTCCGTCCAAGTCAGCTTGCGCTGAGAGCAGGAAAGTGATCGGCATGGGACTAACTCTGCCGACCGGTATGCCTTTCGGCCCTGCCGGTGTGCAGGCTTGTGGAAAACGTCAGCGGATACCGCAGCCCGGAACCGCGCCTGGGGACGCTTCGAGTTCCCCCGAACCGTGCTTCTGGGCCACTGGCCAGACGACGGCCCGCTTGAACCGGCATGAGCTGAAAACCCTCCACGTGGGGACTTTCCTGCCAGTTCGGGACAATCCTGCCATGGCGCCGCGGAGGATAGTCCCAAAGCGGCAGGGATGTCCCAATGTGCAGGGTAAAGGGCCCGGTTGTGTGCCCGAAACGGGAGGGATGTCCCAATGTGCAGGGTACCTGGGAAGCGGTCACCCTATCTGTGGGAAAGCTCCGGTTTGGGAGAAATCGTCCCCGGCGTACCGGAGCGATTGTCACAAACCGGAGCGAAACCGGTAACTAGATCTCGACGAGACCATTCTCGGTAGCAAAGGTGACAGACATGATGCCCGGGGTGCCCTTGGGGGAGACCCAGGTGACGTCCACGGACTCCAGCGGCTTCTCAACCGGCATACCCAGCCACTCGGTCACGCGCGCGGCGGAACCGGCAATGGTGAGCGACTGCAGTGAAACGGTGCCTTCGAAGGCCCGGGACGGGTGGAGGTCGGCCTTGTCTTCATCCCAGCGCAGCATGTAGGGAACCTGCGGGTCGGCGATCAGGCCGTTGATGCCGATCTGCCGCCAGGTGAGTTCCTGTCCGTCGGGGAACTTGCGGTTGCCGGGAACGGAGGAGCGGCCAAGGCGTTCTTCGAAGGGAGCAAGGTCCTCAACGGCAACGCACCAGCCCATCCAGCCGCCGCCGGCTTCGGAGCGTGCGCGGACGGCCTGCCCAAAGGGAGCCTTGTCCGACGCAGGGTGGTTCAGTACTTCCACAACCTCTACATACTGGTGGTTGGCCAGCGGGAGGATCATGTTGCGGGTACCAAAACGGGGGTGGACTCCGCCCTTGACGAAGTCGGTTCCCAGGGCAGCAGCGATGCGTTCCGTGGTGGCCAGCAGGCCGTCGGATTCGCAGGCGTAAGAGACGTGATCCAGGCGCATGCGAACATCTTGGCACGTTGTGACCTGTGTCTCGACTAAGGCAAGCCTAAGCGGCGTAATCAGCCGATTTTCACGCTGCGTCATATGGGTTGCGTAACAGCGGGAGCGTTGGTTCTATAGGTACAGGTCATGAGTGCCAGCAGATAGCCCCGGCTTGCTGGCCGGCAACCCTCCAACCGCGGTGGGGTGCCCCGGGTGAAGACCTGGCCGTACGCAAACAGGCGTGCCGGCAAGCGCGGGCCACACGTGTCGCTCCGGAGTATTCCGGACCCGGCCATGTGGGGCCCCTGGTTATAAGGGAGCACAATGTCTGCCAACTGGTCCTTCGAAACCCGCCAGATCCATGCAGGTCAGGAGCCCGACGCCGTAACCGGCGCCCGCGCCCTGCCCATCTACCAAACCTCGTCCTTCGTTTTCCCCAGCGCCGAAGCCGCAGCGAACCGGTTCGCGCTGGCCGAACTGGAGCCGATCTACACCCGGATCGGCAACCCCACCCAGGAAGCGGTCGAGAACCGGATCGCGTCCCTGGAAGGCGGCTTGGGAGCCCTGCTGCTCGCCTCGGGCCAGGCCGCCGAAACCTATGCCATCCTGAACCTCGCCCAGGCCGGCGACCACATCGTTGCCAGCCCCAGCCTCTACGGCGGCACCTACAACCTCTTTAAGCACACGCTGAAGAAGTTCGGAATCGATGTCAGCTTCGTTGCGGACCCGGACAACCTGGACCAGTGGCGGGAGGCGGTCCGGCCGAACACCAAGGCCTTCTTCGGTGAAGTGATTTCCAACCCCCGCCAGGATGTCCTGGATATCGAGGGGATTTCCGCCGTCGCCCATGAGGCGGGCATCCCGCTGATCGTGGACAACACCCTGTCCACCCCGTACCTGATCCGGCCCATCGAGTGGGGCGCGGACATCGTGGTGCATTCGGCCACCAAATACCTGGGCGGGCACGGCACCGTGATTGCCGGCGTGATCGTGGACTCGGGCAACTTCGACTTTGGTGCGGACCCGGAGAAGTTCCCGGGCTTCAACACACCGGACGAGAGCTACAACGGGCTGGTCTATGCCAGCGACCTGGGCGCAAACGGAGTCCTGGGTGCGAACCTGGCCTACATCCTCAAGGCGCGGGTGCAGCTGCTCCGCGACCTGGGCTCTGCGCTGTCCCCGTTCAATGCGTTCCTCCTGGCACAGGGTCTGGAGACCCTGAGCCTGCGCGTGGAGCGGCACGTTGAAAACGCCGTCGCCGTGGCACGCTGGCTTGAAACGCACGACGACGTCATCTCGGTTGCGTACGCGGGCCTGGAGTCGAGCCCGTGGTACGAACGGGGACGCAAGTACGGCCCGCGCGGCACCGGTGCGATCGTGTCCTTCGAGATCGAAGGCGGCGTGGAAGCCGGCAAACGCTTCGTGGACGGCCTTGAACTGCACTCCCACGTGGCGAACGTGGGCGACGTGCGCTCGCTGGTGATCCATCCGGCGTCGACGACGCACAGCCAGCTCGGTGCGGAGGCGCAGGCAGCGGCCGGAGTCAGCCCGGGACTGGTGCGCCTCTCCGTGGGCCTGGAGCACATCGATGACATCATCGCGGACCTTGACGCCGGTTTCCGCGCCGCCAAGGGAGCTTGAAGTACAGCGTGACAACGTATCCTCCTGCACCGCAGCACCCCGTCCGTGTCCTGGACGGGGTGCTGCAGTACGCCTCGATCGGTGACCTTGACCTGGAGACCGGCGGCGTCCTTCCGGACGTTGTGCTGGGCTACGAGACGTGGGGTGTGCTGAACGCCGACGCATCCAACGCCGTGCTGATTCCGCACGCCCTGACCGGCAGCACCCACGTTGCCCGGGGCAGCACGGAAGAACCGGGCTGGTGGGACGCGCTGGTTGGGCCGGGCCGGACCATCGACACCAATCGGTTCTTCGTCGTCTCGATCAATATGGTCGGCGGCTGCTACGGCTCCACCGGCCCGGCGTCGGCTGACCCGGACGGACTGCCGTGGGGATCGAGGTTCCCCTTTGTCACCATCCGCGACTCCGTGCATGCCGAGGTACGGCTGGCAGACCAGCTGGGCATCCGCCGCTGGCACACCGTGCTGGGCGGATCCCTGGGCGGTGCCCGGGCCCTTGAATGGGCCGTGACGGAACCCGAACGGGTGGCGCGGTGCGCCGTCATTGCGGCGACGGCGGCGAGCACGGGTGAGCAGATCGCCTTTGCCCAGGCCCAGGTGGCGGCGATCCGGCTGGACCCGGATTTCAACGGGGGCGACTACTACAACGGACGTGCTCCGCTCGCAGGGCTGGGCCTGGCCCGCAGGATCGCCCACATCACCTACCGGTCCGAGGCGGAACTGCAGTACCGGTTCGGCCGGACTCCGCAGCCGGGGGAGGACCCGCTGGGAGCTGCGCTTCCGGCCCAGCGCGGCCGCTACCAGGTGGAGAGCTACCTGGACCACCAGGGGCAAAAACTCGCAGACCGCTTCGACGCGAACAGCTACGTCATCCTCACCGAGGCGCTGATGAGCCATGACGTCACCCGTGGGCGCGGCAGTCTGGCCGAGGCGCTCGCAGCCACCCAGGCACAGTTCCTGGTCGCCGCGGTGGACTCGGACCGGCTGTATTTCCCGGAACAGTCGTATGAACTGGCTGCAGCTTTACCCGGAGAGAACCGGGTGCACCTGATCAGTGCTCCCATTGGCCACGACGGTTTCCTCACCGATGTGCTCCAGCTCCAGGATGTTCTCCGGGAGGACTTCTTTGCCTAGGAACTGCGCGCCCCGTGGGGATGCGCAGCCCACCACAGGACAGGCGGATCCAGCGGACACGCGCGGCACGGCGCGGTACCCGGCTAGTCCTGGCTGAGCGGCCCGGTCCCTGCCGCTTCGGAGGATCCCTGCGGCATCCGCTGGCCGAAGTAGGGCCCGGCGTCCGGCCGCTTGGGTGAAATGCCGTCCCCGGAGGACCGCCGGCGGACCCGCCGCATCACCCACGGCATCAGGTACTCGCGGGCCCAGAAAAGGTCTTCGGAGCGCGCCGTCCGCCAGCTCTTGGCAGGCAGCTCCTTGACCACGGCCGGTTCAAGTGTGTGCGGCACCCCGAGGGTTTCCAGGACCATGGCAGCGATGGTCTGGTGCCCCATCGGGGAAAAGTGCAGCCGGTCCGGTGCCCACATCTGCTGGTTGCTCAGCTCCCGCAGGGCCCACATATCCGCAATGACGGCATCGTGGCGCATAGCGACGGTGCGGAGGTTCTCGTTGTAAATGGCGACCCGTCCGCGCACGCTGCCCAGCACCGGAGTGGCACCGATGTCCGGACCGGTGAACAGCACTACGGTGGCACCGGTTTCCCGCAGCCGCGCGATGGTGGCGTCCATGGTCTCTGCCAGCCGGTCGGGGTCGCCGCCGGGGCGGATGACGTCGTTGCCGCCGGCGCAGATAGTCACCAGGTCCGGCTTCAAGTCGATGGCGGGCTGCAGCTGCTCCGCCACAATCTGGTTCAGCAGCCGGCCGCGGATGGCCAGGTTCGCGTAGGCGAAGTCGTCGTGCCCGGCGGCGAGTTCCTCCGCGAGCCGGTCGGCCCAGCCGCGGTGGCCGCCGGGGCTCTCCGGGCTGGGGTCCCCGATTCCTTCCGTGAACGAGTCGCCCAGCGCCACGTACCGGTTGAAGGGATGGTCCGGGTGGCCATGGGGCGGGGCCGGATGCTCTGCCGGATTGGAACCGGTCTGTGGGTCGGAAGCTGAGGAGGGCCGTACTGGCGGATGCTGCGGGTTTTCAGTCACCAGACCATGATTGCCCCTGGGTGGCTGGCTACGCGACCGTAGGTTGGAACAGCTGCATGCCAGAATGGGTTTTATGACTGAAAACTCTCCCTGGAACCCTGTTGTGCTCTTCTCCAAGCCAGAAGAAGAGCGTGCCGGAACGCCGCTGCTGGTGCTCTTCCACGGCTACCTGGCCAACGAGGAAGACCTGATGGGGCTGGCGGAGTACCTGCCGCAGGAGTTCACCATCGCCTCAGTGCGCGCCCCGCAGGCCTTGGGGCCGGGCTATTCCTGGTTCCCGCTGATGCACGAAGCGGAGTATTCAGTGGACCGGGTGGTTTCCGCCGTCCAGGACGTTTCGGACTGGCTGGACGGTATCAAGGAGCAGCACTCCAGCGTGAGCCTGCTCGGCTTCTCCATGGGCATGGCCGTAGCCAGCACCCTGATGCGCCACCGGCCAGAGGAGTTCGCCGCCGTCGTCGGGCTGTCTGGCTTTGTGGTCCCCGCCGAGGGCAGCGGCTTCTTCCATGACGAGGAACTGGCAGCCCTGAAGGTGCCGTTCTTCTGGGGCCGGGACCAGGCTGACCCAGTGATCGATGCCGAGCGGATCGAGTACACCCACGCCTGGCTGAACGGCCACACCAAGCTCACCAAGGTGCTCTACGCGGGCATGGGCCACAGCATCAACATGCAGGAACTGGGACACGTGCGGGAGTTCCTTACCCACACGGTCCTCGGTTCCCGGTAGGGCCTAGCTGCCGGAGACGATCCGCACGGCCTGGCTGTTCACCTCGATGGTGTCGCCGGCGTGCAGCTGCCGGCCGCGGCGCTCTTCGATTTCGCCGTTGACCTTCACCAGACCGTTTTCGATCAGTTCCTTGGCTTCAATGCCGTCTTCGGCAAGGCTGGCGAGTTTCAGTGCCTGGCCAAGGCGGATCATGTCGTCGCGGATGGGCAGGTCCTGGGGATCGGTTGAGCTCATGACCCTATTCTGCCGGACAAAGCGTACGACGCCGGCACGGGGAGGTTGCCGCAGGTTACGGTAAATGCGCGGAGCCGGGGCAGGACCCCAACCGGGAGTACTGTGAAACGGTGCCCCAGCCTGCCCGTATCCCCGCCGCCGTCGGACTTCCCCTTGCCCTCGCTGCCGGAATGGCGATCCCTGCCCAGTCCCGCGTCAACGGAGAGCTGGGCGCCGCCCTGGACGATTCCCTCGCCGCCGCTCTGGTGAGCTTCGGCGTCGGACTGACCGTAATGATCCTCGTCAGCGCGGTGCTGCCGCGCGGGCGCGCCGGGTTCGCGCAGATCCTGCCTGCCCTGAAGGAGAAGCGCTTTCCCCGGATCTATATCCTGGCGGGCGTGATCGGCGCCTGGTTCGTGCTCACCCAGACCCTGACCATCGCCGTACTCGGCGTTGCCGTCTTTACTGTGGCTACGGTGGCCGGACAGACCCTGACCGGACTGCTGGTGGACCGGATGGGCATTGGTCCGGGCGGCAAAAAAACCCTGACCATCATGCGGGTGGTGGGGGCCGTGCTGACCATCGCCGCCGTCGCCTGGGCCGTGAGCCCCAAGCTGTCCGGCACCGGCGGGACGGGGGACTGGCTGCTGGCCGTGCTGCTGCCGCTGAGCGCCGGCATGGCCATGAGCTTCCAGCAGGCCATGAACGGCACCACGGGCATGCACTACGGAACTCCCATCACCGCAACACTGCTGAACTTCATCTCCGGGTTCGCGGCCCTGCTGCTGGTCTGGCTGGTCAAGGTGGCCGTGTCCGGAACGGGCAATCCGCTGCCGGAGACCTGGTGGTTTTACCTTGGCGGTCCGCTGGGCTGCATCTTCATCGGCGTCAGCGCGATGCTGGTCAAGACCCTTGGCGTGCTGCTCACCAGCCTCGGGCTGATTGGCGGGCAGCTGATCGGCTCCCTCCTGCTGGACATTTTCGTCCCCGCTCCGGGCTCCGTGGTCGTTGCGGCCACCGTGCTGGGCACGGGCCTGACGCTGGCCGCGATCGTCGTCGCCACACTGCCGTGGAACATGCCCGGATTCCGGCCCTGGACCCGCGGGGAGAGCCGGTAACAGCCTTTCGCGGCTGTGACCTTAAGCTGGTATCTATAGGTTTTGCCCTCCGGCCGTTTTCCGCGCACCTCCGCGCCGAGAAGCGGGCGGTACGGGATCAGTTGCGGACCGCACCCAGCGGCCTGCGTGAGCAGAAAGAACGGCGGTACCATTCACATGGCTTCGACCAAATCCAAACTGGATCCGATCATCTCCCTGGCCAAGCGCCGGGGCTTCGTCTTCCAGTCGGGTGAGATCTACGGTGGTTCGCGTTCCGCCTGGGATTACGGGCCCCTCGGCGTCGAGCTGAAGGAAAACATCAAGAAGCAGTGGTGGCAGTCCATGGTCCGCGGCCGCGACGACGTCGTTGGTCTGGACTCCGCGGTTATCCTTCCGCGCGCCGTCTGGGAAGCTTCCGGCCACGTTGAGGTTTTCTCGGACCCGCTGGTCGAGTGCCTGAGCTGCCACAAGCGCTACCGTGCCGACCACCTCGAAGAGGAATACGAAGAGAAGAAGGGCCGTGCCCCGGAAAACGGCCTGGCTGACATCGCCTGCGCCAACTGCGGCACCAAGGGCCAGTGGACCGAGCCGCAGGAATTCTCCGGCCTGCTCAAGACCTTCCTGGGCCCGGTGGCCAGTGAAGAAGGCATGCACTACCTGCGCCCGGAAACGGCCCAGGGCATTTTCGTGAACTTCAACAACGTGCTCACCACCTCGCGCAAGAAGCCGCCGTTCGGCATTGGCCAGATCGGCAAGAGCTTCCGCAACGAGATCACCCCGGGCAACTTCATCTTCCGCACCCGCGAGTTCGAGCAGATGGAGATGGAATTCTTCGTCGAGCCCGGCACGGACGAGCAATGGCACAAGTACTGGATCGAAACCCGGAAGAACTGGTACACGGACCTGGGCATCGATCCGGAGAACCTGCGCCTGTTCGAGCACCCGCAGGAGAAGCTGAGCCACTACTCCAAGGGCACCACGGACATCGAATACCGCTTCGGTTTCCAGGGTTCGGAGTGGGGCGAGCTGGAAGGCATCGCCAACCGCACCGACTTTGACCTGGGTACTCACTCAAAGCACTCCGGCACGGACCTGAGCTACTTCAATCAGGCCACCAACGAACGATTCACCCCGTACGTGATCGAGCCCGCGGCCGGTCTGACCCGTTCCTTTATGGCATTCCTGGTGGACGCCTACAACGAGGACGAGGCACCCAACGCCAAGGGCGGCGTGGACAAGCGCACCGTGCTGCGCCTGGATCCGCGCCTGGCCCCGGTCAAGGCAGCAGTGCTGCCGCTGAGCCGCAACGAGGACCTGTCCCCGAAGGCCAAGGACCTGGCCGCGCAGCTGCGCCGGAACTGGAACATCGACTTCGACGACGCCGGCGCCATTGGCCGCCGCTACCGCCGCCAGGATGAGATCGGCACCCCGTTCTGCATCACGGTGGACTTCGACACGCTCGAAGACCAGGCCGTGACCGTGCGCGAGAGGGATTCAATGGCCCAGGAGCGCGTCAGCCTGGACAAGGTTAGCGGCTACCTGGCCGAACGGCTGATCGGCGCGTAATGGCGATCTCTTTCCGTGAATGGCGCGAGGACGACGACCTCACGCTGATCCAGCTCTGGGGTGACCCGGAGACCGGTGAGGCTGCGCACTTCCGCTCCGTGCTGCGGCCATCGGCGAACGAGCCGTGGAGCCGGTGCATCGTGGCGGAGGACGACGGCGTGCCGGTGGCTGCCGGGGTGGTCTACGAGACCAGCCTGCACCCGGACCGGCTGTGGGTTTACATCGAGGTGGCCCGGGACAACCGGCGTGCCGGCCTGGGCTCCACGCTGCTGGGAATGCTGCGCAAGGAAGCCGAGAACGCGCCGTCGGGCGTCACGAAACTCCGCGCCAAGGTATCTCCGGACACCCCTGGTGCGGCGTTCGCCGCCGCCGCCGGGATGGAGCCCATCCAGCGTTCCCGCGCAGTGATCGTTGAACCGGGCAAGCTCAAGCTGCCCGTGTTCGAAGACCACGGACCGCAGCTGGAGGAAGCGGCGACCGGGTCGGTGGAGCTGACCCGCGCCGTCGCCGATTTTTACAACGCTGTCCACGGCTGGGACCGTGCGGACATGGGAATCGGCCGTGCCCAGCAGATGCTGCTGCATGAGGCCACGGGTGCCTCCGGCGCCGTGGTGCTGCGGGACAAGCCCAAGCATGAGGGCGGGAAGATTGCGGCGTTTGCCGTGAGCTACACCTCAGAGCGCACCGACGCCCCGGCGGACGTGCTGCTGGGCTGGGACACCACACTGGAGGAAACCGAAGCGGAAGCCGCGGTTGAGTCACTGCTGGCCATGCTGGCCTACCAGTACCCGGTGCAGCTGGAAGTCGATGACTCGATGACCGCGCTGGTGCGGGTCCTGGAGCCCCTGCTGGCAGCCGGCGCCGCCCGCCAGGACGGCACGGACACACTGATTCTGTCCAGCTAGGCGCAAGGAACAGACAACGACGGCGCCGGATCCCGAACGGGGTCCGGCGCCGTCGCTGTTGGTGTCAGGTTCAGGCAGTAAGACGGCCGGAGCGGGCAGGCTAATTCGGAAATCAGCCGTCCGCACGGAGAGAATGGGACTGCCCACCCGCACCGGGCATCCGGTCAGCCAAACCGAATGAGGACCTGCATGGGACACAGCCACCACCACGACGCCGGCACCCCCAGCCGTGCGGCGCTCGCCGCCCGGCGAAAAGCCAACCGGCTGCTGACGGCGATCCTGGTACCGCTGGGGCTGCTGGCCGTCGCGGGCATGATCGCGCTCTGGCCCAGTGGGCAGCCGGGGGAGATCACCATTGCCGACCCGTATGCCACCGCCCAGGGCGTAAGCATCGACACCGGATCCGTCCAGCGGGTGGGGATCGAGGACTGCCCGTCCTCGGCCACACTCACCCAGGCCGGCGTGCAGGCACCCCAGTGCCAGGTGGCCCATGTGCTGCCGTCCTCCGGAGGTTCCGCCGTCGCGGTGGAAGTGCCGCCCGAAGTCGCCAAGACCAACGCCATCGAGGCCGGAGACAGCGTCCGCTACCTCAACCTCGAGGACGTGATGGTGGACAGCGGCGCACCGCCCTACATCTTTATGGACTTCGTGCGCAGCGTCCCCATCGCGGCGCTCGCGGTGCTGTACGCCGGCGTCGTCATTGCCGTCGCGCGCTGGCGCGGACTCCGTGCCCTGATCGGGCTCGGCGGCGCCTATGCCGTGCTCGCCGGCTTCATCCTGCCCGGCCTGGTGGAAGGCAAGCCGCCGCTGCTGCTGGGCCTGGTGGGATCGAGCGTGATCATGATCGGAGTCCTGTACTTCGCCCACGGCTTCTCAGCCCGGACCTCGACGGCGCTGCTGGGTACGCTCTTTGGCCTCGGCATCACGGCGGGGCTGGCAGCGTGGGCCACCGATGCGGCGCACCTTATCGGCGTCGACAATGAGAACGCCTACACGCTGATCAACGCCTCCGATGAGCTGTCCATCTCCGGCATCATCCTCTGCGGGCTGATCATCTCCGGTCTGGGTGTGCTCAACGACGTGACCATTACCCAGTCCTCCGCGGTCTGGGAGATGTATGAACTGGCACCCGGCGCCTCAGCCAGGCGGCTGTTCGCCGGAGCCATGCGCGTGGGCCGGGACCACATTGCCTCCACCGTCTACACCATTGCCTTCGCCTACGCCGGCGCCGCCCTGCCGGTGCTGATCCTGGTCTCGCTGTATGACCGCACGCTGATGGAAACGCTGACCAGCGGCGAGCTGGCCGAGGAAGTCGTGCGCACCCTGGTGGGTTCGATCGGACTGGTCCTGGCCATTCCGGTGACAACCGGCGTCGCCGTCCTGGTGGTGAAGGCCGTGGGGCTGTCCGGCGCCCGGGCGGGCTCGGCGGACAGCAGGTCACCGGATACTGATTCTGCGGGCAGCGGTTCTCCGGTCAGCGGGGTGCGCGGCGCAGGAGCCGGGCCGGCTGTCGCAGGGCAGGCCGGGGTTCCTGCTGCTGCAGCCGGCAGTCCTGGTGTTGGCGGGGCCGGTTCCGGCGGGACCGGTTCCGGCGGGACCGGTACGAGCGCGCCCGCAACGAGACGGGCCGCCAGGGGACGCCGTGCCGCATCCGGCGTTACTTCGGAGGGCCCGGCTCCGGAATAACGGTTCCTCCTGTTTGGGCCATTGCTGCCACTTCGGGACAATCCTGCCGCGGCGCCGCGGAGGATCGTCCCCAACCGGCAGCGATGTCCCGAAGTGCAGGGAAACCAGGCCGGGACTGCGTCCCAACCAGCAGGGATGTCCCGAAGTGCAGGCGAGCGGGCAAGGACCTATATCCCAACCGGCAGGGATGTCCCGAAGTGCAGGAAAGCGAGGTAACAGCAGCCGCTCCAGCACCACGGATAAGCCCCCAGCACAGACACCCTCACCTAAACCCCCGCGCAGGATTTGCACCGGCTTGCGAGAATAGGAAGGTGAGCGTTGCAACCACTAAGACCAGGCTTGAACTGCCGCCGCTGCAGCTCGGCAAGCTGACCATCGATACGCCGGTGATCCTGGCTCCCATGGCAGGCATTACCAACAAGGCGTTCCGCCGGCTGTGCCGCGAGTACGGCGGCGGACTCTACGTGACCGAGATGGTGACGTCCCGGGCCCTCGTGGAGCGCTCGCCGGAGTCGCTGCGCATCATTGAGCATGACGACGACGAATCGATCCGCTCCGTCCAGCTCTACGGTGTTGATCCCGTGACAGTCGGTGCTGCCATCCGGATGCTCGTGGAGGAAGACCGGGCGGACCACATTGACCTGAACTTCGGCTGCCCGGTCCCCAAGGTCACCCGCAAGGGCGGCGGCTCGGCACTGCCGTGGAAGCTGGACCTGTTCACGGCGATCGTCCAGACTGCAGTCAGGGAGGCCTCCAAGGGAGAGATTCCGCTGACCATCAAGATGCGCAAAGGCATCGACGAGGACCACCTGACCTTCCGCGAGGCCGGCAAGATTGCCCGCGACGCCGGCGTGGCCGCCGTGACGCTGCACGGCCGGACCGCTTCGCAGTTCTACTCCGGCAAAGCCGACTGGAACGCCATCGCCGAACTCCGCGAATCCCTGCCGGACGTGCCCGTGCTGGGCAACGGAGACATCTGGTCAGCCGAAGACGCCATCGCCATGGTGGAGCAGACCGGTGTTGACGGCGTCGTCATTGGCCGCGGCTGCCAGGGCCGCCCGTGGCTCTTCGCCGACCTGCAGGCGGCCTTCGAAGGCCGGGACGAACGGCACCGCCCCGGGCTGAAGGAAGTCGCAGACAGCGTCTACCGCCATGCAGAACTGCTGGTGGAGACCTTCGGCGACGAAGTCATTGCCCTGCGGGACATCCGCAAGCACATGGCCTGGTACTTCAAGGGCTACGTCGTAGGGGGAGAGCTGCGGGCTAAGCTGGCGACTGTGCCCTCCCTCGAGGTCCTCCGCGGGCTCCTGGCGGAACTCGATCCCACCGCGCCGTACCCGGGTGCGGATGCCGAAGGACCGCGCGGCCGTGCCGGCACACCCAAGAAGACAGCCCTGCCCGAAGGCTGGCTGGACGGACGGGAACTGAACCCCGCCCAGAAGGCCATCATTGCGGCAGCCGAACTCGATGTATCAGGTGGCTAAGAACATATGACCCTTCCGCAGGTTTTCCGTACCGCCGGCTACACCGACGTCGACCAGGCGCGCTGGGTAACCGAACCGGCCAAGAGCACGCACCGGACCCAGTTCGGCCGCGACCGCGCCCGGGTACTGCATTCCTCGGCCCTGCGGCGGCTAGGCGCCAAGACGCAGGTGGTGGCACCGGACACCGACGACTTTGTCCGCACCCGGCTGACCCACAGCCTGGAGGTGGCCCAGGTGGGACGCGAGCTGGGCAACGCGCTCGGCTGCGATCCCGACGTCGTGGACGCGGCCTGCCTCTCCCATGACCTGGGGCACCCTCCGTTCGGGCACAACGGCGAGACCGCACTGAATGACATCGCCCACGCGATCGGCGGGTTCGAGGGCAACGCGCAGACCCTGCGGCTGCTGACCCGGCTTGAGCCGAAGATCATCGCCCCGGACGGCTCACCGGCCGGCCTGAACCTCACCCGTGCCAGCCTGGACGCGTCCTGCAAGTACCCGTGGTCCGCCGTCGACGCCCCGCTGGTCAACGGACACCGCACCACCAAATTCGGCGTGTATGAGGATGACCTGCCGGTCTTCACCTGGCTGCGCGACGGCGCTCCCGCCGGCCGGTCCTGCCTGGAAGCCCAGGTCATGGACCTGGCGGACGATATTTCCTACTCCGTGCACGACGTCGAAGACGCGATCGTTGCCGGACACGTGCAGCTCAAGTGGCTGGACAACCCCGGCCAGCGGGCCCGCGTCATCGGCTACACCCAGCAGTGGTACGTGCCCACCGCCGATCCCGCCGCCGTCGACGCCGCGCTGGCCCGGCTGGAAGCGGAGGGTGTCTGGGTCCGCGAGGCGGACGGGAGCCGCCGTTCAATGGCCGCGCTGAAGGATATGACCAGCCAGCTGATCGGCCGCTTCTGCTCCAGCGCCCTGGACGCCACCCGGGAGATTTACGGACCTGACCCGCTGACCCGGTACAACGCGGAAATGGTGGTTCCGGAGGAAACGCAGCTTGAAATTGCCGTGATGAAGGGCCTGGCCACCACCTTCGTGATGACCACGGACCAGCGCCAGCCGCTGTACGAACGCCAGCGCGAGGTCCTCACCAACCTGGTTGCCCAGCTCTCCGCCACCGGCGACCGCCACCTTGAACCGATGTTCGCTGCGGACTGGCGGGAAGCGGCCGACGACGGCGCCCGGCTGCGCGTGGTCATCGACCAGGTGGCCTCGCTCACGGACGGGTCCGCCCTGGCCCTGCACGAACGCCTGGTTGGCCCGGTTCCGGCGCTCTGGTAAGCAGCCGGTTTGGCGCCGGGGAATAAGGTAGAACCATGGCCGGCCTGATTAAACGCGAAGACATTGATGAAGTACGTTCCCGCACCGACATCAAGGCGGTAGTGGACGGGTATGTCACGCTCAAGTCCGCAGGCATCGGCTCCTTCAAGGGCCTGTGCCCCTTCCACGACGAACGCTCACCGTCCTTCCACGTCCGGCCCCAGGTAGGCACCTACCACTGCTTCGGCTGCGGGGAGAGCGGCGACGTGATCTCCTTCCTTCAGAAGATGGACCACGGTACGTTCTCCGAGACCGTGGAGAAGCTCGCCTCCCGGCTGGGCTACGAACTGCACTATGAGGACGGCGGCACCGGCCCGCGCCGCGAGGACGTGGGCAAGCGCCAGCGCCTGCTGGACGCGCACAAGGTGGCCGCGGAGTTCTTCCGTGAGCAGCTGCTCACCCCCGGAGCTGCTGCGGCCCGCAGTTTCCTGGCCGAACGCGGTTTTGACCCGGCCGCCGCAGAGCACTTCGGCGTGGGCTACGCCCCGCAGGGCTGGGATTCCCTGCTCAAGCACCTCACCGGGCGGGGTTTCACCCGAGAGGAGCTGGCCCAGACAGGCATGTTCTCCACCGGCCAGGATGCCTCCCGCTTCTATGACCGGTTCCGCGGCCGGCTCATCTGGCCCATCCGCGATCTCACCGGGGCCGTCATCGGCTTCGGTGCCCGGAAGCTTTATGAGGATGACCAAGGCCCCAAGTACCTGAACACTCCGGAAACCCCGCTCTACAAAAAGTCGCAGGTCCTCTACGGGATCGACCTGGCCAAGCGCTCCATCGCCAAGGACCGGCAGCTGGTGGTGGTGGAAGGCTACACGGACGTCATGGCCTGCCACCTCGCCGGGATTACCACCGCCGTCGCCACCTGCGGTACCGCCTTCGGCACCGACCACATCAAGATTGCCCGCCGGCTGCTCTCCGATGACGGCAGCGGGGGAGAGGTCATCTTTACGTTCGACGGCGATGCCGCCGGACAGAAGGCAGCGCTCCGTGCGTTCGAGGAAGACCAGCGCTTCAACGCGCAGACCTTCGTTGCGGTGGATCCCCACGGCATGGATCCGTGTGACATCCGGCAGCAGAAGGGTGACGCCGCCGTGGCGGAACTGATCCGTTCCCGCCGCCCGCTGTTCGAATTCGCGATCCGCTCCACTCTGGCCAAGTTCGACCTGAACACCGTGGAGGGCCGTATCTCCGCACTTCGGGCGGCAGCGCCGGTGGTTGCCGAGATCCGTGATTCAGCCATGCGGCCCGCCTATGCCCGGGAACTGGCCGGCTGGCTGGGCAGTGAGGTGGATGATGTCCTGCGCGCGGTCAACGCCGCGGCCAAGCGCCAGCGCGAGGCACGGGACCCGAACAGCCCCCAAAACCAGCACGTCCAGGCAGGCCAGCACGCCCAGCACACCGGAGGACGTGATGGCGGCCCCCGTGCCCAGCATCCCGGGCAGGATTCCGCAGCGGCGGCGCAGGTGCAGTCTTTCGCCCGCCCCGATCCCAACGACCCCGCTGCCAGGATGGAACGCCAGGCGCTGGAAGTCGTGCTCCAGCAGCCGGGTCTGCTTGACGCCGGCCAGTGGGAACGGTTCAAGGCAGCACGTTTCACCGTGCCGGCGTATGTGGCCGTCCACAACGCCGTCCGCGCAGCCGGAGAAGTCCCGGCCTCAGCTGCCGCGTGGGTGGAGCAGGTGCGCCAGGAACTGCCGGACGCACTGCGCGGCTTCGTCAGCGAACTCGCTGTGACACCAATTCCCGCCCGGGACGCTGACGCGCTGGCCATGTACTGCCGGGACATCCTCAACCGGCTCTTCGAGCTGCAGGTTACGCACCTGAAGGCGGAGAAGCTGGGACAGCTTCAACGCCTTGACCCCAGTGCTGATCCGGCGCTGTTCCAGCAGCTCAACCGCGAGCTGATGGAGCTTGAAATGCAGCGCAGGGCCCTGCGCGAGATGCAGTGAGGCACGGATTTCGTTTCTCGGCGCTTCGTCTGTAAAGTAATAGTCGCGCTTTCCCCCGTAGCTCAATTGGCAGAGCAT